>JBILEB010000210.1:0-10629 GCA_044352295.1 Myxococcaceae bacterium
ATGCACGCGCAAGAGTGACACCGCGATCAGACCTGACGTCGATCACGATCACCGACGTGGGTGGGTCGGTTCTGGAGAGCAGACCCGGGTCGATTCTGGAGAGCGTCAAAGGGTGACCGCGGCGTCGACGCCCGGGCGCGCCACGGACTGCCGCGTGTAGATGGCGCAGCGAACGACGCGGGGCGTGGGAGTTCGGGAGGCCAGGCGGACGCGAAGGGTATCTGAGGCATGTCGTCTCCAAAGCCGGAACTTCGCGGCTGCTGGGGACCACACCTCTGGTGGCCAACGTCATCCAGTCGTTCTCGAGTCGGTCGCGCTCAGGTGCCCCTGGACTTTGCGACTCGTTCGAGCTCCGCCGCGACGGCCGCCTTGTTGATGCGCCCTTCAGCCACGCCCATCGTCAACTCGTAGAGCGCTTCAGTCGGGTGGGCGATGGACACGCCGTTCAGGTCGAGAAAGACGAGCGCTGCGATGAGCCCGATGCGCTTGTTGCCGTCGACAAAGGGGTGGTTGCTGACGAGGTGGAAAAGGTAGGCGGCGGCCATTGCGAACAAACCATCGTGGGCGAGGTGGCCTCCGAAGCTGGCCTGCGGCTGCGCGACCGCCGACTCCAGGAGTCCCTGGTCTCGCAGACCCGCCCCACCGCCGAAGAGTTCGAGCTGGCTCGCGTGCAGCTCGATGACCTCATCGACGTCGAGGAAGACGATGTCGTCGACGTTCACTTCGCGAGCTTCCTCAGCGTCTCGGCGTGGGTCGCCATCATTCGCTTGCCCGACTCGCGAACGCGCTCCTTCTTGCTGAGCCGAACCGGGCGGATGATGAGCGACTCACCGTCGGTCTTCACCTCGAGCGACGTGTCCTTCGTGATGTCGAGCAGCTCGAGGATGGGGCGCTCGATGATGAGCCCAAGACTGTTTCCCACGGCAGAGAGCTTCTTAATCATGACTGGACTCCGTTATACGAATGTTCGAACGGAAGCATAACGGACCATGGAGCCGCGTTGAAGGCCTCCCCTGCTTCGCTGTCAGTCGATTGAGTGGCCTTCGCGAAGCTCTTCACCGCTCGGCGTGCGTGGACATTACTCGCGCGCCCTCCACGCCCAGGAGACCGGGTCCCAGACCACATCGGCGTCAGCGCCGAGTACCGGGTTCAGAAAGGCTCGTGCCGCGGACACCACGTCGCCGATGGTCTTCCAGGCGAGCTCATCTTCGCGGGCGAGCGCCTCGTACACCGGGCTCCACGCGTCTGGAGGGGCTTGCAGCGCCGTGGGAATCGCGTGCGTGTTCCGGTGCGCGAACGTGGTGGCGATGGCCTCGCGGAGCACGCGGGCCTCGATGGGCTTCGTCGTGGCGAGCAGCGCGAGGTCCGGCAGGTCCTTCACCCGCGTGTTCGGGCGCTGCCGCGGCATCGTGTACGCGTGGAGCTTTTCGGCAAGGTGCGTCTCGACCGGGTAGAGGCGAACCGTTGGCGGCGAAACGCCGATGAAGTCGAGGAGGTCTTCTCCGGTGACGAGCTCGGTGGCGCCAACCATCGGGTCTCCGAAGGCGACATCGACGCCGAAGCGCTGACCGAAGAGCTTGCCGCCGATGGTGCACTCGGCGCGAAAGCGGTACCCGTCATAGGGCGTGCCCTCATTCTGAATCTCAGGGTGCTCTGCATCGGGCGCGACTTCGAAGGACATGAAGTCGCCCAGCTGGCTGCGCCCGGCTTCCTGGAGTCGAGCCAGGAGATTGTCTGGCGCCCCCATCATTCGCAGGTCGACGTCCTTCGTCGTTCGTGCGCGGTCGAGTCGGAGCTCGAGCACGAGGCCGCCCTTCAGCGTGGCCGCTTCTCCGAGGACCCGGTCGACGCGGGCCAGGAAGCGGTCAAAGACGAGGAGCTGGCGCTGGCGACTGAGGCGTGGGCCCGGAGCCAGCTTGCGAAGCCGGTCCTCGAGGGCTTTGCGAAACGCCTCGGGTGACGAGTACGTCCGATGGGACACGTGGAATTCCTCCGAAGGGCTCCAGCGCCCGGGCGACCTCCGGGAGCTCGGCGCGCGTGACAAGGCCCCGTACGAGCGCCTGCTCTGCAGCCTGACGCAGGAGGTCTGGTGCGAGTCCGGCGTCTGCGCACTCATTGAGCGCGCGCGCAGGCGTGGTGACGGGGACGGGGCCGAACCACGAGCGGGCGTCGTCAGTCAGGTCGGCGTAGTGAAGGAGCACATCGTCGGGCACCGTCAGTCGCCGGCGCTTCCAGGCAGCAGGGAGCGTGAGGTGGGCGCGCGCCGGAAGCACATCGGACAGGCCGTGAAGCGCGAGGGCCGTCTGGTGCGAGAAGACGCCAGCGCGGTCCGACCAGAGCCAGACGGAGGCGAGCTCCTCGTGTTCGACGTGTGGGAAGTGAACGAGGCGGTAGACACCCCGGCGCTCGTGCGCGACCCGACCGGCCTTGAGGTGCTTCTGCAGGAGCTGCGGCGAGTAGCCGGCCTCCGCCGCCTGGCGCGTCGAGAAGAACCCCGCCTGGGCGCTCGCCACCTCGAAGAGTGCATCCCAGCTTGGCCCGCTCACGCCCGAAACTTAACTTTGGGTTTATTTTCTCGCAACGCCGCATGAGAACTATCTCGAACATGAGCCTCTGGTTTATCTTTGGGGCTCTGAGGCCGGAACGCAGCCTCGTCGCTTTGCCTGAACAGTCCATCTTGTGCGCGCGAGCAAGTGCGCCATTGAGACAAGTCGGACTCGATGCCCGAACTCATGCTCTTGCGTCATCGCGCAAGCATGCCTATTTAAGCAAGTATGGCTCCCCGGAACGACCTCGAAGCACTCGCGCGGAGCCGGCTCCCGCAGGTTCTCGCTGCGCTCTTCGACCTCGACTCGAAGGAGGCGCGCGTCGCCCGGGCGACCCACGAAGCGTACGACTTGAGCGCGAAGGTCGGGG
The DNA here is from genome assembly GCA_044352295.1 of Myxococcaceae bacterium. GTDB lineage: Bacteria > Myxococcota > Myxococcia > Myxococcales > Myxococcaceae > Xiheimicrobium. The sequence goes on from JBILEB010000210.1 coordinate 2,917, forward strand.
GGAAGTCGTTCATCCTCGACGTCCTCGGGGGCTCGACGCCGGCCCTTCTCACTCACTGGCAGCGGGTCAGCTCGGCAGCACGGAGACAGGAGATTCCCGTGATGGTCGTTCCCTCCATGAGCCGCTCGGGACGCGACCTCTCTCAGGCACACGGCATCAACTGGGTCGACCTCGCCGGGAACGCGAGCATCCGGGCGCCAGGACTCCAGATTCGCATCGAGGGGCAGCCCAACCGCTTCGCGCGACCTGGGCGCCCCGCATCGGTCTTCGAGCGGAGGAGTTCGCGGCTCACCCGCCTTCTCCTCCAGCACCCTGGACGCGAATGGACGGTCCGCGAGTGCGCGAAGGAATCTGGGTTGAACGAGGGGCACGTCAGCCGCATCGTCTCTCGCCTCGTCGCCGAGGAATTCCTCCGAAAGGAGGGCAAGCGACTTCGTGTCGCCGAACCTCTCGGCCTCCTCGATGCCTGGCGGGATGCCGCTGACTTCTCGAAGCACCGCGTCCTCCGCGGGCACGTCGCCGCGCGCTCAGGAGAGGAGCTGCTCACCCTCGCATCACGCCGTCTGGCGGACGCGCACCTCGAACACGCAGCGACGGGCCTCGGGGCCGCCTGGCTCTACGACCGCTTCGCGATGTTCCGGCTCGTGTCGCTCTACCTCCGCGAGTGGCCCAGCCCCGCCCAGCTCGAGCAACTCCACTTCAGAGAGGAGCCCAACGGTGCGAACGTCTGGCTGGTGCTTCCCGCTGATGACGGCGTGTTCGACGGCGCTCGCGTGGTCGAGGGCGTCCCCTGCGCTCATCCGGTCCAGGTGTACGTCGACCTCAAAGACCAGCCGGAGCGCGCCACCGAGGCCGCCGACCACCTGAAGCAAAACCCTGTCCTCCTCGGAGTCGGCAATGGCGCCTCGTAAGCCGCCGACCGCCGTGCACTACACGCCCAGGGACGTGGCGCTCGTGCGCAGCGCATGTCTCACGCTCGCAACCTACCTCGGGAGTTTCCTCGAGGACCTCGTCGTGGTCGGAGGACTCGTTCCGACCCTCCTCATCCCGCCAGACGAGAAGCGCGAGCCGCACGTTGGCACCCAGGACCTCGACCTTGGGCTCAGCCTCGCCCTACTCGAGGAAGCCCGATACGTCGAACTCGTCGCCCATCTGCGCAGCGCGAACTTCGAGCCCGACCAGAACGAAGCCGGGAAGCCTGCGAACCACCGCTGGAAGCACCGTGACGAGCGCGTCACCGTCGACTTCCTCATGGCGCCATCTGGTGGCGCCCCAGCCAGCAACGCCAAAGTGCGCGTCATCGAGACCAGTCTGTCGGCCGTGCTCGCAGCCGGCCTGCCGCTGGCGTTCCGCGACAGACAGCGCATCACGCTCACCGGCAAGACCCTTCGCGGCGAGGAGGCCACGCGAGACCTCTGGGTCTGCGGCCCCGGGGCCTTCCTCGTGCTGAAGGCGCTCGCGTTCCGCGGGAGAGGCGAGCCCAAGGACGCATACGACCTGCTCTACGTCCTCGAGAATTTCGGCGCGACCTACGTTTCCGACGTCGCGAACGTGCTCCGTCCGCTGCTCGACAACGAGCCAGCCAACGACGCTGTCGTCATCCTCAAGGAGGACTTCTCCACAGCGGACCGTCCTGGACCCATGCGCGCAGCCGAGTTCCTGGGCCGCTCCGTTGATGCGGCATTCCGAGCAGACAAGGCGGGGGCCGTGAACGAGCTCCTTCGCTCCTTGGGGCGCTGAGCCGGACTCGGCACCGATGCGGCCATCGATATCGATGTCCCCGGGCCAAACCTGCGAGCGCTTTGTCTCGAAAGTACAGATGGAGGGACCCGACCGGCGAGTTAACAGCTCGAACTGGGCGGACGGATTTTGAGCTACTGGGGGCCGGTTGCGAACAGCGCCGGCCCCTTTGTTTTACTCCCCTGCCCCGTTGTTCCCCGAGGGAAGCGCTCTCTGCGGGTCGCCACCAGCGAATCTCGGTGAGCTCGACCGGCGCGTTCTGGACGGCCCGGCTCTCTGTTCTCTGTCCCGCGTAGAGAGTCCGGAGATCGGCGCTTAACAGCTTCTGCTAAACGCTAAACGTTGGGTCGCTGGAACCCATCGGAACTACGAGTGGTTCGCAGGTCGCTTCGTTCAGGGTCGAAGGGCGCCGACTGCGAACCAGTTGGCGAAGAGGTCCGCGAGAGAACGAAGAGGCCCTCGGCCGCTGAACGTCAGCGGCGCAACGGTGAGGTCGTCACTCGAGGACGTCATGCGGATCCGCGTCTACTCAGACCTGCACCTCGAGTTCGGTCCCTTCGACCCGCCCGCGAGCGACGACGTGGACGTGGTCATCCTCGCCGGCGATATCGACGTGAAGGGCCGCGGCGTCGCCTTCGCGAAGCGCTTCCCCTGCCCCGTCGTCTACGTCGCGGGCAACCACGAGTACTACGGCGGCGCGATTCCCCGACTCACCGAGAAGCTCAAGGAGGCCGCGGTCGGCAGCAACGTTCACGTCCTCGACTGCGACTCCGTCATCATCGGCGGCACCCGCTTCCTCGGCGCGAGCTTGTGGACCGACTGGCGCGGCAACGGCACCGTCCACCCAGCGCTTGCGATGGAGCACGCCCGCGCCGGCATGTCCGACTACAAGAGAATCCGCGTGTCGCCGGCGTTCGGTCGGTTGAGGCCGAGCGACACTCTCAAGTGGCACGCACGCGCACGCGCCTGGCTCGCTGGTCAACTCGAGCAACCGCACGAGGGGCCGACGGTGGTCGTGACGCATCACGCGCCGACGCTCCGCGGCTGCAAACCAGAGGACGCCTCCACTCCGTTCCTCGGCGCCTACGCCAGCGACCTCGAGCTTTTGATGGGCCCGAAGGTTGACGCGTGGGTCTTCGGGCACACGCACCTCGCGTTCGACGAGCGCATCAACGGGACCCGAGTGGTCAGCAACCCGCGCGGGTACGTCGGCGAGTTGGTCGAGGGCTTTAGGCCCGACTTCTCCCTCGAGGTGCCGCGAAAACCGCCGAACTCCGGCGCCGAGCCTCAGGGCGGCGCTTGAATCACGTAAGAGACAAGGAACGCGATGCTCCCCGGGAACGACCAAGTCCTCCGCTGTCCACGATGCGCAGCGCTCCATCGTGTTGGCACGCTTGCATCCGGGAACACGTTGGGGGCCGTGCTCTGGTCCGACGGCCGCGTCGTCGGACCAATGTTGCGTGAGGAGCGATGCGCGACAAGGTGCCCTGCTTGCGGCGAAGTGTTCGTGCGAAGCCCGACGGCCATCGTCGGAACGCTTCAGCCCGATTGGTCCGTTGTTCGGCCGGACGTTCGCCTCACGCTTGTCGCTGTGCCTGCCTCCGCCCGGCTCGAGGTGATGCGTTTGAGCCGCCGAATGTTCGGACTTGGTATCGCCGAAGCGAAGCGCGCGGTCGACCACACGCCCTGCGTGCTCAACGAAGCGTGCCGGTACCTGGACGCGCACCGCTTCTCGGAGGAGGCGGGCCAAGCAGGCGCGGTCGTGTCCTATGAACCCCTCGACGATGGCATTCTCGAACGAGCGACGCCTCCCGAATGGCGAGCTGCACCGTACGGCCACACGGCAACTGAGCCAGAGCTGCTGGAGCTCGCCGGACGACTCCCGTCGCCGGAAGACGAGGTCGCGGTGCGATCGCTTGCGTGGCGTGACGGCAACGACCCGTTCCGGGCCAACGACGCTGAGTGGGCTTCATACTCGTCGAGACCCTTGGCAAGAGAGAACCTCGAGGTACTCGTCACGTTGTTGCCAGATGCACCTGAAGGAAACGTTTTGCGTGCTGAGGGTCTGCGTCAGCTTGGGCGGTTCGCCGACTGCCTCACGATTCTCTCCGGACCCGCTCTCTCGCTTCGCCCCGACATCAGTACGATTCGCTCCCTTGCAGAGCAGGGAATCGAGCGCATAGCGATCACCGCCGTAGCGGCATGAGCCACGGCAGGAGCGATCTGCCGGAGCATCGGATGCCACCGATCGCAGAGAGCCCCAGAAACTACGACGCGACTGACCGACTCGAGCTCCGCCGACCAGGGCCTCGTCGGACGCGCGCGAACAGCAGTGGTGATCAGCGGAACGTGCAGGAGTCGAACCTGCCTCTCCTTGAAGGAGTTCACCGCGTAGCAGACGGGCTGGCACCCACGAGCCAGATGACGTTCCATACAGCGGAGAGCGGAGGGCACGATCCTCAGCCCCTTTTCGAGACCGCACCGCTTTCCAGGCGGGCCGCCGACCAACCAGCGTTCACTCTCCATGCGGAAGGCGGAGGACTCGAACCCCACGCCGGTAAAGACGCACACTCGTTTCGAATGAGGTCTGGCCCCATCGCCAGGTCACCTTCCAGATGAGCGCGCAGATGACCGCCTGCGTGCTCGCGGTGATGCGGAGGGCGGAGGTCTTGAGCCCCACATCTGGCGGTGCCCACCGGGTTCAAGCCGGCGCCGGCGCCTCGCCGGTTCACCCTCCATCGTTGTCCAGGGCGGGAGTCGAACCCGCACGCCCTAGAGGGCACCGCGTTTTGAGCGCGGCGTGTCTACCGTTTCAGCCACCTGGACGTCGCAGTGCCCCGGGCGAGAGTCGAACTCGCATGCTCGTCTCGAGCGCCGGCTTCTGAGGCCGGTGTGTCTACCGGTGGTTCCACCACCAGGGCGTGAGTTGCGGGAGTCGGATTCGAACCGACGGCCTCCGGGGTATGAGCCCGGCGATCTGCCACCTGATCTATCCCGCGATGAATTCGAACAAAGACAACACAGTGTTCCCGGAGGGAATCGAACCCCCGACCTCCTGGACCGCAACCAGGCGCTCTCAATCCAACTGAGCTACGGAAACATGTGCCCCTGCCAGGAATCGAACCTGGGCCGCTCCCGTACCGGGGGAGTGCTCGACCATCGAGCTGCGGGGGCGCTGCGTGTGGAACCGGTCGGCATCGAACCGACAACCTCCTGGGTGCAGACCAGGCGCTCTCCCGAGTTGAGCTACGGCCCCAAAGTGCGCAAGCAGGGAGTCGAACCCTGTCCCTCGGTGTGTAGGACCGATGCTCGACCGCTCGAGCTCCTCGCGCATGTGCCGACCCCTGGGATCGAACCAGGATGTTCCGCTCTTCAGGCGGATGCATGGACCACCACTGCCAGGTCGGCGAACAACAACTGCGGTCCGTACGGGAATCGAACCCGTCTCGCTGCCGTGACAGGGCAGTCGCCTCGCCAGATGCGTCACAGACCAGACATCAACAAGTAGGAGCGGAGGGAATCGAACCCCCGTCTCGCGGTAATCGGCCGCGGGCCCTGCCATTGGACGACGCTCCCGTCGTGAGTCAGGGCGGCAGGGATTGAACCTGCGATCTCTCGCTTCCGACGCGAGCGCGATACCGCTTCGCTACACCCTGATGAACCAGTACCCCGTACGGGAATCGAACCCGCCTCTTCGACTTGAAAGGTCGACGGCCTCACCTGAAGCGCGAACGGGGCTGCAGTACCGCGTACGGGTGTCGAACCCGTCTGGCTGGATTGAGACCCCAGCGACCTCCCGGAAGTCGAACGCGGCGAGCGTGAGGTCCACCTCGGAATCGAACCGAGCTGACCGCTTTTGCAGAGCGGCGCCTTCACCATGAGGGCCAGTGGACCGACGACGACAAGGACAAGGGCCCTCTGGGAGTCGAACCCAGCTCGTGCCGCTTAACAGGCGGCTGCAATCCCGGACGTGCCAAGGACCCGTGCTGCGATGCTGGGAAGGAAGGAATCGAACCTTCAGCCGTCGGCTTCAGAGGCCGCCGCGCTACCAGTTGCGCCACTTCCCAATACAACTCCTCCTGTCAAAGGCGGTCGCTCCACCGTTGAGCGACGCCCCAATGAGCGGGTGGCGGGAATCGAACCCGCGCGTGTCAGGGTGGAAGCCTGATGCCTTCCCGCTTGGCGACACCCGCATGTGGGACCGGAGGGAGTCGAACCCTCATCCTCGCGCGTAAGAGGCGCTTGCTCTGCCAGTCGAGCTACGGACCCATGTGGACGGGGTGAGAATCGAACTCACCGTGCTCGAGAGCGGCGGGGTTACGGCCCGCTGGACCTCCATTGGTCGCATCCCGTCCTTGTGCGCCACGTCGTCGAGCCTCCGACGACCGCGGCGTTCACCACTGCTATTCGCGATTTCAGAGAACGACGAAGAAGAGCGGGAGGCGGGAATCGAACCCGCTTCTCCGGGAAGGCGTCCCGGTGCCCAACCAATGGGCGACACCCGCGTGTGCACGGCAGGAAGGAGTCGAACCTTCAGCAGCGGGTTTTGGAGGCCCGTGCCCTTACCGATGGGGCTTCTGCCGTAGAGGGTTGCGCTCGCCGGTCGCTTCAGACGCGAAAAGGCCGGGGAGCTTTCGCCACCCGGCCTCGTGAAGGTCTCCTCCGTGGAGAGCGTTCAGGAAGTGGGCGGCACGCGAAGGCTCAGGGCGAGCGGCTGGCGCTCGTAACCCTTGACGCTGCAATCGATGACCTGGTCGAGGCGCAATGACGCGCACGACGACGAGATCACCGAGAACGATTCGGCGAACCACTTCGAGCTGAGCGCGATCGAGTTCATGGAAGGTCTGCTCCTGGTGAAGGCCGACGGCATCGCGCCGTGGAACCTGACAATCGGGCTCGAGCCCCTCTGCTTTTCGCGAGACCGCTCCCGCGGTCCGTCGCTCGCTCATGCTAGAAACTCTGGATGCCTTCGTTCTGGTCGCGGGCGTTGAGTTCTCTTCGCGGGTTCCTCGAGCGAGGAAAAAGATCGGCGCCCCTCTCAGTAGCTTCGTTGAGGGTCGGCCCGATCCGTGGATCACTTTCGCCTGAGCAGGTCGACCGAATCACCCGATTCCAGAGGGTCTTCGCTGATGTGGATCACACCCCGCTCGGGGAGACTCTCGACGACTTTTCTCGCGATGTGCATACCGACCAGGAGATCGCGATTTGGGAGGCGATGGCACGTGCGTTCAGTGGATTCGTCATCGACAGAAAGCCGTCACCACAAGCTCAAGCGGAGGCCTATTCGCTTCTTCTGGAGAGGTCGGGCATTCCAACAGAGGAAGTGCTGCGCAGGAACCCGCTCAAGGTTCTTTCCGTAGCGGAAGCCGATGACCTCCTGCAGCGATACGTTGAGCCTCCACGACCGATCGTCGTCGAACGACAATCTCATCAAGCTCAAGTGCCCAAGTGACCGGCCATTCTGCGCCGCGCGGGCGACCTCGTCTCGGCGCCGCTCGAGGAGCCTTTGGGCTGCTGAGCCTGCCGACCCTCCGATGCCTTGGCAGCGCGAGACGCGCGGTCAATCCTGGCGGGTGAGCCCAGCGCGAATCATCTCGTCGACCAACGCTGCCGAGAGTTCGTCGTCGGTCTTGCCCGTGACCTTGAGCTCTACCAGCTCGAACTTCTTCGCGTTGGCCACGACCCACTCGATGTACTGCGCGAGGTTGAGGTGCTCGACGCCGAAGGCGATGTCCTTCATCGCCCGAACAATCTGAACCGGCGTCCCCTGGAACACCCGGTCGTCCCGCATGATGATTTTCATGACTTCGCTCCCTGGCGCGCACGCCAATCGCCCGAGCTGATGGTGGGTCGACCTGCGGCCTGCTCGGGCGAGAGGACGTAGGTTTCAGCAGTGGTGCCGTCGGCGAGAACAACCCGCCGACGTTGATAGAACCGCGGATGCCCCTCGAGGACGTCGAGGCGCGCGAGGGT
>JBILEB010000327.1:0-3040 GCA_044352295.1 Myxococcaceae bacterium
CCAGCGACTCCGGATTCAGCACGTGCTGCGGCTTGCCGTTCGCGAACGCCACCAGGTTGTCGAACGCGGCCGCGAAGTACATCTCATAGGTGGACTGCTCGTCATAACCCAGGTGCGGCGTGGCGACCACGTTGTCCATCTTCAGCAGCGGATGGGCGGCGCCGTACACCGGCTCGTCCTCGAATACGTCTACCGCAGCGAAGCCGGGACGGCCCGCCGTCAGCGCAGCCTCGAGTGCGCCGGCAGCGACCAGCGGCGCGCGGCTGGTGTTCACGAACAGCGCGGTCGGCTTCATCATCGCCAGGTCGGCGGCGGTGACGATGCCGCGCGTTTCGGGATTCAGCGGGATGTGGATCGACAGGCGAAGCGCGAGGAGAGGAGGCAACTGACGGTACGGAAACCCGACGGCTGTCTTGAGGCCCCCCGACGCTCTGGCCGCGCGGACCAACTCGGTCGACTGTTCCAGCGTGCCTGCCAATGGTTTCTCACACAGTACGTGTTTTCCCGCAGAAAGCGCCGCAATGACGTGTCCGGCATGGAGGTGATCAGGGCTCGCCACCACCACCGCGTCGACGGCCCGGAACAACACTTCGAGATCAGTCGTGGCAACCTGTATCTGCTCACGCACAGCGACGGCTCGGGTTTTCTGTTCGTCGAGTCCAGCGATCGCTGTCACGTGGGCCCCGGCCGCACGAAACGCTGCCACGTGCATCAAGCCCCACCTCGTGCCGATCACTCCGATGCGCATTGCTCACGGATTATCACGTCGGCACACCGTGCCTCGCTGCTCCGACATCGGTTCGGCGGAAGGAAGGGCGGCTCGCTGGTCTTTGCCGTCAACGATGGTCGAATGGGCCAGGTGCGAGGTCGTGAGTTACCAGAGGCCTCGCTGAGCCACGAAACGGTTCAGGCAGGAGGCAATCTCTTCGACAACCTCTTCGTAGGTGTCGAGACCATTTCTCAGTCGAAGAATGAGCGCCTCGTCGCCTTCATCCAGCTCCAGAGCGACGTTGTGGGCATCGAGGCTGCCAGGAAAGTGGCTCGCGAGCACGTCACGCAAGGCGGACGCCGCGCGAGTCGCTCCCACAGCCACGAGGGCGACCATGACGCTGTGGGGGCTGCCACCCGCACGGTAATAGTCTTCGTAGGTCTGAGAGCCGTGAACACTTTGATCGAGGAGAAGCAGCGTGACCGCGACGCGTTCGTCGTCGGTCAACGACCCGGGCTGAGCGGAGAGGAGGCGACCCACAGCATCGGGTGAGAGCATATGGCGAGAAGGGAGAATGCTCCGGCTCACGAGGGGCGAGCAAGGGCGGTGAGGACGACAGCATCTCGGTCATCGCCGAGGACTACGGTGCTTGCAGCGGCCCTGGCCCAGCGATGCCCTCGACCACGTCTTGTAGCCGGCAGGTCGCTCATTACGGCGAAGAAAATGACGCCTTGGCTCACGGCACCGCCAGCGCTGCGATGGCCAGATAGCCGTCAACGCCCAGGTTCACGCCCGCCGCGTCGGTCTGCGCGCCGCGCTCGATGCGCACCGCGTAGGTGCCGGCATTGAGCATCACGGCCCAATTGAAACCGAGCGCCGTGTTGCCACAGGTGAAGTCGTAGGAGGCCCTGGCTTGAGTCGCCTCGTCGTAGAAAACGACGCGACCGAGCACTGCCTCCGCGTTTGACGAGCTGCCGCAGAAGCTCTGGATCCGGGTCGGCGGGAGCCCGTTGACGGTGACCGACCCCGAGACAGGGTACCCTACCAGCGGGACGACAAGGTTCGACACGGGGCCGCTCACGACGACGCCGGTCCGCGAGCCCCTGACGAGGTCCTCCGTGACGTTGGTCGCGTAGATCGTTTCTGGACGGAACCTGAGGTCGACGGTGCCGATTGGCACCGGGACGGAGAAGGTGAAGCCCGAGGCGGCGGTGCTCGCGCAGGTGAAGACCACGCCTGTGAGGCCGGAGCTGCTCGCGGGAGCCCCTGAACGACTGATCTCGAGGCTGCCGATGACGTCCGACCCGAGGCGTTGACTACACCACCGGCTGGGGCGGGTCGGCGCGGCGCCGTTGACGGTGATGACCCCCGAAACGGTGACGCTGCGCTTGTCGAGAACGAGGTTCGACCGGTTGGCGCTCACGACCAAGCCGACGCGCTCGAGGTGCGAGGTGCCGTCGACGGAGACGTCGTAGGTGGCGGGCGGCAGCATCATCGACCAGCCAAACCCCGAGACCGTGTTGTCGCACGTGAACTCGTAGGTCGCGCTCCAGAGCGTGGGGTTCGAGAACACGACACTCCCGAGGATCCGGCTCGGCATACTGGCGCAGTCCGTGATGCTTCGCGTGGGCGCCACCCCGTTGACAAGGAGCGTCCCCGACACGGAATAGCCGGTCTCTGCCAACACGAGGCTGGAGAGGGGCCCGCTGACCACCAGGCCGGTGCGCACGACGGTGTCGGGAGTCAGCAGGTTGACACCGGCGCGGCCGGCGCCACGGGCGCTGACCTGGACCGTGTAGGTACCCTGCGGCAACGCGAGCATGAAGTTGAACCCTGAGCCTGTGTTGCCACAGGTGAACACGTACGACGCGAAGTAGACTTGGCCCGCATCGAAGAAGCTGACGGTGCCGAGTTCGAAGGAGGCATTCCCCGGGGCGTTGCAGAAGCTCGTCGACCGCGTAGGCGCGACGCCGTTGACCGTGACGGTGCCCGAAACAGCGACGCTGGCCTCAGCCAGAACGACGTTGACCAGGTTCGCGTTGACCTGCAGGGCGGAGCGCACGCGGTAGCGGCCGGACAACAGGTTGACGCCAGCGAGTTGGGCGTCCACCCCCCGGGTGACGGTGACTTCGTAGGTGCCGTACGGCACCTGCACCGACCAGCTGAAGCCGCTCGCTGTGTTGGCGCAGGTGAACGAGAATGAGGTCTGTTCGTTCAAGCCCCTGAAAATGATGGCTCTCTTGGACTTCGTGTGGGTGAAGCAGAGCCCCGCGTAGGAGGCTGAGAGAAGGACGCGCACGGTCGGTTTTCGTAGGTTCCGGGTTGCGAGAC
>JBILEB010000071.1:0-33385 GCA_044352295.1 Myxococcaceae bacterium
ACCGAGCGCAGCAGGGCCGGGCCAGCGCGACCTACGGCGTCATCGTCGCGCGTCGCAAGGAGCCCGATGAGAAGCCGCCGCTCTCGCGCGATGGCGGCTGAGCGGTTCACGAACTTCGGGTGAGGGCGCTGTGCGGCTACAGTCGCAGACGTGTCCGACGGGCTGCTCGACCTCTTCGTCACCTACCTCCGCGCCGAGCGTAACGTGGCGCCGAAGACCGTCGATGCCTACGCGCGGGACGTGCGGGACTGGCTCGAGGAGCTGACGCGCCGCACACGCGCGGTCGAAGCGGCGACGCGCGAAGACGTGCTCGAGCACCTGGCGTGGTTGCGGCGGAAGGGCCTGTCTGCCCGGAGCACCGCCCGGCACCTGGCCGCGCTTCGTGGGTTTCATCGGTTCCTCGAGGACGAGAAGCTCTCGCCTGGGAATCCGACCGACGATCTCGACACGCCCCGTCACGCGCGCACGTTGCCGATCTACCTGACGCTCGAAGAGGTCGAAGCGCTGCTCCAGGCGCCGGAGCTGAAGACGCCTGCAGGGCTGCGAGACCGCGCGATGATCGAGGTGCTGTACGCGACCGGCCTGCGCGTGAGCGAGCTGGTGAAGCTCACGCTCAACGACGTGAACCTCGTCGATGGCTACGTGATGGTGATGGGAAAGGGGCGCAAGGAGCGCGTGGTACCGCTGGGCAAGCACGCGATCGAGTTCGTCGCGGCATACCTGGGCTCGGCGCGCGGCGCGCTCCTCAAAGGCCGGGAGACCCGCGCCCTCTTCGTCACACCCCGCGGTGCGGGCTTTTCGCGCATGGGGTTCTGGAAGCTGCTCCGCCGGCACGCGCAGACGGCGGGCATCACCAAGGCGCTCTCACCGCACAAGCTGCGGCATTCCTTCGCGACCCACCTCGTCGAGCGGGGGGCTGATCTCCGAGCCGTCCAGGCGATGCTGGGTCACGCAGATCTCGCGACGACGCAGATCTACACCCACGTCGACGCGCAGCGGCTGCGCACCACGTACGATCGTCACCATCCCCGTTCGCGGAGGAAGGCCTCGTGAACGGGTGGCTGCTGGTGGCGTTGGGCGGCGCGATGGGCTCGGTGGCGCGGTACGGAGTGGGGCTCGCGGCGACCCGGTGGGTGGGCGCGTCCTTTCCTGTCGGAACGCTCGCGGTGAACGTCGTCGGCTCGTTCGTGATGGTGCTGGTGGTGACGGTCGCCGCGCGCGGTGGTCTGTCAGACGACGTCAAGCTGTTCCTGACCACCGGGGTGATGGGCGGACTCACGACGTACTCGGCCTTCAACGCCGAGACGCTCGCGCTGCTGGGAGAGCGTCCGCTGGTGGGGCTTGCCTACGCGTCGGTCACGCTGTTCGGGTGTCTCGCCGCTGGAGTCGCCGCCCGCACGCTCGCCGGCTGAGCCGTCAGCGAGCATGGACTTCCCGCGTCAACTTCGGCACACAGGCGCGTGATGGCACTTCGAATCTTGAGTGGTGTGCAGTCGTCCGGCCGGCTCCACCTCGGCAATTACTACGGCGCGATCCGCGAGTTCGTGCGCCTGCAGCACGAGGGCGAGGCGCTGTACTTCATCGCCAACTACCACGCGCTCACCAGCGTCCGGGATCCAGCGCTCGCCCGGCAGCTCACCTTCGAGACCGCGGTGGCCTTCCTCGCGCTTGGGCTCGATCCCTCGAAGGCGACGCTGTTCCGGCAGAGCGACATCCCCGAGGTCACCGAGCTGTATTGGATTCTGGGTTCCGTGGTGCCGATGTCGAACCTCGAGAAGGCCCACAGCTATCGCGACAAGATCGAGAACAAGGGCATCGCCAGCCCCGAGTTCGGTCTCTTCGCCTACCCGGTGCTGATGGCGGCGGACATTCTCCTCTACGACTCCGACGTGGTGCCGGTGGGCAAGGACCAGAAGCAGCACCTCGAGTTCACGCGCGACTGGGCCACCAAGTTCAACCTCGAGTACGTGAAGGGCTACGACGCGCAGGACCCGACCGGCGAGAAGTCCAGGAAGCCGGGCGTGTTCAAGCTGCCCGTCGAGCGCACGCGCGACGAGACGGCGGTGGTGCCTGGCCGTGACGGTCAGAAGATGTCGAAGAGCTACGGCAACACCATCGACCTCTTCGCGCCAGAGAAGGAGGTCGAGAAGCAGATCAAGTCGGTGAAGACCGACTCCACGCCGCCGGAACAGCCTAAGCCGACCGTCGACCAGCCGCTGTATCGACTGCTCGAGGTGGTGCTCCCGCCCGACGCCTTTGCCGCCGCCGACACCGCCTGGCGGACCGGCGGCGATCCAAAGACGAACGGGTACGGGTACTTCAAAGGCCTTTTGCTCGAGGGCTACCAGCAGGAGTTCGGCGCCGCGCGGAAGCGGTACCAGGAGCTCGTGAACGACCCCGCCGAGGTGGAGCGGACCTTGCGCAACGGCGCCGAGCGGGCCCGGGCCTTTGCCGCGCCGGTGATCAAGCGCGTGCGCGACGCCGTCGGCCTGTAGCGCCCGGAAAAAGGCGGCCACCAGTCGCCTTTCCGCTCCGTTGGGCTATACGCATTCGAGGCCGATTTCCCGGCCTGGGAGCGATTTCTTGGCCGACGTGAAGGACGTGAGTCCTGCACCTGACGATGGGCTGGGCGAGGTGATGGCGCCGCGCGACGCCTTCCGTATCGCGCTCCCCAACTTCGAGGGTCCCCTCGACCTGCTCCTGCACCTCATCCGCGAGCACAAGGTCGACATCCTCGACATTCCCATCGCGCTCATCACCGAGAAGTACCTCGGGCACCTCGAGAAGATGCGCGAGATCGATCTCGACATCGCCGGCGAGTTCCTGGTGATGGCCTCGACGCTGCTGCACCTCAAGTCCCGCATGCTGCTTCCGCGCGAGGAGCGTGTGGCCGGACCCGATGGCGAAGCCCTGGCTCCCGACGCCACAGACCCCCGCGCCGAGCTCGTGCGCCGGCTGCTCGAGTACCAGAAGTACAAGCACGCCTCCGAGCAGCTCGCGATGAACGATCTGCTCGACCGCGACGTCTTCCCGCGCCGCGTCGCCACCACCGAGATCCCCATCGACGCCGAAGAGGTCGGGCTCCAGGAGGTCAGCGTCTACAAGCTCATCGAGGCGCTGGACCGGGTGCTCGAGAAGCTCATTCCCCAGAAGCAGCATGAGGTCGTGCGCGAGGTGATGTCGCTCTCGTCCGCCATGCAGCGCGTCGCCGAGCGGGTGCGCGCGGTGGGGAAGGGCTCGTCCATCGGCTTCTTCGCGCTCTTCGAGGGCGCGCGTCGCCGCTCCGAGGTCATCATCACGTTCCTCGCCATGCTCGAGATGTGCAAGCACCGGTTCTTGCGCGTGTTCCAGGCCGAGCCCGGCGGCGAGATTCTCATCAGCGAGCACGGCGACGCCCTGTCGTCCGAGGCTGCGAAGCAACTGGGGTCGGAGGAGATGGATCGTGAGTACCACTAAGTCGGGCGGGCCCTCGCCGTTCTCGGAAGAAGAGGTCGCCGCCGTCACCGCCGGCCCCTCGACCGATCCCGAGCTCGAGGATCTCGAAGCCGCGACCATCGATGCGCCCGATCTCGAGACGCCGTTCGAGAAGGTCGTCGCGCGCGCGCGCAGGCTCTCCGAAGCGCAGGTTCGCAACGTCATCGAGAGCGTCCTCTTCGTCGCGCCGGAGCCGCAGTCGCTCGATCAGCTCTTCGACGCCACCGGCATCGATCGGGAGCGACTCCAGAAGGGCCTCGAGGCGCTGCAAGGCGAACGGCGCGAAGGGCTCGCGGGCATCGTGCTGCACGAGGTCGCTGGCGGCTGGCAGCTCCGAACGGCGCCGGAGTCCGGTGACTTCGTCAAACGCTTCCTCAAGGTGAAGCCGCAGCGGCTCACCCGCGCGGCCCTCGAGACGCTCGCCATCTGCGCGTACCGCCAGCCCGTCACCCGGCCCGAGATCGAGGACATTCGCGGCGTCGACTCCGGCGCCGTGCTCAAGGCCCTGCTCGATCGACGGCTGATCAAGATCGTCGGGAAGAAGGAAGAGGTGGGTCGGCCGATCCTCTACGGCACCACCCGTGAGTTCCTCGAGTTCTTCGCGCTGAAGGATCTCAACGCGCTGCCCACCCTGCGCGAGTTCCACGAGCTCACCGAGGAACATCAGGAGATCGTCGAGAAGGAGGCTCCACGCCCCACCGCCGCGGGCACCGTCGAAGCCCTCGCCGATCCCGGATTCCAACAGCGCCTCGCGGAGCAGGAGAAGGCCTCGGAAGAGGCGCTCGAGGTGCTCGAGCAGGCCATCGAGACCGCCGACAGCACCACCAAGGCCGTCTCGAAGGTGCTCGACCCGCCGAAACCGCCCGAGCCTCCACCCGGCGCACCGCCCGACGGCGGAAACGCCCCCCCCGCGCCGCCGGCTGGGAGCTGACATGCAGGAGCGACTGCAGAAATACCTCGCCCGCGCCGGGCTGGCCTCACGCCGCGCCGCCGAGACGCTCATCACCGCCGGCCGGGTGAAGGTGAACGGCACCATCGTTCGCGAGCTCGGCACCAAGGTCGACGGCAACAAGGATCTCGTCGTCGTCGATGGGAAGCCGGCCGTCGCGCCGAACGAGAAGTGCTGGTTCCTGCTCTACAAGCCCGCGGGGGTCGTCACGACGCTCAAGGATCCTCAGGAGCGCCCGACGATCAGCGACTACCTCGAGAATGTGCGCTCCAGGGTCTTCCCCGTGGGCCGGCTCGACTACGACGCCGAAGGCGCCTTGCTCCTCACCGACGATGGCGACGTGGCCAACCGGCTGATGCACCCGCGTCATCAGGTGCGCCGCGTGTACCTCGCCAAGGTGAAGGGCGATCCCACCGACGCGAGCCTCGAGAAGCTGCGCGGCGGCGTGCGCCTCGAAGATGGCTTCGCCAAACCGACCGAGGTCGCCCGCTTCGAGCGCGCCGACAAGAACACCTGGCTGCGCCTCGTCGTCACGGAAGGCCGCCCCCACCTCATCAAGCGTCTGTGCGCCGCCATCGGGCACCCGGTGGTTCGGCTGTACCGGCCCAGCCACGCCGGCATTCCCATCGATGGGCTCCGGCCTGGACAGGTGCGTGCGCTGACGAATGACGAAGTGAAGCGGGTCCATGAGGTGTCGCAGGGCAAGGGGAGCGCCGAGCTCGCGCTCAAGCTGCCGCCGCGGCGTCACGGCCATGGCATCGGAAAGGACGAGCCTGAGGAGGGCGCCGACGAGTCGGACGGCCCACCGCCTCCGAAGCGCGCAGCCCCAAATGCCCGGCCGAAGGGAGACCGCCGCTGATATGACGACGCCCATGTCGGTGCGCGCCGCCTGCCTGTGCGTCTGCCTCGGGCTCGTCTCGTGTTCGGGTGACCGCGACAAGTACCTCGCGCAGCTCCAGAGCCCTCAGCCCGACGTGCGCGCCATCGCGGTGAAGAAGCTGGCCGAAAAGTACGACTCCGACGACCTGCCGCTCTTCACCCAGTCCGCCCGCGACCCCGTCGGCATGGTGCGCGCGGAAGCGATGATGGCGCTGGGCAAGAGCAACGACGCCCGGGTGGTCGATCTCCTCGGCGAGGCGCTCGGCGATCCGGACGAGGTGGTGCAGGTCGCCGCCGCCCGCGCCCTGGCCAACGTGCGCAACGACAAGGCGCGCGCCTACCTGACGCTCCAGTACTCGAGGCGCGGCCGCAGCACCCGGCAGGTGATCGTCGAGGGGCTCAAGAGCGCGAACGTGCCCGGCGCCATGGCGAGCTGCGTGGTGGCCGAAGCGAACGCCCTCTGGGAGAACAACCTCAAGGCCCTCGAGGACGGCGCCTTGCCCGAGCGGGTCGGCGCCGCCGAGGAGCTGGGACGCACGGGACGTCCGGAAGCCGTCAACCGGCTGGTGCCATTGCTGAAGGACAAGAACGTGGTGCTCGCGGCGGCCGCGGCCCGAGGGCTTGGCTTTGCGCGTGACGCCCGCGCCGTCCCCGCCCTCACGGCGTTGCTGGACGAGAACTTCCCGGAGCTGCGCGAGGCGGCGTGCGAGGCGCTCGGGAAGCTGAAGGATCCTTCGGCTTTGCCAAAGCTGAGCGCCGTCGCCCTGGAGCAGAGCCCGGCGAGCGTCCTGGCGACCCAGGCGATCATCGCGCTGCCGACGTCGCCCGAGACCGGAAAGGCGCTGTGTGACGTGCTCGTCGGTGGCGGCGGGCCCGAGGTCGAGTCGGCCGGCCGCGAGCTGCGTCGACGTGGTGGCTGCCCCGTCGAGCCGCTCCTCGAGAAGCTCAAGAGTGGAACGCCCAATCCAGCGCTGCGCGCCATCGTCGCGTTGGGACCTTCGCTCAAGGAGCACTCCGCCAAGGTCACGCCGCTGCTCACCGCGAGCGACCCCATCACGCGCCGGCTGGCCGTCGACGCCGTGGCAGAGCTGCAAGATCCCGCGAGTGCCGCGGCGCTGGTGAAGGCCTTCGACGCCGAGCTCAAGGCCATCGAGCCGCTGCGCGCCGACTGGATTCCCGCGGACCTGGCGCTCAAGTTCGGGCCTGGGTTCAACCCCGACGAGAAGCCGGCGCCGGACGCGCCTGACATCTACAAGGTCAACCGCGCCCGGGCTTCCGAGATGTTCAAGCGCATCGCCGCGCTCGACGCGCAGAAGCTCAAGGAGCGCGGGAAGGTGCCGCTCCAGTCGCGTGCGCCGCGCGAGCTCGTCGACGACGGCACGGATGATCAGTACCACCTGCTCGCGTCGCTCTTGCGCGCGATGGGGCGCCTGAAGGTCGATGGCGCGCGGACCCGCCTCGAGCCCTTCACCGAGGAGCAGAGCCCCGCGCTCCGGAGCGCCGCCTACGCCGGCCTCGCCTTGTTGGGCGCCGAGACGGTGCCGATCGTGAAGGTCGCGCTCCTCGACGCTGAACGATCCGTTCAGTCGGCCGCGGCCCAGGCCCTCGCGGAGTCGCCCGAAGGCCGCGCAGCGATCGTCGAAACGCTGGGGCAGCTCGTCGGTGACCGCTCCCGGCTGGTCGAGCCGCTGCGGGGGCAGAGCTTGCCTCCCACCGCGGCTCCCGTGCTGCTCGGCCTGGTGAAGGAGGGTGGGGCGGATGGCTCGCTCGCCGCTTCGCTGCTCGCCGAGCTGCAGGCGCCCGAATCGGTGCAGGCCATCGTCGACCTCCTCGCGCAGGACACGGTGGTGGGTCGCCGGGAGTTGATCGGAACGCTGGGGCGCACGCGCGCGGCGGCCGCGGTCCCTGCTCTCGGACGAGAGCTCTTCAGCGACAGCCCCTCGGTGCGCTCTGCCGCAGCCGATGCCCTCGTCGCCATCGGAGAGCCCGCCCGCGCCCAGCTCGAGGCCCTCGACGCCCTCAAGGGTGACTATTCCCTGCGCGTTCGCGACGCCGCCACCGAGGCCCTGCAGAAGCTCACGCCGCCCGAGGGCCAGCGCTGATGGACGTCCGCGAGCTCAAGGACAAGGCGACCCAGCTCTTCTCGAAGGGGAAGTTCGCCAAGGCCGGAGAGGCGTACGAGCAGTGCTGCAAGGCGGATCCGAAGGACCTCCAGGCGCGGCTGCGCATGGGCGATGCGTGGGCCAAAGCGGGGCAGAAGGATCGCGCGATCACCGCCTACCAGGCCGCCGCCGAAGGGTTCGCGAAGGACGGCTTCCTCCCGCGCGCCATCGCGGCCTCCAAGCTCGTGCTCGAGCTCGACCCCGGCCACAAAGGGGTCTCGCAGATGCTGGCCGATCTCTACGCCCGCAAGAGCGGCGCGAGCCGGCCGGCGACCGCGCGTACCATCGGCTCGAAGCCTGATCCCGCGCCCGCGGCGAAGGCCGCCGAGTCGATCGAGATCACCGTCGAGGAGCCGGTGGTCGAGGCTCGGCCGCCGCCACCTCCACCGCCGCCGGCCCCGACGGAGGGCATCGACATCGAGCTGGCGACCGCGCCGGTGACGGGCGAGGTGGAGATCCCCATCGAAGGGCTCGACGTTCCGCCGGCGGCGATGCCCCCCGCGCCAGGGGAGCTGCCTCCTGAGCTGGACCTGCCTCCGCCCCCACCCCCGGCCGAGGCACCGAGCTACGAGTTGGAGGTCGAGCCGTCGGAGCCAGAACCCGCGACCGCGCTCGATCCTCCACCGGCGGCGCCACCCCTGGACCCGACTCCGCCGCCGATTGCAGCCCCACCGCGGCTCGAGCTTCCTCCGGCCCCGGCCCTGGCGCCGGTAGCACTGGACGCGCCGCCCGTGCCCGTCGCCGATCCTCCCGACCTCGTGGTGTTGACGCGGGAAAGGCCTCAAGAGCCGCCAGCGGCCCCCGTGACGAGCAGTCCGTCACAGGCGGTCGCTCCGCCAGGGCTCAAGCCGAAGCAGCCCGAGGAGCTACCTGCGAGCTCACCGAGCAGCGCGCGCATCTGGGTGTCGCCCACGTTCCAGCCGCCGGCCGCTGCACCCCCGACAGCCTCGACCACCCGACCCGCCATGGCGCCGGCCGCCGAGGCCCAGACCGAGCTCGAGAAGAGCCTCGAGGCCTTCGCGCGGTTCGATCCCGACGCCCACGCAGCCCCGGGCTCCGTCGCGCCCATCGTCGTGCCGCGCGCCGTCGCCAGCTTCACCGAGCTCGAGCTCGAAGGAGACTCGCTCCTCCAGGTCGTCGAGGCCGCGGCGTCGCTGGGGGCGCCACCGATGTCGTCGAGTGGGTCCGTGCAGATCACTGCCGAAGAGGCCATGGAGGCGCCGGAGGACGCTCGCCTCGAGCCGGGCGCGCTCCCGAAGATCCCGCTCTTCTCGGACCTTCCGGAAGACGCCTTCATCGCGCTGTTCGAGCGGTGTCCGCTGCGGCGTGTCGAGCCGGGCGAGAGGATCATCGACCAGGGCTCCATTGGGACGAGCTTCTTCGTCATCTGCGCAGGCAAGGTGCGAGTGCTTCGCACCGAGGCAGACGCCACCCGCGAGCTGGCGACGCTCGATGAAGGCGCGTTCTTCGGCGAAATGGCGCTGCTCTCCGATGCGCCGCGCAGCGCGAGCGTGGAAGCGGCGGCCGAAGACACCCAGCTGCTCGAGATCCCGGCGCTGGTGCTGACCGAGTTGTCGACGAAGCACCCGACCGTCGCTACCGCGCTCAAGAAGTTCTGCCGCCAGCGGCTGCTGTCGAACCTCATGAACAGCGCGGCGATCTTCAAGCCCTTCACGAAGGGCGAGCGGCGCGATCTCGTGCAGCGGTTCCGGGCCCGCGACGCGATGGCGGGCGAAACGCTCATCCGCGAAGGGCAGCCGTCCGATGGGCTCTACGTCGTGCTCACCGGAGAGCTGGCCGTCGACGTCGGCGGTCGGCACGTCGCGACGCTGAAGGAGGGCGAGGTGTTCGGCGAGATCTCGCTGCTCACGCGCTCGGTGACGATGGCGAGCGTGAAGACGACCCGGCGTACGTCGTTGTTGCGGCTGCCGCGCGCCGACTTCGATCAGTTGATCATGAGCCACCCGCAGATCCTCGAGCTGGTGGCCGAGCTCACCGACGAGCGCCGGCGCCAGAACGCGGCATTGCAGGTGCGGTCAGACGCCACCACCTCGATGGTGTAGTGGTCACTCCCCGCGGTGAATTCGCTGCAGGTACTCGTCGCGGGTGATGAGCCCGGCCTCGATGAGGATCTCCAGCAGGCTTCGCAGCGCGCGCACCTGGCTCGACACGACTCCCTCGAGCCCGTCGACCTGCTCACGCAAGAGCGCGATCTCCTTCTTGAGCTGGGCCTCCAACTCGGGCGAGGCGGCCGGCGGCGGGGGCGGCGGTGCTGGCCGGACGGCCGGTGAAGGCGGAGGGCGCGGCGACGCGGCAGGGGCCGACAGGAGCTGATCGAGCTCGAACGTCGTCTCGGTCAGGCCAAGCTCGCCGGGCGTTGCGGCCTTCGTGGAGGAGGCCGACTCACCGAAGTAGTAGTGCCGAATTGCGCGATCGATCGACGAGGCCGTCGCCACGACCGGCGTCATCTTCTGATTGGTGGCGAACTCGAGTTCCTGCAGCGCCTCGACGTTCGTCGGATCCGACGTCGCCAGCGTCAGCACGTTGGTGTTCATGTCGAGCGACACCGGGAAGACGCCGTACCGCTCGGCGAGATCGAGCCGCAGGAAGTCGGTGATGCGGGCCGGCAGCTTCGTGCCGTCGAGATCGATGGTCGACAAACGCAGCTGTTGCGCCAGCACCCGGCACATCGCCGACTCGTCGACGAAGCCCATCTCGACCACGACACGGCCCAGCCGCCCGCCCCACTTCTTTTGCTCCGACAGCGCCGCCTTGAGCCGCACCTCATCCAGCAGCCCGGCGTCGATCAGCAGCTCGCCGAGGCGACGGCGAACGCGGGGCGGCGGCGGTGGGGGACGAGGCGTCACGGCAGCCATCGACGGTACCAGCGACGCATGGTTGGGCAACATTCAGGCTTCTTGAACAGCAGAGAATTCCGCTGGGGCGGTAGCAGGGCCATCAATGAAAACGCCAGCCCCGGACCACACGGGACTGGCGTTCGTTGGCGAAGCGACGCGGGCGATTACTTCGGGGCTGCTTCCGCCGGGCGCGCGGGAGGCGCGAGCTTCTTGGCCTCGGCCTTCTCGGCGGCCGTCAACGCCTTCATGCGGAAGCCCTTCCACGAGGCCTCGCCGCCCTTGAACTTCGCCACCGCGACCATGCCGACGCTCTTGGTGGCGTCGTTCATGTCCCAGCCGAAGGTGTCGGCGGGGCCCGGGTTGACGAAGAGCGTCTTCGAGGGCGTGCCCTCCTTCACGAGCTGGGTCCCGACCGCGTCGGAGGTGGCGCGACCACCGGCCTCCTTGATGTTCGAGGCGAAGCCGAATGAGATCTTCGCCTCGTCGATGGCCTTGGCGATGGCCTCGTCGCCGACGTTGCCGGCCGCGCCCGCGTGGTCGAGCGCCTGGGGCCCGTTGCCGTGCGGCGGGCCGTGCGAGACGAGCGCGACGGGCACCTTCGACTCCTTCGCCTCACGCACCACCTCGGCGATGGTCGACGGGTGGTACAGACACCCGGTGACGCACTTGAGGTAGCCCTGATCGTGGTACCCGGGGAGCGAGACGAGCATCAGCTCGGGGAACTCGACCGCGCGCACCGCGTTCATGTTGATGACGTTCGAGTGGTCCTTCTGCGCGGCGGTGATGCCGTCGGTGAACTCGGCGCGGCACTCCTGGTTGCCGGCGATCACGAGGACCGGCACCTTCGCCGTGGCGAGCTCGGCCACCACGCGGGTGATGCCCGGGGCGAGGTCGCCGATGTCGCCGGTGAGGACGATCGCGTCGGCCTTGTTCTCCTGGAAGAACTTCACGTACCGCTTGAGGGCCAGCATGTTCTCTCCGGAGTCCTCGTTGACGGGGCCGACGACGCCGACGACGAACTCACCGTCTGCGTCCTTGTCGGTGAACGTCAGGTGGGCGCCCGAGAGCTTCGCGGCGCGGTCGCCGACCTTCAGCTCGGTCGTGGGACCGGGATCGATGGCGGCGGCGCACTCCTTCTCGGCGTGCACCTCGGGGGGCTTGGCGACGACGGGCTGCACCACCGGCTTGACCGGCTCGGGGGGCGGCTTCGGCGGCTCGACGACCTTCTTCTCGGGGCACGCCGCCAGCGCCAGCGCGCTCGCCACCATGACTGCTGCCTTCGACAACCGGCTGACCATGCGAAGTCCCCTCGTCTTTGCGTGAAAGGTTGAAAGACCGCGCGTGGTTAGCGGAAACGGACTCGCCGGTCCAGCAGCTTCGCGGTAGGAGCGTGGCCATGCGCAGCCTCGTCCTGGTGGTGTCGCTGTGTGCGGTGGGTTGTGCCCATCTCCCCATCTCGGCCGAAGCGCTCGATTCGCTCGAGAAGCCGGCGTTCATCGCGCGCATCGAGGACGGCGCCGGGCCGAAGTCGACGGTGTTCCGGGATGATGCGGCCAGCTACACGGCGCGGCTCAAGAAGCTCGATGCGCGCGAGGCCGACCGGCGGCTGACGCTCAAGCTCGAGAAGGGCACGGACTCCGACCGGTCGCTCAACCGCTATCAGGTCGCCGATACCCTGCGCGCCCAGGTGCTCTCGGAGCTCCCGAAGGGCCGGCCGTGGACCCGCGTCGCCTCGCCGGCGCAGGTGGCCTCGTTGCTCGAGTCCTTCCTCGTCGACGAAGTGCCCGCCAACGCGCCCGACGTGACGCGGCTGTCACCGCTGGGCGTCGATTCCATCATCGAGATCGTCGTCGAGGACTTCGGCCTGCGGAGCAGCGGCGGGAGGGCCGGGATCTATCTGTACGGCTACGCGCGGCTGTACCGGATCGACGGCGGCACGCTGTACCGGCGCGCGTTCTTCAGCGACGAGCTGCGCGCGGGGCTCGAGCCGCTCGACCCGTTCGAGGTGGCGAAGAAACCGTCGATCTTCGGCAATCGCCTCCGTTCGATGCTCGGCGCGATCGCGCATCAGATCGCCCTGGATCTGTCGCCAGCGACCCGCGCCGCGAAGGCCGATGAGCCGCCCGCGAAGGGGGCAGCGCCGACGGCTCCCGTGAAGCCCGCAGAAGACGATCCGCTCTGACGGGGGTTCGTCTGGCGCGTCCCAACGGCCGATCGCTCGGCCGAACAGGCCTCTGGTCTGGGAAGCCTCTCCTGTCGAAAATGCGGACGACATTCGCCTCACGCGAACCGCAAGCCGTCACCCGCAGGCATCCCTCAGAATACGGCGCGTGGCGCGACCTGCTCGAGCCATGGCGTCACGAGAAACGTGTCGATCGTCCACGCGAGGATCGCGCCCGTGAGTGCGCCACCGAGGTTCCACGTCACGTCCTTGAGCGAAGCGGACGCGAGCCCGAAGCCATCGACGAACTCCTTGGCGAGCCCGAGCGCGAGGGCTCCGACGAGGCCGAGGGTGGCGCGCTCCAGCGGCGACTCGAGCAGCGGAATCGCCAGCCCGTGCCCCAGCACCGAGAGTCCCGCGCTCGCGGCGAAGTGGAGCCCCTTATCGGGCCCCACCCAGTCGTCCGCGCGAACGGTGGAGGCCGTCAGGACCAGCCCCATGACGACCGGGAGGGCTGGTTTCACCGACGGCGCCAGCGCGCGCGAACGATCAACCCAGCGAGGGCGAAGAGCGCCAGCGACGGGTCCACGCTCTGACAGGTGCAGCCCATGTTGTTCACGTTGACGTTCCCGCCGCCCGCCGCGCCGCCGCCCACCCCACCACTGGGGCGCCCACCACCGGTCCCGCTCGTTCCGCCAGCCGTCCCCGCGGAGCCTCCGCCGTTCACGGACGTGTCCTCCTGACAGTAGAACTCGCTGCCCAGCTGGAACGTGCAGACGCGGCCGATGGGGCAGGTGTTGGGGTTCATCGGATCACACCGACCTTCGCAGAACCCGCTCAGGCATCGGGTCCCCGGTTGGCACGAGGCGATCTCAGGCAGCAGGCAGCTCGACCCCGGCCCGACGATCTGATCCGGACAGGCGCAGATGCCGGCGCCGCTCCCCACGGGTGGATCCGGATCGACCTGCACGCACGTCGAGCACTGGTTCGGCAGCGCGACCGAACACGGCGGGTAGCAGCGGTTGGCGTAGCACGTCAGACCGGGCTGACACTGGCCGCTGGCGCCACACGGAGCGCACTGCTGGCCCGAGTTGCTCGGCAGACACACCTGCTGGCCGCTCGACGCCTGACAGCTCGACCCGACGGGACACGAGTTGGGATCGGCGTTGCAGCGTTGCCGGCAGAAGCCTCCGACGCAGGACAGCCCGTTGCGGCAGATGGCGAGCATGGTGCCCGTTGCGCTGCAGGCCTGGTTCACGTCGCTGACCTCCTGAGCCGTACAGGCGCAGAACCCACCGTTCACGTTCGCCTGGCAGGCGGGACAGGCCCCGGGCGCCGACGGGTTGCAGCTCGCGCGGCAGAAGCCTCCGAGACACTGGGCACCGCCGGCGCACGGCGTGGCGGTACTGCACGGCTGGCACGTCTGCGCGCCGCCGGAGGGGTAGCACAGCCGCTCCTGTCGGCCGGTGAGCCCGAAGCACATCGTCGCCTGTCCGCCGACCATCCCGCAGGTCGTACTGGAGCAGCCTGCGCACACCGGCTGGCCGTCGTTGCAGCAGGCACGGCAGAAGGCGATCTGCGGGTTGGTGTCGTCGGTCGCACACGCGGCGCAATTCGGACACACGCTGGAGATCTCACAGCGCGCGCCCAGCATCCCCAACGGCGTGCAGGTGCCGTTCGTACAGCCGTACCCGGGCGCGCAGTTCATCGCGACGTTCTGGGCCGTGCACTGGTTGGTGCAGGCCGCGGTCGGGATGCAGTAGTTCCCGGCTGCCGTCATCTGGCAGGTGAAGCCGTTCCCGCACTGGCCGGCGACGGCCGGGTTGCACGTCAGCGAGCACCAGTTGCGCCCCATGCCGTCGGTGAGGCACACCCCCGTGGAGCAATCCTGTCCCGACGTGCAGAACCGGCACATGTCGGGCGTGCCGATCTGCGGAAGGCAGGCGAACCCGTTGGTCGAGGCCTGGCAGCTGAAGCCAGTGGGACAGGTCGGCGCTCCGGCGCTCGCGCAGTCTCTCGTGCAGATCCGATTCTGTCCGCCTGGCGCGCCTTCACACACCAGCGGGTTCTGACACGTGACGCCGCCGGTGCTGCAGACCGCGCCCTGGCTTCCGGGGACACCGGGATACACGGCGCAGACGTCGTTGATGTCGGGCCCAGCGAGGTTGCGCTTGATCTGCCCGGTGCCGATGGAGGCGAACATCACCGCCACGGTGTTCGCCGTGTGATCGAACCCGATGAAGTGGCCGGCCTCGTGGGTGACGACGCTCTCGTAGTCGTAGTCGCCGCCCGAGATCGTCGTTCCGCCGCCCCACGTGACGGTCGCGGCGTTCATCTCCATGTCGGAGTCGATGAGTTCGCCCGGAAAGAACGTGTTCGTCGTCAGGCCGAGCGTCAGGCTCGAGTGCCGCCAGTTGGCGTTGCCGAGCCAGATGACGTTGTTCTCGTTGTCCACCGTCCCGACGTTCGCGAGGCCTTGCGGCGTGGAATAGGTGAGGCCATTCAAGTACGCGAAGTTGATCGCGGGATCGCAGGAGGCGTTCGTGAACGTCCACCGCTCGAAGGACGCGTACATGCGCTGAATCACCGTCGCCATCGGCACCTGCTGTTGGCCCGGCAGCGTGGCGCGTCCGGCGTTGTCGATGGTGGCGGCGAAGCGCACCTCGGGCAGACAGCGGCCCATGGTGCAGACGCGGTTGCCGTTGGCGTTTCCGTTCTGGAGCACGCACTGCGACTGCATCTGGCAGGCGTCGAGGAACCACTTCTTGCCCGAGGGATCGGCGAACGCGGTCGAGGCGAGCAGGGTGACGATGACCGCCGCGTGGCGCATCACTTCGCGCCTCCCGCGACGACGGCCTTGCGGATCCGGGCGAGGAACGCGTCGGCGGTGCCGAGCACTTCGAGCTCCGAGACCGGGCCGATGACGCCCTGCCGGCCGGGCCGGGCCAGGGAGAGTCCCTTGAGGTTCCGCTTCGCCACCTTCGCGCCGGGTCCGGAGTCGAGCGTCACCTTGCCGAAGGACAGGCCCATGAGCACGAACGCGCCGGGCTCATCGATCGCGGGCTCGAGGAACAACACGACTTCTTCTCCGCCTTCGAAGCGCGCGGCGCCCGAGACCGACTGGCCGAGCTGACCGACGACCCCACCGGGTTGTTTGACGAGCACCGTCGCGGTGGGCCGGCCCTTCAGCGGCTCACGGACGACGATCTCGGTCCAGGTCCAGATGCTGCGGTGCTCGGCGTCCCAGTTCGCCTCGGAGCGGTTCACCGTTCCGTGAACGATCACCGGCGTGCGGGCGATGAGCTCTTCGATGGTGACGGAGGCGACGACCGTGGCGACGGCGGGCAGCGCCACGAGGGCGAGGAGCATGCCGAGCAGCGGGGAGCGACGGGGGGAGCGCATCGATCGGAGTCTCCAGCAGCCCCGGCCGGGCTTGGGGGCTGAGTGCGCGCGAGTGTATACGGCGGTCCATGGCGGCGTCGCGGCTTGTGATCTTTGTGTCGAGCGGCGGCTACGAGTCGGCGTGGCAGGCCATGTCGCTGGGGCTGACGGCGGCGGCAATGGGCGACGAGGTGGTCTACATCTTCGCGTTCGATGCCTTGCGGTCGTTGAGCCGAGGCACGTTCGGAAAGCCCCTCACCGAGCGGGAATCAGCGGCAGCGACCCGCGGGACGGGCCTGGGCGCTCCGCTGCCCGCGACGATGCTGATGGACGCACGGCACCTGGGCGCGCGCGCGATGGCGTGTGACACGACCGTCAAGTTATGCGGGCTCGACCCCGCGGAGCTGACGTCGAAGGGCGTGCTCGACGAGGTCACCGGCCTTCCGGACATCTGGAAGCTGACGACCTCGGCGCGGCTCTTGTCGTTCTGACGCCCGTCAGAGCGTGTTGACGATGCGGAACTCGACATTGAGGGGCTCGACCGTCGTCGAGGCCTTGATCCGATCGCACAGTCCGCCAGTGAACTGCACATTGCCGGTCTGGGTGAGCGTCCAGGTCGCGCTGCCCGCTGGAGTCGTCGTCCCGTTGATGATGACGGCGAGGAAGCGCTGGTCGGTCGGCCGGTCCGAGAGGTTGAAGAGGCAGGGGTCTTCGCTGCCGATCAGGTTCTGAATGTCCGCGAGGGCACGGCCGAGGTCCGTCGCGTTCGCGGCCGCGTAGAACTGCTTCTGGCAAACGTTGTTCATGCAGCGGTTCGCCATACCGGACGGGTCACCACACTCCGCGTTGGTACCGTTCGGGCACTTGCGGGCAAAGCCACCTTCGGCCGCCATGGAGTTCAGGACGTCGAGCGCCTCGGGACTGGCAAAGTCGGCGCCGAAGCCGACCACGATCGTCCGAACGTTGCGGGAGCGAAGCTGCTTCACGGCGGTCACCACGCCGTCCTTGTCGAGGAAGCCTGCGCGGCAGTACTGACCAGAGCAATTGTTCACGTTCATGGGATTGGGGTTGGGGTTGAGCGTGCAGAGGTTCGACGGCGGAGGCGGCATCGAGCTGCACCCGAGCGGGTTGGCCGCGTTGCAGTTGGGCAGACCGTCGGTCAGCAGCAGCACGAAGTCCTCGCGGTTGTCGCGATCGTCGAGAAGGCCAGCGTAGCCACCCAGAAACGCCAGCGACCCGGCGGTCGGCGTGCCGCCCTGCACCGGAATGGTCGTACCCATGGACTGGATTCGGCTCGAGATCTGGTTCGCGTTCGTCACGAGCGGCATGGTGTCCATGTCACTCGTCGCGGGCGGCGGGAGCTCGACGTTGATCTCGCTCGTTGGGCGGCAGCCACCCGGGCTGAAGTTGGTGTCTTCCTTCGGGAAGAACGCGAGGCCCATGCGCGCGACGGTCGCCGAGGTCGAGAGGAACTGGCCCATCGCCGTCTTCAGCTCGCTCACGCGGGTCGCGCAGCTCCCGCCCATGCACATCGGGATGATGGTGCTGTTCATCGACCCGGACTTGTCGACGAGGATCATCAGGTTCGGCTTGAGATTGCGCGCCACCACCTTCCGCGACTGGGTGGTCTGGGTGATCGCGATCGGCTGAACCGGCTCGAAGTCATACGTCTGGCAGGCGGACATGACGGCGAACACGGCGAAAGAGAGCAGGCGCTTCATGCAGAGGACCTCGTTGAAAACCCAACGGACGGTACAGCGTGACTCAGCGCGTGGTCGCGCTCAAGGAGAACTCGCGATTCGGACCGACAGCTTCGAGCCCAGGTTGGCCTCACAGAAGACGGGGTCGAGCGTCAAAGACCGGCCGCTCACCCGCCAGGTCGACTCGCCCTGCGCCAC
Source organism: Myxococcaceae bacterium (assembly GCA_044352295.1). Taxonomy (GTDB): domain Bacteria; phylum Myxococcota; class Myxococcia; order Myxococcales; family Myxococcaceae; genus Xiheimicrobium. Next base: position 17,763 of record JBILEB010000071.1, read on the forward strand.
GGGGGCTCCGTTGACCTGGAGTGACACGCTCCCGTTCGAGATCGGCTGCGAGGGCAGCTCGTACTGACACGGCACCGGAGTGACCTCGATCAGGATGCGGCGGAGCACTTCTTCGAGCTCGGCGCGATTGGAGGCCTGGAACGCCGGCCCGAACCTGCCCGCCGTGGCCAGCCGTCCCAGGACCTCCCGCGCGTCAACCTGTCCCGTGTCCGCGCCAAACCCGACGACGATCGTCTTCACGCCGAGGTTCGAGAGCGCCTCGACCTGGGCCACCGTGCCATCGGCATCGAGACAGCCGCGGCGGCGAAGCGCTCCTGAGCAGTCGCCAGTCCCCGACTGACAGCGGCACACGGCGGCATCGGTCACGAAGTCATTCGGGTTCGACTCGTTGCAGTTCGGCAAGCCGTCGGTGAGCAACAGCACATAGTCGGGCCGGAAGTCGGTCTGGTTCGTGAGGCCAGGCTCGCGCGAAAGGAAGGCCAGGGTGGCGCCCGTCGGAGTGCCGCCTCCTGGCGTCAGTCGCTGCACCGCGAGGTTGACCTGCATCGCCGAGGTCCGATTCGTCGCCCGGGCCGCGGCATCATCCACGCGCGCCGCAGGCGGCAAGGGGACCTGAACCGAGGTCGGAGCACGGCAGGCGGCGCCCGCACCGGGCTCAACGGTCTCCTGCGGGAAGACGGTCAGCCCCAGGCGCAGCCGTTCCTGCGCGAGCGAGGTGAAGGTCGAAACGGACTCCTGCAGATCGCGCATCCGGGTGGGGCACGCCGCCGGACACGTGCCGGTCGTGCAGCCGCGACAGGAAGGCTCCATCGACGTCGTGGCCGCCATCGAACCAGACCGGTCGACGGCCATCATCACGTTCGGCGTCAGCACCGCCTGGAGCTCAATCTCGATGGGCTCAACCACGATGATCACCGGCTTCACCGGCTCGAACTGGTACGTCTGACACCCCGCCAACAGCACGAGCAGCACCCGCATCAACCGCGTCGCCATGACGGACTCCGAGCGTTCGACAGCAGGACGCAGTGTCGAGGGCCCTCGCCTTGCGGCGCAAGTCCCACACGCGTCCGAAGTTCAGTGAATCTCAGTGGTTCGTCGACACTCCACTGTCACGAGGTCTGACAGCCGACCGAGCGCGACCTACGGGAGGTCGCGAATTCACACAGCACAGTCGCGTCGCAGCCGTGTAATGACGCGCTCAACGATGCGGGTGGTGGTTCTCTCACGAAACAGCAAGGTGGCGTCGACCCGGCGGTTGGTCGAGGCGGCGCGTGCGCGTGGGCACCAGGTGCGGGTGATCGATCCATCGACGCTCCAACTCCAACTGGGTGGCACTCGTGGCCGCCTGGTACGCGCGTGGAAGCGGCTCAAGACGCCGGATCTCGTGCTGCCCAGGTTCTCTCCAAACGCGGCGCCGTTCGCGCTGCCGATGGTGGAGCAGTTCGCCGCCCAGGGCGCCGTCGTCCTCAACTCGGAGCGGGCGATCGCCGTCAGCCGTCACCCGATCCGGTGTCTGGTGAAGCTCTCGCTCGACGGCGTCCCGGTCCCGCGAACCGTGCTTGCCCGAGACGCGCGCGCGCTCAAGGGGCTGGTCCCGCGGGTCGGGGGACTGCCGGTCCTCGTGAAGCTGGTGGACGTCTCGGAGGCGCCGCGCGTGATGCTCTGCGAGGCAATGCAGACGCTCGAGTCGGCAGTGGAGGCCGTGGTGGGGCTCGGCCACGACGTGATGATGCAGGAATCGGTTCGTCCGGGGCAGCGTGAGCAGCGGCTCCTCGTGGTGGGCTCCGAGGTGATCGCCGCGGTCAGCCGCCTGATGCGTCCTGGCCGCTCGGCCCGCAACCTGGGCCACCTGGATCGCCTCGAGCCAGTCACGCCCTCGGCGCCAATCGTTGCGCTCGCCGTCCGCGCCGCACGGAGCTGTGGCCTCGAGGTCTGCGCCGTCGACGTCCGCTTGGGGAAGCGCCCCGTGGTGACCGCCGTGCACGCCGCACCCAACCTGGTCGACTTCGAGCCGACGGACGTGGCCTCCGCGATCATCGCGCACGGGGAGCGCCTGGTGGCTCAGCAGACAGTTCAACGCCGTCGTGGAACGTGAAAGAAGGTCCGCCATGCGAAAGCTGCTCCTGTTGGTCCCGCTGTATTCCCTCGTCGCCCTCGCGGAGCCCGACGTGGCCTCGCTTTACGAGGTGAAGACCGATGGCTCGTCTACCGAGGTGAAGGGCGGCGAGAAAGGCAAGGTGGTGATCTCGATCACGGCCAGGAACGGCGCGCACGTGTCGGACGAGGCGCCCCTGCGCATCGAACTGTCCAGCAAGGAGGCGAAGCTCGAGAAGGACAAGCTGACGCTCGCGGACTCGCTGGTGAAGAAGGCCGCGGGGTCGACCGAGTATCCAGATCCGCGCTTCGAGGTGGCCTTCACGGCCCCGGCGTCGGGCAAGGCGACGGTCGACGCGAAGATGACGTTCTTCATCTGCACCGAGAAGGTTTGCGCGCGCCAGACGAAGACGCTCTCGTTTCCGGTGGCCGTCCGTTGAGCCGCTTCAGCCAGGGTGGAGGCGGGGGAGGGAAGCGGTTCGGCGCCAGGCCGCCCCGGACGGGTGGAGGCGGCGGAGGGAAGCGGTTCGGCGCCAAGCCGGCCCGCACGGGTGGACGGCCCTTCAAGCGCGACGATCGCAAGCCATTGCGGGACCGAAACGAACGTCGACGCGATGACCGTCCGCCGCCGCGTGACCGCACGGAACGTCGCACCGATGACCGGGGCCCACGCACCGACCGACCTGCGCGGCCGGAGCAGCCACGCTTCGAGCGCCGCGAGCCGCCCCGTCGTGAGGCACCTCGTCGAGATCCAGGCGCGCGTGAGCCGGTGGCGGCGAAGTTCCTCACCGCTGACCGCAGCGAGGACGGCCCCCGAGGCTACGGCGATGAACGCTTCGTCTACGGCGTCAATCCGGTGCTCGAGCTGTTGCGTGCACGACCAGGCCAGATCGATCGCATCAGCGTGCAGCAGCAGGGCCTCAAGGAGTCCGTTGCCGGTGAGATCTTCAGCCGCGCCTCGGAGCACGGCATTCGCGTCGACAAGCTCGAGCGGGACCGCCTGGACGCGATGGCGCCGCGGGGTGGACACCAGGGCGTCGTCGCCGAGGTGCGGCAGTTCGACTACGCCACGCTCGAGCAGATCCTCGAGAGCGTGAAGCTGCACGGTCGGCCGGGCCTCGTGGTGCTGCTCGACGGCATTCAGGATCCGATGAACCTGGGCGCGATCATCCGCTCGGCCCACGCGTTCGGCGCCGATGGCGTCGTCATCGCCAAGGACCGCGCCGCTGCGGTGACGGGCGTGGTGGCGAAGGCCTCGGCGGGCGCCACGGCGCACACGAAGATCGCCCGCGTCACCAACCTCGCCCGTGCGCTCGAGCAGCTCAAGGAGGCCGGCTACTGGTCGGTCGCCGCCGAGCCGACCGGCGAGAAGACGCTGTGGGAGACCGCGCTCGACGGGCCGCTGGCCGTGGTCGTCGGGGCGGAAGGTGCCGGGGTTCGCCGAGGCATGCTCGAGCACTGCGACTTCCTCGTGAAGATTCCGATGGTGGGGCAGGTGGCCTCGCTCAACGCCTCGGTGTCGGCGGGCGTCCTGCTTGCCGAGGTCGCTCGTCGCCGCGCCGTTCGTCCGTGAGTCTGGGCGGTTCGGTCAGTCGACCGGAGCGCTCTCGTCTTCAACGCTTGACTTGCCCATTCCCCCATGAATAAGGAGCGCCGCCCTCGTGACCGGGGTGGCAGGTTTTCCGAGAAGTTCTGGAGCCTTGCCGGTGTAGCTCAGCTGGTAGAGCACCTGATTTGTAATCAGTAGGTCGCGGGTTCGAATCCCGCCGCCGGCCAGTAGAGCCCACAAGTGAATATCAACACCCTTCGAGCGGAGGGGTAGCCAAGCGGCCAACGGCAACAGACTGTAAATCTGTCGGTCCTCGACCTTCGGTGGTTCGAATCCACCCCCCTCCACACCAGCTCTCGTTTTTCGAGGAGATGTTTCCTCTGCGGGGATAGCTCAGCTGGTAGAGCGTCAGCCTTCCAAGCTGAATGTCGCGGGTTCGAATCCCGTTCCCCGCTCTGTTCGAAGTCGCCGGTGCAGCACGCAGCAAGCAGCAAGCAGTCGTCGGTCCGAAGCACGAAGTCGCAGCACGAGGCAGGGAAGTGCCCAGATAGCTCAGTTGGTAGAGCACGTCCTTGGTAAGGACGAGGTCACCGGTTCAATCCCGGTTCTGGGCTCCATTTCGTTTTCGTTTCAGCAGTCAGACGCCCCGATTCGGGTTCAAACACACAAGGAAGGCACCATGTCGAAGGAGAAGTTCGAGAGAAACAAGCCGCACGTCAACATCGGCACCATCGGGCACGTCGACCACGGCAAGACGACCCTGACCGCGGCCATCACGAAGGTCCTCGCGAAGACGGGCGGCGCCACGTTCCTGGCGTACGACCAGATCGACAAGGCTCCCGAGGAGCGCGCGCGCGGCATCACGATCTCGACGGCGCACGTCGAGTACCAGACGACGAACCGCCACTACGCGCACGTCGACTGCCCCGGCCACGCCGACTACGTGAAGAACATGATCACGGGCGCCGCGCAGATGGACGGCGCGATCCTCGTCGTCTCGGCGGCCGACGGCCCGATGCCCCAGACGCGTGAGCACATCCTCCTGGCCCGCCAGGTCGGTGTTCCCTACATCGTCGTCTTCCTGAACAAGGTCGACATGCTCGACGACCCCGAGCTCCGTGAGCTCGTCGAGGTCGAGGTTCGCGACCTGCTCAAGAAGTACGACTTCCCGGGCGACAAGACGCCCATCATCCCTGGCTCGGCCCTCAAGGCCCTCGAGGGTGACCAGTCGGACATCGGCGAGAAGTCGATCCTCAAGCTGATGGAGGCCGTCGACACCTACATTCCGACGCCGGCCCGCGCGACCGACAAGCCCTTCCTCATGCCGGTCGAAGACGTGTTCTCGATCGAAGGTCGCGGCACTGTCGCCACCGGCCGTGTCGAGCGTGGCATCGTGCGCATCGGCGACGAAGTCGAGGTCATCGGGCTGCGTCCGACGGCCAAGACGGTCGTCACCGGCGTCGAAATGTTCAAGAAGCTCCTCGACGAGGGCCGCGCCGGCGACAACATTGGCGCGCTCGTTCGTGGCCTCAAGCGCGAGGAGATCGAGCGCGGCCAGGTGTTCGCCAAGCCCGGCTCGATCAACCCGCACACGAAGTTCAAGGCGCAGGTCTACGTGCTCACGAAGGAAGAGGGTGGTCGTCACACCCCGTTCTTCAAGGGCTACCGCCCGCAGTTCTACTTCCGCACCACCGACGTGACCGGCTCCGTCAAGCTGCCGGACAACGTGGAGATGGTGATGCCCGGCGACAACATCGCCATCGAGGTCGAGCTCATCACGCCCGTCGCGATGGAGAAGGAGCTCCGCTTCGCCATCCGTGAGGGTGGTCGAACGGTTGGCTCCGGCGTCGTTGCCGAAGTGATCGCCTGATATTCCAGTCGGTTCTCGCGGGTGCGCGAGGCGCGCACACCGCTTGACATGAAGGGAGGGCTCTGTCAGAGGGCCTTCCCTTCTGTCGTCTCAGCCTGAAGTATTTCGCCGGAGTTTAAAGTCATGCCCAAGGGCAACCGCAGCCTGATCTCGCTCGAATGCACGGTGTGCAAAGAGCGCAACTACACCACGACCAAGAATCGCCGGAAGCAGCAGGACAAGCTCGAATTGAGCAAGTTCTGCGCGCGATGCCGGAAGCATACGGCGCACAAAGAGGGCAAGGTCGGCTGAACGTCGTTCTCGTACGCCAGTAGCTCCAACGGTAGAGCAGCGGTCTCCAAAACCGCGTGTTGGGGGTTCGAATCCCTCCTGGCGTGCCAACTTTCCCTCCAGGCCGGTCGGCGCAGCGTCGATCGGCCTGAGTCCTTTCATCAAGACGGTCGCCTGGAGCGTTCCGTCGGAAGGTGCCCATGGCGTCTGAAGCCTCGGAACAAGCAAACCGCGCAGAGGTGGACCCGAAGCGGTTCGTGGTGATCTCGTATCTGCTGCTCGGGCTGGTGCTCGCGTTCTTCCTCGCCAACATCCTCGCGCGCGTCTTCGTCGAGGTGGGGCTGGGACAGAGCCCGCTCATCGCCGGCATTCCGCTCTCGACCCCGCCGTTCCTGCTCGGCTTCGGGCTCGCGCTCGGGACCGGCATCTACTGCTGGGTCAACCCGCGGATCCACACGCTGGCGCTCGAGGTCGCCACGGAGCTCAAGCGGGTCACCTGGCCGTCGTGGGAAGAGACCCGGGTGTCCACCTTCGCCGTCGTCGTGGCCTCCTTGGTCGCCGCGGTGGTTCTCTCGGCGATCGACGTGCTCAGCCTGCGGCTCATGGTCGATTGGCTGCCATGGATCTGGGAGAAGGTGTCATGAGCTCGGACAAGAAATGGTACGTGGTGCACACGTACTCGGGCTTCGAGAACAAGGTGAAGAAGTCGCTCGAGGACCTCATCAAGCAGCGCGAGCTGCACGAGGCCTTCGGGCAGATCTTCATCCCCGTCGAGCAGGTCGTCGAGATGCGCGATGGCCAGAAGCGCCAGACGAAGCGCAAGACGATGCCGGGCTACATCCTCGTTCAGATGGAGATGACGCCCATCACCAAGTCGCTCGTGAAGAACACCCCCAAGGTGACCGGCTTCCTGGGCGCCCAGGGCCAGGACGACCCGCCGCCGCTGCGCGAGTCCGAGGTGCAGCGCATCACGACCGCCATGAGCGAAGGCGTGATGAAGCCCAAGCCCAAGGTGCACTTCGACGACGGCGATACCGTGCGCGTCATCGACGGCCCATTCGCCAACTTCAACGGCACCGTCGAAGAGGTCAACCCCGAGAAGGGCCGCGTGAAGGTGCTCGTGAGCATCTTCGGGCGCTCCACGCCGGTCGAGCTCGACTTCATGCAGGTCGAGAAGACGGCAGGGTAACGACAGAAGTCGTCGGGCCGACGGTCGTTCATGTCGGTGACGTCGGGGCAATCTCGCCTCACGTCAACTGTGGGAGGCCCAGAGAACGACTCCGGACCGCTCGAACCACGGGAGAAGCAACGCAATGAAGAAGGTCACAGGACAGGTCAAGCTGCAGATCCCCGCCGGGAAGGCGAACCCGGCTCCTCCGATTGGCCCCGCGCTCGGTCAGGCCGGCGTCAACATCATGGAGTTCTGCAAGCAGTTCAACGCCAAGACCCAGGCCCAGATGAAGGAAGCCCTGATCATTCCGGTGATCATCACCGTGTATCAGGACAAGTCCTTCACCTTCGAGCTCAAGACGCCCCCCGCGTCGGTGCTGCTCAAGAAGGCTGCTGGTCTGCACACCGAAAAGAAGAAGGGCTCCGGCGCCAAGAAGTCCGGGAAGGAAGTCGTTGGGTCGATCACCCAGAAGCAGCTCGAGGAAATCGCCAAGCAGAAGATGGGCGACACCACGGCCGCCACGCTCGAGGCCGCGATGCGTACCATCGCCGGCACCGCGCGCTCGATGGGCATTTTGGTCAAGTAATCCCCAACCCCTTTCACCCTTTCATTTTCGAAGAGGAATTCCCCATGTCCGGAAAGAAGTTCAAGGCCGCCGCCGCCAAGGTGGACCGCAACAAGCGCTACACGATCACCGACGGCTTCAAGCTCCTCAAGGAAGCCTCCGTCGCCACCAAGTTCGACCAGACGATCGACGTGGCCATCAACCTCGGCATCGATCCGAAGCACGCAGACCAGATGGTGCGCGGCGCCGTCGTGCTGCCCCACGGCACCGGCAAGAGCGCCAAGGTCGCCGTCTTCGCCAAGGGCGAGAAGCAGACCGAAGCCACGAACGCCGGCGCCGACATCGTCGGTGAGGCCGACCTCGCGAAGAAGATCGAGGAAGGCTTCATGGACTTCGACACCGTCATCGCCACGCCCGACATGATGGGCGTCGTCGGTCGCCTCGGTAAGGTGCTCGGCCCCCGTGGCCTCATGCCGAACCCGAAGGTCGGCACCGTGACCATGGATCTCGCGCGCGCCATCAAGGAGGCCAAGGGCGGCAAGATCGAGTTCCGCGCGGAGAAGGCGGGCATCGTTCACGCGCCGGTCGGCAAGGCGTCGTTCACGGCCGAGAAGCTCCAGGAGAACTTCATGACCCTCATGGAGCTCGTCATGAAGATGAAGCCGGCTACCGCCAAGGGCGTGTACCTCAAGGGCATCGCGATCAGCTCGTCGATGGGCCCCGGCATCAAGCTCGACACCTCGGAGCTGGCGGCCCGCTACAAGTAAGCGAGGCGCCCTCCCGAAGCGCCGCGGCGCGTCGGCCCACAAGCCCGCGCGGCGCTTCGATTTTGGCGTCAGTTGACAGGGCGGTTGGCGTTCGGGTAAGGGCCGCGAGCCCACCCTCGAAACCCAACCGAGTCGTCGATCGGAACCCGTCAAGGGGGCAGGCGAAAAAACTCAATAGCAGGACCCTGGTCGTAGACAGCAGGGGCGCTCCAACCGCCTTCACCGACCCGTGCCACCCGGAGAAACACCCGGGCGAGGTCGGTGGCGATGGTCAGAGTGCTTAAACGGCGCCGTCGGTACGAGGCTGCCCTGCCGAGACGGGGAGCGTGAGAAGGGTGATGTGGGACCGGTCACTTCCAGCAGTTCTCGCTCTCGCACTGTGCACCAGGACTCCGGCCAGCCACCACCCACGTCGCGTGGGTGAGGACGAACCGGAACACATGCAACGGAAGGAGGTGCAGAAGTGCTCAAGAGCGAGAAAGAAACGCTGAACAAGGAGCTGAACGACAAGTTCAGCCGTGCGAAGTCCGTGATCGTCGCCGAGTTCAAGAAGCTCGACGTCGAGAACGTCAACAAGCTGCGTCGCAAGCTGCGTGAGGGCAAGGTCGAGTGGAAGGTGCTCAAGAACACCATCGCTCGTCGTGCCGCGCGTGGAACCTCGGTCGAGAAGGTGTCCGACGACTTCGTCGGCCCGATCGCCGTGGCCATCAGCTACGACGACGTGGTGGCGCCGGCCAAGATTCTGGCCGACTTCACCAAGGACCTGCAGACGATCACCATCAAGTCCGGTGTCGTCCAGGGCGCGAAGATCGACGCGAAGGGCGTGCAGGCGCTGGCGAAGATGCCAGGCCTCAACGAACTCCGTGGCCAGATCCTCGGCATGATCAACCAGCCCGCCAGCAAGCTGGTCCGCACGATCAAGGAGCCCGGCGCCGCGTTGGCGCGCGTGCTTCAGGCGAAAGCCGCGAAGCAGTGAACCGGTTGTAACTCCCCTTAACCATTCGCAGTTTTTTCGAAACAGAAGGAACACAAGTCATGGCAGACATCAACACCATCGTGGACCAGCTCTCGTCGCTCACCGTCATGGAGGCGGCGGACCTGGTCAAGAAGCTCGAGGAGAAGTGGGGCGTCTCGGCTGCCGCGGTTGCGGTTGCGGCGGCGGGCCCGGCGGCGGCGGCGGCTCCGGTCGAGGAGAAGACCGAGTTCACGGTCGTCCTCGCCAAGGCCGGCGACAAGAAGATCGACGTGATCAAGGTCATCCGCGAGCTGACCGGCCTGGGCCTCAAGGAGGCCAAGGACCTCGTCGAGGGCGCGCCCAAGACGGTGAAGGAAGGCGCGAACAAGGACGACGCCAACAAGATGAAGGAGAAGCTCACGGCCGTCGGCGCGACGGTGGAGCTCAAGTAAGCGTTTCTCCCCGCCTCAACAGGCAGCCGGTGATCCTCTGGGGAGGGTCACCGGCTTTGCCGCTTGAGCACGCCCGGTTAAGGGGCGGTCTCGACGCACTGAAGATTCCCCAGGACAACTCGAGCTTTCACCGACAACTCAACGCTGGCCCGCCGGTCGCCCCGGCCCACCCTTCAAGCCCGACTGAGAGAAGCGAATGCCGACCCTGCAGAACAACTTCCGGACGCGGAAGAGCTTCGCGAAGATCAACAAGGTCATCGAGATCCCCAATCTCATCAACATCCAGAAGCTGTCCTACGAGAAGTTCCTTCAGGCTGACGTTCCGCCGGAGAAGCGCGAGGACGTCGGGCTCCAGGCGGTCTTCAAGAGCGTCTTCCCCATTCGGGACTTCAATGAGACGAGCCTGCTGGAGTTCCGTAACTACAACCTCGAGAAGCCCAAGTACGACGTCGACGAGTGCCGCCAGCGCGGCATGACTTTCGCGGCGCCCATCAAGGTCGTCGTGCGCCTCGTGGTGCTCGACAAGGACGAAGAGACCGGGGCCCAGTCGATCCGCGACGTCAAGGAGCAGGAGGTCTACTTCGGTGAGATCCCGCTCATGACCGAGCACGGGACGTTCATCATCAACGGCACCGAGCGCGTTGTCGTCAGCCAGCTGCACCGCTCTCCGGGCGCGTTCTTCGATCACGACAAGGGCAAGAGCCACTCGTCGGGCAAGCTCCTCTACAACGCGCGCATCATTCCTTCGCGTGGCTCGTGGCTCGACTTCGAGTTCGACCACAAGGACCTGCTGTACGTGCGCATCGACCGCCGCCGCAAGCTGCCGGTCACCGTGCTCATCCGCGCGCTCGGCGCGGTCGGCGACACCGCCCGCAAGAACCCGATCGAGTTCAACGGCTCGACCGAGCAGATCCTCAACTACTTCTACTCGACCGAGACCGTGTACCTGTACTCGGACAGCGAGTTCGAGAAGTCGGTCGACTTCGAGCTGCTCTACAACCAGCGCGCGACGCGCGACATCAAGTCGAAGTCGGGCGAGATCATCGTCAAGAAGAACCGCAAGTTCACCCGCGCCGCGCTCAAGAAGCTCGAGCAGTCCAAGCTCACGCGCCTGCCGATCGACGCCGACGAGCTCTACACGAAGGTCTCGGCCTTCGACGTCATCGACGAGAACACCGGCGAAGTGCTGCTGGAGTGCAACGAGGAGATCAGCCCGGATCACGTGGCGAACCTGCTCGAGCACGGCATCAAGGAAGTGAAGGTGCTGTTCATCGACAACCTCAACGTCGGCCCGTACCTGCGGGACACGCTGTTGATGGACAAGCTCGAGACGCCCGACGAGGCGCTCATGGAGATCTACCGTCGCGTGCGCCCGGGCGATCCCCCGACGCCGGAGACGGCCCGCAACCTGTTCGAGAACGTGCTGTTCCTGAACCCGGAGCGGTACGACCTCTCGAAGGTCGGTCGCAAGAAGCTCAACGCGAAGTTCGGCGTCGAGGAGCCCCTGGACAACCAGGTGCTCACCAAGCGCGACATCCTCGAGACGATTCGGTACCTGATCGACCTCAAGAACGGCAAGGGCACGATCGACGACATCGACCACCTCGGCAACCGGCGCGTGCGCGCGGTGGGCGAGCTGCTCGAGAACCAGTACCGCATCGGCCTCGTCCGCATGGAGCGCGCGATCAAGGAGCGCATGAGCCTCCAGGAGATCGAGACGCTCATGCCGCACGACCTGATCAACGCCAAGCCCGTGACGGCGGTGATCAAGGAGTTCTTCGGCTCCAGCCAGCTCTCGCAGTTCATGGACCAGACGAACCCGCTCTCGGAGGTCACGCACAAGCGTCGCCTCTCGGCGCTCGGGCCCGGCGGTCTGACGCGTGAGCGCGCCGGCTTCGAGGTGCGTGACGTGCACCCGACACACTACGGCCGCATCTGCCCCATCGAGACGCCGGAAGGCCCGAACATCGGCCTCATCTCGTCGCTCTCGTCCTACGCGCGGGTGAACGAGTTCGGCTTCATCGAGACGCCGTACCGGAAGGTCGAGCTCGGCTCGCTCACGCCGGACGTCGCGTTCTACTCGGCGCTCGACGAAGAGAAGCACACCATCGCCCAGGCCAGCGCCAAGTCGGACAAGAAGGGCAAGCTGAGCGAAGACGGCGTGCAGTCGCGGCGCGGCGGCGAGTTCGTCTCGGCCAAGCCCGAGGACGTCGACCTGATGGACGTCTCGCCCAACCAGCTCGTGTCGGTGGCGGCCTCGCTGGTCCCGTTCCTCGAGAACGACGACGCGAACCGCGCCCTCATGGGTTCGAACATGCAGCGCCAGGCGGTTCCGCTGGTGCGCACGGCGTCTCCGCTCGTCGGCACCGGCATCGAGTCCGTCGTCGCGCGGGACTCCGGCGTGTGCGTGGTGGCGCGCCGTGACGGCGTCATCGAGTCGGTCGACGGTGGCCGCATCGTCGTGCGCGCCGAAGTGCCGGCCGCGTTCAGCGACGTCGCGAGCGAGGTCGACATCTACAACCTGGTGAAGTTCCAGCGCTCCAACCAGAGCACCTGCCTCAACCAGAAGCCCATCGTGAAGAAGGGCGACAAGGTGAGGAAGGGCGACGTCATCGCCGACGGCCCGTCGTGCGAGACCGGCGAGCTCGCGCTCGGCCAGAACGTCGTCGTCGCGTTCATGCCGTGGCAGGGGTACAACTTCGAAGACTCGATCCTGATGAGCGAGAACATCGTCAAGAACGACGTGTTCACGTCCATCCACATCGAGGAGTTCGAGTGCATCGCGCGTGACACCAAGCTGGGCAAGGAAGAGATCACCCGCGACATTCCGAACGTCGGCGAAGAGGCCCTCAAGGATCTCGACGAGTCCGGCATCATCCGCATCGGCGCCGAGGTGAAGCAGGGCGACATCCTCGTCGGGAAGATCACCCCGAAGGGCGAGACGCAGCTGTCGCCGGAAGAGAAGCTGCTCCGGGCGATCTTCGGCGAGAAGGCCGGCGACGTGCGTGACACCTCGCTGCGCGTGCCGCCGGGCGTCTCGGGCACCATCATCGGCGCCAAGGTGTTCAGCCGGAAGGGTGTCGACAAGGACGAGCGCGCCAAGGCCATCGAGTCGATGGAAGAGGCCCGCCTGCTCAAGGATCAGAACGACGAGATCAAGATCCTCCAGGACTCGGCGTTTGGCCGCATTCGCAAGCTCATCGTCAACAAGGAAGCCGCCTCGAAGCTCGAGGACGACAAGGGCACGGTCTACTTCAAGAAGGGCGAGAAGCTGACCGAGGAGCTGCTGTCGAAGATCCCCTACAAGTACTGGGGCGAGATCTCGGTTGGCGAGCAGGTCGACGGCAAGGTGCGCGAGCTGCTGAAGAACCTCGAGGAGAACAAGGAGGCCGTGAAGCTGGCCTTCGGCGAGAAGATCGCCCGCATCAAGAAGGGCGACGAGCTCCCGCCTGGTGTGATCAAGATGGTCAAGGTGTACGTGGCCATCAAGCGCAAGCTGCAGGTCGGCGACAAGATGGCCGGCCGGCACGGCAACAAGGGCGTCGTCTCGCGCATCCTCCCCATCGAAGACATGCCGTACCTGGAGGACGGGCGGCCGGTCGACATCGTGCTCAACCCGCTGGGCGTGCCGAGCCGCATGAACATCGGGCAGATCCTCGAGGTGCACCTCGGCTGGGCGGCGCGTGGCATGGGCGAGAAGCTCCAGCAGTTCGTGGAGAAGAACTTCTCGGGTGACGCGCTCCGCAAGCAGCTCAAGTCGGTCTACGACGACGAGAAGTTCCAGGAGTTCCTCGAGAAGCTGTCGGACAAGGAGGTCGTCGACCTCTGCCGCCGCCTGCGTCCTGGCATCCACGTCGCGTCGCCCGTGTTCGAAGGCGCCAACGAGGGCGAGATTCACGCGCTCCTCGAGAAGGCCGATCTGCCGAAGACCGGTCAGATGGTGCTCTTCGATGGCCGCACCGGCGAGGCGTTCGACCAGAACGTCACCGTGGGCGTCATGTACATGCTGAAGCTGCACCACCTCGTGGACGAGAAGATCCACGCGCGGTCCATCGGGCCCTACTCTCTGGTCACCCAGCAGCCGCTCGGTGGCAAGGCGCAGTTCGGCGGTCAGCGGCTCGGCGAAATGGAAGTGTGGGCCATGGAAGCGTACGGCGCCGCCTACAGCCTCCAGGAGTTCCTCACCGTGAAGTCCGACGACGTCGTCGGCCGCACGCGCATGTACGAGTCCATCGTCAAGGGCGACTACACGCTCGAGTCGGGTCTGCCCGAGTCGTTCAACGTGCTGCTCAAGGAGCTCCAGGCGCTCGGCCTGGACATCGAGCTGCTCGAGCAGGCTCCGCCGGAGCGGCGCCGCGCGTCGATCATGGTGGTCTCCGACGACTCCATCAAGACGGGTACCGACGCCTGACGCGTCGCTGCTCACCAAAGAGGCGGAGCGGCCTCGGTCAGTCCAGAGGTCGCTCCATCGAACCGAACCTTTCTGACTCTGCCGTCCCAACCGACAAGGTGAACCCGTGAAGGACATCTTCAACTTCTTCGAGAAGCCGAAGGACCCGCTCTCTTTCCAGGCGATCCGCATCGCGCTCGCGTCGCCTGACAAGATCCGCCAGTGGTCGCATGGCGAGGTGAAGAAGCCCGAGACGATCAACTACCGCACGTTCAAGCCCGAGCGAGACGGCCTCTTCTGCGCCCGCATCTTCGGGCCCGTGAAGGACTACGAGTGCAACTGCGGCAAGTACAAGCGCATGAAGCACCGTGGCGTGGTGTGCGAGAAGTGCGGCGTCGAGGTGATCCAGTCGAAGGTGCGTCGTGAGCGCCTCGGCCACATCACGCTCGCCACGCCGGTCGCGCACATCTGGTTCCTCAAGTCGCTGCCCTCGCGCATCGGCGCGCTGCTGGACATGACCCTGAAGGACCTCGAGAAGGTGCTGTACTGCGAGGCCTACATCGTCCTCGACGCGAAGAGCCTGCCCGAGACCGAAGTGCAGAAGGGCGAGCTCATCACCGAGGAGCGTTTCCAGAAGCTGGCGTCGAAGTTCGGTGAGGATGCGTTCGTGGCCGCGATGGGCGGCGAGGCGGTTCGCGAGATCCTCAAGACGATCAACGTCGACCAGATGTCCGAGCAGCTGCGCGAGGACATGAAGGTCACCACCTCGGAGGCCAAGCGGAAGAAGATCGCCAAGCGCCTCAAGGTGCTCGAGTCGTTCCGCGTCTCCGGCCCCGCCGGCCAGCGCAACCAGCCCGAGTGGATGATGCTCGACGTCATCCCCGTGCTGCCGCCCGACCTCCGTCCGCTCGTGCCGCTCGATGGTGGCCGGTTCGCGACGTCGGACCTCAACGACCTCTACCGCCGCGTCATCAACCGCAACAACCGGCTCAAGAAGCTCCAGGAGCTCAACGCGCCGGACATCATCATCCGCAACGAGAAGCGGATGCTCCAGGAGGCCGTCGACGCGCTGTTCGACAACGGCCGCCGCGGCAAGACGATCACCGGTCCGAACAAGCGGCCGCTCAAGTCGCTGTCCGACATGCTCAAGGGCAAGCAGGGCCGGTTCCGCCAGAACCTGCTCGGCAAGCGCGTCGACTACTCGGGCCGCTCGGTCATCGTCGTCGGCCCCGAGCTGAAGCTGCACCAGTGCGGCCTGCCGAAGATCATGGCGCTCGAGCTGTTCAAGCCGTTCATCTACAACAAGCTCGAAGAGAAGGGCTACGTCACCACCATCAAGTCGGCCAAGAAGATGGTCGAGAAGGAGCGCCCGGAGGTCTGGGACATTCTCGATGACGTGATCCGCGAGCACCCGGTGCTCCTCAACCGCGCTCCGACCCTGCACCGCCTCGGCATTCAGGCGTTCGAGCCGGTGCTGATCGAAGGCAAGGCCATTCAGCTGCACCCGCTCGTCTGCACGGCGTTCAACGCCGACTTCGAC
>JBILEB010000328.1:0-2996 GCA_044352295.1 Myxococcaceae bacterium
CGTGCCGCCCGCCGTTCCACCCGCCGTGCCGCCCGCCGTTCCACCCGCCGTGCCGCCCGCCGTTCCACCCGCCGTTCCACCGGCCATGCCGCCCGCGTCACCGCCGGCCATGCCACCCGCATCACCGCCGGCCATGCCACCCGCCGTCCCGCCCGCCGTCGTGCCGCCCGCCGTCCCGCCCGCCGTCGTGCCGCCAGCCGTTCCACCGGCCATGCCGCCCGCCGTTCCACCCGCGCGACCACCAGCCGCTCCACCCGCCGAGCCGCCAGCGTTCGTGAACCCGCCGCCAGTGCCGAAACCACCACCGGTGCCGAAACCGCCACCCGTGGTGCCAGCATCAGGACGAGGCGTCGGCGGCCCACAGGCCACCGCGAATGAAATCGTCGCGCACGCGACAAGGTACCGAGACAAACGCATGAAGAGCTCCCTGAAACGGACTGCGGAAGAAGGACTGCCCCGAACGGCCAGGAAGCTTTCCGTTTAGGTCGGTTTCGACCTCCATTTCAACGGCTCTGTCACGGGCAGATGTCACTTTCTCCCGACACGTCGACTTCTCGGCCGCCGTCGCCGAGTGATAGGGCCCCGGCCCGTGTCACCGCCGCTGAACCTCAAGACCCACGACTTCGACGAGCTGTTCGCGCACCTCGGCCCGCTGGGCGCGTCGCGCACCGCCGCCCTCAAGCTCTTCGCCTCGGTCTTCGCCCACCGCGCCGCCGACCTGGCCGACGTCCGTGAGGCCCGGCAGGTGCCAGCCAGCGTCCGTGACTGGGTCCAGGCGAACGCGACCCTGCCCCGCCTCGAGATCATCGAGCGCCGCAAGGCCGACGACGGCTTCGTGAAGTACCTCTTCGCCTCACCGCTCGGTGGCCGCGTCGAGGCCGTTCGCATTCCCCTCTTCGACACCAAGTACATCGTCTGCATCTCGTCCCAGGTCGGCTGCGCGCTCGCCTGCGACTTCTGCATGACGGGCAAGATGGGGTTCTCGCGCAACCTCGAGACCTGGGAGATCGTCGATCAGGTCCTGCAGATCATCGATGAGGCCGACCGGCCGGTACGCGGCGTCGTCTTCATGGGCATGGGAGAGCCGCTCCTCAACTACGCCAACACCACCCGGGCCGCGCGCATCATGTGCCACCCCGCGGGCCTGGCCATCTCGGGCCGCGCCATCACGTTCTCCACGGCCGGCTGGGTGCCCGGCATCAAGAAGTACATCGCCGACGACCTGCCCTACCGCCTCGCCTTCAGCCTCACCTCGGCCATCCCCGAAAAGCGCGCGAAGGTGCTGCCGGTCGAGCACACCCACCCGCTCCCCACGCTCGTCGAGCAGATCCGCGCGTACACCGCCGCTCGCCAGGAGCGCGCCATGCTCGCCTACGTCGTCATCAAGGGCTTCAACACCGGCCTCGAAGACGCGCTGGCCCTCAAAGAGACCTTCGCCGGCATTCCCATCAAGGTCGACCTCATCGACGTGACCGACCCGACCGGCACCTACGAGCCGCCCGACGCCGCTGAGCTCAAGGCCTTCCGAGACCACCTGCAGATCCTCAAGTCTCCCATCGCGCGGCGGTACTCCGGCGGGAAGGACATTGGCGCGGCGTGCGGCACGCTCGAGGCCTCCCAACGTGGCGGGGTGTTGCTCGACGTGGCGTGAGCGGCGGAAAAAACCCGTGTCGGATGGCCGCGGGACCAGTACACCCGCCGCCATGACTGGACTCCTGCACGCGCACTCGGGCCTGCGCTACCTCATCCTCACCATGGCGCTGGTGTGCCTCGTCGTCTTCGGCCTCGGCGTCGCCCAGAAGAAGCCCCTCTCGAAGCTCGGCCGCATCGTCGGCAGCATCTTCGCGGGCCTCACGCACCTGCAGGTGCTGCTCGGCCTGGTGATGGTCGCGATGGGGACCTTCTATCCCGCGCTCATCGGCCATCTCGTGATGATGCTCGCGGCCGCCGTGGTGCTCCAGGTGCTGCTCAGCCGAAACAAGCGCGCGGCCCAGCCCGGCTTCACGCTCCCGCTCATCGGCACCGTGCTCGCCATCGTCTTCATGGTGGGCGGCATCTTTGCCATCGGGCGGCACCCCTTCCAGATGGCGGTCGGCGGCGGGTAAGCCGTCTCCCGTGCTCCCCCTCACGCTGGCGCTCCTGGCGCAGATGATGCCGCTGTCGACCGCCGAAGCCATCAACACCCGGCTCGCCTCCAGGGCGGTGTCGAAGTCCGTCGTCCTCGGGACGCTGGAGCGGGTCACCATGGGCAAGGGCAAGAAGACGTGGCAGGGGACCGCGCTCGTCCTCGACGATGACGAGGTGGTGTGGTTGTCGTACGGCGCGCCACCCGACGGCTTCGAGGCCTTCCTTGGCCAGTTCGTGCGCGTCGAAGGCACCTTGTCGAAGACGAAGTCCACGCAGGAGCAGTCGCTCATCGCCCCACACCTCCTCTCGCCCGCGAAGCCCGTGCCTGAGCCGCGAAGCCTGGAGTCCCTCATCGGCCGGCGTGTGCGCCTCGTCGGAACGGCGGCGAACGCCAAGGGCGGGGCGGTCGTCCTCGTGCAGGGGACGCCTGTCTTCGCCTCCGGCATGGCGGCGTGGCCCTCGGGCGTGGAGACGAAACGTGTCGCCCTCGGAGGGAAGCTGGTCACGACGGTGCTCCCCGAGCCACCCGTCGGTCCCCGGGGCGAGGCCTCGGCCGGCGCGAGCGGCGAGCAGCTCTCACTCCAGGAGCCATCAGGGCCGTCGGTCTTCTGACGGGACGTGCCTGCTCGTTCCAGACGCGGAACGCCTTTCCCCGCCGTGTGGAACGCTTGCCCTCCCAAAGCGGACCCATGTGAAAGAGCGAGCGAAACCATGGCCGACCCACGTGAGTTCTGGAACCAGCGCTACACCCTGCCCGGCTTCGCCTACGGCACCGAGCCCAACGACTTCCTCCGCGAGCTCGCGCCGCGTCTGCGTGGTCCCGTGCTGTGCCTGGGCGAAGGCGAAGGCCGCAACGCCGTCTTCCTCGC
>JBILEB010000211.1:0-10491 GCA_044352295.1 Myxococcaceae bacterium
CACCGTGCGGTCGTCACCGTGGCGCCACCTTTCGAGGCAGCGACCGCGCGAGGAGCTCCGTGGCCTGGTCGAGCTCTCGTTCACTCAGACGAGCGAACCCGAGGCGGAGGAACGGCCGCGGTCTTCCGTCGAAGAAGAACAGGCCCCCGGTTCGAACGAGGAGCCCTCGCTGTCGCGCCGCCGCGCGCCATTGCTCGACGTCGACGCCCCTGCACCTCACCCAGACCGCCAGTCCCCCCGCGGGAGTCTGCCAGTCGAGGACGTGGCCCAGCCGCCGCTCCAGCGTCGACATCAAGAAGTCGCGGCGCGCCTTGAAGACGAGCCTGGCTCGATTGAGGTGTCGTTGCAGCTCGCCGTCCTCGAGGAGGGCGGCGATGGGGGCGTGCAGGAGCTCCGAGCCCTGAATGTCGACGAGCTGACGGAGGCCCGCGATGACGGCTGCGACCTCCGGCCGAGCGACCAGGTACCCGACCCGAAGTCCAGGAGCCAGGAGCTTCGAGAGGGAGCCCAGATAGATGACGTTGGGGGAGACCTCGGTGCTGAGGAGCGGCAGGAGCGGGCGGCCCTCGTAGTGAAAGTCGTGATCGAAGTCGTCCTCGATGAGCGCGATGCGGTGGTGCGAGCAGAGCCGCGACAGCGCGAGGCGACGGGCAGCGCTGAGGACGACGGTCGTCGGGAACTGGTGATGCGGCGTCACGTAGACCGCGCGCACCGGGGTTGTCGTGACGAGCTGTTGGAGCGCGTCGACGCGCAGCCCCTCGTCGTCGACGGGTATCGGAGCGACCCGGGCTCCGACGTACTCGAAGGTCGAACGCGCGATGGGGTAGCTCGGGTCCTCGACCGCCACGACGTCACCAGGCCGGAGCAGCGCCCGCGCCGTCAGGTAGAGCCCCATCTGACTGCCCTGGGTGAGGACAATCTGCTCAGGGACGACCTGGCAGCCGCGCAACGAGTTCAGCATGTGCGCGAGCTCGCGCTGAAGGTTCGAGAGGCGTCGCGCGCCGTAGCGCAGGTACTGGAGCACCCCTTCGCCCCCTGTGACGATGGTGCGCCGGAGCTCACGAAGGAGCGGCTTCACCGGCGCGAGGCGAACGTCAGGCAGCCCGAAGTCCCACTTGAGCAGCCCGGGTTCGAGCGGCTCGTCAGCGAACGGTCTCGTCCCTGGCTGGAGGTCGAACCCCGTGCCGGTCACCTGCGCCGGTGAGCGAGGCTGGTGCTCGATCAGCGGCAGGTGACGGCTCACGGTGGTGCCCGAGCCTCGCCGCGCTTCGATCCACCCCTCCTGCAGGAGCTCGGCGTACGCGGCGGTGACGGTGTTGCGGTGCACGCCGAGCGCTCGCGCCAGGGTCCTCGTTCCGGGGAGCTTCCCACCCGGCGAGACGCGCCCACTCCGGATGGCGTCTGCGACGGCACGAGCGATGCGGAGGAAGAGCGGCGCGTCGCTGTCTGGCAGCGAGAGTTCGAGGTGCCACCGGCTCAAAGTGGACCAGCGTCTATCTCAAAAGTGGCTCTGGTCCTAGGCCACGCGGCTCGCGTATCGAGTGCCTCATGAAGACGAGAACGTGGATGCTCGCGGTGCTGTGGTTGGGGTGTTCGGGTGCTCCCCCGGGACCTGCGGACGCGGCGGGTGAACTGGATGCCTCGGTGGGCAGCGACGCCGGGGCGATGGAGGACGCGGGGACGGGCGACGGTGGTGCAGCGACTCCGACGCTGACGTTCCGCAGAGCCGATGGCGGCGAGGTCACCACCGCGTTCTTTCGCGACGTGGTGACCGTTCACGCGAGCGGGCTGGAGCCCGGCGCTCCGGTGACGCTCCAGGCCACCATGCCGCCCTGGTCGTCGACGGTGACCTTCACCGTGGCGACAGACGGGACGGTCGACACGGGGCGCGATGCTCCGGTGAGCGGGAGCTACCGCGACGTGGATCCCGACGGCCCCTTCTGGTCGATGAACACGGCGAGGTTTGCGCTCGCCCAGAGCCCCGACGTCGAGTTTCGCGTGACGCAGCGAGACCAGCTGGTGGCGCAGCGCATTCTCAGCCGGACCTTCGAGATTGAAGGCCTCCGGGTCGTGCGGCCCACCAACGCCCCCTTCGTGGGGACGCTGTATCTCCCGCCGGGCCCCGGCCCCTTCCCGGCGTTCCTGGCATTTGGCGGGTCGGAGGGCGGCCTCAGCGGCGGCGAGAACTACGTCGACCAGCTCGTGCCTCGGGGCGTCGCCGTTCTGGCCGTCGCCTACTTCGGAGCCCCGGGGCTGCCGAGCGCGCTCAAGAACGTTCCGCTCGAGTACTTCGACGGGGCGCTGGATTGGCTGCGCGCGCACCCAGAGGTCGACGCGAACAGGCTGGGCGTCATCGGTGGCTCCCGAGGCGGCGAGCTCGCGCTGCTTCTGGCGGTTCGTCAGCCGCGGCTGCGTGCGGTCGTCGCCGATGCTCCCAGCGGCTACGTCTGGGGTCCCACCGAGCGGCCAGGGTTTGCGTGGACGTCAGCGGATGCCGGAGTTCCGTACCTGCCTTCGAGCGGCGCCACGCCGAGGCTCGTCAGCACGCCCTTCGGGGCCGCGTACGCGTTTCGTTCGACGTTCACTCAGTCGGTGTCCCAGGCGACGCCGGCCGACCTCGAGGCGGCCCGCGTTCGGGTGGAAGCGTCACAGGCCGCCATCGCGTTGTTCGCAGGGCAGGATGACCAGGTCTGGCCGGCCTGTCCGTTTGCGGAAGTCGCCTGGGAGGCGCTCGTGCGGAGCGGCCACACGAGCGTCAGGGGAGATGTCTTCGAGTGCTTCGCTGAGGCAGGTCACAGCCTCGACCTGGTCGGCTACCCGACGACGTGGTCGTCGGTATTGCCCCTCTCCCGGAGCGAGCTGCTCCTCGCGGGAGGGACCCCCAGGGGCATCGCCAACGCGGGGAGACGGCGCTTGAGCCTGCTCCACGCGTTCGTCAGTCGAACGATGGCGCCGTGAGGAGAAGCGGCGTGTCTCGTTGAGCGGAACGCGCTCGGCCTCGAAGGTGTAGTGGCCTCCAAGCTGTACAGGCTCCCGCTTTGGAACACGACGCGGTCGCCTCGCTGGTTGCCTTCCTTCGAGGTGAAGCGCTGAAAGCCGACCTCTGCCACGCCGGCCTTGCGGGCGACGTCAACTGCCAGACGTGCAGTGGCCTTCAACGGGTCGACTGCAAAGGAGCGCCGCGCTGAGCACTCGCCAACCAGTCAGCCGAGTCGCCGAAGCTGGAGTGAGTCAGGGCATCGAGGGAGCACGCACGAGTGGGCCTCCGAAGTCCACGTGCGTCACCGTGGCGTCGTCGGAGGTGAGCCCACGGGTGAGCTCCAGCTCGGCCGCGGTGGTGCGTCGAGGCGTCAGCTCGATCCTGGTGATGTTCGCGCCGCCGATCAGCAGCACTTCCGAGCTCGACCAGCTCAACGCACGCGGCGCGCGTTCGATGCCCTCGAGCTCGAGGAGCGGGGTGGAGGAGTCGGTCTTCCACACGATGACGGTTCCATCGCTCGAGGCGCTCGCGAACCTGGTGCCATCTGGAGCGAACGCCACCGCGGTCACGAAGCTCCGATGGTTCGACAGCACCGCCTCGCTCGCGCCGGTCTCGACGTTCCACACGCGAACGGTCTTGTCCCAGCTGCCCGAGACGATACGCCGCTCATCGGGCGACAACGCCACGCATCGAACGCCGCGCCAATGCCCGGTCAATGTCCTTCGGCGGTTCCCAGAAGGCAGCTCGAAGACACCGAGGGTCAAGTCGAAGCTCGCTGTCACGGCCCAGTGGCGGCCCAGCGCGACCGCGAAGACGTCTGAGTCGTGCCCAACCAGCGTCGGTCCCGGCGGGCCTTCGTCGAGCGCGTGGAGTTCGACGTGCCGTGTTCCCCCGACGGCCGCCGCCCATCGCTCGTCGGGGTCTGCGACCAGCGCCGACAGATGTGGCGCCGTACCGATGAGGCGGCTGTGGCCAGCGGCGTCTTCGACGAAGAGTTGCCCGGTCCGCTCGAACCAGCCCGCCCAGAGGCGCCTGCCACCCGAAAGACTCCGAACGAGCGCGACGTTCACCTCGGGTGATTGCGCGGGCGGCAGCCGCTCGAGGGTTGCCGGGTCTCGTCGAACGACCACCCGCTCCTCGGCGAGCAGGAGCGCGCCGGCTTCGAGGTCGAGGTGCTGGCCCGTTCGTGGGGGAAGCGGGTTCAGGACGCGCGGGGGAAGCGCGAGGCGCAGCAGCTGACCGCCTTCGGTGGCCACCACCGTTCCCCCGGGCACTCGAACGACGGCCGAGGCCGGCGCCTCGAGACCTTCCACCGACACCGGGTTCCAGGCGTCGAGGCCCGCGGCCTTCTCCTCCAGCTCCCACGTTCGAACCTGCCCGTCGCCGCCCGTCGACTGGAGGTGTCTGTCGTCGAGCCACGCGACGGCCGACACGCTCTGGAGATGGCCCACCAACGTGCTCGGCGTTCCGATGGGGCGCTCCGCGTCCCAGACCTTCAACGTGCGGTCGCGAGAAGCCGATGCGAAGCGGTGCCCGTCTGGCGCGATGGCGAGGTCGTTCACGGCGTCGTGGTGTCCGTCGAAGCGAGCCACGAGCCCGCCATCGACCGACCAGAGCGCGAGCTCGCCGTTCCAGGCGCCCGTGGCCAGCCACTGGGAGTCGGGACTGATGGCGATGGCGTGCAGTGGCGTGCGGTGCGCGCGCCAGCCGTTCAACGTCGCACCGTCAGCGCTGCCGATGAGCCTCACTCGCCCGTCTTCGGTTCCCACCGCCAGGAACTCGGCAGACGGCGCGGCCACCAGCGCATCGACCTCGGAGCCCGCCTCGACGACCAGCGCAGGTGCGCGAGAGGAAAGACTCCACGCGACCACCGTTCCATCACGGGCTCCCGAGAAGAGCCGGGCCCCATCGTTCGAGAAGGCGAGCGCAGAAGGTGGGCCCCGGTGTCCACCCGTCAGCACGACCGACGGCCTCAGCTCTCCTTCGGAGATGAGCCCGACCGTGCCGTCTGCGGCCGAGGCAGCGAGTCGTCGAGCGGGTGCGTGAAACGCCACTGACGTCACCGGGCTTCCAGCGAAGGGCGTGAGACGGGCACGCACCGTCGAACGGCCGGCGGCCGCAGCGAGCATGAGCTCGGCGCCTTCGTGGCCGGCGAGCTCGACGGCCCTCGCACTGCCCAGTGCGGCTTCGTCCCAGGCGCCTCGCGATTGTGCGCGCCGTGCGGACTCGAACAGCCTGGAGGCCAGCGCGCGTCTGGCTGCCGCTTCGCTTCGGCGCGTCATCACGGCTGCTCCGACCGCCACCACGGCGACCGTGAGGGCAAGGAGCGAGGCCATGCGGTACCGGCGAAACGTTCGCGCGGCGACCTCTGAGAGCGCGTAGTGGTGAGCGCGCACCACGTCTCCCGTCATCCACGCGGTGACGTCGGCCGCGAGCTCGGTGGCGTTGGCGTAGCGCGCAGCCGGTTCGACAGCCGTGGCGCGATGGACGACGGCGACCAGCGGTTTGGGTCGAGGTGCGTCGTCGGCCACGGTGAGCAGGTGCCGAAGGATGACGCCCAACGCGAAGACGTCGGTCTCGGGCCCGACGCGCGCGCCACGGGCCTGCTCGGGGCTCTGGTAGCCCGGTGTACCCACCATGCGTGCGGCCACGTCTTCGCCGGTTCGAACCGCGAGGCCCCAGTCGAGAACGACCGTCGACCCGTCGTCGCCCAGCGCGATGTGTTCAGGCTTGAGGTCGCGATGCACGACGCCGCGTGAGTGTGCGTAGCCCATCGCGTGACAGGCCTGCTGAAAACGCGGGAGCAATCTGAGCCGCTCATCGAGCGTTCGGGTCTGGTTGAGCGCCTCGCGAAACGACCGCGGTCCACTTCGTGCGGTGACGAGCCGCTGTGCGCTGTACGGCGCACCGTCTGCTCTTCGGCCGATCTCGAACACGGTCGTGATGCCCGGGTGGTCGAGCTGCGCCACCAGCCGTGCTTCACGCAGCGCTCGCGCTCCGTCACCATGTGGCAGCTTGAGCGCCACCTCGCGCCCCAGGTGATGGTCCCACGCCAGCCACACCCGGCCTTCGGCCCCTTCGCCCAGTTCGGCGCGCAGCTCGTACCGGCCAGGAGCCTCGTCGGTGACGTCGGGCTCTGTCGCCGCCATTCCGCCAGCGGCCTCATCAGCCAGACCAGCGACCACCGCGCAGCAACGGTCACACGACTCGAGGTGTCGCTCGACCTCCAGGCGCGCGCCGGCAGCGCTGGAGCGCGTCGTGAACTCCAGCAGCGTCTGTTCGTCTGGGCACGGCACCTCGCCTCCAATGCCCCGGCTGGCGTGGAGAGTCGAGCCTCACGGCCCAAGGTCGCGCACGGTGAGCGTCGACCCCTTGAGGAAGAACGTCGCCGTTCGGGAACGAGCGCCGTTCATCGTCTGAAGCTCGACCGTCACCGTCACGCCGTTCATGTCGAGCCGGCTCTTGAAAGCGGCGACGAGGGTCGACGACGAGCCGGCGAACTGAAGCTTCGGCCGCGCGTTCGACGTGACCTGCACGATGAGCTGAATGCCGGTCGGTGTGCCGCCGAGGATGGTGGCTCGACCGGCTGCCGTCTTTTGCAGGAACTCGCCGGCGCCAAAGAGCGAGGCATCGATGCCCGTGGCAGTCTGGAGCGCCGAGGTGTCGCTCGGCGTGAGGGCTCGTTGCTCGAACTCGTAGGCGATGACGAACAGCCCGCCTTGCGACTGAATGGCTGCGTTGGTCGTCGCATCGACGAAGGCCCGCGAGGCCCAGACGCTGGTGTACCCGGTGACGCCCGAGCAGCTCGAACCTCCCGACAGGGCCACGCCCCTCGCTGCGTTGAAGTAGGGGAAGGTGACTCTGAGTTGCGAGGCCGGGATCGGACAGGCCGCGCCTCCTGCCGATGCTGATCCGCCGCCCGATGCTGATCCGCCGCCCGATGCGCCGAGGCACGACAGCGGGTCCTCGGCGCAAGTCTGGGCTTCGACGCAACGCAGTTCGGCGTCGGTCCTGATGCGCTGACACAACACGTCGCACGCCATGTCGAGCTGCGGCGGTTGTGCACCACACGCCATGTAATGCGGCCGGCATCGGTCCGCGCATCCCAGCGTGGCGCTGCCGCCTCCCGTGCCACCGCCGCTGGCCGTTCCAGCGCCAGCGCCAATCGAACCGAAGCCGCCGGCTGTGCCACCACCGGCTCCGCCACCAGGCGTCGGCATCGGCCCGCACGCGCCCAGCAACACCACCATCGTCAGCGCGAGGTGTCGCATCACTCGCACCCCATCGTGACGCCGCCGGTGAGTATGCAATTCCAGCTGGCCGCCGGCTCACAGGAAGCCGAGACCAGGGCGAGAATGAAGGGAATCGTCGATCGCATTCCCCGAAGACGGGTCGGGTCGAGGGGCCGCGCACAGAATCTCCATCGAGCGTAAACTCCGAAGTGGTTCCCGCGGCTTACGACCCCTCGTCCGCAGGCCCCCCTGGGGACGACAGCAGACCGGAGAAGCTCAATTCGCGAGTCATCGACGAGCCGATGACGCTCTCGACCTGCGAACTGGGCCAGCCGTGTGTGCGCGTCAACGTCTGGCGAACCCAGCTGACGACTGCCGTGCGTGCCCCATCAATCCACCGCCGGGCCGTCGATGGAGCGACGTGGAAGATGCGCGCCACCTGATCGGCGCCCAACGACTGAAACACCACCAGTCGCAACGCAACCTTCTCGCGACGGGGCAGCCGGCTGAGCGCTTCGGTGAACGCGGCGCGCAGAATCGGCCACTGCTGTTCGTCCATTGCCGTCACGTCTGGTCGTGCCTGTGCGGCTCCCAGGGCGTGAAGCCAGGCCTCGTTGGGCTCGGTGTCGTTGGGCACGACCGCGTCGAGGGCCAGTCGAATCGCGATCGTGCGGAGCCATGCTGAGAGCGCTCCCTGGCCGCGCCACGCACGCAACCGCGCCACGCCCTCGCCCACATAGAGCCGGCTGCGGACAGCCTGGGTGAGGTCGCTGGCCTCCACGTGCGAGTACGATTGAGCAACGCGCGCGACGGCTGGAATCAAGAACAGCTTGTCCAACGCGGCCATCGCCGACTGGTCGCCACTGGCCGCCGCCTCGACGAGCACGAGCTCGGCCCACCGAACGCCGGTGAGGTCAGCGCCGGAAGACAGGCGCGAGCCCCAGGGGCGAAGATGCTGCTCGGGCGCCGTGACGCCCCAGGCACGAGCTTCCTCGATCGCCGTGTTCAGCTCGGTGACCAGCGAGGAAGGCACCACGAGGCCTGCGGTCTCGAATGCTGTGAGCCACGGGACGTTCACGGCTGCTCCTCACACAACGCGTGCTCCATCATCGAGGTGGAGCGTTCCCGGTCACAGTGGCGCGACCGCGACAGATTCTCACCGGGTTCCCTCTTTGAGAGTGCCCCCCGCGGGCACCTGAAGACAGGTGTCTCGTAGGGGGAGCGGCGCAGGGGGTCAAGCGGTGTCAGGGGCGAGGAGTACGCAGGCCTCGCGGGCGTGGCGGGCGAGGACCGGCGACCGGCGCCGGAGCAGTCACTGGTGCGAAGCAAGACGGCCGAGGGTCGCCCGCTCGAGGGCGACTCCGCGGTGCTGCGTGTCAGTCCGCATGCGCGCGCTGGTACGCCGGCCGGGCCTCGCACCGCTGGATGTAGGCGAGCAGGTTCGGCGCGTTCTCGATGCCGCCCATGCGATTGGCCCACCAGGACACGGCTCCGACGATGACGTCGCCCGCCGAGAACCCGGACGGCAGGAGCCACTCCCGGCCCACGAAGTACGAATCGAGCGCGCGCGCGGCCTCGTTGATCGTCCCCTTCGCGTCGAGCGCGAGCGGGCTCTCCGGCGTCCGTTTGCGCACCTTCTCGAAGAAATAGACGGCGCAGTGCGGCTCCAGCTCGGTCATCACGAAGAAGGCCCACTGGTAGACGAGGCCGCGCTCGTACGTGCCAACCGCAGGCAGGAGCCGTCCGTGTTGGTCTGCCAACTGCAGCACGAGGGCCGCAGACTCGAAGAGGGGACCGTCCTTCGTCTCGAGCACCGGCACGTGCTTGAGCGGGTGACGCTGGGCGTGGGCGTCGGTGCGGGTCTCTCCCTTCGTCGGGTCGAGCCGGATGAGCTCGTAGGGAACGCCGAGTTCTTCGAGGAGCCAGCGGGGCCGCGTCGAGCGGGTGCGGGGCACGTGATAGAGCGTCGTCATTCGCCGGTGGCGTAGCAGGAAAATCCACCCTCGCCCGTAACCCTCCGGCGAATCGCGTCGGGTGAGACTGAGTTCCTCGGCGTAAAGGTTCGTCATCGAGCTGAGGTTGGTTGCGGGCCGGCCGAAGATCCATGCCCCCTCACCGAGCCGGGCTCTCATTGCTCGGAGTCGACCAGGTGACCGAGCTGGTGGTGATGGGGTTCAGGGGAAGAGACGAAGTCGGTGAAGCAGGTGACTCGTGGGCACCGGCCCGACGGCTTGCAGACATCAGGACCTCCTTCTGTCTGGCGACCGGGTGGGCCACAGTGCCGAAAACGCCCTCATGACCACCGTCGACCTGCTCGAGCGCAGCACCTTCGTCACCCGCTTCGGCGGGACCGACGTGCGCGAGCCGGTGCTCGGACGGCTGCACACCCTGTTGTCGTCGCAGCCTTCGGGCGACGAAGAGGCGGTCATCGAGTGGCTGGAAGACGTGGTCAGCTGGGTGTTCGAGGGGGGCCGGGTCCCCTCGCGCCGCGCCGCTGAGTCAGAGCCCGACGCCCGCCTGCGCGCGTCATGCACGCTGGGTAGCCCGACGGATTCCTTGAACTCGAGCGAGACGCGCCGCACGTCGCCATCAGCCGGCCTGACGAAGAGCTTCCGCACGGCGACCCCCACCACACCCGCACCGAAGATGGGCGGGAACCGGAACGCCTCGTCTCGCAGCGGCCTGAACGAGAAGCGCGGCTCCGAGCGGGCGTCGTAGAAGTACAGCGGGTCACCTACGATGTGCTCGGCGAAGAGGTCGCGGAGCTGCTCCCGCTCGGCCTTTCGCGCCGCCTTCACTGATGGCCTCGTCCACCGCCGTCGTGGCCTCGGCGCTCATCGAGTCGGTGTCGGCGGCGCGCAGCTGTCACGATGGCCCACACCGTCCCCTCGTAAGGCTTGATCGCTCTCAACCCCACGTCGACCCCGGCTGAGGCCGCCGCCCACCTGACCACGCTGAGTCGAGCGGATAGCGACGAGCGGGTCAGCGCCATGACGACGGCGAGGAGCGTCGAGAGGGCCGAGAGCGCGCACCGGGGGAGGGTGTCGAAGCTCTCATGCAAGGGGCGAGGGTGGTGTCTCTCCTGCACCAACCGGCGCGCGCGCCGACGCTCTTGTCGCTCACAACCAGCCCGTCCAAAGACAACGTCACCTTGCGCCCCTCGGACTCGAAGGTGAGTTCGGTCGGAGGGTTGCTTGGGGCCGGCGCGAATGGCCTCGCGACGAGTCCGATGAACGCGACGGCGAGCACTAGCACGAGGCCGTGGAGCACCCACGGTGG
>JBILEB010000012.1:0-85011 GCA_044352295.1 Myxococcaceae bacterium
CGGGCCTGAGCTTCCACGGGCTCGGCGGTGGAGTTGAGCGCGCATCGCCGTCGTGGTCGGCGTTGACTGAGGTTGAGCCGACTCGTGGGGTGATGAAGCGACGACGTCTCCACGAGCGCATTGGGCGGCGCTGACTCGGGTTGCAGCGACGACCCAGTGGGAGGCACGGAATCACGCGCACCTGCGAACGGTATGTCGCCTGCAGTCCCGGGCGCGCCGTCCCTCCCTCCCGAGGCTTCATGAACAGACGATTCTCGTTGGCCCTCAGCGCCGTCGTCGTTCTCTGTGTGGCGTGTGGACCCGAGACGATTCCAGTCAACGAGTTGGGAGACCGCGTCATCGTTCAGCTGCGCAGTGACTGGAGCGCCGCTGCGGCGAGCCCGATTCTCACCCTCGGGGAGCCAGGTGTGCTCACGACCGAGAAGCTCGCGGTGCAACGAGCGTTTCCCTCTTTGCGCGTGACGGACGAGCTGCGCGAGCTGCCGATGCTGGTCCTCGCTGGAGCCGATGCGCTCACGCTCGAGGCGCTGCGCGGTCACCCGCTCGTCGACGGGGTGTGGGCCGAGCAGCCGTACGAGACGCAAGACGTCGAGAGCTTCCGCCTCGTTCAGCAGCCGCAGGCCCTCGCCGCAGGGTTCTCGGGAACGGGCACGTCGGTCGCGGTGCTCGACACCGGCCTCGACTATCTGAAGTCGGACTTCGGAACCTGCAGCGCGCCGGGAGCGGCTGGGTGTTCGGTGGCCTTCGTGCGTGACTTTGCGCCCGACGACCGCGCGCTCGACGCGAACGGTCACGGCACCAACGTCGCGGGCATCATCCGAGGCATGGCGCCGGGCGCGCGGTTGCTCGGGCTCGACGTCTTCAACGGCTCGGGCGCGTCGTCGGCCGACATCGTCTCGGCCATCAACTGGGTCATCGCGAATCGCGCGACGTACAACATCGTGGCGATGAACCTCAGCCTCGGTGGTGGCAGGTCGACCACGACGTGCCCCGGAGACGTGTTCGCGGCGCCGGTGGCGTCGGCGCGTGCGGCAGGGGTGCTCTCGGTCATCGCGTCGGGCAACAACGCGTTCACCAACGCCATCTCGTCGCCGGCCTGTGTGCCCGAGGGGCTCTCGGTCGGAGCCGTCTACGACGCTCCGGGGGGGGGCCTGTCGACCTCGGTCTGCCGAGACGCGTCGTCGGCAGCCGACCAGGTCGCGTGCTTCAGCAACTCGGCCTCGTTCGTGTCGTTGCTCGCTCCGGGTGTGTTCGTCTCCGCCGCCGGTTGGTCGATGTCGGGCACCTCGCAGGCGACGCCGCACGTGGCCGGCGCCGTGGCACTGCTGGCCTCGCGCTTCCCGACGGACTCTGCCTCGACGCGCGCCTCCCGACTCTTGAGCGGCGCGGCCCTCGTTCGCGACGCGCGCAATGGCATCACGCGCCCGCGCCTCACGCTCGGCTCGAGCTTCGGCGCTTGCAGCATCAGCCTCGACAAGACCACGCTCGCGCTCCCCGCGGCTGGAGGCAGAGGCACCATCACGGTGAGGCCCTCGGCGTCGACGTGTACCTGGTCGCTCACGGGTCTGCCGGCCTGGCTCTCGTCTTCCATCAGTGGCCAGGTGCTGACCCTGACCGTCCCCGCCAATCCCGGGACGACGGCTCGCGAGGCGACCGTGCAGCTCGCCGGCGTGACGCTCAAGGTGAGTCAGGTCCCAGACACGACCGCGCCGATGGGCACCATCACGGCGCCAGGCTTCACCCCGACCCCCTCCGTGAGGGTCAGTCTCTCTGCGACGGACCCCTCGGGCGTGAGCGCCATGTGTCTGTCGACGGGAACGACCTGCACCGCGTTCGGGCCGTACTCGACGTCGGGCACCGTGCTCGTTCCTTCAGGCGACGGCCTGAAGACCATCTCCGTCTGGTTCCGCGATGCACGTGGCAACACCACATCGGCGATCACGGCAAGGACGACGCTCGACACGGCGCGGCCCTCGAACGGGTCGCTGACCGGAACGGCCTCGGCCGGAACGCTCACGCTGCGGTGGAGTGGCTTCTCCGACGCCCTCAGCGGCATCGCATCGTACAAGGTCGTGCGTTCGACGTCGGCGACGGTCGACGCTCCGGTGAACTGCACCTCAGGCACGGTGCAGTACTCGGGCACGCTGCTCACCACTTCGCTGGCGTTGCCGGCGAAGACGACGGCCCGGTTCCGCGTCTGCGCCATCGACAAAGCGGGCCATGTCTCCTCGGGTTCGGCGCTCACCTTCACGATGCCGTGAGCTGAACGTTCGACCGTCCGTGCGCTCAGCGCGACTTGAACGTTGAGACCTTCCGCGCCGACCTCGACGCGCTGGTGGAGCACCTCGACTCCGGCGTTCGTGGTCGTCCTGACTCCGGCACCGTGAAGGCCCGACGCGGTGCGACCTCGACTACGGGGTGAAGCGCATGCCGCTGCCGCTCAACGTCGTCGCGAAGGTCCCCTCCGTTCCGGAAAAGCCAGACAACGACTCCACGCCGGCCGTCGCGCTGCTCGTCGCGACGCCAGCCATGCTGCAGTAGTGGAACTCGATGACGCCGGTGGTGAAGAACTTCGCCTGGAACTCGGTGTTCGGCCCGGCGACGTTGAGCCAGTTCACCGTCAGGCGGGCGCCTCCGGCGGTGAAGGCGCGCATGCGAATCGCCGACGTGCCGTCCGGGAAGAGGTCGTTCCACAGCGGCGCCGCGAACCCATCGGGCGCACTCGTCGAGGGAATCGAGGTGTTCATGTAGCTCGTCGAGACGGTGCCGCTCGAGCTCGTGAAGAGCTGCACCATGCCGTTGCTCTGCACGCCGGCGTGCGTCACCAGCGAGCCGAAGAACGGGAAAGGCACCGGCAGCGGCATCACCGGAGATGCCGAGTCATCGCTCAGCCCCGGAATCGTGTTCGGCGTCAGGACGTCCGTTGCCCCGACGCTCAAGTCGTCACACGCCGCCACGATGGCCGTCTGGATGTAGCTGCCCGTTCCGCCACCGAACCCACCGGCCGTTCCACCCGCCGTGCCGCCGCCCGCCCCACCACCACCCGTGCCACTCATGCAGGTCAACGTCACCTGGTTGCATACCTGGCCCGACTGCGCGCAGTTCGCGCACGAAAGGCCGCCGAAGCCGCACGTCTGGTTGAAGCCGTTCGACGGCGCGCGCACGCACGTGGTGCCGTTGCAGCAACCGTCGGTGCAGTTCCCCGAATTGCACGAGGCCACCCCACCCGCCGAGCCGCCACCGCCCGAGCCTCCTCCGAACCCACCGCCCGAGCCGCCACCGAACCCACCGCCCGAGCCGCCACCGAACCCGCCGCCCGAGCCGCCACCGAACCCGCCGCCCGAGCCGCCACCCGAGCCGCCACCGAACCCGCCGCCCGAGCCGCCCCCGAACCCACCGCCGAACCCACCGCCCGAGCCTCCACCGCCCGAGCCTCCACCGCCCGAGCCTCCACCGACGCCGCTGAAGCCTCCGCCCGTGGTGCTCATGGTGCCGCCGCTGCACATGCCGAAGGAGCAGCTCTGCCCCAGCCCGCACGCTTTGCAGCTCTCTCCGCGCTGGCCGCACTGGGCCGAGCTCGTCAACGTGACGCACTGGCCCGAGGTGGTGTCACAGCAGCCCGTGCAGGACGTCGGCGTGCACATCGGCCGAACCGGACCGCAGCTGCTGGCCACGACACCGAAGGACAACCCGAAACAGAGCGCGAAGAGTGGGAGCGAAGCCTTCATGAAGCACAGACACCCGACTTGGGGCCCAAGTGCAAGGGCGGGCTGAAAGTCCGTGGGTGGCGATGGGTTAGCGGGCCCTCACGCACTTCGACCGCCCCGAGCCTGCGTGCGCGCAGGCCTCTCCCTGTCGGCAGCACTGGTCGAGGCACCGAGTCTGGGCACAGCGACACCGCCCGCTGACGAGGTCGTCCCCGGCGCAGTCGTCGCGTTCGGGCACGCCAGCGTCGGCGAGCTGTCGCGCCGCCCGCTCCGCCGCCCGGTCGAGGGCGCGGGTGACCTCCTTGCAGTCGAGAATCGACCACTCGCTGCGCAGCCTGGTGATCAGCGTGTCCCGTTCGGCGGGCGGCATCTTCTCCCGCTCGAGCGTCTGGCGGAGTTCCGCCAGCTCTCGCTCGAGCGTCTCTCGCCGCGCACACGCGAGCGTTCCGGCGTCGAACGCCTCGCACTCCAGGACCCACTTCTGCGCCAGCAGCGCCTGCCCGTGTGGGAAGCGACGAAAGAACGGCGTCGCGGCGGTCTCGACGGTGGCGAAGCGCGCCCACACCTCGGGCCACAGCTGCTCACACGTGAGCGGGACCGGGGTCGAACTCAGCGCCAGCGCGACGAGGGGGAGCATGGTTCCGAGTCTGAGGCGCGGCGTGCGCGAGGAAAAGTCCCCACGTGGCTCATGCGCTGGGGGCTGGCGCAGCCGCCCGTGGCGCCGCTCCAACCGGGGGAGGCCGGTGCAGGGCCCCACTCTTGACGAGCGCCAGCGCGACGGCGGCCGCGAGCAGGCCCGCGAGGAGGAACCACACCCACCAGCGCGACGGCTTCTCGGTTTCGGCCGGCGGACGCCAGGTGGCCTCGGCGGCGGGGTCGAACGCGGGCGCGACGGCGGTTCCCGTACCCCTCGACGCGGGAGGTGGCCCCCCGTCACCTTTCAGCGTCTCGGGCCCGGTGTTCCGGTGAATGGCGGGGCGAGAGGGACTGGTGGGGCGCTTCGACGGGTCCGCCTCGGTCTCCCAGGGCACGTCAACTCCGGGTATCGGTCGCGACGGCTCGGTGCTGGTGCCCACCTTCGCGGTGTCGGGCCGCTTCGCCCGCGCGCTCTCTTCGTCGACGAAGAGCGTGGCGTCCCGCTGCTGCTGGTTGGGAGACGTCTTCTGATGCCCGACCGGCTCTGGCACGACGCCCATACCGTCAGCGGTCGGCGCGGCCTGCGGACGATGGGGCGAGGTGGGCGCGTCGGGGCCCGGCACCAGCTTGCGCCGAGGGGAAGGCCACGCGGTGACGCGCAGGC
Organism: Myxococcaceae bacterium; assembly: GCA_044352295.1. Lineage (GTDB taxonomy): Bacteria > Myxococcota > Myxococcia > Myxococcales > Myxococcaceae > Xiheimicrobium. Next base: position 5,008 of record JBILEB010000012.1, read on the forward strand.
CCTTCAAGGCGGCGACGAAGGCCTCCATCGTCTGAAAGCGCTCGATGGGCTGTTTGGCGCACGCGCGATGGAGGAACGCGTCCACCTGCGGGTGCCCCAGCGACACGTCGATGGTCTGCAGCGGCGGCAAGGGCTCGTTCATCTGCCGAAGGAGCACCTGGGAAAGGTTCTTCCCATCGAAGGCCGGCACGCCGGTGAGCATCTCGAACAGCAGCAGGCCCAGCGCGTAGACGTCGGTGCGCGCGTCGAGCGGCAGGTCGCGGATCTGCTCCGGCGCCATGTAGCGGGGCGTTCCGGCCAGCATGCCCTCGGCGGTGAGCCGCACCGCGCCCTGGTTGACGAGCCGCGCGATGCCGAAGTCGAGCACCTTCACCCGCGCGCCGCCGAGGTCGCGCCGCATGCGCACGTTCTCGGGCTTGATGTCGCGGTGCACGATGCCGCGCGCGTGCGCGAAGGCCAGCACCTCGGCCACCTGGATGCAGACGTCACGCGCTTCGTCGAAGGGGAGCCGGCCCTCGTCGGTGATGACCTCGCGCACGTCCTTGCCCTCGACGTACTCGAAGACGAGGTACAGCGAGCCCGTCACCTCGTCGTGGCCCGCGTCGAGCAACTGCGCCGCGCCCGGGTGGTTCACCTCGACGGCGACGCGGGCCTCCTGCAGGAAGCGCTTGAGGCGGGTGGCGTCGGCGTTGGGCTCCGGGTCGAGGAACTTGATGGCCACCGTCGTACCGAGGTGCAGCTTCTCGGCGAGGAAGACGTAGCCCATGCCGCCCTGGCCCAGGCGCGAGAGGAGCCGGTACTTCTCCGAGAGGATCTGCTCCGGCAGGGGCAGCCTGACGGTGGAGTTGGGCGAGGTCCCCACGACGACTCCCGGTGTACCCCGGAACGGCAGTGGCCCCAAACCCCCGGAGCGTCAGCCGTTCTGCATGCTGAGCGAATACGTCGTGCACGTCGGCGCGCTGTTGGCCCGCCGGTACACCTTGATGTCGAAGTCCGCGCCGTCGTCGGTGCCGAGGTTGCCGTCCCGCCGGTAGCTGCGAATGTCGCACGTCGACTCGCCCATCGAGCACAGGCCCTGCCGCGCGCTGGTGCGCTGCCGGTACACGCACATGACGATGTTCGGGTCGGACGCGGTGAGGTTGATGCGCACGTCGAAGTCGTCGCCGAAGACGTTGTTCGCGTCCTCCGCGTAGAAGCCAATCCAGTCGACGTCGTCGGCGGTGGGCACCATGCCGGTGTGCTGGGCCGAGCCGCTCGAGGTGTCGCGCAAGACGCCCTTGTAGACGCCCATGCTGCAGAAGGCCGCCGGGTCCATGCCGAGCTCCTGGCACTCGCACCCGTTCGACAGCATGCCGTCGGTGTTGTGGTAGCCCATGTTGCAGCTCGCGATGCCGCAGGCGCCGTTCATGCACGACGGCGTGGCGTTGGGCACCATGCAGCCCTGGTTGCACGACGCGCCGGTGGCCGAGAGCGGCACGGTGATGATGGTGTTCACCGGGTCGTCGGTCTCGATGGAGAGCTCTCCACCGAACGCCGCCATGGTGTCGGCGCGGAACTCGACCTCGACGACGGTGCGGCCGCCGGTGGCGATGGTGGCAGGCAACGCAGGCACGTTCTTGAGGCTGTACAGGTTCGACGTGCCGCCGACGAAGGTGAGGCGCCGCACGGTGAGGTTGCCGACGCCGATGTTCCTGAGCTCGACGGGTCTGGCCACCTGCCAACCCAGCGGCACGGAGCCCCACGCCAGCATCGTCGGGTTCACCTCGAGCCGCGGCTCGGTGACGGTGCCACGAATGGGAATCTCGAGGCTGGGGCGCGCGACGTCCGTCGAGGCCACCACCAGCATCGCGTCCACCAGGCCGGCCTGTGAGGCGTCGAGGTCGATGGTGATGGGCACGCGCGCCAGCGGCATCAAGGTGGCGTTCTGCATCGCGTTGGGCAGCGAGGCGCGCACGTTGTTGGACATGTCTCGCACCGACACGCTCGAGATGAAGAGCGACTGACCGCCGAGGTTCGCCAGCTGCACGGTGACGCTGCGGCGTTGGCGACGGGGCACTTCACCGAAGTCGATGGCGCGCTCCTCGGGCTCGAGCGCGATGACGGCGTCGATGAAGCTGGTGCCTTCCACCTCGAACGACACCTCACCCACGGCCGGCGTCGAGGAGCCGATGACGACGTCGCCCCGGTAGTACCCGCGCGTCGCCGGCGAGAAGCGCACCGGCACGGCCACGCCCGCGTCCGGCACCAGCGCCACCATCGACGGCAGCGCCACCGACACCCACGGGTGCCCCGCGTCGGCCTGGTCGAGCGCGAGCGCGATATTGCCGAAGCCGGCGTTGCGCACGGTGACGGGGAGCACCTTCGTGGTGCCCGTCGGCACGAGGCCGAACGAGAGCTTCTCGGGCGTCACCGCGAGGGCGGGCTCTCCGACGAGGCGGCGCACGATGGGAATCTCGAGCTCGCCGGGCTCCAGGCGGTCCGGGTCCTGGTCGTCCGGTGACGCGTCGGTGTAGGTGACGAGTACCTTCAAGTCGTCGGCCGAGGGCGCCGCTTGCGGGGTGTACCGAACGTCGACGCCGAAGTCGGCCGCCGCCCCGAGGATGAAGGGCGCCATCTGCGAGGGCGTCAGCGTGTACTCGGTCGAGGGCTTCGAGAGGATGACGCGCTTGACCGCCACGCGCCGGTTCACCGTCGACTGCACCTTCACCAGCAACGTGGTGTCACAGCCCGGCGTGACACAGGTGAAGGCGAGCTGGCGGGGCAGCGCGCGCAGGCCGCGGAACGGGCCGATGCCGTTGCTCATCATCACGGACCCATCGGGCGGCCGGTTTGGGCAGCCCAGGGCGAGGAGGCACGCAGCGAAGAGGAGCGGGGAGCGCCAGGTCGTCGTCATCGCGGGCTCCTTCACGGGACCGAGAACGTGCCGTTGCGGCGAATGAGGTCGAGGACGTACTGCGAGTCGCCGCGCCGCCCGAGCGAGGTGCTCTTCTCGGAGATGAGCATGCCGTTGACGTACACCTTCACGCCGACCGCCGAGCTGCCGCGCGACAGACACACCTGCTCGATGAGGCGCCCGACGTCCTGCCCTGGAATCGGAACGGCGCCTCCCGTGAGGACGTCGACCAGCACGTCGACCGAGATGCCCAGAATGCCCGCCAGCAGCGCGGTCGGGAGCGACTTGCAGTCCTGCTGGTAGGTGACCTGCACCTTGTACGTGCCGTCGGTGCGCGCGTCGGTGAGGATGATGCGCTCCGGCTCTTCTTTCGGCGCGAACGCCAGCCACGACGGCTGTCCATGGCTGCCCCAGTTCATCGGGTTCGGGTTGCGCTTGTTGCAGACGAAGCCGAACGGGTGCTCGAGCGTCATGTCGACGTCGCGTACGTCGTTGTCGAAGGCGTTGTCGGAGCCGTTGTCGTACGTCATCTCGATCTTCACCACCTCGGGCCCGGGACCGGTGACGCCGTTGGCCATGACGGGAATGGTGATGTTGGGCCGCGCCGGGTCGTTCAGGTTGAGCACCAGGAGCCCCGTGATGGGCCCTTCGGCGGTGGCGGTGGCGACGACCTGAATCTCACTGAAGGTGCCGCCCGCGATGTTGGGGATGGCTTGCGGCGCGATGGAGAGGTCGGTCGACGGCCGCGTGCCGCCCCAGGTGGTGCGCACGGTGAGGGGCGCGCCGCCCTCGTTGTTGATGGTGATGGGCCGCGAGACGGTCGTGCCCAGGCGCACGTCGCCCAGGTTCACCATCATCGGCGTCACCGTCGCGCGTGGCGGCGTGGCCGAGTTGCCCTGCATCGGAACGCGAATCTCGCCCTCGCTCGTGGTGAGGACGAGCGTGCCCAGCGTGTCTCCACCGCCGTCGGGCGCGCCGGCGTTGCGGGGCGTGAAGCGCGTCTCGAAGGTGAGCAGCGCGCTGTTGTCCTGGGTGATGGGGCGCAGCGTGCGAGGCAGCGTCATCGGCTGGATGATCTCGAAGTCACTCATCGGCGGGTCGATGGCCATCGCGCTGATGGTGATGGGCGCGGTGCCGGTGCCGCGGTTGGTGAGCGTGACGTTGCGCTTGCCCTGGCGTCCGACGGCGACGTACCCGAAGTCGACCGGGTTCGGCGCCGCGGTGAGCACCGGCGAGCCGATGTAGTTCGCGCGAATCGGCAGGCGGAAGGTGGGGTACTCCTTGTCATCGGAGAGGATGCGCAGCTCGTTGGCCTGCGCGAGCGGCTGACCAGGCGTCCACTTGAGCGTCACCTCGACGTTGCGGCCGGGGAACACCTCTTTGGGGAACGACGACTCACAGAACTCACAGCCCAGGCCGGCGTCGGCCTTCGCGAGCGTCGACTCGAAGAGCGTCAGCGTGCAGTTGCCGATGTTCGAGAGGAGGATCTTCTTCTCCACCGGCAGGTTCGACGTCGTGGTGCCGAAGTCGACCGTGTGCGGCGTGGGCTGGAGAATCGGCGTGCCGTCGTTGACGTTCTCACACGTCTTCGCGTTCTTCGGCACGCACTCGAAGTTCTCGCAGAGGTACGCCCCGGGGCAGTCCACGTCGGCCCGGCAGTAGGTGATCATGCTCACCTGCTGGGTGCGGTCACAGGCGGTGAGCGCACCCATCGCGGCGACGAAGAGGAACGTCAGCGGTCTCGCGTTCATGAAGTCCTCGAAAACGGCCAGGCCAGCGCGGGGAGGGGAGCCGGCCAGCGCCCCCGGGCAAAGAAGCCAACAGGTTAGCGCACTTCCAGTGGCGGTGTGCGCCTGGTGACGATGGTTGACGACGTCGGCCGGGAGCCCCACTGTCCCTCGTATGCGGTTGATCTGCCTCGTGATCCTGCTCGGGTTGGCGCGGGAGGCGGCGGCCGAGCCAGAGCGCGTCCAGGTCGGCGGGTACGTGCGCAACGTCGAGGCGCTCAACCTCGAAGAGAACGCGTACCACGCGAGCCTGGTGGTGTGGCTCAAGTGGAAAGGTGAGCGCGACCCGGTGAAGTCGTTGCGCTTCGTGAACCTGCTCGAGGCCTGGGCGCTGACGAGCACGCCGGTCTTCGAGGAGCCCAAGGTGCTGCCGGATGGCACGAAGTACCAGCAGCTGCTGGTCGAGGGCCGCTTCTTCCACAAGTTCTGGTTGGGGACGTTTCCGCTCGATTGGCAGAAGGCGGTGGTCGAGCTGGAAGACATGCAGCGCGGGACAAGCGAGCTGGTGTTCGAGGTCGACCCGGCGAGCGGCCTCAAAGAAGGCCTCGTGGTGCCCGGCTGGGTGGTGCGCGCGCCCATCGCCGAGGTGCGCGAGGTGACGTACGCGGGGAACTTCGGCCTGCCCGAACTTCAGCGTCGCTCGCAGGTGCGCTTCGGGGTGGTGCTGCAGCGGCCGCTGCGGGTGCTCTTCACCTCGATGCTGCCGCCCATCGTGCTGGTGTTGTTGTGCAGCTGGTTCGTCTTCTTCTTGAAGCCCCAGCACGTCGAGGCGCGCGTCGGCACCGTCATCACCGCGCTGCTCACGGTGGTGTTCCTGCAGCTGGCCTTCACCGACGACCTCCCGTGGCTGGGGAGCACCGTGCTGCTCGATCAGCTGTTCAACCTCTCGTACGTGATGACGACGGCGGTGCTGCTCGAGTGTGTCGTCGTGGCGCGGTGGTTCGACCAGCTGGTGGTGCTCGAGGCGAAGGGCCTCTCGGGAGAGGCCGACGCGCTGCGCAGTCGGTTGGAGCGCCTCGACGCGCGCTCGCGACGCTGGTTCCCGGTGGCCTACGTGGTGTGTGCCGGGCTCATCGTGCTGGCCGGTCGCGGGTTCGACCTGTTCTCGATTCCGGTGTGACATTGAGCCAGGGGGGCTCGACCGTCGCCGCTGTGGGCACGAGGCCCGACGCTCGATTTCGTCCCCCTCGCGGGCTACAGGGCCCCGCCCATGAACCGACTCGTCGTCATTCTCCTCCTCGTGTTCGTCAGCTCGGCGTGCGGCCCGACCGTCCCGCCGTGCACCCGCACCACCTGCCTGGGCTGCTGTGATGCGGCGGGAATGTGCCGAACTGGCGGAGAGCCGAGCGCGTGTGGCTCGTCTGGCGCGGCATGCTCCGTCTGTGCCGCTGGCGCGAGCTGTTCGTTTGGAACGTGTGGAACCCCCGGCGGTGCCACCGGGGGTGGGGCCTCGGGCGGCGGCTCAGGAGGCGGCGGGGGGGGTTCGACCGGCACCGTCACCGATTGGGCCTCGCTCTGCCGGGAAGCAGGCGCGGCGTTCGTGGCGTTCTCGTCCAGGTGTGGCGAGTACACGGCGCAGGGCGCAACCGAGTTCGGGCAAGCGTACGTGGCAAGCTGTCAGGCCCGACCTCCGCCGGGACTCGCGGACGGTCGCGCGCGCTTCGATGCTGCCGTGGCGCAACGGTGCCTGACCGAGCTGCAGCGGGCGACCTGCACGACGGGACTGCCCTCGGGGTGCAGTGGTGTGATCGCCGGGCTCGTCCCCCTCAACGGAAGTTGCTTCGAGTCTCCGGACTACTGCGCGGATGGCACGTGGTGTGACACCTCGACGACGTGCCCCGGCCGCTGTGTGCCGCGTGTCGCCATCGGTCAGCCCGCGACGTCCCGGACGTTCTGCGTCGACGGCGCGTACGTCTACGGAGGCGTGTGCACGGCGCTGGTGCCGATGGGCCAGTCGTGCGCTCCGACCGGCGGCAGTTCGCAGACTCGAGCGTGTCTCGACGGCATGTGCACCAACGGAGTGTGTGGTCCGAGGGTGCCCGATCTCGCCGAAGGGCAGGCCTGTCGGCCCAACACCAACCCCGAATGCAGTCGCGGGCTGCAGTGCGCGAACGGCGTCTGCGTTCCACTCGTCGACGTGAACGGCGCGTGCGACACCATGCGCCGGTGCAAGATAGACCTCTCATGCGGCCTGGCCAATGCCTGCGTTCGCCCCGGCCCGGCTGGTACGGCGTGCGGTGACACCCAGCCGTGTGCCTCGGGGCACTTCTGTGAGCGCCCCGCGGGTTCGAGAAACGGGACCTGTCGCGTGTTCCGCCAGACGGGAGAAGCGTGCTCGAGCTTCGGCGGCGAGTGTGACAGCTCGACGATGTACTGCACGGTGACGTCGGGGCCTCTGGCGGGGACCTGTCGACTCAAGGGCGGCGTGTCAGAGCCCTGCACGGTGACGACGGGCTTCATCGCCTGTCGCGAGGGGCTCTACTGCACCGCCACGATGAGCAGCCCGTCCGGTGTGTGCGCCAACCGGAAGTCGACCGGTGCGATGTGCACCAGTTCGAGCGAGTGTCGGAACGCGTCCTGCACGATGGGCCGCTGTGGAACGCCGAGCTTCTGTGAGGACCCGTCGACGCCCTGAGGTGCGTGTCGACGCTCGGGTCACTCGCTGACGCGAGTCGCAGGGGAAAGTGAACGGCGCTCGCAACGGGCCTGCCCCTCGAGGCGCTCGGGACGCGAGCCGATGCGCTGCCGCAGGGACCGATGCTGCGCGCGAGCTGACGGCCGGCCTCACGGCGTCGGCGCAACCAGGGGCCACGGCATCGCGGCTTCGAGCTGGCGGGCGAGCTCGAGCAACGTGCGCTCCTGACCCAGGTTCGCCGCGAGCTGCACGCCCACCGGGAGCCCCGCCTCGTCACGCCCCAGCGGGAGCGATAGCGCGGGACACCCCGAGGCGTTGAAGGCCGCGGTGAAGGGAACGAACTGTCGCAGCCGCGCGCGCTTCGGCTCGAACGGGAGGTCGGGCTCGAGGGAAGTTGGCTCGACGGGAGGGTCTGCCGCCACTCGCTTCAAGGTTCGGTCTGCGGCTCGACGGTGTTCAGCAGGTGCTCGCAGGGCTCGCGCGGGTTGGTGTGACTGTCAGCCGAACGGTTGGCCACCTCACCACGGGAGCAACGGCTTGTTCGCGTCCGTCGACCCGACGGGGCTCGACGCCACGTCCGTCTTCGCCTGCGCCATCGCGTACTCCGCGGCGCGTCGGGCCAGGTCCGGCCACTCCGCCGTCGCGCGCTTGACCGCCTCCGCCAACGCCCGTTGGCCCGTTGGGTACGCACCCGCCTCGCCGGTCACCTCGAGCAGCTGCTCCCGCGCCTGTCGGGCCGAGGGCGTGCGCGTCGTCAACGGCCGCTCCAGCAACCGCATCACCACGCGGTCGAGCGCTGGCGGCACCTCGGGTCGAAGCTGTGACGGCTTCGGGATCGGCATCTCGAACACCGCACTCAGCGCCACCGCGTCATCACCCGTCGGAAACAACCGCCGCCCGGTGAGCGCCTCGTGCAGCGACACGCCCAGCGCGAAGAGGTCGACGCGCCCGTCGATGGGCTCTCCGGCGGCCTGCTCGGGCGCGAGGTAGCCCGGCTTGCCCTTCACCACGCCCACCTGTGTCAGGTCCGACCGCGACGCCGCGCGGGCGATGCCGAAGTCGGCCACCTTCACTTCACCCAACTGCGAGAGCAGCACGTTGGGCGGGTTCAAGTCGCGGTGGATGAGGTTCATCGGCTGGCCGTCGGGCCCCACCCGCCGGTGCACGTAGTCGAGCGCCTGGCACAGCTCGACGCCCAGGTACGTCACCGCCGACAGCGGCAACCCCACGCCCTGGTACACGTCGAGCACCCGCTTGAGCGACAGCCCGTCGACGAACTCCATCGCGAGGAAGAACGACTCACCGTGCCGCCCGAAGTCCACCACCTGCACGATGTTCGGGTGGTTGAGCCGGCTGCACAGCTCGGCCTCGAGGCGGAAGAGCTTCAAGAACTGCGTGTCGGCCGCCAGCGAGGGGAGAATCTTCTTCAGCGCCACCGTCTTCTCGAAGCCGCCCTCGGGGCAGTACGTCGCCTTGAACACCTCGGCCATGCCCCCGGCGCCGATGCGCTCGTGGAGCAGGTACTTGCCCATCACGTCCCGCGCGCGCACCGCCGAGAGCGCCTCGGCCGCGCGCCGGTTGAAGTGGCCCACGAACACCGCCGTCACCACGCCCGACGCGAAGAGCAGCAGCACCCGCACCGCGAAGAGCGGCGGCTTCAGCGTCACCAGCGCCTCGGGTGACAGCCGGGGCCACGCGACGAGGCCGTAGAGGAGCGCGTACTCCGTGGCTGCGATGGCGCCGGCTGCGAGCGAGAGCCGCCGACTGCCGCGAAAGCCCGAGAGCGCCACCAGCGAGGCCCAGATGGCCAACGGCGGCGCGGTGAGCGCGTACTCGACGCTGTAGAGCGAGCTGTCCGCCAGGAAGAGCAGCGACGGCGCCGACACCTCCACCGCGACGTTCACCCACCGCAGCGCCGGCCGGTACCACCCACGCCGCAGAGCGCGGTCCTGCAGGAAGAAGTACGTCGCCAGCGCGCCCAACACGAGCGAGAGCAGCGCTCCGAGCGTCCAGCCGATGACGGGAGCGAGGGCGAGCGCCGCCACCGTGGCGAGGCCTGACACCACCGACATGAAGCGCGCGACCGAGGCCTCGCGTTGCGGAGCGTCTTTCTGGAGATAGTCACGAAGGGCGCGCTGGCCGGCGGAGTCGTCCACGGAGGAAGGACGACCCTACGAGACTCGAGCCGCGGTGGATTGGCTGAACTTCAGCGCGCGGGAGCCTTCAGTGCGCCTGCGCCGGCTCGCGACGAGGCTCTGGCGGAAGCTCCACGGCGACCAACAAACTGGCGTACGCGGCACCGTTCACGGCCAGCCGCTTCACCTGTGCCACGGAGCCGTTGTCGAGCTTCACCACCTGGCCGTCGGTCATGCGCCAGAAGTACCGCGACCGTTTCGCGGCTGTCAGCCCCACCCCTGAAAATCGGTAAATCAACTCGCTTGTAAATCTGTTTACGGGGCGAGACGCTTAGAGGCGATTGAATTTACTAAGCTTTTCGAGCGGAGAGCCTGCGTTCGTCAATCCAGTGAACGAGGGAGCGCACCAGTTCAGCGCTCGGTCTGCAGGGCCTCGTCGAGCTGGCGGTCGAGGTCACGGCGCTGTTCGCGCTCCTGGGTCTCGAGGCGCTCGGCGAGGTCGTCGATGGAGGGCTCCTGGCGGGGCAGGCTGCGGGGGCTGGCGAACATCGCGCGCAGGACGAAGACGATGGCGGCGAGGCCGAGCACCACCACGCCGACCTTGAGGGCGAGGACCCCCAGCTCGAGCGCGAAGGCGAAGGCCACCAGCACCAGCGCGAGCGCCGGAGGTCCGAGCACCAACGCGCCGATGACGGCAAGGACGGCAACCAACCAGCGGGGCATCGAGGTCGAGGACATGGGTTCTCCGGGCGAGAGCGAGGGACGAGCCAGAGGACGGCAGAGGGGCACGGGTGATTGCGAGCGCGGGCTGCCTGAAAGCGCTGGCAACGCGCGGCCCTCATGCCCCACCAGCGACTGCATCGAACAGCCTGAGTCCGGCGGCCCTCATGGCACACTGACGCGCATGCCCGCGCTCTCCTTCGTGCTGCTGAAGAACCCGGTCCAGGTCGACCCCGCCGTCGTCGTCTCCACCTTCGCCGAGCTGTTCCCCGACGAGGCGCCGCTCCTCCACGTGGCCTCGGAGAAGGACGGCGTGCTCGACTTCCGCTCCGGGGCGATGTCGACCTTCGTCGCGCTGATGCAGGCGCCGGTGCCGAAGGGCGAAGCCGACGAAGCCGCCACCCGGAGCATCTCGGCCTTCCGCAAAGGTGGCTTCACCGTCCCACCGCACCTGGGGCACCTGCTCGTCACCACGATGGGCGAAGAGACGAAGACGGCCGTGGCCCTGGCTCGTCACACGAAGGTGGTGGCGGCGGTGACGAAGGCCTCGAAGGCGGTCGGCGTCTACGAGGGCAACGCTGGCGCCACGCACGCGCCTGACTTCTACGTCTCGGTCGCCGCTGACGCGACGTGGCCGACGATGCTGTGGAACGGCGTGAGCCTGGTGCGCACGAGCGAGCGGCTCGAGCTGCTCTCCCTCGGCATGGGGCAGCTCGACCTGCCCGACCTGCTGCTCGTCACGCCCGCGTCGATGGGGAACGAGGCGCTCGGCTTCTTCTTCGACCTGCTCGCGTACGTGGCCAGCCGCGGCACGCGCATTCCCGAAGGGGAGACGGTGGGCCGCGACGAGACCGAGAAGCTCACCGTGCACTACGTGCCGTCACCCATCGACGAGGGCATTGAGGTGGCCCGGGTGTCGATGCTCGATTGAGTCGGGAACGATGGTCAGGCGGCCGGCACGACGACCGCGCCGTAGAAGTCGTCGACAGCCAGCGTGACACCAATGCCGGGGATGGTGCCCGACTCACCGGGCCGGTACTCGCGCGTCTCCCAGGACCCGGCTTCACGGGTGATGAGGGTGATGCGCCGCTGGGAATGCGAGACGATGAGGACGGCCCGAAGCGAGGGGAGCTGCTTGTAGTGGCTGAGCTTCTCGCCCCGGTCGTAGTCCTCCGTCGACGGGCTCGTGACCTCGACGAGGACGGTCGGGTTCGTCAACGCGAGTGGGTCTTTCGTCGACCGTCTCTGAGGACCGCAGACCACCCAGACGTCGGGGCACGTGGAGAGCCCGGTCGCTTCGACGTGAATCCGCGCATCCGAGCTGAACGTCTGGCATCCCTTCGCCAGCTGCGAGCCGAGGCGAATGGTCGTCTCGGCGGCGACCGCCGCGTGCTCCGGCGTGCCCCCTGCCATGCAGAAGATTTCACCGTCGAAGTACTCGAGCTTCACGACGGAGATCTCCGCCGCGCTCAAGTAGTCCTGCATCGAGTGGTGCAGCCGCCGCGACATGCCGGGGAGTCTCGCTGAAGACCATCGGCCGTGTCCGCCTCAGGGCACCGGCTCGGGCGGCCCGGTGAGAATGGGCGGCAGCACCTGCTCGTTGCGAATGCGAATGTTCTCCGGCAGCGGGCGGTCGTTCGGGTCCGCTTTCCCGGGGCTGAAGGTGACCGGGGCCGAGAGCGCCGTCGCGGGCCCTCCGTCGGAGTCGAGCCGCTCGTAGGCGGCATACACGCCGCGCTTGCACAGGTGGTTGGTGGGGTTGACGTCCACACAGCGCTGGAACACCTCGGCGGCCTTCTTCCACTCCGCGGGGCCGGTGTTGGGCCCGAGGACGAGCTTCACCGCGTACTGCAGCTCGGCCGACTTCGAGTCCGCGAAGGGGTTCGGCGCGAGCTCGACCTGCGGTTGCGTGGGTGGCGGTGTGTCGGCACCGGCGACGCCACCATCGACGGCGACCACCACTGGCGCGGCGAGCGTGGGGGGCTGGGTCGGCGGAGGCGTCACCGTGGTGGGCGCTGCGACCGTCGTCGGGACCGGAACGGCGTCGGGGGGCGGCGTCAGGGTGGGCTCCGGGTCTGGACGGAGCAGCAGCGCGCCGAGGCCCACGAGGATGAGCGCGACCGCGCCGAGGGCGATGCGTTGGGGGAGTTTCATGCGTCAGCGTCCGGGCTTCTGGCCGATGGTGTGGCCACAGAGCGCTTCGTAGGCAGTGATGACGGCGCCGATGTCGTCTCGGCCCTTCCCGGCTGCGCGCGCGAGGGCGTACGTCTCGCGCAAGGACGCGGCGGTGGGCGTGGGCACCCGGTGCGTCGCGGCGTTCTCGAGGAGCAGCGTGAGGTCCTTGTGCATGAGGTCGATCTCGAAGTGCGTCGAGAAGTCCCGCTCGAGCAGCGCCTTGCCCTTGAAGTCGAAGTACGGCGAGCGGAAGCCCGAGGCCTGCACCACCTCGATGAACTTGCGCGGGTCGACGCCGGCCTTCGAGGTGAGGAGCAACCCCTCGGAGAACGCCTGCAGCATCGCCGCGATGAGGCCGTTGCCGGCGAGCTTCACCTGGGTGCCCGCGCCGAGGGGCCCGCAGTGAATCACCTTCTCACCCACCGCCTTGAAGACGGCGTCGGCGCGCGCCATCGCGGCGTCGGAGCCTCCGGCCATGATGACGAGGGTGCCCTTCTCGGCGCCGTTCTTCGAGCCGGTGACGGGCGCGTCGATGACGTCCACCCCTGTGGCCCCGAAGGTGGCGCCGAGCTCCTGCATGAGGGCCACCGAGACGGTGGAGAAGTCGATGAAGAGCTGACCGGCCTTCAGGCCGTGCACGAGACCGTCCGGGCCCAGCGCCACGGTTCTCAAGGCAGGCACGTCGGCGACGCAGGTGCAGATGATGTCGACGGCGCGGGCGAGCTCGGCGGGCGTGGGGGCCACGTGGACGCCGGTGGAGGCGAGCGCCTCGGCCTTGTCGCTGCTGCGGTTCCACACGGTGACCTCGAAGCCCTTCGCCGCGAGGTTCTTCGCCATGCGGCTGCCCATGAGGCCGAGGCCGAGAAATCCAACGTGTGTGCGCATGTGGTGGCTCCTGGCGCATGAACGCAACGCGCCGCGCGGCGCCCTAGCATTGGTCGCGCGGCGAATGAACGGGGCCGGGGTGTGCATCGCCCGTCACTTCGAAGCGCCACCATCGGGCGGGCCCGCCCGGCGGACCTCGAGCTTCAGTGTCGGCAGACTCCACGCCCCGCCCGGAAACCCGCGGCACTGGCCGGTCGACGTGGACTCGGTCAGCACGAAGCGCGCGCCGTCCCACGTCCAGGTGCGGGAGCTCCAGCAATCGCCGAGGCCCCGGCTCTTGTGAGACGCGAAGAGCGCTCCGTCGTTGAAGCCGTTGCTGCTCTCGGTCACCAGGCGTGGCGTGAAGGGCGGCTGCGCCTCGACGACCCACGCCCCTTCTCCCGCGTTGTAGGCCGCCAGCCAGCACCGGGTGACGACGAGCAGGAAGCGCTCATTGAGCTTCGTCGCGCTGAGCGACACCTCTTCACCATGAAGGTCGGCGCAGTCTTCGGCCTTCGTCGTCTTTCGCAGCGCCGAGAGCAGCGCGCGGCGATGGCGCTTGAGGAACGCGGCCTCGTCCTTCGCCGACGGTGTCACCGGCGCCGCCGTCACCACCTCGACGGCGCGAGGGCCTGGGACGGCGCTCTCGTCGGCAGGTCCGGGTTTGGCGAGCGCGCCCACCGTGCCCACCCGGCCCTGGAGGTCGTCCATCTTGAGCAACACCGCCGTGGCGCCTTTGTCCGACAGCCGCCAGCTCGCCTTGCCGCGGAAGACGATGGAGGCCCGCATGGGCCGACGCAGCGCCTCGAGGAGCGCCGACACCTGCTCCGGGCCGAGCGGGCCGATGGTCGTCTTCGCGCCGAGCGTGATGGGCGCGCCGACCGTCTTGCCGTCGATGGACAGCACGAGGTTCGACTCGTCCTCGCCGTTCACGGTGACCTCCCCTTGCACGGGCGTGCTGGGCCCCGCCGTGCGGGTGAGGCGCACGCTGACGGGCTCGACCGTGGCTTCCGGCTGATAGCCGACCGCGCGGCAGGTGCCGGAGGTGTCGCAGGCCAGCTCCCAGTCATGGCGTGTGAAGGAAGGGCCTTCAGGGGTCTGCGCGAGCGCGACCGAGGCCAGGCACGTCCACACCGGAAGGACTCGACGGAGCATGACGCCTCGTAGCGAGCCTGGGTCTGGTTCTCCACCGCTCGCCGCTGACGACGCTGGGCCGGGGCTCCGGTAGAGTGTCACAGGACCGACATGCGACTGCCTCAGCTCTTCCGCCGTGAAAACTCGAGCGCCGCGAAGCGCGAGCGCCAGGAGCAGCTCGAGCGCGCGGTGACGGACGGGCTGCGGCGGCTGTCCCAGGTGCTCAAGCAGGCGGCGGACCTCATCGAGAAGCAGCGGCTGGCGCGCTCCGGGTACGAGACGAAGCAGGACTTCTTGCAACGCCTCAACAAGCCGAAGGACTGACGCGCGCGTGTTCTACCGGGCGTTTCGGTTCGTCATCTCGCTGCTCTTGCGCAACTTCTTCCGGCTCGAGGCAGTGGTCGACCCGTCCCGCGCACTCGAGGGCGACGGCCCCGTCATCTACGTCGGCAACCACCCCAACGGCCTCATCGACCCGGGGCTCCTCTTCGTGTTGGTGAAACGGCACGTCACCTTCCTCGCGAAGGAGCCGCTGTTCCGCATGCCGGTGCTGGGCTGGTTGCTCAAGGGCGTCGACGCGCTGCCGGTGTTCCGCAAGCAGGACGGGAGCGGCGACACCTCGAAGAACGACGCCACGCTGACGGCGAGCGTGGGCGCCCTGGTGAAGGGCCGCGCCATCACGCTGTTTCCTGAGGGGAAGAGCCACTCGGAGCCACAACTCTCCGAGCTCAAGACGGGCTGTGCGCGCATCGCGCTGGATGCGTTCGCGAAGGGCGCCAGGGTGCGCATCGTGCCGGTGGGCATCACCTACGCCGAGAAGAACCGCTTCCGCAGCCTGGTGCACGTCGAGGTGGGCCAGACGCTCGAGGTGGCTTCGTTGGCGACCGACGCGGGCGCGAAGGACGCCGAGGCCGTGCGGCAGCTCACGGACGCCATCTTCGAGGGGCTGCGGGCCGTCACCTTGAACCTCTCGCGGTGGGAAGACCTGCCGCTCGTCACCACCGCCGAGGCGCTCTACGCGCTGGAGCGGGGCGACCAGGCCGGCGACGTGGAGCGCACCAGGGCGTTCGCGCGCGGGCTGTCGCTGTTGCGGGAGGAGCAACCGGCGCGCTTCGACGCGCTCAAGGCCGAGGTGGTGTCGTTCCAGAAGCGGCTCGAGCTGGTGCAGGTGCGGCCCGAGGAGCTGACGTTTCAGTACCGGCCGGCGACGGTGGCGCGCTTCATCGCGCGAAATGTCGGGTGGCTGCTGGGCCTGCCGGTGTTCCTCGTCGGCATGGGGGTGTTCTTCGTGCCGTATTGGATTCCCATCGGCATGGTGAAGTTGGCGAAGCAGGAGGCCGACACCGAATCGACGGTGAAGGTGTTGACGCTGCTGTTGCTGGCGCCGGTGTGGTGGGCGCTGGTGGTGGTGCTGGCGTGGGGGTTCGGTGGGCTGCCGGCGGGGGTGGTGGCGCTGGTGGCGGTGCCTCCGCTGGCGCTCTTCACGCGCTGGTACCTCGAGCGGCGCGTGGCGGCGGTGCGGGACGCGCGGGTGTTCTTTCTCTTCTTCTCGCGGAAGCGGCTCAAGGCGCGGCTGCTGGTGGAAGGCCGGGCCCTGGCGCAGGCGATTGATGCAGTGGCCGAGGAGCTCAAGCCCCGCGTCGTCGGGTGACGGTCAACGCGTCGGCGGGTGCTTCTGCAACTTCCCGGCGCCTCGCCCTCCCCAGCGCCTCTTGCCCTGCAGCCGGGGACCACGCTTGTTCACGTTCTCGGCTTTCTCACGCGGTGCAGGCGGTCTGAGGCGACTGCACCAACTCATCGTGACGGAAGGCGGTCGGCTGACGAGGTCCGACCCCCGCGCGCGTCGTCGGCCAGAGCGCTACGCTTCGTTTCCATGCGAACGCCCCCGCTGTTGTTCTCGCTGCTCGCGCTCTGTGCCTGCGGAACGACGATGGGGACTCCGACCGGCGCGCTCGATGGATCAGTCGAGTGCGTCACGCCTCGTGGCGAGCTCGTCAAGCCCGGGACCTTCTGCCAGTGCACCTCGCAGAACACGGGGGTGTGGGCGTGCCAGTCGAACGGCCCGAGCACGCTCGTCGCCGTCTGCGTCGACTGCCGTTTCACCTGCGTCGGCGAAGGGACTCTCGTCGATACGCCGTCTGGAGCGCGGCGCATCGAGCGTCTCGAGGTCGATGACGTCGTCATCGCGGTGGACCCAACGACTGGACAACGGGAAGCCGCGCGCGTTCAAGCCATCCGCTCCTCGGTTCGCGAAGTGTTTTCCTTTCAAGGTGGGGCGCTGCTCGTCACGGATGACCACCCGCTCTTCGACCCCACATCGGGCACCTTTCACCCGGCGAGCGACTGGCTCACCGGCCGACGGTCGACGCTCATGGCTACGAGTTCCTCATGGGCGGGCGTGCAGACCGTCACGGAGCACCCACCTGCGGGTCTCCACCAGGTGTTCGACCTCGTCGTCGACCACCGCTGGCACACGTTCGTCGCGGGCGGCATCGTGGTGCACAACAAGTCGGGCGGCTGCTACACAGAAAACGGTTTGCCCGTTACGCAGGACGACCCGTGCAGTTGTGGTAATGGCGGGCTGTCGGGGTACCGCAGTTGCGAACGAACAAACTATTTGGGGCCGGTGTTCTCAACGTGTACGCGCTGCGGTCTGTTGGTCGATGGTGGCCTTCCACCCGACGGCGGCTGATGGCGCTCCACTTCCCCTTCGAACGCCCGACGGAACGCGGCACCCACCGGCGCCTTCCCGAGCCGAAGCCGGCCTGCACGTCGAGCGCGCCTTCGTTCACGTTCTCCGTCGGTGTGCCGTTGAGACAGGCCGCGGCTTCGGACACGCTGCACCCATGCCGCGACGAGCCCGAACGAGTGTGGATCAGGTCTCCACCGTCCTCTCCGCCATCCTCAAGCGAGATCACGCCGCCGCCGCCGGTCGAAACGGGGTGTTGTCGCGCGCCGAGGACGTCAACGCGCCGAAGTACCTGCGGGCCGCCGCTGATCAGGTCCGCGCCTTGAGGCCCCGCGCCCGGGTCACCGTCGACGCCGTCGAGCCCGAGCTCCTCAGCCGCGCGCGGGCCCTCATCGCCCAGGTCAACCGCACCGGCGCCGAGACGCTGTCGAAGGCCGAGGCCACCGCCGCGTTCAAGCGCGACCCCATCTTCGGAGAGGCCGTCCTCCACCCCTACGAGGTCGCCTCGGGCAATGGCCTCGACGTCGACTCGCTCGCCCAGACCCACGTCACCTGGAACCGCGACCTTCCCCTGAAGGTCTTCCGCACCGAGGCCGAGGCGATGGCCCACCAGGAGCCGGACGGAGCCGAGTTCGCGTGGCTCGTTCGCCTCGAGGACGGCCTGCTGAAGAACCGGTACGTGTCGGGCCGCAACGACCTGTGGGCCCAGCGCTTCGAGATCGATCGGCTCACCGGGGTGGTGACCGTCACGGCCGAGCACTGAGTCGCACCCTGCGCTTGACGGAGCGACTGACCGACTCGTGCAGGTCTTTCATCGCGTGCAAGTCGTTCGGGCTGACTGGTCGGGTGAAAGCCAGAGTAACGGGTTTTCGCGGGCGCGGTGTTGAAGGCTCATGAGCCCAACACACCGCTCGCAAGCATCATCCGAGGTCACTCGCGGGCATCAGAGGCGCCCATGAGTGCCCGCAGCATGCCGCCGCGACCCCACCTCGCCCTTCGTCGCCGCGTTGGACTGGAGCGGCGCGCTTCCACTGTAGCGTGCGCGTCTCCACTCTCCACTCGAAGGGGCTGGAATCTGGAGCGCCTCCCTGGGCACCGGCCTTGCTGACGATGACGTCACCCCGAACCTCTCGGGCATCATCGGAGCGCACCATGTCCGTCGAGTTTTCGCCCAGCCTTGGCCCCACGGCCCCCCTTTCACCTGCGGCGCCCCCCATCGAGGCTCCAGCATCGGCCCCTGAAGTGGCGCCAGCGTCGCCCAGTGGCCTCGACGTTCCCGACGAGTTCGAGACGAGCTCCACCGAGGCCGCGGCCGCACCGAGCAACGCCGTGCCGCGAGAGGCTGGCCCGACGAACCTCCCCTCGGCGCTCCAGAGCATCCGGGGCGAAGATGGCTTCGAGGTTGGCCCTGCCGCACGCGCCGGCGCACGGGCCCTGCAGACACCCCAGGGCCGGGAGCTCGCCGAGCGCGTGCGTGAGGACACCGCCGCGCGCACGCAGACCCTGGGTGAGGCCTTCGGGAGCCGAACCGTCACGGAGCACGCAGGCGAGTTCGCGCGCGGGTTCAGAGATGGCGTGCGAGACACCGCTGGCGGCGTCGTTCAGTCAGCCGTCGCCGTGGGCCGCTTCGCGACCGACTCGGAGTTCCGCAACAACGTCATCGCTGGGGCTGGAGAGCTCCGCGAGCTCATTCGCACCGAGGAGGGCCGCCGCGCGCTCGGCGAGCTGCTGGGTGCCGGGGGCGACCGGCTCGTCGCGGAGATCAGCCAGAACCCGGCTCGCGCCGCCGGTTACGTCGCGGGCTCGCTGGCCACCGGAGGCGCTCTCACGCGCGCCGTGTCGATGGTTGGTCGACTGGGCGCCGTTCAGCGGGTGGCGGAGCAGGGCCGTGCCTTCGTGAGCGCCAACAGCACGCCGCTCATCGCTGGAGGCGTCGTGACCGCCGGCGTCGCGACGGCTGCGGGTGGTGGCCAGCTCGCGGCCGACGTCGCACGGACCGCGGCCGAGGCTCCCTTCGCGTCCACGGTGGTGGGTGGCACGATGGCTTCGGGTCGAGGCCGGCTGCTGCAGGGCGCGCTGCGCGAGAATGCGCGCGAGCAGGTGCGTCAGCGGACGCCGCAGCGCGAGCCGGCGCCCGTCGAGGGCAGCACCTGGATTTTCGCGCCCTGACGGTGCGAGTCGGGCGAGCGCACACGACAACCAACCGATCGCCTCATCCGCGCAGCCAGTGCGCCCTCCAACCGCGCGGTGGAGTGAAAGCCAGCGCCTGCTCGGTGAACCCGGGAGCGCTGGAAGGTCGGGCCCTGGCGCAGGCCATCGACGCAGTGGCCGAGGAGCTCAAGCCCCGCGTCGTCGGGTGACGGTCACCGCGTCGTCGGGTGCTTCTGCAACTTCCGCTGGAGCGACCGCCGGTGCAGCCCCAGTCGCCGCGCGGCTTCGCTGACGTTCTGGTCGCAGTCCGCCAGCACCCGGAGAGTGTATTCCCCACTCCGCACGGGCGAGCGAGGGCGTCTCGTCGTCGCGCACCGAGGCCGACGTTCCCGTCAGCGCCTGCACCACCCCGCCGGCATCCGTCGGCTTCGTCAGGTACCCCGTCGCGCCTCATCTCGTCGCTTCGATGGTTCCGTCGGAGTCGAGCCGGTGCACCGCTGGGGAGTCGTCCGTCTCGCGGGCTTCCGATGCCTTCCGGCGACCGGCCGGCCCGGCCTCCTCCACTCGCCGCGGCGCCTCTTGCCCTGCGGCCGGGTTCCACGCTTTGACCATTTTCTCCTTTCACCCGTCTCGAGACGGTGCGCGACGTGCTCAAGGTGGCCATGCCCGCCGGCGTGAGCGGCGCCTTCATCGGCTGGTTCTTCACCTTTCTGTACGCGCGTCTGCACAGCGCCATGCCGCGAGCAGGAGTGGGATTGCGGTATCGACAGTGATCCACTGGGCGGCCGACGGCAGAAGCAGAACGTTTGGCCACCTGGGACACCGGCGACGCCCAGCCCTCGAGCGGGGCGATTCAGCGATGAATCCTTTCGCGGGTCAGCCGTCGGAGGCGGCCATGAAGACGAAGACAGGCTGGCTTGTGTTCCTGGTCTCACTGACCTCTTGTCAGTTCGGTCCTGAGGAGTCGCTCGAGCTCGATGGCGGCGATGGCGGGCCCACTGCCGCCGTGGTCGTCGAGGACGCGGGTTCGTTCGATGCAGGTTCATTCGATGCAGGTTCGTTCGACGCAGGTTCGTTCGATGCAGGTTCGTTCGATGCCGGTTCGTTCGACGCAGGTTCGTTCGACGCAGGTTCGTTCGACGCAGGTTCGTTCGACGCAGGTTCGTTCGACGCAGGTTCGTTCGACGCAGGTTCGTTCGATGCAGGTTCGTTCGATGCAGGTTCGTTCGACGCGGGCTCTTTGGATGCGTGCGTGCCAGAGACGGACGCTGAGTTCCTCGCTGCGAACTGCCCGGTGAACGCGTGTGGCTCCAAGACCGTCCGCGACGCCTGTGGCGCGCTGCGCACCGTCGACTGTGGGATGACATGCGCGTCTCCCCCGACTGCGGCTTGCGCCGACGGCTTCACTCGCCGCAGCTACGAGTCCGTAGGCACGTGCGTATCTGGCGTGTGCGAATACGCTCCCGCTCTCTCCGGGTGCGGCGCGGCCTCGTGCACGAATGGCGCGGCGACGGCCGCCGGCACGTGCTCCGGGCCCGGCGTCTGCGCCGCAGGGGCGACGAGCGCGTGCTCCTTCGGGTGCTCCGGCACGGCCTGCGCGGGGGATCCGTGCGCCAACGTGACGTGCAGTGCCCCTCCGTCGCCCACCTGCGCAGATGGGACCACCCGGCGCGCGTATGCTTCGAGCGGCACCTGCAGGGCCGTGGGTGGGACCGCGACGTGCGAGTACGCGATGATGGACGTACCTTGTCCCCCGGCAAGCTGCACCAACGGCGCGGCGACGGCCGCAGGCACATGCTCCGGCGCCGGCGTCTGCGCCCCGGGAGCGACCAGCGCGTGCACGTTCGGGTGCTCCGGTACGGCCTGCGCGGGCGACCCGTGCGCGACCGCGACGTGCAGCGTCCCGCCTCCGCCCACCTGCGCTGACGGCACCACCCAGCGCACCTACGCCTCCACCGGCACCTGCAGGGCCGTGGGCAGCACCGCGACGTGTGACTTCGCGACGATGGACACGCCCTGCTCCGCGGCGAGTTGCACCAACGGCGTGGCCACGGCCGCCGGAACGTGCGCTGGCCTCGGCGCCTGCACCGCAGGGGTGACGAGCACGTGCACGTGGGGGTGCCTGGGAACCGCGTGCGCGCCGAGCCCGTGCGTCGGTGTCACCTGCGGCACGCCGCCACCGGCCACGTGCGCGAACGCGACGACGAGGCGCACCTCCGCGAGCCTCGGCACGTGCTCGGTCGACGGCGGCACCCCGCAGTGCAGTTACACGATGTTCGACACCGCGTGCGCGGCGGCGAGCTGCCGAAATGGTGTCGCGACCGCGGCGTCGACGTGCGTGAACGGGTCTTGCCTGGCCGGCGCGCAGACGGCCTGCTCCTTTGGCTGTCTCGGCACCGCCTGCGCGCCCGACCCGTGCACCGGCGTCACGTGCACCACCCCGCCGGCGACGGTGTGCGAGAACGCCACCACCATCCGCAGCTACGTCTCCCCGGGCACGTGCTCGAGCGCCACGCAGCAGGCCGTGTGCTCCTTCGCGCGGACGGACACCGTGTGCCCAAGTGGCCTCGTCTGTGGCAGCGGCGGGTCCTGCGTGCAGCCCGGCAGCGGAGCGGCGCCATCGACCCCTAGCAACCTCACGGCCACGACCGTCAGCAGCACCCAAATCAACCTCGCGTGGGGCGCTTCGATGGCCAGCGGCACGGCGCGCCTGTCGGGCTACAAGGTCGAGGTGTGCAGGGATTCTGTCGGTGCCGTCGGCCCCTTGTCTGTCTGCGAGGAATACGTGACGCGCACGAACACGACGGGGTACAACTTCACGCCCCTCATCACGAGTACCAGCTACACCTTCCGCGTGCGCGCGTACGACAACGCGGGGAACAACAGCAACTACTCGAACGTCGCGACGGCCACGACCGGCGGGACGACCTACGCGAACACCACGAACGTCCAGATGCGAAACTACTCCGTCGTCGAGTCGCTCATCACGGTCTCCGGGCGCTCCGGCAACGCTCCTGCGACGACCCGCGTCACCGTGAACATCGTCTACCCGAACATCAGCGGTCTCAACGTACAGTTGATCGACCCGGATGGCCGCTTCCACTGGCTCCACAACGGTCAACAAGGGGGGCCACCCACCAACAACCTTGATGCGTACTACCCCGTCAACCTGTCCTCCCTGCCCATGAACGGCACGTGGAAGCTCAGGGTCTGGGGCGCGTCACGGCCGGGCTACATCGACAGCTGGTCGATCGCCTTCTGAGCCCCGACCCGCCCCCGGCGCTCGGACACGTGAAAGAAAGCGGGACGGAGAGGAAGGGGGCCCGAGGGCCGGTGGCCGAGTCGCGGGGCTCCGCGGGGACGGCGAAGGAGCCCTGCTCGTGACGACCGGCTTCACCCCGAAGCCCCAGCGCGGTCGGCGACCCAGACCGTCAGCTGCCCCTCTCTTCAGCGGGCAACGACGAGCCCGACCGCGCCCGACATGAGCGGCAACCCCCAGCGCGCGACGGGGTCTCCAGCGAACCGCACCTCGACTGGCAGCACGGCACCCAGCGCGCCGAGCTGCAGGCGGGCGCCGACGCCGGGGACGAACCAGTACGTCACGCTCGCGACGGCCCAGAGCCCGCCCGTCCACGCAGTAGCGTCGACGTTGCGCGTCACCACGAGCGAGGCCCCGCGCGCGGCCAGCAGCATCGCTGCGCCGCCAACCGCCGCGTCGAGGCTGAGCGCTGCGAAGAGAGACCGACTCCAGCCCACCAGGACGCCTGCGCTGGTGCTCGTCAACGTCGCGACGTCGGAACCGGACGACACCCTCGAGCTCGTCAATCCGAACAACCCCGCCAGCCTGACGTTGAACTGACCGCCAAACGCCTCTGTCACACGAATGTCGGCCGATGCGTCGAGCCCCAGCGAGGGGCCAGCACCACCACCCACGAGCAGCGCAGCGCCACCGACGAAGACCGAGACCCTGGCAGGCGCGACGACGGGCGCGGAGAGCTGTCGGGCCTCTTCCGGGGCCGGAGTCTCTGGCTTCGTGCTCGCCGGCGTCGACAGTTCGAGCAGGCTCGCCCGCAACAACTCCACCGCGCCGAGCGCGACGGCATCGTCGCTGCGCGGACTGCCTTCGAGGGCGTACTCGCGAATGACCGTCTTGCCCGTCAGGCGATCCGTCAACCAGACCTCGACCGCGGCACCGGCAGGCACCAGCCGAAGCAACGCCACCGCGCCCGCAGCCCGCGCCTGCTGAAGCTGGCCACCGCGTGAGACCTCGGCCGATGGCATCAGCCTTCCAACGCGAAAGCCCAGCCGCTCGAGCTCGGCCGACAACAAGACGACGGCTCGCTCCTGCGCAGGTGCCGCCGCCACCGAGACCAGCGGCCGATCACCAGCCAGCACCAGCGCCATCACCACGGTCAGCATCAGGGCTTCACCATCTCTCGCAGGCTCCGCGCGTAGGGCGCATGCGGCCCTGTCGGGTACCGCTCGAGGTAGCTCGCGGCAGACGCCTGTGCCTCGGTGTGCCTTCCAGCCTGCATCAGCGCCTCGAGCAGTCGGCCTGCCGACTCGCGAGCGAGCGCGCCGTTGGGCTCCTCCGCGAGGTACTTCTGGAACCACGAGGCAGCCTCGGCGCCTTCCGACTCTCGACCCAACAGGAACGCCGCCATCGCCGCTTGAGGCGTCGCTGGGAAACGTCGCCGCGCCATCATCAACGCTTGCGTCGCCAGCCCGTCATCATTCGCGAACCGGGCCGCGCGGGCCACCGAGAGCAGCTCGTCCACGGCGGCCACCGCCAGCACCCTCGCGACCCCCGCAGCGCGAACCGCGTCTCGGGCCTCGAGGTACCGGCCAGCCAGCTCCAGCGCGACCCACGGCTTCGCCGGTGGCGGCGGAGCGTGACGAACGGTCGGCCCGGCATCGAACTCGACGACCGGCGGCGGCTGCTGGGCGTCGGGCCCCGGAGGAGGCACCGGCACCGCCGGCGGCAGCTCGACGGGCGCTGGCCGAATCAGCCCGGCCCGCGATTCGAAGCGCTCGCCTGCGCGCACCGTCGTCGCCGACCCGTCTGCGCTGCGCACCTCGACGACGCCTTCGAAGACCTCGACCTCGAGGCTCCGCTCCGCCGGGCGCCATTGGACCGAGAGTCGGGTTCCCGTCACCGCGACGTCCCATGGCCCCACGAGCACGTGCCAGTCGGTGTTGGCCTGGTGCCGGACCGACACATTCACCCGGCCTCGCACCAGTTCGACGCGCGCCCCAGACGCGGCCCGCGAGATGACTCGCAGCTCGGCGTCAGGAGCGACGACGGCGCTCGAGCCCTCTTCGAAGGGCACGGTGACGGCAGTCTCGGTCGCGACGAAGCGCTCTTCGCGGTGGCCGCGGAGCCTGAGCGTCGCGGTCATGACCCCGACGGCTGCCAGCATCGCCAGCGCGGGCTTCCACCACCTCGACGCGACGCCACCACGCGTCGAGGTGCTCACCGTCAGGAACCGGCGCCGCCCCGCGGCCTCGTCGAAGGCAGGCTGGGCCTCGTCCATCGCCCGGCGCGCACGGCTGCCAAATCCTCTGAGCGGCGTCGTCATGAAGAACCCTCCTCGAGCCAGTCCCTCAGCGCGGGGAAACGAGACGTCAGCCCCCGGAAGTCTGCTTCTGCTTTCGCGAGGAGGCGCTTGAAGGTCGCCAACGAGACGGCGAGGGTCTCGGCTCCTTCTTCGAGGCTCATGCCCTCGACGTGCCGCAATACGAGCGCCAGCCGTCGCCGAGGCTCGAGCAGCTCGAGCGCCTTCCAGCACGCGCGCAACGTCTCGCTCGCCGTGTCATCAGGAGTGACCGGCTCAGGCTCGGGGACTTCGTCCTGAGGCAGGAATGACAACCACCATCGCCGCCGCCGCCGCTGCAGCCGCTCCCTGGCGACCATCACGGTGATGGCGGCCACCCAGCCGTCGAGCGCGTTCGGGTCTCTGAGGCGGTGCAGCGACGCGAGGATCTCGATGAACGTCTCCTGAACGAGGTCGTCGAGCTCGGCGTCGGGGCCGAGGGTTCGATACAGCAGCCCATGGACTCGCTTCGCACATCGGTCGTACAGCTTCGCGGCCGCGACGGGGCTGCCCAGTCTGAGTGATTGGACGAGGGTCGCCAGGTCTTCCCGCAGGAGCGAGACTTCGGCAGACTGGCGGGAAGCCGCAGACATCGAAACGAAGTTCTCACAGAGGGCGAAAAACGGCTCATCTTGATTCAGCCCTGGAGCCGTGAGCCGAATTCGGGAGTTCGCGTGAACTCCGTCGACATGAACAACCTCAGGACCCTCGGTCTGCTGTTGTGCGTGTCAGCCTGTTCCCCTGGCACACCCGTGGTCCAGCCCATCGTCGACGCGGGGCCCAACCCTTGCGAAGGCCAGGGCTGCAGCGGCCACGGCACCTGCGCGGTGGTGAACGGCGTCGACGCGGTGTGTGTGTGTCGAGCGGGCTTCTTCGCCGAAGGCCTCGAGTGCAGAGCCATCGTCGCCGGCGCCGAGTGCGACGGCGTGACGTGCAATGGCCGCGGCGTGTGCGTGGTGCTGTCGGGCATGCCCAACACCCCACGATGCGACTGCAACGCCGACTCGGTGTCGGCGGGTGCCACCACCTGCGTGGCGAAGCCCGAGCCTTGTGCCGGCATCACCTGCAGCGGGCACGGGACCTGCGCGGTGGCAGGGACGATGCCAGTCTGTGTGTGTGAAGCCGGCTTCAGGACTGGGGCCGGCAACACCTGCGAGCCAGTCATCGTCGGCCAGGAGTGCCAGGGCATCGACTGCAGCGGCCACGGCACCTGCGCAGTCGCCGGTGGCGCGCCGCTGTGCAGCTGTGACGTGGGGTACGACCGGCTCGGCACCACCTGCGTGCCCCGCGCGGTGCCTGACGGCGGAGGAGGTGGCGCCTGCGCCGGCGTCACGTGCTCTGGGCGAGGTCAATGCGCCGTGCTTGGGGGCTCTACTCCGATCTGCGTCTGCAACCCCGGGTACGTGCCGAACAGCCTCGCGTGCGTGTTGCAGGGCACCGTCGGCGGAGACCTGACATTGCTGGCGGGTGCCCTGGGCGGCGCGGGGAGCAGGGATGGCTCCAATGCGCGGTTCACCTCGCCGCGGTACCTGACCAACGACTCGGCGGGCAACGTGTACGTCGTGGGGCAGAGCGTTCGAAAGATTGCTCCCGACGGAGGCGTCACCACCATCGCTGGGCTCGAGGGCCCGGGCAACGCGGCGTTCGTGAATGACGTCGGCTCGGCGGCGAGGTTCAAAGCGGCGAAATCCCCCGTGGTCGACAGCGCGGGCAACCTCTTCGTCATCGACGGGTTCTCGATTCGGAAGATCACCCCGGCCGGAGTGGTGTCGACGTTCGCTGGCAGCGCGCTGGGGACCGCTTCCGGCAACACCGACGGCACGGGCACCGCCGCGCGGTTCTCGGATGTGCTTGGCATGACCATCGACGCCAGCGACACCCTCTGGGTCAGCACGACGTGCCCGCCCAACGGCAAGTTGTGCCTCCGAAAGACTACCCCAGGCGCGGTGGTGACGTCGTTGCTCGCGTCGATGGACAAGTTCCCAGGCGCGCTGACCATCAGCGCCGACGGCAGCAAGGTCTTCATGGCAGCCGATGCAGACGTCTCGAGCATCGACACCACCACAGGCGCCCTCATCGCCGTGGTGTCATTGACGACCGCCACGTCGCCGCCAGGCTACGTGGTCGACTTCCAGGGCATCTGCCGCGACGCCTCGAACACCCTCTGGCTGGCCGACTCCTATTACAACCGCCTCTTGAAGGTGCCCACGACGGGGGGCACTCCGACGCTCGTCGCTGGAAGCAACGCGTACCCGGTTCAGGCCCCGGCCACCATCGACGGGCCCGGCACCAGCGCGCGCTTCTTTCGCCCCTGGGGCATCAGCTGCAACCAGGCCGCCGGCAAGGTGTACGTCGCCGACCAGTGGAACCACACCATTCGCGCCATCTCGACCAGCGGCACCAACGTCGTCACCACCATCGCAGGCACGCCCATCGCGCAAGGGGCCGTCGATGGCGCAGCAGGCGCGGCGCGCTTTCGGTTCCCCACTCAGGTCGTCGCCGACAGCGCGGGCAACTGGTTCGTCAGCGATACGGGCAACGCCGTCATCCGCAAGGTCGCCCCGTCGGGCGCCGTCTCCGTCTTCGCGGGAACGTTCGGCACCCCGGGCTCGAGCAACGGCACTGGCACCGCCGCGCGCTTCTCTTCGCCCGCGTGCTTCGAGGGTGGCGGCTGTTATGGCCTCGGGCTCGCCATCGATTCGAGCGACAACCTCTACGTCGCCGACCGCGGCAACCGGGCGATTCGAAAAATCACGCCGGCCGGCGTCGTGACGACGCTGGCCTCGGGGACCGCGCTGGCGCCCGCCACGACGAGGCCCAACTACGATCAGTTCATGAGCATCGCGGTCGACAGCGCGAACGGCGATGTGTATTTCGACGCCATCGATGGCATTCGCCGGCTGCGTGGCAGCGCCAGCACGGTCGTCGTGCCGTTCTCCTCCAGTCGATCACCCCGGTCGGTCGCAGTTGACAGCACCCGGCGGAAGCTCTTCGTGGCGCTGGAGAGCTCGGAGCGGGCAGACGTGCAGCGCTACGACCTGGCTGGCGCGACCCCAGTTCACGAGCTCACGCTCGGGAACGTGACTCCGCTTGTGGGGGGCTACTACGCGCCTGACCCAGGTCAGCTCGCCGTCGCTCCCAACGGAGCGCTGGTCATCACCTACCCGGAGACCCACGTCGTTCGCCGTATCGACCCGGGCTTCTCGCGCGTCGACACCATCGCGGGCGCGCAGGAAGCAGTGGGCGTCGAGCTCGGCCCGCTACCCGCGCGGCTCAACAACCCGACCGGCGTCGCCTTCAACGCCTCAGGTCAGTTCGCCATCATCATGGGGCAAGCGGGGACCACCAACCGTGGCTTCGGCGAAGGCGCGCTGCTCGTGACGACCGGCTTCACCCCGTGAAGCGCGCTCGAATCGCACCGCGAGAGACTTGTCGAGCCAGTCGGTGTCTTCCTGTCGGAGAAGAGGACCCGCTACACCAGGTTCGTGACGTGACGAAGCGGGCATTCGCCTCTGGGACCTGAAGCGGAGAGGAAGACCGTTCGGAAACCTGGGACTCGCCGCGCGTCCGGGTGCAGCGACGGTAGACGACTCGGGCCCGCGTTGTCGGGCGCGGGCTCACAGCGAGAGTTCGATGCCTGCGCGCCCTTCGAGCCCGAGATCGCCACCACCGTCTGCGCGAACAACACTCTGACCTGCGGCAGGTAGAGCGAAGCGGTGGCCTGCGCGATGACCCTGAAGCGCGCAGTCACCTCGAGCGCCACGCGCAGCCCGGCGCCCAGCATGCCCGTGAGGCCCTGGTCTCGACGCACGGTCAGCGCGCGAAACCAGCCATCTCACCCCCCGCCGCAGCACAAGCCTCGTCAACTCATTGCGCATGATGCTCCAGTCACGCCCAGTGATGCGAGCGCTCTCGAGCTTCTCCTTCACCCCTCATCCCGCGCATAAGTCTGCAAGACCAGGAGTGCTGCATTCTCCAGCGTCGGGTCCACCCTTCCGCGCTCGACCTTGTATCAACTCGTCATGGCAGCAGCACCCAGGTGGCGTTTGAGATGAACAGCATCATCCGTTGTCGGGCACTGTCGAAGACCATCGGGTTGGCCCAGGTCTCTGGCTCGTTGGTCGCAGTACGCCGAGTCCAGGTCGTGCCGTCCCACTCCCAACTGTCGGACAAGCCGTTGCTGAAGTTCCTGGTGCCTCCGTGCAGAAAGACTCGCTGGCGCATGGAGTCGTACGCCATCGCGTGACCGAAGCGCTGTGTCGGCGAGGTGGCGGGGTTGCGTTGCGTCCAGGCGCTGCCGTCCCACTCCCAGGTATCCGAGAGGATGTTGTCGGAGCCGCCAAAGAGCACGACCCGCTGCCGGCGATGCAGACGTCCACCTGGGTGGCGAGGCAGTCGTCAGGGCCGCAGAGAGTGCCGTCGACCGCAGGCTCCGTCGCACACCCCGTTGCTTCGTCACAGCGCGCGACCTGGCAGGGCGCCGCGGGCTGAGGGCAGATGCGCGGTTGATGGCTGCAGCCCGTGGTCTCGGCGCACGCATCGACGGTGCAGGCGTTGCTGTCATCACAACCCTTGAGGCGGCCCACACAGGTGCCGGCAGCGCAGCCGCCCGTCACGCAGCTCGTCTCGCAGGCCGTATCGTCTGGCCGTGGCGCTTCGACGCACCGTGCGCCCATCATCTCGAAGCGCGACTCGACGCAGACGTTGGTGCTGCGACACTCAGGCACCTCGAGCCCCTCGGCCTCGATGGGGACCTCGATCGTGCCGATGCGAAGCACGCCCACCGCGCTCCCGGGAAACGCTGGCGCGAAGCTGACGATGATGTCTTCCGACGCGCCGCCCGCGACACCGAGGCGACCCGGAATGGCCGAGAATGGCCCGATGACCGAGACCTGGGAAAGGTCCATCGTCTCGCCCCGGTTGGTGGCCGTCACCACGCCCCGCGCCACCTGGCCCACGTAGACGGGGCTCAACGTCAGCTGTTTGGGTGTCACCACGACGAACCCCGGGGTGAGGCTGCGGACCGGAGGCTCACAGTCACAGCCACCCAGCGTCATGCCCAACGACGCGAAGAACAGGAGGAGTCCGGAGCGGCGACGAACGGCGGTGGTCATGGAAGGGGATCCTTGAACGGAGAACGAGTCGGTGCCCGCACATCTCCACTTCGTCATGGACGCGGCGACCGCCCCACCTCCCAAGGGCCCGACACTCCCAGCCGTCGAGCGACGGCCCGCTGCCAGCGCCACACTGCCCGCACCAGCCGCAGCTCGAGCCGCTTGACGAACTCGGCCCAGGCACCTCGGTCGGCGGCCCTCTCACCTCGACCAGCGCAGAGTCCAGGGGGTTCTCGCGTTCGGTGACCTGCAGAACGGCCATCGTGATGAGCATGAGCATGCCCGCCGTGACGGAAGCCGCCGTGGAGCATTGCACCTGTGGTGTATCAAATAAGAGCCGCCGGAGAGGTCGCGACGAAGCGAGGTGAGGTGCGCGTCAGGCGTCCAGAAGCCTTCTCGAGCGGCCGTTCAGAAGGGCCGGCCGTCGGCGAGCACGTCGGCGAGCTGAACGAGCCCGGCGGGGTCGAGGCCGAGGGCGTCGGCGCTCCAGCACAGCTGCGCCGGCGGCTCGTCGTCAGGGGTGGTCATGGGGTATGTTCGACGCTCCGCGCGAGCGGGGCAGGGTGTAACGAAGGGGCCTGCCCGGTCACTCACCTCATGGCGCCCCGCAAAGCCCCCCATGTCGCCAAAGCCCCCCATGTCGCCAAAGCCCCCCACGTCGAAGAGCGCCGTTGCCGGCTGGAGGCCGTGATGCGCGTGGTCGAAGTCCTCAACCTGCTCGGAGCCACCGGGACCATCGCCATGGGGTGCCTCGGCCTCTTTCGGCCGAAGGCCGCCTCGAGCTTCACGGGCCTCACGGCCACCACCAGGACTGCGTTCGGCGAGTTCAGGGCCACCTTCGGCGGCATGTTCGTCGTGCTGGGCCTGGTGCCGCTGCTGACCGGTGCGCCGATGGCCTACCTGGTCGCGGGCGGCTGCTGGCTCGGGGCCGCGGTGGGCCGCCTGGTGTCGGTGGCGTTCGACCAGGGTTATCGCGAGCCGAAGAACTTCGGGGCTGTGGTCTTCGAGGCGGCCTTCGGGCTGCTGCTGGTGGCAGGCTCGCCCATTCTCTTCGGCTGAGTCGCCGCCCGGGTAGTGGGTGTCTGTGATTGTTGTTCTGTCATTCAGGACGTCGACCATCACCCGCACGCCGGCGAGCAGCGTCGAGAGGTTGCTGCTTACCCGTGCCCAGCTCTCGCGATCGCCGACGCTCGCCAGCCGACCCGCAAGGTGTTCCCAGCCAGGGGCCGTTGCAGGGCTTCCCGCTCCGCAGCCTCGGACTCGTCGCCAGGCCATGGAGCTTCCAGGGTGTGGTGGACAGCGACGGCTACCGAGCGCCTCGACCACCGTCCCGCCGGCGTCGGGCGAACAGAGGCAGGGCCAGGATGTGCCACGCCGCCAGCTGGTCACCTGAACGGCAGCTGCAGCCGACCGCGTATTCCCCCCGCATGGAGGTGACCCCACCATCGGGGCCAACGACGATCGGGAACTCGACCCCGCCAGCATCGAGACCGCCAGCATCGAGACCGCCAGCATCGAGACCGCCAGCATCGAGACCGCCAGCATCGAGACCGCCAGCATCGAGACCGCCAGCATCGACCCCGCCACCGTCGAAGATGATCAATCGAATGTCGTCCAGAAACGTCGTCCGGTCATCGGCGATGAGGCCGCCGTCGGCCCCAACGTAAAAGGGACTCATGCTCTCGAAGCGAAGCGTGTAGTCGCCTGACGGAAGGCTGATCGATGGGACCGACCGGGTGAACCACGTCCGTTTGCCAACTTCGGTCCACCACTGGTTCCCCGGTGGAGTCGAGTACGCGTTTCCTCCCCCAACTTGGCTCGTGTACGCCCCGAGCTCGATGGCGCCGCCATCAGGGGGCACCAGCACGACGCGATAGTCGTTCGGCCGGCCATACCACTCGGTACTTCTCCACGAGGGACGATTGGCGTCCACCCACTCCAGCGTCACGACGGTGTCCCGCGAAACCGTGAACCGTTGCTGAAGGATGTTGCGTTCCTTGATGGACACGTAGACGGCACCCGCCACCGTCACTTTCCAGCCATGGTCCGGGTTTTCGTTCCGAGTCAGAATGCCGCCGCCGGACCAACCTGAGTCTGGCGAAACAGGAGCTGATGAAGTGGCCGGAGTGGTGGGGATGTTGACCGCCTGCTCTTCGAAGCTTGGGTCGTTCAAGCTCTGGCCGCTGGCCACTGGCGCCAGGCAGACTCCCAGAGAGACGGTGACGATGAAGAGGCGCCGCATCAGCGCTGATCACGTTAGCCGGGAGGCGGTCGTCTCTCACAGGCCCCCCAGACGGCGAAGCAGTCGCACCCTGCTCGCCCCAGCGAATCAGTCCCCGCTGACGCCCGGCGACCTTCGCTCGGGCAACTCCTGGCCAGGCTCGAACTCGGCGCACGCGCACGCGGCGGTGACGAGCGCCTCGGCGTCGTGCTCGGCGTGCAGCTCACTGCGGGTGCAGGTCGACCGCTCCTTCCCCTCGAGCGTCGCGTTGCAGGCCCACCGGCACGACGAGAGACACTTCACGCCCTCGAGCTTGAAGACGTGCTTGAGGCGGTGGCGTCGTTCCTCACGGTCCCTGCGTGGTGGTTGATGATGGAGCGCGCGGTGACGTGACTGTGACCGCCCCACCCACGCCTGCGGTTCAGCGGGGCAGGAGCGCTGGGACCTGCGCCTTCCAGAGCGCGTGCTCGGGAAAGAGCGCCCCGAGCATCTCATCTTCGACGTGGACCCGTCGGAGCGTGGCCGGGACGAGCACCAGCAGCGTGATGAGCAAGGCGCCGACACTCGAGAAGAGCGCCGCGGTGCCGAGCGCAATCAGGAGGAGCCCCGCCTCGGATGGATGCCTCAGACGTCCGTAGAGCCCCGTCGTCACCAGGGCCTGGTCCTCCGTCACGACGTCGGCGCTGTGAAACGCAGGCCCGAGCGTTCGGACCGCGGCGAGCCGCAGGCACGCTCCGAGGCTGATCAGCAGCGCCGCGGCGAGGACCCAGCCGGCGCCGACGCGGACACCGGGTGAGGCCCCGTACTCCCAGACCGCCACCGCCTGGCTGACGAGCAGCCCGAGCCCCGACACGAGCTGGTGCGAGCCCTGACGATCGACCCGGCGTCTCTCGACGGGGGAACGAGGCGACGAGGCCGACTCCGCGGCGACCCACGCTCCCGTCAGCAGCAGGAAGCACGCGAACGGGAAGTCGAACACCTCAGGACCGACGAGGGCCCGTCCAACGACAGACCAGACGACCACGAGCCCCAACGCCGCCGCCGCGCTGACCGTCATGCCGGCAGCTGGAGGACCGAGGGCTTCCAGGCGCTGGCGCACAGGCCGCACTCGACGAACTCCGTGCCGGACTCCACCGGGAAGATGGGCATGAAGTAGAGCGTGAACCATCGGCGCGAGAGCCTCCGCTGAAACCGTTGGTTCGTCTGGCATCGGGGACAGGCGAAGGTCCCCTGGTCGAGGTCGGTGATGCGGTTCCGGCTTCCAAAGATGATCATGGTGCTGGAGGGACCCAAAGCGGTCGCCTGGCGTGCAAGAAAAACAAGTTGAACAAAGCTGGAAACGCGGAGGCGTTCGTCGGGCCGTTGGAGCCCGCCGGGCTGCGGGGAAGGGTTTTCGGGGCTGCGGAGGACGCACCGAGCGGGCCTGCGCGGACTCGTCCTGTTGTGCAGTCTGGGGTGTGGTCGAGAGATTCTCGATGAACGGGTGGAGTCCGCAACCGCCGCCGGTCGAGGTTCCGACGGAGCAGGCGCCTGGGGTGTCGACGACGCTGATGTGCGAGCCGCCGGGCAGGTCCGACGCGCCGGCGCCCGAGGTTCTCGACGGCGCCAGATGGCCTGTACCGGGTGGTGATGGTCTGGATCGAGAACAGCACCCTCAAGACGCGAGGCACCAAGGCGCTTCGTCAAGCGGGCCCTCTGCGAGAAGTTGCTGCGGTCGCGAGCGCCCCAGTCACTTCCGCGCGAGCACCAGCACGCTGCGCCAGGGCCCGGGCGTGCCGGTCAGCCGCCGCTCGTCGCCTTCCAGCGCTCCGTCGCGGAAGAGCTCGATCTCGAACCCGGCCTTCGCCAGGTGCGCACGCACGTCGGCCTCGCGGTACGTCTCTTTCCCCGCGCCGTAGTACCGCTCGACGGCGTTGGCGACCTGCGGTGTCTGCGCCCCCTCGGGGTAGCAGTGAATCTGGAAGAAGAGCCGCCCGCCGGGCTTCACCACGCGGCCCGCCTCGGCGAGGTAGCGCCACGTGCCCTCGCCCGTGACGTGTTGAAACACGAGGAAGGTGGCGACGAGGTCCATCGACGCGTCGGCCAGCGGGCGCAGCGAGCCGTCGCTGAGCGTCAGCGTGACGTTGCCGCGCCCCTCGAGGAAGCCGCGCGCGCGCGCCAGCATCTCGTCTGAGATGTCGAAGGCGGTGACGTGCGCCACCTTCGGCGCGAGCGCCTTCTCGATGCGCCCCATGCCGCAACCGATGGTGGCCACCTGCAACGACGTCGTCAGCGGGACCAGGGCCTCGAGGGCGCGCACCGCCTCGACGCCCGACTGCTCGAACTCATCGAGCGACTTCGACTCGTTGTCGATGTGGAACACTGCGCGCTCGACGGGCCCCAGTGAGAGGTAGTTCCACACCTGCCGCATCTCGGCGTCGCGGCTCTGCCCCTCTTCGACCAGCACCAGCTTCTTGACCAGGTCGGCCGCCATGACGCGGAGGGCCGCGCGCGTCGGCTCGTCGGGCACCAGGTCTTCGATGGCCGTCGGGCGACGGAAGGCGGCGAGGATTTGCCCCTGCACCGCGCTGACGGGGAAGCGGAGGTCGGCGCCGTTTGACACCTCGAAGGTGCCGTCAGAGCGCGGTGAGAGCGTGACCGACGAAGCGAGGACGAAGCGCTGGGCCATGGGGCGCACCAAAGCAGACCGCCGCGCGCCGAACGAGCACGCGGCCGTTCCCGCCTGGAGCTGTGGAACGGCAGGCCTCGAAGAGCTGGACTTGCGCTCAGTTGGGCACCTCCGTCGAGACCGCGACGACGCTCTCGTTGGGCATGCCCGCCCCCGCGCTCCCCGTCGTGCCACGTGAGCGACCTGTCGCGGGTGGTGACATTCCCTCAGCGCCGACGAGGGGGTTCTCCGGTGACCCTCACCGCGTCGGAGGGTGCTTCTGCAACTTCCGCTGGAGCGACCGCCGGTGCAGCCCCAATCGCCGCGCGGCTTCGCTGACGTTCTGGTCGCAGTCCGCCAGCACCCGGTGGATGTATTCCCACTCCGCGCGGGCGAGCGACGGTGTCTCGTCGACCCGCACCGAGGCCGACGTTCCCGTCAGCGCCTGCACCACCGCGTCGGCGTCCGTCGGCTTCGTCAGGTACCCCGTCGCGCCCAGTCGCGTCGCTTCGATGGCCGTCGGAATCGAGCCGTACCCGGTCAGCATCACCACCTTCGTGCTCGGGTCGCGTTCCCGCAGCACCTTGAGCAGCTCGAGGCCCGAAGCCCCCGCCAGGCGCAGGTCGAGCACCGCATGCTCCGGGCTTTCGGCGAAGCTGGCGAGCGTCGCTTCCACCGATGGAAACGAAGTCACCGCGAAGCCCCGGTCCTCGAGCGCACGGGCGAGTCGACTGCGGAACGCGTCGTCGTCGTCGACGAGCAGCAAGGTCGGCTGGTCCGTCACGGGACGACCTCCCGTGGGAGCTCGAGCGACGCGCGCGTGCCGCCGCCGGGCTTCGAGTCGAAGGTGAGCGAGCCGCCGAGCTGCTCGGCCAGCGTGCGCGCGAGGAAGACGCCGAGGCCGAGGCCTGTCCCGACGGGCTTGGTGGTGAAGAAGGGCTCTCCGAGCCGCGCGGCGACCGGCGCGCTCAGGCCCTCGCCGTGGTCGGCCACCAGGACCGTCAACCGCCCCGCCCTCGACGTCACCTCGACGACGACGTCTTCCTGCGAGGCCTCCAGCGCGTTCTTGACGAGGTTCTTCAAGGCCTGGCCCAGCGCCGCGCGCGGCCCGCGAACGTCGAGGGAGGTGTCTGCCGAGGTTCGCACCCGCGTCGCGTCCCGAAGGCCCTCGAGCGCCTCGGCCAGCCAGCGCTCCACCGGGAACGTCGTGACGGCCTCGCCCGCCAGCTCGCCCGAGCGCGCCGACATGCCTTGCAGAATGACGCGGCACCGCTGCACCTGGGCTCGCACGAGGGCGACGTCGTCCTTCAGCCCCTGTGGCGCTTCCAACGCGTCGAGCGCGCGGGCCAACTCGGTGCTGGCGACGGCGATGGTACCCAGCGGGGTCGCGAGCTCATGCGCGGCTCCCGCTGCCAGCGTGGTGAGCGCCGCGAGCTTCTCGTGTTGCGCGGACACCCGGCGCGCCTCCGCGAGCTGCGCCTCTCGTCGCTCCAGGGCTGCCAGCATGCGCTGCACGAAGGACACGATGAAGCCTGCCGCCACCACGAAGGCGAGCCACATGCCGCCGAGGTGCAGGCGCATCAGCTCCGCATGGTTGGGCAGCTGCCATGCCGCCGGCGCCACCTCGTCCACGAGGAACAGCGCGGCGAAGCCCGAAAGCGTCGCGGCCAGCTGAATCCACTGGCGCGGTCGCGACAGGACGAGCGCGGCCAACACCACGTTCACCAGGTACAGCGCCGTGAAGGGGTTGAAGGGCCCGCCGCTCAACGCGAACACCCCCGTGTGCAGGGCTGAGTCGAGCACCATCAGCCCCAGCAGCCGGTCCTCCGAGACGCGGGTGCGCTGCCACCACCAGGCCAGCGCCTCCGACGCGAACCCCGCCGCCACCAGCGCCAGCAGCCACACCACCTGCAGCCGAATGCCGAGCCCCAGCCACGCCCACAGCAGCAGCGCCAGCTGGCACGTCCACACCGCGCGGCGCACCGTGCGAAACCACGGCAGCGACACGTCGAGCGCGCCCACCGTCACGGGCTTGCTCCGAAGGGGTTCGAGTACGCCGGGTTGGTGAGGAAGCGCTCGTCGGTGAGGGCCTCGAGGAAGGCGAGCAGGTCGTCGGTCTCCTGCGCCGTCAGCGTGAAGCCCCGCACGAGGTCGCTCTGGAGGGGCGACAGCATGCCCGTCGTCCGCTTCGACCGTCCGCCCTGGGCGTAGTGGGTGATGACGTCGCGCAGCGTGGCGATGGAGCCGTCGTGCATGTACGGCGCGGTGACAGAGACGTTGCGCAGCGACGGCGCGCGGAAGCGGCCCATGTCGCCCGGCCGGGTGGTGACGTCGAAGAGCCCCGCGTTCCCCATCGGGTACGCGCCGTTGCCGTCGAGGTTGTAGAGCCCGGTGTTGTGGAACGGCGTGTCGGGCGTGGGCGTCCCGGCGTGCGCCACCGAGTCCGCGAAGGTGAAGCCCGCGTGGCAGTGGTAGCACTCGAGCGCCTCGGAGTTGAACAGCTCGAGCCCTCGCCTCGCCGAGTCCGACAGGGCCTCTGAGTCTCCATTCACCCAGCGGTCGTACGGCGCGTCCCCGGAAAGGAGCGTCCGCTGAAACGCGGCGAGCGCCTTCGTGATGGTGACGAGGGAGATGGCGCCGGCCTCGTCGGGAAAGGCCGCCTGGAAGCGCGTGGCGTAGTCGTCCTCCG
This sequence comes from Myxococcaceae bacterium, assembly GCA_044352295.1. GTDB lineage: Bacteria > Myxococcota > Myxococcia > Myxococcales > Myxococcaceae > Xiheimicrobium. The sequence continues at coordinate 42,456 of JBILEB010000012.1, forward strand.
TGCGCAGCCGGGTGAAGAGGAGCTCCTCCTCGCCGGCGAAGCCGAGCTCGACCGGGTGTTCCCCGACGAGCGGAATCAACGCCTGGCGCTCCAGCGTCGTCAGCAACGGGTTGGCCCACGTGAGGGTGGCGACGTACGCGACGTTGGCGAGGCTCTGCGCGTTGCGTGGGTGACGCTCTCCCGTGCTGCCCACCGCGAGCGCTTTCCCATCGGTGAAAGCCAGGTGCTGCTCGTGGCACGACGCGCAGGCCTGTGAGCGGTTCCTGGAGAGGCGCGTGTCGTAGAAGAGCCGCCGGCCCAGCTCGACCTTCGCGGCCGTCATCGGGTTGTCGGCCGGCGCCGCTGGAATCGGGAAGCCCTTCGGGAGCTGCCAGTCAAAGCCTGGGCCCGCGTCGGGGGTGGTGCGCTCTCCAGGGCCGCAGGCCGCGAACAGGACGACGAGGGTCGGGCCGCACCACCGCATGCGCTTCATTCCACCGAGAAGACGCTCTGGGTGCCAGCGCTCGCGCCGGCGAAGGGCAAGCCGAGCTTCTGGAAGATGGGAGCACAGTCGGTGTCCGTCGGCGCCGACATGCAGCCGGGCGCGCTCATCGCCAGGTTGGTGTCCAGGTTGACGCCCTCGAAGAGCTTCATGAGGTCGAGCACCACCGCGCGCCCAAACTCCGGGTTGAAGGGCAGGGTGATGCGCGGCCGATTGGGGTTGGCACACGAGGTGATGCTGTTCGGGGTCGCGCCAGCCATGCAGCCCGTGGAGCCGAGGTGCAGGTTGTGGCCCATCGGCAGGCCCGTGGTGAGGCCGTCGATGCGAGCGAACTTGTAGCCAGCGTTCCAATTCCAGAACATCGCGGTGGAGTTGAGCGGCGCCTGGGCCGCAGCCGCGTCCTGGTGGTTCTGCTGGAAGGGAACGCCGATCGTGAACGAGAGCGACGTGTAGTGCGCCCCCGGGGCCGACCCCTTCAAGCCGGTGTTCGTCGCCTCGGTGCCATTGGTGCACTCGCCAGCCTTGTTCTCGAAGTCGAGGAGCGCCACGCCGCCGCGCTGAAACGCTCCGTCCTCGGAGAGCACGAAGGGCACGTCGACGCCCTCCTCGGTGCGCAACGACACGTCATGGACATACAGCCTGAAGTCGCGCGGCCGGTACTGCGTGGACGGTGTGCCGAGTGTGTAGGTCTGACCGCAGGCGAAGTCCTGGGTCCCCACCTTCGCCTTGAAGGTGAGTTGGGTGACGTCGGCGTGCACGTGGCCACCGCCGCCATCGGGCGTCATCGGCATCGGGCCGCAGGCGAGCAGGGTGCACAGGGCCATCGCGGTGAGCGGGCGAGTCATGGGTCGTTCCATCGCATCGACGCCAGCAGGGTGTCGAGCAGCTCGCGGCGGGCGTCGGTCGTCGCGGGGTCGAGGGACGCGAGCGTCGGGCCCGCGTCGAGGAGGAGGTGCAGGTCGCGCCGGCCTTCGGCGTCGAGGACGAGGGGGAGCCGCGCCAGGCGCACGCGGCGGGTCCCGGCGGACAGGTAGCGTCGGCTCGAACCGCTCCGTCGCGCGTCGACGAGGAGGGACGTGGCGGTGTCGTCAGCGGGGCCGAACTCGAGCTCCACCGCGCACCAGACACCCGGGGCCGGACGAAGCACGGCGAGGGCCTGTGGCGCCGGCGACGTGAGGTCCACCGGGCGGTCCACCTCGACGCGCAGCGGGTCGGTGTCGGCGTGCCCGCCATGTGCCCAGGCGGTCGACACGGGGGACCAGGCCCGCGCGACCGTCTCGCCGCAGGGAACGCCCCGCACCCAGCTGACGTGCAGGACCGCCCCCTCGAGCTCAACCCGCGCCGCGCCGGTCGGTTGCGCCGACACCTCGACGAACAGGGCTACCTCGATGCCCGGGTGCCGCTCGGCGCAGCCCCACAGCGCCGCCGCCACCACCAGCGCCGCGCCTCGAATTCGGGAGGAGCCGTCTCGTTCTGGGCGCTTCACGGACTCAACTCCACCAGCACGCTCGCGACGGCGATGGGCAGCGTTCGAACGGGACCCACCCGCAGGTCGACGACGGGCACGCGCGCCCCCAGGAGCAGCAGCACCCGGTTGCCCAGGCCGAACACGACGTCGGCCAGCGCGCTCCCGAGGAGGCCTGACAACGACGCATCGGGCGCGCCGTTGACGACACTGACCGCCTCGAGGCGAACGTCGAGCCCGGCGCGCACCGCGAACCACCGCGCGGGCTGGAACTGCGCGAGGCTGACGAGGACCGCCGACGGCCCGAGCTGGAGCCCGAAGCGGCCGGGCAGCGGAACTTCGCCGAGCACCGACGCCATCGCGGACCAGCGGTCGCCGAAGAAGCCGCTCCACGACACGCCAAGCTGCGGCGCCAGCCCACCGGCCCCCAGCTGGGCATCGAGGGAGAGCGGTTGGCGGTTCCGGTCCACCAGGGTGGGCGCGGTGGGCAGTCGCGCGCCGGCGATGACGCTCACCAGGGCCCTGGGACGCATGCGGTCGTGGCCGAACACGACGAAGCGCGCGGCGACGTCCACCTCACCCGAGCCGAGGCCAACCTCTCGCGCGAGGCTTGGGTCGCGCTGCTCGCGGAGCTGCACCGGAACGTTGACCGACAGCGAGAACCACGTGGTGGGCGACCAGGAGCCCGTCAGGTCGACTCGGGCCTCGCGCAGCCGCACCAGGTCGACCCCCTCTCGGCCTTGCGATTGTTGCCAGGCGCGCACGGTGGCGGCGAGGCGAACGCGGTTGGCGAAGGGTTGCTCCGCGCCCATCGACGTCATCGCCGGGTTCCCGCAGGTGCAGGTGGGACAGGCCCACGCAGCGGCGCTCGAGGCGAGGACGACGAGGGCGACGAGACGCGGCACTCGGCGGTTCAACCAGAGTCACGCCCGCGTGCCCCTGCGACACGTTGCCGCACCGGGAGCCGACTGGGTGGAGCTCCTCGCGCTCTTCGAAAGGCACGGCGTGCCGGAGCCGTCAGGGGAACGGCTTCACCGGCACCGTCTGCCCCGGCGTGGTGGTGGGCGCGTCGACGCCGCGCGCCGAACCGATACTGGATACGGGACTTCGTCGGGACAGCTCGCTGATTCGCATTCACGTCTCCTTGGGGAAGCGCCTCTGTCTGGTTGACGAGGCCTTCCCGGGAAGCGTGCGGTCGCGAATCTGTAAGGCGGGCCGACAGAACCCGCAGGCAACTGGTGCCCGCGCCGTCAGAAGCCGGCGAAGCCGGAGCAGTTCGACGCGTTGGGGATCACCGTGGACGACGTGCAGCAGATACCAAAGGCCGTGTTGCACTGAGGAATGCTCGGGTTGGTGCAGTCCGCGTTCGACGTACACACCTGGGGCCAGATGGTGCCGCCGCGCTGGCCGCCGTCGACGCCGTAGACCGGCAGGCACCGGTAGCCGGTTCGCGGGATGCTGCCGATGACGCTACAGGACTGGCCGCACCAGACCTGGAGGCCGCCGTCTGGCCCGCTGCGGAGGGTGTAGTCGATGCCGCCGGCGGCCGAGCACCAGGTGGTCGAGTAGCCGGAGGCCGCCAGGCACATGCCCCCGGGGAAGTTGGGTGGCGTGAGACACGCGCCCAGCGCCGGGTCTGGAGGATTGCTGCAGTCCGAGTTCGCCGTGCACGTCTGCCCGAGGCGAGTGGGGTACCCGCCGCCGGTGAAGGTGGCCGAGGGGCTCCGGCGGTCGAACCAGCAGCCCAGGTTCGAGCTCATGGCGGTGCCATCACTCACCTCGAAGCACTCCTGACCCGCGCCGCACGTCGCGGACGTCATGCAGCCCGGCACACAGAAGCGGTCGGTCTCGTTGAAGACGTTGAGCCAGGAGCTGATGCCACCGGCGCACACGTTGCCGAACCCGCACGTACTCTGGCCGTTGGCGTTGCAGGGCAGCGTGCAGAAGCCCTGGGGGTACTGAGTCGTCGTGAAGCCCGGGGTCGCGGTCGTCTGCGTCTTGCAGAACGCGGTGCCACCCAGCATGGCCTGGCACGTCGACGAGCTGGTGCACGGCGCGCCGACACCACTGGCAGGACCGCCGCCGGCGCCACCACCGCCCGTGGACGAGCCCGTACAGGTGCCCATCACGCAGGCCGTCTGGCCCTGCTGCACGCAGTTCTGGCACAGGCCTCCGTTGCGCCCGCAGGTGGTGAGGTTCTGGTTGGTGCCCTGCGGCACGCAGACGAGCTGGCCGCCGGAGTTCGCAAGGCACGTGCTGCACGGAGGCGCTCCGCCACCACCCGTGGAGCCGCCGCCGCTCGACCCGCCAGCGGTGGAGCCGCCGCCGCTCGCCCCGCCGCCGGTGAAGCCGCCACCGCTGCTGCCTCCACCGCTCGACCCGCCAGCGGTGAAGCCACCACTGGTGCCTCCACCGCTCGACCCGCCAGCCGTGAACCCACCACTGGTGCCGCCGCCCACGCCGGACCCCCCAACGCCCGAGCCGCCGCCGGTGTTCTCATTGCCGCCGGTGCACGTGCCGCCAAACCCGCAGCTCTGGTTGAGCCCGCACGCCATGCAGGCCGCGCCCCGCTGCCCACAGGCGGTCGGCGCCGTGCCCGATTGGCACATGCCGCGCGCGTCACAGCACCCCGGGCACGTCGTCGGCGTGCATCGCCCCTGGGGGGTTCCGCACGAAGAGGTGGCTGCCATGAGCACGCCACACACGAATCCCAGCACCAGCCATCGCGTCGTCGTCGACATCGTCACAGCTCCCCGGAGCGCCCCGCCGGCCACGGAGGAAACGCCACCACCGACGCCTGTACCCGAAAGCGGCCCGGTTCTTCAATCGGCTGACGAAAAGAGCTCAGAACGAGGCCGCCCGCGCCTCGCGTTGGGCCTGATCCGCGTTCCACCCGGACCATCGGTCGACGTCCCCGTCTGCGGTGGGGCGCACGGTCGCGTCTCCGACGAGCCCACCCGGCGGCGCGACGTTGAAGTCGAGAATCGCCCGCAGGGCGGTGGCCGAGCCGCCGAACTCCGAGGGTCGCCCTTCGACCGAGCCACCGCCGCCCACGGAGATCAGCCCTCCAGCGGGCGTCGTGCGCTCCGTCAAGAACCCCCACAGACGCGGGAGCCCCTCGCCATCGAGCAACACATACTTGCTGAAGTGGCCGCTCATGAGCGCGTCGCCGGTGCCCGTGTTGCTGAAGTCGACGGCCACGGCGCCAGCGACGATGGCGCGGGGCCACAGGCGGCGCAGAGCATCGCAGCGCCAGACCAGCAGAGGGCGGTTCGAAGCATGGGGCGACGCCTCCCAGATGGACCCACGCGGGTCAAGCGTGAGGGCGGCCGCCGCGTCGACTACAACCCGCCTCGTGACGAACGCGGTCGAAGCGAGGGGACTCATCAAGCGATTCGGTGACTTCACCGCCGTCGACGGCCTCGACATGACGATTCCGAAGGGCAGCTTCTACGCCTTCCTCGGCCCCAACGGCGCCGGCAAGTCCACCACCATCTCGATGTTGACGGGCATCTACACGCCAGACGCGGGCACGCTGTCGCTGCTGGGCCTCGACGCGGTGAAGGACCCGCTCGCCGTGAAGTCACGCCTGGGCGTGGTGCCCGAGGAGCTCTCGTTGTTCGAGCGCCTCACCGGCCGCCAATACCTGACGTTCTGCGGGCGCATGCACGGGCTGCCCGGCGCCGAGTCCGAAGCGCGCGCCGAGGAGCTGCTCACCTTGACCGAGCTCTCCTACAAGGCCGGCGCGCTGGTGACCGAGTACTCGAAGGGCATGCGGCGCCGCCTCGCCATCGCCGCGGCGCTGGTGCACGCGCCCGACCTGGTGCTCCTCGACGAGCCGTTCGAAGGCATCGACGTCATCGCGGCGGGCGTCATCCGCGAGCTGCTCGCCGAGCTCTCGCGCCGGGGCGTCACCTTGCTCCTCACCACCCACGTGCTGGAGATCGCCGAACGCCTCGCCACCCACGCGGGCATCATTCGCGCGGGCAAGCTGGTGGACGAGGGCTCCATCGCCGAGCTCGTCGCGCGTAACGGCGTCGCCTCGCTGGAAGACGTGTTCGAGAAGCGCATCGGCGTACCGGTGGCGCGGGATGCGTCGCTGTCCTTCTACGGGAGGGCGCGTGGCGGGTGAGGCGCTGAAGGCTCCGTCGTTCGTCGAGCACCTGCTGTTGTTGTGGCGGCTGCGGCTCACCATCGGGCTCAACCGCACGACGGGCCGGCATCGATGGCTCGCCGTGGTGGGGTTCCTGGCGTCGGCGTCTCCGTCGGTGGGCCTGGCGCTGACGTTCTTCGGCGTCATGCACCACCCGGTGGTGCGGGACAGCGACACCTGGGCGGACTTCATCGTGCGGCTGCTCCTCTTCGTCACCAGCGCGACGTGGGTGACGTGGCCGGTGCTGTCGGCGGGGGTGGACGACCACTCGGAGCTCTCCCGGTACGCGGCGTTTCCCATCTCGTCGTTCCGACTGATGTTGGCCTCGACGCTCGCCTCGCTGGTGGAGCCCCGCAGCCTCGTCTTCGCCGGCCCGCTCGTGGGCGCGACGGCGGGCTACCTGCACGTGCGGCCGCCGACGTCGTGGCTCATCGTCTTCGTCGGCTTCGGGGCGTACGTGCTGTTCAACGCGGCGCTCTCGCGCGTGGGGTTGCACGTCATGTTGAACCTGCTGCGCCAGCAGCGCAGCGCCGAGCTCATCGGCGGCGGCTTCCTCGTGAGCCTGGTGGTGGCGTCGTTCATTCCGGCCGTCGACACGCAGTGGTTGTTGCACCTCAACGAGGTGGGCGCGGCGGCGGTGCCCGACACCATCATCTCGGACGCGGCGTTGGCGCTCGGGCGTTTTCCGACCGGGTGGTTCGGACACCTGCTGCGCATGACGTGGGCGGGGCGCAACGAGAAGGCGCTGGCCGACGCGCTGGGGACGCTGGAGCTCACGATGCTGGCCCTGGTGCTGGCGTGGGGGCTGTTGCTCCAGTTTCACCGCTACGCCGGGCGCGGTGGCGCCATCTCGTCGAAGAGCCGCGCGGCGAACCCGTTCACGCGCACGACGTCGACCTTCACGACGCTGGTGGTGCGCGAGGCCATCGACCTCTGGAACAACCCGCGCGCGCGGCTGCTGGCGACGGTGCCGTTCGTGCTCGCGATTCTGCTGAAGCTGTTGTCCGGCCGGGCGCTCTTCGTGTTCCTCCTCGGCGACGCCGCCGATGCGTGGGTGATGGGCGGCTTCGCCGTGTACGGCGCCATCGTGTTGTCCTCGACGTTCTCGCAGAACGCGTTCGCCTACGACGGTCAGGGCTTCGTGGTGTTCCTGGCCTCACCGGTGAAGCTGGGCGACGTGCTGCGCGCGAAGAACGTGGTGCACGGCGCGGTGGGCCTGGTGATGGCGAGCCTGGTGGTGGGCTTCTCCGTGCCGTACTTCCGCGCCGGGAGCGTGGTGGACGTCGCGTGCGCGCTGCTGGCGGTGCTGGCGCTGGTGCCGGTGCTGCTGGCCGCGGGGAACTTTCTGTCGCTGTATTTTCCCGTGAAGTTCCACGCGAACCTGAAGCGTCGCGACAAGCTGCCGTTCGCCGCGTCGATGCTGGGCCTGGGCGCTGCGTCGGTGGGGACGATGCCGTTCGTCGCGGCGCTGAAGGCCGTGGGCCGGGGGGCGCCGACGGTTCAGACGCTGGGCCTGTTGTCCGTGGCGGCGGTGGCCGGGTGGGGTGTGTACGCCACGACGTTGCCGCTGGCGCTGAAGCTGCTCGACGCCCGGCGCGAGGTCATTCTCCGGGCCGTCACCCGAGAATGACCCCTGAGGGTGTAAGACGTACGGCCTCATGTCTCGCCCGAAACGTCATGCCCACGTCCCTGGCCTCGAGGCGCTCCGGGCGTCCTGGCCTTCACCCCTCGAGACGCTCGTGAAGCAGCTCGACGGTGGCGCGGCTCCGGCCCGGCCGAAGGTCACCCGCGCGCGTCGCTCGAACTGACATGCGCGTCTGGTACTCCGACCCGTACGAGGTGCCGCTGCCAGAGGGCCATCGTTTCCCCATGGGGAAGTACCGGCTGGTGCGAGAGGCCCTCCTCGCGCGCAGAATTCTGACGGCGGAACAGCTCGAGCTGTCCACCCCGCTCGATGAAGCCACGCTGGCCGTCGTGCACGACCGTGCCTACCTGCGCGCCTGCTTCGACGGCACCCTCGACGAGGCCGCCCTGCGACGCGTCGGGTTTCCCTGGAGTGACGCACTCCTGCAGCGCTCTCTGGCGTCAGCGGGGGGCACGCTCTCGGCGGCTCGCCACGCGCTCGAGCACGGCGTCGCGGGCAACCTCGCCGGCGGTACCCACCACGCGCATGCGGACTTTGGCTCTGGCTATTGCGTCTTCAATGACCTCGCGGTGGCTGCCGCCACGCTGCTCGCCGAACGACGCGTGGAGCGCGTGCTGGTCGTCGACCTCGACGTCCACCAGGGCGACGGCACCGCTGCCATCTTTCGCAACGAGCCGCGCGTCTTCAGTTTTTCCATGCACGGCGCGAAGAATTTCCCCTTTCGCAAGCAGGTCTCCACGCGCGACGTCGAGCTGCCCGATGGCTGTGATGACGCGCACTACCTCTCGTTGCTCGACACGCACCTGCCCGAGGTGTTCGAGGCCTCGGCGCCATCACTCGTCCTCTACCAGGGCGGCGTCGACGCGTTGAAGCAGGACAGCCTCGGCCGCCTGCACCTGTCACACGAGGGCCTGCGCGAACGCGACCGCCGCGTGTTCGACCTCTGCTGGAGCCGCGCCGTGCCCATCGCCGTCACGCTCGGTGGCGGCTACTCGCGGCCCATCGAGGCGACCGTCGAGGCGTGCATCGGAACCTATGTCGAGCTCCGTCGGCGATTTGGCTGAACGTCAGACTGACTCACGGGTCGTGCTGGACCCTCGGGCTTTCTGGGGGCGATCAACCAGCGGTCCTCAGGGTGCTCGGGAATCCAGCCTCATACAAAGGCTCGATGCGTCATCACGTCTTTGGCACCAACCATGAATCAGCTCCGAGGGTGGGAGCGGCATGACCTCGGCAACTGCGATTGGTGGGTGTGTGCACGACACCCTGGACGGCGTGCAGATCGACCTCGAGCGCGCGGAGCGGCTGGTCCACGAGGGGATGGTGGTGCTCGGCCAGACCTTCGGCGCGTTCCGGGCGGAGCTGGCGGTGCAACAACGTGAGCTCGGCGCGGTGGTGGAGCTGCTGCATGGGGCCGGGGGCGGGCAGGGCTTCGTCGACCGCATGACGCTCATCGTGCAGCGCTTCATGGAGGACCTCGTTCACGTCAGCACGGCGAGCATGCGGCTGACGGAGAAGATCGAGCAGATCCGCCCCGACATCGAGGCCATCGTCGGCACGACGCGCAAGGTGAGCACCATGGCGCGGCGCACCCGGTTCGTCGCGCTCAACGCCACCATTCACTCGGCGCGCTCCGGGGTCGAGGGCCGCACGTTCTGGGTGGTGGCGGATCAGATCAAGGAGCTCGCCAACGACGCCGGCCTCGTGTCGGAGGAGATCCAGCGCATCGTCGCCGGCGCGAACAGGGGACTGGCAGACGTGCAGGCGGCGATGGCGGGGCTCGCCTCCCACGACATCAACGCCGCTGTGGAGGGCCAGTCGCGGGTGCTCAGGCTGTTGCGGTCGCTCGACGACACCAACCAGCGCGTCCGTTCCGCGCTGGCGGAGGTCGAGGCGAAGGCGGTGGAGACGGTGAAGGCGTTCGAGCTCGAGGACCAGCTGCGCACGCTCTTCGAGTCCATGCGGCAGCGGCTGCAGGCGCTGGCCGCCGTGTGGGACGCGTGGGCCGCGACGCAGGGCGAGCCTCTGCCCGAGGTGGTGGCGGTGTTCGAGGCCCTCGAGCCGACGCTCCGAAAGGTGTCGGCGGTGCAGCAGGCCTCGATGGACGAGGGCACGGTGGAGCTGTTCTAAGCGCCCTGTATGTCCGAGCTGTCCACTCCGCCTGAGGGCACCGTCGAGCGCTGGGCGTGGGACTACGTCACCAGCACCTCGCTCATGCACAAGCTCGGGCCGCCGCCACCGCCGTCCGTGTGGAGTGACACGCCGAGCACCTTTCGCCTCGTCCGTCCCGGCCGCCCTCCGGAGTTGGTCCAGCGAGAGGTCCGCAAGAAGGCCGTTCGGCCCGGTGCCCTCAAGGACCCGCTCAAGCGGGCCGAGGTGCTGCACACGTTCCTCCATCACGAGCTGCAGGCCGCGGAGTTGATGGCGTGGGCGCTGCTCGCGTTCCCCGAGACGCCTGTGGCATTCCGACGCGGGCTGTTCGGAATCTGCCGAGACGAGGTGCGCCACCTGGGGCTCTACCAGGCGCATCTGCTGACGCTCGGGCATCCCTTCGGCTCGATGCCCATCAAGGACTGGTTCTGGGAGCGCGTGCCAGGCGCGTCGACCACCGCCGCAGACTTCGTGGCTCGCATGGGCATCGGCTTCGAGGGTGGCAACCTCGACCATGGCGCGCGCTTCACCGAGGCGTTCGAGGCGGCGGGAGACCCCCGGGCGGCGGCGATTCAAGCGCAGATCTGCGAGGAGGAGGTCGCCCACACCGCCTTCGCGCTCCACTGGTTCCGCGTCTTCACCGGCGACGTCGACTTCGAGCGCTGGCGCACCCACTTGCCGACGCCCATCAGCCCGTCGATGACGCGCGGCACACCGCTCAACCTCGAGGCCCGTCGACGCGCCGGCTACCCACCCGCGTTCCTCGACGCGCTCGCGGCCTGGGGCACGGACCGTGTCGAGCCCTGAGCCCGTCGCCTGGGTCCTGAACCTCGACGCCGAAGACGAGCTCGCGCGCGGCGGCGCGCACACGCCCACCGACGTGATGCGAACGCGCATCGAAGGACTTCGGCCCCGCCTCGACGGCCTTGTCCGCCCGGGTGACCGCGTGCTGTGGCCCCAGGGCCAGCCGATCGAGCGCGGCGGGTGGGGACGCGCGTGGTGCCTGACGCGCTGGGCCCACAGCCAGCTGGACGCCGCGGGCCTGAAGGTTCCCCGCGCCCCGAGCCTCGAGGTGCTGCGGCGCGTGAATCACCGGCGGTTCGCACACGAGCTGGGCCAGGCGCTCCCGGTGGCGGGGTGGGCCGAGAACCTGGAGGAACTCCGCACGCTGCTGGCGGCGGACGAACTGCGGGAGGTGTCGGCCGAGGGCTGGTGGTTGATCAAGCGTCCGCTCGGGTACGCGGGGCGCGGCCGTCGGAAGGTGCGGCCCCAGGCGCTCACCGAGGCCGACCACGCGTGGCTCGAAGCGTCGTTTCGCGATGGCGATGGGCTCCAGGTCGAGCCGCTGGTGTCGCGTGAACTCGACGCCGCGTTGCATGGCTGGCTCGCGGAGGACGGCGCCTGCACGTTCGGAGTCCCCACGCTCCAACGGCTCGACGCGACCGGCGCGTGGCAGGCGACCGAGGTGGCTTTGTCGGGCCTCCTCACGACGGTGGAGCTCGAGGCGCTCACGCGCACGGCCACCGAGACGGCTGCGGCCCTGCACCAGGCCGGGTACTTCGGTCCGTTCGGGCTCGATGCGTTTCGGTGGCGCGCGCCCGATGGGCGGCTCCAGTTTCAACCGCGGAGCGAAGTGAACGCGCGGTACTCGATGGGCTGGGCCATCGGCATGGGAGCGTTTCGGCCGCCGACGGGGTTCTGACGACGCGGCTTCAGGGGTCGCACGTCTCCCACCGAAGCTCGACGGGCACGTCCAGCGTCGTCGGGGAGCGGAGCGTCGGCGTCGGGGGCAGAAATACGGTGACCGACCCCCACCCGCCCGTTGGCCAGTTCTCGAAGGCCAGGTTCCAGTGACCACCGCAGAGGTCCTCGCGAGCACCCCACGGCGTCGCGCGACTGAGCGCGTCGAGCCGCGCATCCACCGCTCCAGCGCAACCACCATACGGGGCGACGAGACTGAAGCTGGGCTGGAATCCACCGGCACGACGCTCCCACACCGCCTGCATCGCAGACCCGGAGCGCTCGCTCTCGTCGAGCTCGTCGGTGACGCACACGGCCCCGCGAAAGACGTCGGCGTCGAAGAAGCCGGGGAGTTGACCGCTGGCCTTCACGGCCTCGATGGCTTCGAAGCAGCTGCGTCGACCCGGTCGTTTCGGAGGCAGGGCGGCCTCGAGGAAACGCCGTTCGAACTCGGGGTCTGTCGGGTCGAGAATGGCCACCCCATCGGGCCGCGAGAGCACTCCCGTGAGGTCGACCACGGCCACCCGCCAGGTGCCAGGGAGCCCCTCGCCCCAGCTGAATCGGAAGAACCGCGCGAGGAACGCGAACATGTCGCGCGCTCCGGGCAGCTCGTCGTCGACGACGAAAAGCTGTGTGGTGGGCGGGATTCGGGGGGGTGGTCTCGCGATGAAGGAAACGGTCCTTGCAGTGCTGGCCGTTCCCATCACCTCGAGCGCTGCATCCTGGGCATACCCATCGGCCAGGGCCCGCACCACGACTCGCGCCGACCGGCTCCCGGGCGCGCTCGGCACATGCCGCACCTCGAGTTCACCCTGGGCACCTGGCGCGAGCGGCGGCGGAACGCGAGCGACGCCGAACCCCTCGACGGGACCGGCCGACGACACCCGCACCGTGAAACGGCACCGGTTGCGCACCGCCACCGTCTGGCTCGCCGTCGTGCAGCCGACCACCACTGGCGCGAGGGTCACCGACGAGGGGGTGAGCTCGAGGCAGGGCTCCGAAAACGGATTCGGCCGCAAAGGCTCCACCGGCACCGGCGCCACCAGCACCTCGCTCGCCTCAGGCACGAAGACCGACGCCTCGGGCGCACACCCCAGGACCGTCAACGCGATGGCGAGCAGGCGCCGCACCTCGACACCCTAGGCCGGCGCCGAACCGCTGAGAAAGCCCGGGGCGTTTCCGACCGCGCTGCGGGCCGGAATTCGAGCGGCGAAGGTCGATCATGTGGTTGACTCTCGTCGTCTTATGGCGGCCGGCGTGTTGTGTCCGAAGTGTGGGACGGTGAACCCGAGCGAGGCGAAGGCGTGCGTGTCGTGTGGCACGTCGCTCGTGGCCTCGGGGGACGCGCGCACGGCGATGCGCAAGTCCCTTGCGTCCGCACCGGCCGCGAAGTCGAAGGTCGCGCTGCCCAGCTCCCCGCGTCGCACCGGAGAGGTCCGCCTCGGCAAGACGCTCGACGAGTCGGCCAACCGCACCGAGACCGGTGACGACCCTGCGAAGACGAGCGCCGAGGAGCCCGTCGGCCCACGCCCGAAGGCCATCCGGCCCAGCATGTCGGACCTGGGCGCGATGCAGGACCCCGGCGGCCGCAAGTCCAGCGCCGGCACGAAGTCGGTTCCGCGTCCACCCCCCTCGCCGCCGGCGGAGGTGAGCGCGTCGCGGGACTCGCTCATCGGCCAGAAGCTCCAGGAGTACGTCGTCAAGGAGCGCATCGGCGTGGGCGGAATGGGCATCGTCTACAAGGCGGTGCACACGCTCATCAACAAAGAGGTGGCCATCAAGGTGCTGCGCAGCGACGTCGTCACCGACGCTCGCGACGTCGACCGCATGCTGGACGAAGCGCGCATCATCAACAGCATCAAGCACCGCGGCATCATCAACATCTTCGGCGCGGGCTCCCTCGAAGACGGGCGGCACTACCTCATCATGGAGTTGCTCGAGGGCGAGTCGCTCGAGCAGTTGATGCAGCGCGAAGGCACGGTGGCGGCCGGAGACTCCGTCATCATCCTCGAAGAGACCCTCTCGGCCCTCGCCGCCGCGCACGCCGCCGGCGTGGTGCACCGGGACCTCAAGCCCGCCAACGTCTTCCTCGTGAAGGAGGGCAACAAGGTCTACGTGAAGCTGCTCGACTTCGGGCTCGCCCGGCGCCAGCAGCAGAACGTCACCCGCATCGCCGGCACCCCCGACTACATCTCGCCGGAGCACGCGCGCGGCCGCCCGGCGGGTCCTCCGGCCGACCTCTATGCCTTTGGCGTCATGTGCTTCCACATGCTCACCGGGAAGCTGCCCTTCACCGGCAACACCCCGATGGAGGTGATGGAGAAGCACGTGCACCACGAGCCGCCGGTGCCGCACGAGGTGAACCCGGACATTCCGAAGTCCTTGTCCGAGCTCATCCTGAAGCTGCTGGCGAAGGACCCGGCCGTGCGCCCCGACGCGAACCAGGTGAAGGCCGACCTGCGCGCCGCCACCAAGCAGCTGCGCAACGCCGCCACGATGATGAGCCTCATGTCCATCGAGCCTGTGGACGGCGACAAGCCGGCCGGGCCGAAGGGCGAGAAGACCGAAGACGCGCGCGCCAGAGAGCTCGCCGTCAAGGCCCAGGTGCAGGACGTCAAACGCCAGGTGAAGAAGCGCTGGCCGCTGGTGGTGGGCGGCGTGGTGGGCGTGTGGCTCCTGGGCGTGCTGCTCTACGTGATGTGGCCCAGTGACCCACCCGCGCCGCTGGCGACGAAGCCGGTGGTCAAGAAGCCGCCCATCGGTGACAAACCGCCCGAGGTCGCGACCCGTCCCACCGAGGCGACACCGAAGGCCAACCAGGTCGACCCGACGCCCGTGGCCAACGTGGTGACGCCGGATGTGGGCTCCGATGCGGCCGTCGGGGCCGTCGACCCCGGCCCTGGAGACGACGACCCGACCGCCGAGCCCGACGCCGGCGTCGAGCCCAGCGTGCTCACCGAGGAGAACAACCGCGTGCTCGATGACTTTCGCATCGGCGAGTACCGACGGAAGGTCGTCGACGGACAGAGCATCGAGTCGATGCTCGAGCGCATGCGCGGCGACCTGAAGACGAATGAAGAGAAGCGCGACTACTTCCAGGGCAAGTTCGACAAGGTGTCGGACGGGTGCAGCCGAGCGAACACCAAGATCAAGCTCATCGACTGCGACGACAAGGTGCGCAAGCTGCACGTGGACTTCTACAAGGTCGGCGACTGACCCCCGCAGCCCGAAGGCGTCCCATGACCGACCGGCCCCGCCTGTCCACCGACCTGCCGCCCGACCGGCGCCTCGACCTCGACGCCGAGGCCGACCTCTCGTGATGCGGAGCCCTCAGAGACGCCTGGTACGTCGGCTGTCTGTCGACGGAGCTGTCGGCGAAGAAGCCGCTCTCGCGCACGATTCTCGGCGCACCTGGTTCGGTCAGCACGCCGTGGTGCCGCCGAAGGCGTGACCCCTGACACGACCCCTCGAACGCACGACGCCCTGGCGCTCCACGAGGGAGGGCCAGGGCGTCGGGTGAGGCGAAGCCGGAGTCGAACTGGAGCAGCAGCCTCAGCGCATCGAGGCGACGGCGATGGAGCCGCCGGCGGTGACGTTGACGGTCTCGTTGAAGGTGTGGGAGTCGGTCGAGGTCTTGATGGTGCCGACGAGCTTCATGCCGACGGTCCCACCCGAGCTCGACAGGCCGGTGACGGAGACCTGCTGGCGCACGTCGGCGTCGATGTAGTCATTGAAGGCGCCCTGGACCTCGACGCGGCCCTTGAACTGCTGGTCGACGCTCACGCCGTCAGCGCCGGTGACGACCGACTGGGTGACGGTCATCGAGCCGTTGTACACGGCCACGCCGACGTCGCTCTTCGCCGCGCCGCAGTTCTTGTAGGTGACGGTGAAGTTCTGCGCGACCGTGGCGCCGCCACCGCCGGTGTTCACCGAGGCGCCGAAGCCGCTCAGGGTGGCTTCTCCGCCGTCGGGGCACTTCCAGGTGAGGCTGCCGGTGATGTCGAGCGGGGTGGCCGAGCGGTTGGCGCCGGCCGAGGTGGCACTGGAGGCCGCGAAGAACGCCTGCGCTGCGCCTTCCTTGCCGCCACCAATCCTGGCGGTGCCGCCGCACGCCATCAGTCCAAGGGTCCCGACGGCCACGAGAAGCTGCTTCATGTGAAGTCTCCCTGCGCTGCGAGTGGAATGGGCCATTGGTTGCCGGCCACGCCCCGGTCGATCGTCCGGGCCAACGCGCGACTCTACCCCCGCGGAATTCGGAGGCAACCCCAGGCTCACTTGAGGACGATGTCCTTCAGCTCGGTGTTCCGGTCGCGCATGGCCTTGAGGAGGTTGTCCCAGCCGCCGTCCTTCATCAGGGGCTTGATCTGGTCGTCGCGAATGCCCTTGAGCATCGAGTCTCCGAGGACGGCGACGTCGATGACCTTGTAGCTGGAGCCCGCCTTGATGACCTCGTACTTCACCTTGAGCTCCTGCTTCTTCATCGGGTGGTTGATGAGAATGGTCGACCCGATGGCGGCCTTGTCACCGGTGACGGTGGGCTCGTCGTAGATGACGGTGTCGAGGTTCTCGAAGTTGGCGCGGATCTTCGGGAAGGCGAGCTTGCCGAAGAGCTGGTGGAAGAGCTCGACGAACTCCTTGCGCTGCGCGTCGGTGCCTTTGGCCCAGTCGTCGCCGAGGAGGAACTTGCCCTGCTCCTCGCCCGCGAAGAGCTTGAGGGCGGCGAGGTCTTTTCCGTACCGAACGCTGTTGACGACGACCTTCAGGGGCTTGGAGACGTCCTCCCGGGGACCCGCGAGGGCGGGGAGGGCGAGGACGAGGGCGAGGGTGGAGAGGGTGCGGATCATGGCGGCTCCGACGACGAGGGTGCGGCATTCTTCACAGAATGGGCGCCAAGTCACCCAAGTCACCCAGGTCCCCCAAGTCTCCCAAGTCTCCCGTTGTCTGCCCCCGCCCGCGATGGTCCACTCCCCGGACGCGTGGCTGACCGGTACGTCTTCATCAAGCACCTGGCCGAGGGGGGCATGGCCGACGTGTTCCTCGCGCGCGACGCGCAGCTGGTGCCGCCGCGGCTGGTGGTGGTGAAGCGGCTGCTGGCGGACCTGCGCTCGCAGAAGGAACACGTCGCGATGTTCCTCGACGAGTCCGACCTGGCGATGCGGCTGGTGCACCCGAACATCGTGCGGGCGTTCGACCGGGGCAGCACGAAGGACGGGCCGTTCCTCGTGCTGGAGTACCTCGCCGGGTACGACCTGGACCTCGTCATCGGCCGCCTCAAGCAGACGGGCGGCCAGGTGCCGTGGCAGCTGGCGGTGCGGGTCATCACCGCGGTGGCGCACGGCATGGCGCACGCCCACGCGCTCAGGGGCAGCGACGGCAAGCCGCTCAACCTGGTGCACCGCGACCTGACGCCCTCGAACGTCTTCCTCACCTTCGACGGCGTGGTGAAGGTGCTCGACTTCGGCATCGCGCGCGCCGCCGAGCGCCGCACGCGCACCTCGACTGGTATGCTCAAGGGCAAGACCCGCTACCTCGCGCCAGAGCAGATTCAGGGCCTGCCGGCCGACGGCCGGGTCGACCAGTTCGCCCTCGGCGCGGCGCTCTACGAGACGTTGATGCTCAAGCCGCTCTTCCAGGGCGACAACGAGCTCGCCGTCATCCACGCCATCCTGGATGGGAAGCGGCCCCAGCTCAGCCGCCTGCGTCCGGACGTGCCTGAGCTGCTCGACGTCGTCTTCGAGACGATGACGGCGCAACACAAAGAGGACCGCTACCCGACGATGGGCGAGGTGGCGCAGGCGCTGGAGGCGGTGCTCCCCCCGAAGGACTGGCGCAGCGAGCTGTCCACCTTCGTGCAGCAGCACTTCGCCGCCGACTTCGACGCGCACGCCTCCCTCATGGCGCGGCTCGCGAACGCGTCGACCAGTGAGCTGAAGGCCTACTTCGAGAAGGGGACGAACGTCGAGGTGGCGCTGGCCGACCCGGACCGGCTCCAGAAGACGGTGGTGGCCACCAAGCCGCAGATCCCCGTCGAGGCGCGCCGCACGCCCATGGGCGCGGTCGTCGTGCCCCTCGAGCTGCCGACCGAGCCGATGCCGACGCCGGCGAGCGAAAAGCCCCTGCGGTTGCCGGGAGAGGACTCCACGGTGCCGGAGCTGCTGCCGGTGCCGAAGAAGTCCGGCGTCGTGCCTGTCGCGCAGCCCGAGCGTTCATCCCGACGGGGGCTCCTCGCCGTGCTTGGGGTCGTCGTGGTGCTCCTCGTGGGCGGCTTCGCCCTCAAGGGCCGCAAGCAGCCACCGCTCCGCAGTGGGTCGCTGCTGGTGCGCTCGGTGCCTCCCGGGGCCCAGCTCGTGCTCGACGGCCAGGCGATTCCCGGGCGCACCCCGACGGCCATCGGAGACCTGCCCGCCGGGCCACACCAGCTCGTCGTGACGCACCTTGATGCGCTCTCCGCGACGGTCTCGGCTGAGGTCGCCGCCGGAGAGCAGCGCACCGTCGACGTCACGCTCCCCTCGCGCGAGGGCACGCTGACGCTCGAGGTGGACCCGCCCTCGGCGGTGGCCCTCGTCGACGGCCGTGAGGTGCCGCTCGATGGAGGCGTCGGCCGCACCGAGCCGCTCACCGCCGGCAGCCACGAGGTGGTGGTGCGCGCGCTGGGGTACCACCAGAAGACGCTCACGCTGCGCGTCGAAGACGCCCTGCACGACACCGTTCGCGTGGCGCTCGAGCCCGAGTCGCAGGCCCCGCCCATCGTGCCCGTCGAGCCGCGTTGACCCGGTTGACGCTGCGCGCTAGAGGCCCGCGCGTCGACCTGGACGTTCCCTCTCACTGCCATCGAAGACGACCATGCCCAAGGACTACCTCTTCACTTCTGAATCCGTGACGGAAGGCCACCCGGACAAGATCTGCGACCAGATCTCCGACGGCGTGGTCGACGCGCTCATCGAGAAGGACCCCTACGCCCGCATCGCGGTCGAAACGCTCGTCAAGACGGGCATCGCCATCGTCGCCGGTGAGGTCACCACCAACGCGTGGATCGACATTCCCCGCATCGTGCGCAACACCATCACGCGCATCGGCTACACCGACTCGGCGATGGGCTACGACGGCCACACCTGTGGCGTCATGGTGGCCATCGAGGGCCAGTCGCAGGACATCGCCCGCGGCGTCGACGAAGGCGCCAAGAAGGAGCAGGGCGCCGGCGACCAGGGCATGATGTTCGGCTACGCCTGCAACGAGACCCCCGAGCTGATGCCGGCGCCGATCCAGTACGCGCACGCGCTCACCCGCAAGCTCGCCGAGGCGCGCCGCAAGAAGCACCTGTGGATCCGCCCGGACGGCAAGTCGCAGGTGACCATCGAGTACAAGAACGGCAAGCCGGTGCGCATCGACGCCGTCGTCGTCTCGACCCAGCACGCCGAAGACGTGTCGAACAAGAAGATCAAGGACGCCCTCATGGAGGACGTCATCAAGGCGGCGCTCCCGGCGCGGCTGCTCGACAAGAAGACCAAGTACTACATCAACCCGACGGGCCGGTTCGTCATCGGCGGCCCGATGGGCGACTCGGGCGTCACCGGCCGGAAGATCATCGTCGATACCTACGGCGGCATGGGCCGTCACGGCGGCGGCGCCTTCTCGGGGAAGGACCCCTCGAAGGTCGACCGCTCGGCCGCGTACATGGGCCGGTACATCGCGAAGAACGTGGTGGCCGCAGGCCTGGCTGACCGCTGCGAGGTGCAGGTCTCGTACGCCATCGGCGTGGCCGAGCCCGTCAGCGTGCTCGTCGAGACGTTCGGCACGGCGAAGGCCGACGAGGACGCCATCGCCCGCGCGGTGCGGTCGGTGTTCGGCCTCAAGCCCCGGCAGATCATCGAGCACCTCGACCTGCTCAAGCCCATCTACCAGCGCACGGCGGCGTACGGTCACTTCGGCCGCCCCGAGTTCAGCTGGGAGAAGACGGACAAGAAGGACGCGCTCCGCGACGCCGTGGGCGCCTCGAAGATCAAGGCGGCCTGAGCCCCGGGCTCGAACCGTGAAGGGCCAGCCCTTCTCCGGAACCACCGGGGAGGGGCTGTTTGCGTCAGAGAGGACGAGCCATGGCACGCGCATCGTCGAAGTCCACCGCGGTGAAAGAGGGCTCGCTCGCGAAGCTCGCGGGAGCGCTCGACACCAGGAAGCGTCCCCTCCCGGCGGCCGCCCAGCCAGCGGCGGTTGCGGCGCTGACGCGTGAGGTGAAGGGGCGGGTCGTGACGCCGGGCGTGGGAGCGCTGGAGGCCGAGGTGAAGGCGCGGGCGACGTCGCGTGCCGGTCGAGACGCACCGAAGTCGGCGGGAGCCGAGGCGAGCTCGGGAAAAGACGTGTCGCGTGCTGGAAGAGGCGGAGCGAAGTCTGCGCGAAACGAGGCGGTGCCGGCGAAGGACACGTCGCGCGCCGGTCGAGCCGGAACGAAGTCCGCGCGAGCCGAGTCCGTGTCAGGGACAGACACGTCGCGCGCCGCTCGAGACGGAGCGAAGTCCGCGCGAACCGAGTCGGTGTCAGGGACAGACAGGTCGCGCGCCGCTCGAGAGGGAGCGAAGTCAGTGCGAGACGAGGCGGCCTCGGCGAAAGACGTCTCGCGCGCCGGCGCGGTGAGCCCTTCCGCCGCGCACGAGGGGAAGGCGACCTCGCGCAACGGTCCGCAGCCGTCTCGGAGTTCAGACCCGTCGTCTGACCGAATCGCCTCGGCGGTGCGCGCTGGCGCGAGTTCTACCCAGGACGACCGGTTCCGGGTCAGCGCTGCGAGCGGCCGTTCGGCGGCGACGAGCGTCAGCTCAGGCAGCGCTCCGGCCGCGCCGCGCAGCACGGCGTCCGTTCTGTCGTCGGCCGCCAGCGCGCGCGTGGAATCCCTGACGCGCCCGATGGCTCGGCCCGCCGCCCGTCCGATGAGCGAGTCGTCTGTCCGTACCCCGGCGGCCCCTGCCCGGCCTGACGGCGCGGGCGTTTCGTCGATGACGCGGCAAGGCGCCCTCGCCTCGCTCCAGCGCGCGCCAGCGGCGCCCGTGCGCACGCCGACGGTTTCGGTGAAGGCGCCCACGGTGGACTCGCGCCGTCGCTACCCGCGCGCGAGCCTCGAGGTGAAGGCGCGGTTGTCGTTGGCTGACGACCCCTCCCGAGTCTTCGAGGCCGCGCTCCCGACGGTGAACATCAGCGTGGGCGGCCTGTTCCTCGAGTCGAGCTTCTTCCTCAAGATGGGCACGAAGCTGCTGGTCGAGCTCAAGCTGCAACCGAAGGGCCGCGTGGTGCAGGTGAAGGCCGAGGTGGTGCGCGTCGAGACGAGCGTCGACGAGGCCTCCGGGTTCGCCCTGCGCTTCACCGAGTACCTCGACGGCAGCGAGGTGTTGCTCGCGACGCACTTCCTCTCGCCCGTGCTCAAGGAGTTCCTCGTCGCCTACGCGAAGCAGCACCGCTTCGACGCGAGCGCCGAGTACATCGCGCACACCGCCGACGTGCTCGCCGCGTGGGAGCTCAAGAAGGCCGAGCTCGGCGGCGACGTCTGGAGCCTTACCGCGCTGTCATGACGTACTTCGAAGCCGTGGTGCTGGGCCTCGTGCAGGGGCTCACCGAGTTCCTCCCCATCTCGTCGACGGCGCACCTGCGCATCGTGCCGGCGCTGCTGGGCTGGAAGGACCCGGGCGCGGCGTACTCGGCCGTCATTCAGCTGGGCACCGTCGGCGCGGTGCTCGTCTACTTCGCGAAGGATCTCGTCGGGCTGACGCGGGCCTTCCTGAAGGGGCTCGTCGAGCGAAAACCGTTCGGCACGCTCGAGTCCCGGCTCGCCTGGTTCGTCGGCCTGGGCACCCTTCCCATCGGCGTGTGCGGGTTGCTGTTCAAGAAGACCATCGAGACGTCGCTGCGCAGCCTGTACGTCATCTCGGCCTCGCTCATCGTGCTGGCGGTGGTGCTCTTCGTCGTGGAGCGCCTGGCCTCGCATCGACGCACGCTTCAGGACATGACGCTCCAGGACGGTGTCATCGTGGGGGTGTGGCAGGCGGTGGCGTTGATTCCGGGCTCCTCGCGCAGCGGCACCACCATCACCGGTGCCTTGTCCCTGGGCTTCACCCGCGCGGACGCGGCCCGCTACTCGTTTCTCCTCTCGATTCCCGCCACCACGCTGGCCGGGGTGTTCGAGCTCAAGCACCTGCTCGAGGCGACGGACGGGCCGGGCGTGGCGATGCTGGCGGTCGGCACCGTGGTGTCCTTCGGCGCGGGCCTGGGGGCCATCTGGGGGCTGCTCCAGTTCCTCAAGAACCGGTCGACGTTGGTCTTCGTGGTGTACCGGGTGGGGCTGGGCCTGGCGCTGCTGGGGCTGCTCTCAGCCGGCGTGTTGACGCCGTAAGGCCAGGGAGCGGCTTTCGCCCGAACCGCCCCGTCCTTCCTCCGGCCTCCCGCAGACGGCACGCCCGCTTGTCGTCGCGCACGGTGTCACGGTCGCTCTGGCCCACGCGGCGGTTCATCGTGCAGGTGCGCCATCAGGACACAGAGTGCTCGTCCTCTCTGGCCACGGCCGGGCACGCGACGCAGCGCACCGAGACCGCATCACGAGACGCATGGACTTCTGCCATGGAAGGAAGGCCTGAGAGGGAACCGAGACCGGCCCCCTCGTGAGGCTTCCGTCACCGCGGCCGATGCGTCTGAAGCCACGTCTGGACCTCGGTCAGCAGCGTCGGCTCGTTGGCTGCCTGGGCCAGCTCGAGGGCCTTCTGGGCCGAGGCGATGGCTCGTGGGTGCTCCGCCGTGGAGCGCCACCGTGCGTCGGCGAGCCGCAAGGCGGCGTTCACCTTGAGTGCGTCGTTGGCCTCGATGACCTCGAGCGCCGACACCACCTGCTCGGCCGCGACGAGGGCCTCCGTCTGCTGGTCGAGCGCAGCCAGCGCGTCACGGCGGAGGGCCAGCGCCTCCACGTACCATCTCGTGCGGGCCGTGGTGGGGTGCTGGCCGAAGCGTTTCACCGCATCGGTGCCAGCTGCCAGGGCCTTTTCAGCCTCACCTGCGCCCACCAGGGCCCGGGCAAGCCTCACCACGTTGGCGGCACAGGCCGGGTGCATGGGCTTGAGGGTCGTCTCACAGCGCTCGAGGGCATCCCTGGCGAGGGGAACGGCGCCCCTGAAG
Source organism: Myxococcaceae bacterium (assembly GCA_044352295.1). Taxonomy (GTDB): domain Bacteria; phylum Myxococcota; class Myxococcia; order Myxococcales; family Myxococcaceae; genus Xiheimicrobium. The sequence continues at coordinate 65,236 of JBILEB010000012.1, forward strand.
TCGCCGCGCGCCATCGCCAGCTCCGTACGGACTTCACGCAGCTCGAGTTGGGCCGCCGGGGTCTGGAGGCCTTGCCCCAGCCCCGCTTCGAGGCGCACCATGCGCGCCACGGCTTCAGCCACCCGATTCAAGCGAACGAGGACGAGAATGACGTGCAGCTCCGCGCTCCTCGTCGAGTCCGAGGTCGGGCCCCGAGAGCGCAGGTAGACCTCGCGTGCGTACTCGTAGCTCTCGAGGGCTCGAGTGAAGTCCCCAGAGGCCAGCTCGAGCTCGCCGATGTTCGCGCGGAGCCCCGCCAGGCGGGGGTTGTCGCTCCCCAGCAGCCGCTCACGGGTTTGCCGTGCGCGGTCGAACTCCCGCCGTGAGGCGTCGAGCGCCCCCTGTTCCATCAGGAGCCACGCGATGGAGGCCTGCAGCTGCGAGACGTCGTCGTCGTCAGCGACGTTCAGCGTGAGCAGCCCCGCGAGTGAGCGCTGATACGCCGCGAGCGAAGCGGAGGTGTCGGCAGCGAGCCAGTGCGCATCGCCTTCGGCCTGGTCGAGCAGCGCCTCGAGCCGGACGTCCTTCGGGAGGCGAAGCAACAGGCCGCGGGCGACGTTGGCGAGGGCGAGCGCCTCGGCCGGTTGTTCCAGGTGCCACCCGACGACCGACGTCTGCACGGCGAGCGCGTGGACGGCGGTGGCGTCGTCGGCGCTCGCGAGCGCCGCGCGGGTCGCCTCATCGAGGCCCAGACGCGCGGCAGCGAAGTGCATCGTCGCGCGGTCGAGAATGGCGAGCTCGAGCAATGCGCGGCCCAGCGTCTCGGCGTTCCCCAGGCGCCGGGCCTCTGTGACGGCGGCCTCGAGGCGCGCGCGGCCCACATCGAAGCGACCCAGCGCCACCAGCATTCGGCCCTCGGCGAGCTGTTGCTCGACGCCGTTGACGAGCTGCTGGGCGTCCGCTGGCAGGCGCGCTCGAGCTTCGAGCGCGCGCGCGTTGGCGCAGGTCGAGACTGGAGTCAGGCGCTGCACCGCGATGGCTCCCTCGGCGATGATGGCTCCGTCTGCCGCCGCGAAGGTCGCCGCGAGCGTCGACAGCTCGGTCCACCGTCGATCCAGGCAGCTCAAGCGCAAGGCGAGCTGGGTCTCGGTCTGTTCACCTCGAAGGAAGTGGGCCTCGCAGGCCTCGAGTCGCTGGGCCTTCCAGCCCGCGAGGAAGCCGTCCATCTGCGCGCGCGTGTTGTCCCACACGGTGCGCGCCCACTGCTGACGGTTCGAGAGGAACGCGGATTCGGCGGCAGCGCGGGCCTGCGGGCCCCAGACCTCGGCGAGCCGGTCGGTGCGGGCCTCACACTCTTTGGCGCGAAGCCGTGGGAGCGAGACCATCAGGGCGGCCGTGACCGCGAGCAGCGTGGCGCCACCCCCTGCCAGCGCCCACCGACGTCGCGCGCGCGACGGGTCGGCGTCGAGCGCAGACAACAGCTCACGCATCGACGGGTACCTGGCGGCGGGGGTTGGCGCCAGGGCCCGGACGAGGATGGGCCACAGCCAGACGGGCACCTTGCGCTCCCGCGGCGGTGACGCTGGCAGGCCCCGCTGGGTGAGCGTCGAGAGCGTCGGGAGGTCATCGGCAATGAAGGGCCGCACCCCGTACAGGGCTTCGTGGAGGGCGACGGCAAAAGAGAACTGGTCGCTCGCCGCCGAGGTGGGCGCGCCAACGTACTGCTCGGGGGCCATGTACCCCGGGGTGCCCATGACCGCGCCGACCGCCGTGAGGGGTGTGTCGATGGACACGACCGGAGCCGGGGTGAGGGGCGCGGCAGGCTCCGCGGACTCGTGGTGCCGGTTCGAGCGCGCGAGCCCGAAGTCCGTCACGCGGGCCCGACCATCTGGGCCAATGAGGACGTTCGCGGGCTTGAAGTCGCGGTGAACCAACCCGGCGCGGTGGGCGGCCTCGAGGCCCCGGCCGGCGTCCAGGAGGACGTCGAGGGCCTCCCGCCAGGTGCGTGGCTTTTCGGTGAGCCATTGCTGCAGCGTCTGCCCCGCGATGAACTCCATGGCGATGAAGACCGACTGGCCCACCGCGCCCACGTCGTAGATGGGCACCACATGCGGACTCGAGAGCTGCGCCATCGCCTGCGCTTCCCTGACGAGCCGGGTGGTTCCGCCCGAATTCTGGGAGCCACCAGGAGAGGCCCGCAGCACCTTGATGGCGACGCGCCGGTCGAGCGCCGGATCGTACGCCAGGTAGACGACGCCCATCCCGCCCACGCCTCGAACCTCGAGGACGATGAAGCGGCCGATGCGCTGCGGCGTCTCGGTGGGCAGCGTGGAGGACGCTGGCGTCGGCGTCGAGTCGGCGCGCAACAACGTTGCAGCGAGGTCTTCGTCGGTCCCCACGCGAGACGCATCGAGGCACGCTGGGCAGGAGTCCAGGGACTGGCCGTGTGGGCAGTGCATCAAGCGTGGAGCCTACTCGCTGCCAGTGCCCGGTGTTGGTCGCTGCCTTCCCGAAACCACCCTGGCCATCGAGGGCGCGGTGCCAGTTCCTCGCGCAGCGGTGAGCTGCTGAGTGAAGAGGTCACGCCTTGCGCACGCCGCGTGAGAGCCCGAACGGTCGCAGCGCGCTCGCCGGCTCAAGGCGACACCGTCTCAGGTGGTGTCTCGAGCTTCGCCGCCTCGGGCTTGGCGAGCTGCTCTCCCAGGTCGAGCGACACGTTCGTCTCGCGGCGAATCACGATGCGCTGGAAGAAGAGCGTGTTGGGCACGTTGATGAAGCGCCCGTCCTTCGTCTTGAGCGTGGTGAAGAAGAACGAGAGGTCGACCACCTGGCCCTCGATGGCGTCGGGCGGAAAGGACACCTCGTCGCCGATGCGGAAGGGCCGGGTGATGAGAATGAGGATGGTGCAGGTGATGTTCGCCAGCGTGCTCCACAGCGCGACGAAGCCGACCGCGACCAGCGTCATCGCGCCCGCGAGCACCGTCAGCACGTCGATGTCGGTGAAGTGACTCACCAGCGCGCTGGCGGCGCCCAACGTCACCAACAGCCGAATGCCCGTGCGCAGCGGGCGCAGCGACTCCGCCGGAGCCCCCACCCGCGACGCCAGCGTGCGCATCACCCACCCGCCGGCGAACCACCACGACAGGCCCGCCAGCACCAGCACCAGCGCCACGTAGGTCAGCGCGGCCAGCAGGGGCCCCCACGGCCCCGACTCCGTGATGCGCTCGAGCAGCTGGCTCACCAGGCCCCGGGCCGTCGGAAGCGTGGAGGGCAGGGTCGTCGTCGCCATGCGTGCGTGCCTATGGGCGGCCGGGCGCGTCGGCAACCAGTCGATTGACGTGCGCAAGCCACGCAGGTTCGTAAAGTCGATGCCGATGCCGATGCCGATGCCGACGCCGACGCCGACTTTCACCGCCCAGGGTTCGATGTTCGAAGGGCTCTACGTCAAGGTGCTCAAGCCCACTGGCGCGTTCCGTGACGACCTCGCGAAGGCGGGTTTCGACCTGCATGCGCTGAGGCCGGAGTACCCGATGGACGTCTGGGTCGCCTGTCTCGACGTCACCGCGAAGCACCTGCACCCCACGCTGAAGCGCTTCGCCGCCTGGCGCCTCATCGGCCGCGACTTCATCACCGGCTTCCTCGACACCATCGTCGGCCGGCTGGTGGCCGTGGCGTTGCCGTTCCTCTCGCCGAAGACGTTCATCGACCGCTCACCTCGCTTCCTGCGGATGGGCGTCAAGGAGCTCCAGGCGGTGGTGGAGTGGAAGGGGCCCCGGCAAGCGGTGGTGACGCTCGATGGCCCGCATGACGGCAGCGGGCACCTCCTGGCGGGCGTCGTGGAGGTGTGCCTCGAACGGCTGCAGGTGACGCCCACCGTCACGCCTTCGTCGCTCGGTGGAACGGCGAGCCGCCTCGTCATCACCTGGTAGGTCGACAGGCCGACTGCCTCGAGTGGCACTTCGCCTGCGGTGCCATGAATTCATGGGACCGCCCGCGGAACTGTGGAACCCTCGGCCGCGCTTGCGCGTCCAGCGCCGGCACCGAAGGGGACTCCGTGGCGCCATTGCTCACCTCCCTGCTCGCACTCGCGGCCGTTCCCGCGCCGGTGAGCCAGGTCACCCTCTTCACGGACCAGGCGCGGGTGACGCGCACGGCGACGGTGACGGCTCCAGGGACGGTCGAGTTTCCGGCGCTGCCCGAGTCCATCGACGCGTCGTCGGTTCGCGTCGAGGCCCAGGGCGCCGAGGTGCGCCGCGTCGACCTCGAGCGGCTGACGCCCGAGGCCTTTCGCACGGTGGAGGCGAAGCGGCTCCTCGAAGAGCTCGACGCCGTCGACACCGAGCTGACGCGGCTGCAGAAGGAGCAGGCGGCCTTGACGAGTCACCTCGACACGCTGGTGCGTCTGAGCCCCTCGCTGCCGCCCATGGACCACGTCAAGCCGGCGCCGAAGCTGTCGCCGCAGGGCTGGGGGCAGGCGCTCCAGTTTCAGGCCACGCAGCTCGAGGCGGCGCAGAAGCGGCTGCGCGACGTCGAGCTGGCGCAGCGCGCGGCGGCGAAGAAACGGGAGGCCCTCGTCGAGCGCGCCGAGAAGCTGGGCAACCCGGAGCAGCGCAGCGGGTGGAAGGTGAGCGCGCTCCTCGCCGGCGGCGGGCCGGCCACCGTGTCGGTCACCTACCTCGTGCGACAGGCCCGCTGGACGCCGAGCTGGGACGTGCAGCTCGACCCCGAGAAGAGCGTGGTGACGGTGGCCCTCGCGGGCCTCGTCTCGCAGGAGTCGGGTGAGGACTGGGAGGACGCGCAGCTGGCGTTGTCCACCGCGATTCCGGCCGCGGCGGTGAAGGCCCCGAAGCTCGTGACGTGGAAGATTGGCACCACCGACCGCTTCATCCCGACGCCGACCCCCGTGCAGGAATACGTGCGCGCGATTCCGGCGCCGCCAAGGCCGCCGACGGTGCGCTCCGAAGAGGTGCTTGTGCGCGGATGGCTCGCGCAGGTGACCGGGCAGTCGATTCCGCTGCGGAGCGTCGAGCAGCCGGAGGCGGAGCCGATGGAGCGGGAGGAGGACCGGAAGGAATACGCGCGCTCGGACCGGCGGATGCCGAAGAAGAACGAGGTCGCGATGCCCAGGCCCGCCCAGGCGGCGCCCCCACCTCCACCGGCGGCCCCGGTCGTCGCGGAGTCGTCCTCGAGGACCTCCATGGACTTCAGTGACGACTCCATCGAGGGCGAGCTCTCGAACGCGCCGGGTGCGCTGGGCAGCCGCTCCCAACGGCCGCAGCCGGTGTCGAGCTTCAGCCTCGCGCCGCCCGCCTCGTACCGCGCGCCCTTCTTCGGTGCGGACTCTCCGGTGACGCTCGCGGGCGGGTACGACCTCTCCTTCCCGTCCCGTCAGCGCGAGACGATTCCCTCGGCCGGCGGCGCCCGTCGCGTGGCCCTCTGGAGCGGCCAGTGGCCCGTCGCCGTGGAGCGCCGCCTGTACCCCGCGCTGGCCAGGGACGCGTTCCTCTCTGCGGAGCTGAAGAACCCCTCGCAGCAGGTGCTCCCTGGCGGGCCGGCGACGTTGTCGGTGGGCGCGGACCCGGCCGGCACCGCGCAGCTCAAGCTCGTCTCTCCCGGAGAGACCGTCACCCTGCCGCTCGGCCTCGACCGCGCCCTCAAGGCCGTGCGCAACGTGCAGGTCGTCGACGCCACCCAGGGCCTCGTCTCGAAGGACGACGTGTCGACGTACACCGTCACCATCGAGCTGGTGAACCCGTACCGCACGCCCGTCGCGCTGCGGGTGTTCGACCAGTGGCCGCTGCCGCAGCCCAACCAGAAGGACCTCGAGACGAAGCTCCTCGAATCGGCCCCGCTCGCGATTCAGGACGCGGCGAAGGGCCACCTCGAGTGGCGGCTTTCCCTCAAACCCAACGAGAAGCAGGTGCTGCGCTTCAGCTACCAGGTGAAGCGGCCCAAAAGCTGGAAGCTGTACCAGACGGAGGTGCGGCCATGATGACGACGCTGGTGGCTGTGGTGGTGGCGTCGATGTCGGCGCCGGACGTGGTGGTGGTGTACCCGGACCGCGCGCAGGTGACGCGTCAGGTGAACGTGTCGTGTGGCGCGCGAACGGCCACGCTGTTCGAGAACGTGCCGCCCGCGGCCGCGCAGGACTCGTTCCGCGCCACGGTGTCCGAGGGCACGGTGGATGGCCTGCGCGCGGAGTTGGTGAAGCAGGAGAAGGTGTTCGGCGAGAAGGCCCAGGGGCTCTCCCAGAAGCTCGAGGCGCTGTCGGACGAGGCGCGGCTGCTGGACGACCAACTCACCCGTGCGGAGCAGCAACGCACCTTCGCGCAGAAGCTCCAGCGGGTGGCGGAGCAGGGGCTCTCGACCGAGCTCGCCGCCGAACGGCCCGACGTGAAGGCCTGGCAGAGCGCGCTCGAGACGCCGCTGTCGGCGCAGCTCACGCTCTCGAAGACGCAGGCGGAGCTGGGCGCGAAGCGGCGGGTGCTGGCCCGCGCGATGGAGGACGTGCGCCGGCAGCTCGAAGAAGTGCAGGCCGGCGCGCAGAAGAAGGCCTTCCGCGTCGAGGTGCTGGTGACGTGTCCGACCGGCAAGAGCGCCGACCTCTCGTTGACGTACCTCGTGGGTGGCGCGTCGTGGACGCCGGCGTACGAGGCGCGCGCGAACGAGGCGGGCCAGCAGGTCGAGCTGTCGACGTTCGCGACGGTGACGCAGGTGACGGGCGAGGACTGGAGCGGCGTGAAGCTGACGTTGTCCACCGCGGTGCCCTCGCAGAACGCGACGCCGCCCTCGATGACGAAGCTGCTGCTGGGCGCCTCCGAGCAGGCCGAGGCGAAGAAGGTGCTGACGCGCCGGGAGGAGTACGTCGAGACCGCGAGCGTGGCGGTGGGCGGCGTTCCCTCGGGTGGCGAAGGGGGCGGCCTCGTCGCGAAGAGCCAGGGCCTCTCGGTGCAGCTCGAGGTGCCCGAGGCGGCGAAGGTGCCCGGTGATGGCAACGCCGTGCGCCTCTTCGTGGGAGCGACGAAGCTGAGCGCGACCTTCGAGCTGCAGGTGATGCCGAAGCTGTTCCCGGTGGCGTTCCGGGTGGCGAGCCTGTCGAACACCGGTGGCTGGCCGCTGCTGGCGGGGCGGGTCGATGCGTTCCGCGCGGGAGGCCTCATCGGCCGGTACGAGCTCGAGCGCGTGGCCCAGGGCGCCGCGTTCACGCTCACCTTCGGGCTCGAAGACTCGATTCGCGTCAAGCGCACCGTCGTCGAGGAGCTCAAGAAGGATGCGGGCGTGTTCAACTCGAAGAAGCGCTTCACCTCCAGCTACCGGTTCGAGTTGACGAACTACGGCAAGGCGCAAGCCGAGGTGACGGTGGCGGACCATGTGCCGGTGGCCGAGGTGAACGACCTCGAGGTGGCGCTCACGGAGAAGACGACGGCGGGCGCGCAGGTGAACAAGACGTCGGGCATCGTGACGTGGAAGGTGGCACTCAAGCCGCAGGAGAAGAAGAACGTCGACTTCGCGTTCCGCGTCGACGTGCCGTCCAGCTACGACCTGGGCGGCTTGTAAGCCCGCCATGGCCATCGGCACCTTCACCTGCGCGAAGTGCAAGCAGACGAAGTCCCTGGCTGAGGGCACGGCCACGGCCAGCGGGCTGACGTGTCGAACGTGCGCTGAGGCGCCGGCGCGGCTCGCCGAGGAGGACGGGCTCGATGCCACGGCGCGCGTCATCACCTCGGGCCGGGTGTTGGTCCTCGTCGCGGCCGTGCTGCTCGCGGGGGGGACGCTCGTGTTCGGGTGGGACTTCGTGAGCGCCTTCTTGAAGCGGTTCGTCCAGAGCCTGGGTTGAACGACGTCACGCCCGCGCGCGCGTCACCAGCTCGAGTTCGAGCCCTTCGTCTTCCGCTTTGACGAAGTGCGCGCGCCCCAGGAGGTGGCAGGCCACGCAGACGGTGAAGGCGCCCTCGGCCGAGAGGCGAACGTCGAGCCGGCCTCGACACACCGGGCAGCCCTCGGGCAGCGCCGCTTCGGAGGTGGTGTCGTCGATGACCGTCAGGTGTGTCGCGAGCATGACTCACGGGTACAGCGGGCCTGGCCCACGTCAACGCGAGCCTGCCCGTCGTCGCAGGCCGGCCCGTCTCGGCGGGTTCCTCGACGCCGAGGGGCTCGCCTTCTCGGGTCCGCGCTCCCTTCTCGCGCCACCGCCTCCTCGAGCTGACCCTCTGTCCTTCGCGCGACTGTCGGCCGTGCCCGTGGCCCTCGCGGCGGGCGATTTCGACGGCGAGCAGCACGCCGAGGTGGCCTCAGCGCTCCAGAGGTTCGCTCGAGGGCGCGCGCCCCGGTGTCCTTCTCGAGGTCGACTGGGTCCGCAGAGGGTCGTGGCTGCAGCACAGCCACCGCGTGCCCGAGGCGACCGAACCTGGTGAAGCTGTTGGTCGAAGGGCACCAGGCTGCGGCGCGGCGCGGCCACGACGCATGCGGCGGTCGTCCGAGCGCTCCGTCGACGTCAGGCAGGGCCCGCCGCGAACGCTCGTCGTCGAGGGACACCAGCCTGCGAGGTGGCGCGGCCCCCGACGGACGAGGCCCTCGTCCGAACGCTCACGCCGACGTCAGGCGCGGCCCGCCGCTGGACGCTCACTGTCGAGGTTCGTCATGTGCTCGGGCGCATAGCGGGTGCCGGCGATGGACTCGGGCGTCACCGCGGCCTCGATGGCCTTCAGCGTGTCGGGCGACAGCTCGAGCTTCAGCGCGCCCAGCGCCTCGGCGAGCTGGGTCCGCGTGCGCGCCCCGATGACGGGCACGAGGTCCTTCCCGCGCGACAGCACCCAGGCGATGGCGAGCTGCGCCGGCGTCACGCCTTCCTTCGCGGCGACCTGCGCGAGCGAGCGCTGGGCCTTCTGGTTCGTCTCGGCGTTGGCGCCCGTGAAGCGCGGCAGCCAGGCGCGGAAGTCCGTCGGCCCCTTCGGCGTCGAGCCCGTGAGGAGCCCGCGGGAGAGCACGCCATAGGCCGTCACGCCCACGCCCATCGAGCGGAGCGCGGGCAGCTGTGCCTCCAGGCCGCGGCTCGCCAGCGAGTACTCGAGCTGCACGTCGACGATGGGGTGCATCACCTGCGCGCGTCGCACCGTCTCGGGGTTCACCTCGGACAGGCCGATGTGCCGCACGAAGCCGGCCTTCACCAGGTCGGCGATGGCGCCGACCGTCTCTTCGATGGGCACGTTCGGGTCGAGCCGCGCGGGCCGGTAGATGTCGACATGATCCGTTCCGAGGCGGTCCAGGCTGTAGGCGAGGAAGTTCTTCACCGCGGCCGGCCGACCGTCGACGCCAGTCCACCCGCCACCCGGGGCGCGCAAGGCGCCGAACTTCACGCTCAGCAGCACGTCGTGGCGTCGCGCGCCGAGCGCCCGCTGGAGCAACCGCTCGTTGTGCCCGATGCCGTAGAAGTCACCGGTGTCGAAGAGGGTCACCCCCGCGTCGAGCGCCGCGTGGATGGTGGCGAGGCTCTCGGCCTCGTCCGAGGGGCCGTACATCGCCGACATGCCCATGCAGCCGAGGGCGAGGGGGAACACCGAGGGGCCAGTACGACCAAGTCGACGAGCATTCATGGAGCGTCTCCTTCAAGCGGTGGGGTGCAACGAGACGAGGTGTATTCCTGCCCCAAAACCGAATAAATACTCCGCCAGTGAGAACACTGTTCAGGAAAGTCGAACAATCATGGACCTGCTCCGCTCGATGGATGCCTTCCGCCACGTGGCCCGCCACGGAGGCTTCAGCGCGGCGGCCGACGTGCTGCGGGTCTCGAACGCGACGGTGACGACGCTCGTGCAGCAGCTCGAGGGGCACCTCGGCGTGACGCTGCTCCACCGCACGACGCGCAAGGTGTCGCTCACCACCGACGGGGCCGCGGCGCTCGAGCGGGTCGAGCGGCTCCTCCAGGACGTCGACGAGCTTCAAGACGGTGTCCGGGGAGCGACGCGCTCGGCGAAGGGGCGTCTGCGGGTCGACGTGCCCGCGGCGTTTGGCCGCCACATCCTGGCGCCCGCGCTGCCCCGGTTCTTCGCGAAGCACCCGGGCATCACGCTCGAGGTGGGCAGCTCGGACCGGCCGGTCGACCTCATCCGCGAGGGCGTCGACTGCGTGGTGCGCGGCGGGCCCGTGTTCGACGAGACGCTCATCGCGCGCCGGCTCAAGGCCCTGCCCATCATCACCGCCGCCTCGCCCGGCTACCTGCGAAGGCACGGCACGCCCTCGAGCCCCGAGGACTGCCGGTCTCACCGCGCGGTGAACTTCTTCTCGCCGCGCTCCGGAGAGGTGTTTGCGTTCGACTTCGCGAAGGGCGGTGCTGCGTTCGAGGTGCCGGTTCCGCACGCGGTGGCCTGCAACGACTCCGACACGTTGCTCGCCTGCGCCGTGGCGGGGCTGGGCCTGGTGCAGACGCCGCGCTCGGCGTACGTCGACTCGTTGTTGCGAAAACGCCTGTTGGTCCGCGTGCTGCCGGCGTGGGAGTGCGGCACCTTGCCCGTCTTCGTCCTCTACCCGCCCACGCGGCACCTGAGCGCCCGCGTTCGCGCCTTCGTCGATTGGCTCGTCGACGAGGCGCTGTGAGCCCGTAGAATCCGCCTCATGCCGCCGCATGGCGGTCGCGCACGGCTTCTCGCTCCACGCCTGCGTGAGGTCGGCGTCGAACAGGGCCACCCGGAGCGACGAAGCCACAGCCTCTTCGACAGCGTTCGCCGAGGCCACGCCGAGTCGTTTCAACGACCTGCAGCCGAACCCGAAGAATCGTCGCACACCACTTCCCACCTTTTCGCTCTCGGCCGGTCTTGTCCTCGAACGGAAGCGGCCGGCTTCTCACGAGGCATTTCATGAACGTTCGAATGACGACGACGGCAGTCCTCACGATGGTGGCGCTCAGCGCCTGTCTGCGCCCGACCGATGATGGGAAGCCTGACGGAGGCGGCTCGATGGAACCGGTTCCGCCGGCCGCCACGCTCGAGCTCTCGCCAGGCACACAGACGATTCCGCTGGGCTCGACGGGCTCGGTGCGCATCACCCAGGTGCAACCCGATGGAACCGCGCAGGACGTCACCCAGACGGCAGAGCTGCGCGCTGAACCCGAAGGCGTCGTCACCCTTTCGCAGGGGACGGTCCGCGCGGTCGCGGCGGGCTCGGTCATTCTCGTCGCGAAGCTCAACCAGCTCGAGGCGCGCGCGTCGGTCGTCGTGCCGCAGGCCTCGGTGCAGTCCATCGAGGTGTCGCTGCCCGAGGCCACGGTGGCGAAAGGGGTCGTCTTCAGCGCGGCGGCGCTGGCGACCTTGTCCGATGGCTCGCTGCTCGACGTGAGCGCCTCGGCCCAGTGGGCCGTCGAGAATCCGCAGGGCACCGATGAGGTGCTGCGCCTGGTGAGCCCCGGCGTCGTGCTCGCTCGCAACGGCGGGAGTGCGCGCGTCAAGGCCACCGTCGGCGCCGTGACCGGTGCTGCAGATGTCGTCGTTCGCGACGTGCGGGTCGTCTCGCTGGTGGTGACACCGGGCATGGCGTCGGTTCCCGTCAACAGCTCGGTGCAGCTGACGGCGATGGCGCGCTACTCCGATGGGACGGACGTCGACGTCACGCGCGCGGTGCAGTGGAACTCGAGCGCTGCCACCTTCACCATCGAGCCGTCCGGGCTCGCGGTCGCCAGGTCGAGCGGCGCGGCCACCCTGACGGCGACGGTGGACGGTCAGGCTGCAACGTCGGCGCTCACGGCCATCGACGCGACCGCGACGCAGCTCACCTTCATGCCGGGCTCCCTCACGCTGGCAGTCCGTGCCTCCGCCCCTTTCCGCGTGGTGGCAGCCTTCTCGAATGGCGCCTCGGCTGACGTCACGTCGCTGGTGTCGTTCTCGTCGTCACGGCCGGCGGTCGCCTCGGTGTCCAGCACGGGGAACCGAGGCGTCGTCTCGGCGCTCTCGGCCGGTTCGACGGACATCACGGCCCGGTTCGGCTCGGTGTCGGCCACCGCGTCTGTCGTCGTCACCGCTGCGGCGCTGCAGTCCATCGAGCTGACGCCGCGGACGCTGACGCTCTCGGGGTCGGGCGTCGTCTCGGTGCGCGCGCGGGGCACGTACACCGACGGCTCCCAGTCGGACGTGACGGAACAGGCCATCTGGACGAGCGATGACACCTCTGTCGCGACGGTGTCGAACGCCGCCGGAGCCCGCGGGCAGGTGCGCGGCTTCAACGGCGGCATGACGGTCGTGACGGCGCGGATAGGCAGCCTCCGGGCGCAGGTCGACGTCACCGTTCAGGCAGCGACGATGAGCGGCCTCGAGCTGGCGCCGGCGACGGTGAGTGTCGAGGCTGGCCGAACGACGCAGTTGCGAGCCATCGCGTCGTTCTCCGACAACACCACCCGTGACGTCACCGCCCAGGCGACGTGGACGAGCCTCTCGCCGATGGTGGCGACCGTCTCGAACGCGGCAGGCAGCAAGGGGCTGGTCCGCGCGCTCGTCAACGGCTCGGCGGCGATTCAGGTGACGCTGCAGGGCCGGGCGGCCTCGGCGTCCGTCACGGTGCAGCCGCCCACGCTGAGCCAGCTGTCCATCAGCCCGGGGGTCATGTCCGTGCCGCTGGGTCTGCCCGCGGGCTTCAGCGCGACCGCCGCGTACTCCGACGGCTCGGCCATTCCCGTCACCGACCAGGTCGTCTGGACCTCGTCGAACCCTGCGGTGGCCGAGGTGCTCCTGTCGCAAGGCTACGCGTACCTCGACAGCAAACAAGCGGGCTCCACCATCATCACCGCGACGATGCCAGGCGTGGCCCCGGCCAGCGCGTCCGTCACCATCACCAGCGCGACGTTGTCTCGCATCGACGTCACGCCAGCGCGGCCGATGCTTCCTGTCGGCGCCTACGTCGAACTCAACGCCTCTGGCATCTACAGCGACTTGACGACCCAGTTCCTGCGCTACGCCGCGTCGTGGACCTCCTCGGACCCCTCGGTCGCGAGCGTCGGCAATGGCTACCAGGACAAGGGCTTCGTCACCGCGCTTCGGGCCGGCACCACCACCATCACGGCGACCTACGCAGGCGTCTCGGCTTCGACGCTGCTGACGGTGACGAGCGCGACGCTGACACAGCTGCAGGTGACGCCGTTCGCCCCGCGGCTGCCCATCGGGTTCGACACGTCCCTGCGAGCGACGGGCCTCTACAGCGACAACACCACACGCGACCTCACGTACGCGGTGTCGTGGACCTCGAGCGCTCCCGCCACCGCCACCATCGGGCTCTACGCCGAGCTGCAGCCGATTCAGGCCGGCACCGTCACCATCACCGCCACCTTCGGGGCCGTGCAGGGCACCACGGTCGTTACCGTCACCAGCGCCACGCTGAGCAGCGTCGTCGTCAACACGCCTTCGTCGATGCCTCTCGCGGTGCAGGCGACCCGGGCGTTGAGCGCACGCGGCACGTTCTCGGACGGCTCGATGATGGACGTCACGCCGTACCTGACGTGGCTGTCGAGCGCCCCCCCGGTTGCGAGTGTCAGCAACGCGTGGCCGACCAACGGTGAGGTGAAGGGACTGTTCCCTGGTACCGCCACCATCACAGCGGTGCGCGGCTCGGTGATGGGCGCCACGTCGATTCAGGTCCAGTGAATCGGCCCCATGTCGCCCAGCTCGTGCCGTGCCGATGTCGAGGGCGGGCGCCACGACTCGTTGGCGCCGGGCCGTGGACTGTGGTGGTGCGGGGGCCGCCGGCGACGAGTCCTCCGAGACAGTGGTTCCCCCACTCGAGTGGAAGAGTAGAACGCGCCTCACCCGACGTGACGAACGACGCGCTCGCGAAGCTCTACACGCAGTACGGCGCCCTGGTGCATCGGCGCTGCCGCACGCTGCTGGGAAACGACGCAGACGCCAACGACGCGCTCCAGGAGACGTTCATGCGGGTGCAGCGCTACCCTCCCACCGACGTCGCGGCGCTGTTGCCCTGGCTCCATGGTGTGGCCGCGCGGGTCTGCTTCGATCAGCTCGCGCGGCAGAAGCGAAGCCGGCCGACGGCGTCGGGGGTGCTCGGGCGGCTCAAGGAGGTGATGGGCGGGGTGACACACGACTCGGCGGAAGCGAAGTTGTGCCTGGGCTCGGAGCTGGCGAAGCTCGAAGAGACGACGCGAGAGATGGCGCTCCTCCACTGGCTCGACGGCATGACGCAGGACGAAGTGGCCGAGCGCACCGGCTATTCTCGCAAGACGGTGGGTGTGAAGCTGAAGGCCGCCGAGACGACGCTCCGCAGCGCGTTCGGTGATGGAGTCGTTGGAGGCACGCCATGACGCCACTGCCGACGCTGCCAGTCCGGGGACCTGCGTGTCCGCCCGCCGTCGAGCTGGAGCGCGCGTGCGCCGGAGAGTCCGTTCCGTCCGTGGCTGCGCACGTGCCGACGTGCAGCGCGTGTCGTGAGTACGTCGAGGCGCTCCGCAGCCTGACGGATGACTTCGTTCGCGCGAGACCGGCAGCCCGGTTCCTCTCGCAGCTCGAGGCGAAACGGAGAATGACGAGCCGCCGTCCACAGGCGCTGGTGCTTGGCGCGCTCGCTGCGCTCGTCGCAGTGCTGGTCGTGGCTGCGCCGTGGCGAACCGATGAGCCAGTGCTCTTCAAGGGAAGCCTTCTGTCCATCTACGTGAAGCGCGGCGCGGCGGTGACGCCGCTCGGAACCGGCGATGTGCTGCGAGAAGGCGATGCGTTGCGCTTCTCCATGACGACGTCGCGTGCGGGCCATGCGCTGGTGCTCAACCGCGACCCACGCGGTCAGGTGACGGTGGTAGCGCCCTTCAACGCGGCGGCTCCACAGCCGGTGCCCGAGGGGACGACGGTGCTCGAAGACTCTGCAGAGCTCGACGCGACGAAGGGGCGTGAGACGTTCGTGGGCCTCTTCGCTCCCACGGCCTTCGACGTGTCACGAGTGGTGCGTCAGCTCGAGGCAGGCGAGCCGGTGACGTGCAAAGGGTGCGTGGTCGAGGTGTCGACGTTCGACAAGCCATGATGCGTGTCCTGGTTGCGCTCGTGCTGTGGTGCTCTGTTCTGGCTCACGCCGCGGACCCGGTGCGCCTCGTGGTGAGCCTCGGCAGCAACTATGGGCGGCCCGATGACGTGGTGCTGCAGCATGCCGAGGACGACGCCCGGCGCTTCAGGGACGTCTTCGTCGAGTTGGGTGGCGTCGAGCCCGGCCGCGCCGTGGTGCTGAGCCGTCCAACGGCGGCGCAGGTGCGGGAAGAGTTCGCTGAAGTCACCGGGCGCGTCGTCGAGCTGGCAGCGTCTGGCCGCGAGGTGCAGCTCTTCGTCTTCGCCACGTCGCATGGAAAGGACGGCGTGCTTCACCTCACCGGGAGTGACCTCGCGGTGTCCGAGCTGCGGAAGCTCGCGACGAAGACTGGCGCTCACTTGAGGGTCGTCATCGTCGATGCGTGCGAGTCGGGGCTCCGGACGAAGGGTGTCCGAAAAGGGCCCGCGTACGCGCTGGCGCTGGAGAAGCCGTCCGTCCAGGGCGACGTCTTCGTGTCCTCGAGTGGCGCGCACGAAGCCGCGCAGGAGTGGGATGCGCTGGCCGGCTCGCTCTTCACGCACCATCTCCTCTCGGCCTTGCGCGGTGATGCCGACGCCAACGGCGATGGGCGTGTGTCATTGATGGAGGCCTTCGCCTACTCCGAGCGCCGCACGGTTGCCGAGAGCGTCGATGTTGGACAGCACCCGCAGTTCGACGTGGGCCTCGCAGGGACGTCCGACGTGACGATGACGGAGCCGAGCCGCGCCCGCGCGCGGGTCACCTTCGACGAGTCGCTCGAGGGCCGCTACGTCCTCGTGAGTCAGCCCAGGGCCGAGGTGGTGGTCGAGGTGAACAAGGCGCGCGGCCGCGTGATGTCCGTCGCGGTGCCGCCGGGGCGCTACGTGCTTCGTCAGACGCGCGGCTTCTCGGTGGCGATGCAGGACGTCGAGCTTCCCTTCGGCGGCGTCGCCACGGTGGACGGCCGACGTTTCGTCCTGCGCGACTTCGGCGAGGTGGCGCTCAAGGGCGGTGAGCTCGAGTTCCACCCCAACACCGTGCGGGTGACGGGCCAATTGCTGTCGGCTCCGATTCCCGAGATGCCGGTACGCTGGAGTGTGGCGCTCGGCTATCGGCTCTCGCTCGGCGCGTGGTGGTTGTTGGCGTCGGCAGGGTGGGGCACCTCGACGCTGCGTGGAGACGGGCTCGACCTCATCGACCACCGCGTCACCGGTCGGCTCTCCGGCGGGGCGCGGCTCTGGCTGGGGCCCGTCATCGTCATGGCAGGACTGGCCGTCGAAGCATCGGTGTTGCACCAACGCTTCTTGCGTGACCAGGAAGACGCGATTCGCAAGTCGTACCCGGCGCTGCCCGCGCGCGTGACGGCGGGTGGAGCGGTGGGCCCTCACGTGCTGGTCGAGGTGCCGCTCGTCGGACCGCTCTTCGCGACTGGAGGTGTGACGGGCCTGGTGCGCGCGCTCCCGGTGGAAGGCCAGAGCCTCTGGTCGGTCGGCGCTGACGTCGAGCTGGGCCTGGGAGTCCGGCTGTGAGGTGGGTCGGCCTGTTCCTCGTGCTGTCGTGCACGCCAGGCGCCGTGGGGCCGCGCTACCGAGGAGAGCCGCTCTTCACCGTGAAGGGCCAGCTCGTCACGAAGGGCCTGGTGCCTCCGACGCCGCTGCGTCTGGCGCTCGCCTGGTACCCCGACGAGCAGAGCCCCTCGGCTCCGCGCGCCGTCATCACCCAGGACATTGCGTACGAGGGCAGCTTCCCGCTCAACTACGCCTTCAGCTTCTTCACCGTCCCGCCAGAGGGCGTGCTGGAGGGCTTCCGCGGGTCCTCGGGCATCACCCGCGCGGCCTTTGGCGTGTTGATGGCCTACGAGGACGCGAATGGGAACGGCCAGCTCGACCTGATTCCCACCGGAGGCCGCGCCGTCGACCGCGTCCTCGGCACCAGCATCGGCGACACGTACAACGGCAAGCCATCACCCAACCCGGTGTACGTCGCCTACGTCGAAGGCACTCCCGGGCCCGAGTGGAGGAACGCTTCGAGCGGCTACAACCTCTGGGGCAACGGCGAGGCCGCGCCGCCCACCACGAGCGTGCCCATCGAGCTCGACGCGACGAACGAGCTCAACTTCTTCGTCTGCGAAGAGTTCATCTCTGGCTCGAGTTACGGGTTCGACCTTCCCTGCAGCCTCGCGCCGACGGGAGGCGTGCGGGTGGTGGGCAATGTCTACGAGGAGAACGGCGTGGGTGGCGTGTCGCTGCGCATCACCGATGGCGTGCGGCCGCTCCCGGGGTTGCAGGTGGAGCTCAACGACGCTGGCGTCGCCTTCGATGCGCAGAGCGGTCTGTATTGGGGTTCAGGTCTGCCGGTCGCGACGCCGGGGCTCAACTCGGTGACGGTGCGTCCTCCGGGCCAGCCGCCGCTCGTCTTCACGCTCGAGGCCCCAGGTCCCTTCGAGCTCCAGTCACCTCCGTCGGGCCGACGGCTGCTCGCGGGCGCCTCGCTGCTGGCGCAGTGGACGGCCTCGGAGCGCGCGACGTTTTTTCAAGTGCAGGCCTACCCGCTCACGCCCTCGAAGAAGGGCCCACCGCCCATCCTTCTGTCCAGCCGTGGAGAGCCGTCCTTCTCATCGACGCTGACTGGCTTCACGGGCGACAACGTCTGGCAGGTCGGAGTGTCTGCCTTTGCACCTGGCTACCTCGCCCGCGGCCGCGGCGGCTCGCTGGTGAACGTGTCGACGAGCCGGTCGGAGTATGTCGATGTCCTGCCCGCCTCCATCGGGCTCTGGCTCGAGGGCGCGGTGAGTCATTCGAGCTACCGGGGACAGACTGGCTCGTCCGTGTTCGTGCAGGGCTTCGATGGCGTCACGCTGCGGTCCGATGCGCTCGTCACCGCGGACGGAGATCCGATGCCCTGGTCCGCTGGTGCTCAGGCGTACACGGGCGGGGTGCTGGTGCCTCCGGGCGGTTCCTCCACGCTGGCCATCTCGGCGACGGGGCAGGCGCGCAAGACGTTCGAGGTGTCGTTGCCCGAGGACTTCACCCTCACGGCGCCACCGCCGAGTCACCCGACGAAGACCCCCCTCACACTGACCTGGAGCCCCTCGCCAGGTGCGTCCGAGTATCGCGTCTTCGTGGGTGATGCCGTGGGGCGGCAGCTTTACTTCGAGGCAATGGCCTCCACGACCACGACCGCGACGGTTCCAGGGCTCGAGGTGGTTGGCGTGGTGACCGTGAGTGTCAGCGCGGTGAAGCCGGCGATGAACCGTCACCTCATCGGCATCGTGCAGAAGTCGGTCGACCTGACCTTGGCGCCGTGAGCCTCACCTGGGCTGGAGGTTCCCCTGGCCTGGTCGCGGGCACCACACCGGTGACGCGCTCCTGGTCTGAGAAAAGGCATTCCCAATCCAGGTCGCTCTCTTTCGCCTGACCGGCCGTGAAGAGGCTCACGGCGATCTGAACTCGTCGACCAGGCGCTGGGAGCCCGTAGAATCCGCCCGATTCCCCCCGTTGGCTGGTTCCTGGTGTTCTGTGTGCTGCTCGTGCTGGTGGGGTGGACCGTCTCGAAGGTGACCGGGTCGCGCGCTTTCTCCATCGAGACGTGGGCCTTCGAGCCCGGCGAGACGGTGTTGTGGAAGGACGAGAGGGCCGACGTCTTTCTCATTCCGCAGCGGGCGCAGGCGGTCTTCGTCACCGATGCCCGGTTCCACCGCTTCACGGTCGTCGCCACCGACCGCCGCGCTCTCGTCGCGACGCGGGCGTCGTTCACCCGCCAGCGCATGGTGCTCTACGTCCTCACGCCGACGCGACCCGCCGCAGGACAGAGTGACGGGCTCGGCGGAGGCTTGCTCACCGTCGGCTACCGGGCGCTCGTGTACCGGCCCGAGGCCGTGGAGCGACACGCCAGCGACTCGAAGCCCTACCTCGAGCTGCCGCTCGCGCGCGACGTGGCCTCGTCGACGAACCTCGCTGCGGTGCGAGTCTTCACCGATGACGTGAACGCAGCGCGACTGCCCGGCACGGAGCGTCGCGAGGCCCAGCCGCAACGCATGCCCTGACCTGGGGAGCGCGCGCTGCACGACGGTCCAGCCCGGTTCGGCCGGCGCTCTGCCCAGGGGGGAATGCCGACCCCAGCCGACACGCTGCCGGTGACACGGCGCGGTCGTTCAGCGCACCGACCGAAGCAGCCCCTCGGCCCTCTCGAGCGTCGCCAGCACCGCCTCCGCGTCGAGCGACATCGGCAGGCACCGCACCTCGAGCGTCGGCTGTTTCGGGGTGCGCTCGAGGACGCCCAGCAGGTTGAGGTCGAGTGCTTTGTCGATGCCCGCGAGCTTGAGCGCGGCGCAGAACGTCGAGAACGACACGCGCGTCTTCGTGTTGGCCACCCGCACCACGTCCGCTGGGAAGGGGCCCAGCTTCAGACACCTCGGGTTGGGGGACAGCACCTGCCACCACTCCTCGCGGTGCGCGTGGTGCTCGAGGATGAGGCGGCGCAGGGCGGACACGGACCTCCACGGCGCGGCGTCGTAGTGCGCGTGCAGCGCCGCCGTCTCGGGCACCTGCAACCCGAGCGCACCCGCCGTCTCGAGCACCGCGCGCACCACGCGACGCCGCTGCGCTGCGCCCTCGAGGGGCGCCGTCACGACTTCACACACGCGCGCGAACGATGTCGGCGCCTCGAGCCGCACCACCAGCGGATGTCCCACGGCGTCGGTGAGGGACCCGTCCGCGCGTCGGTGGCCCGCGAAGACCGCCTGGAGGGCCTCGAGGCGCGCGTGGGGCGTCTGGC
>JBILEB010000072.1:0-32643 GCA_044352295.1 Myxococcaceae bacterium
GATCATCCTCAAGAAGAAGACGCGGCCTGATCTCGTGCTGCTCGACGTCAACATGCCCGGCATCAACGGTGAGGAGCTGTGCCGGTTCATCAAGACGAACTCCCTCTTCGCCGGCATTCGGGTGGTGTTCTGCAGTGCCGCTGAAGAAGCCGAGCTGCAGCGGCTGGTGAAGACCTGCGGCGCTGACGGCTACCTGCGCAAAGACCAGCTGATCGCAAAAGAGATCCTCGATCTCCTGGCGTGACCGCAGGCTCCTCAGCCGACCGCAGGCCGCAGTGGAGCGTCCATGTGCCGATTTGCGTCATGGGACTCTAACCTTTTGAAATGGTGAGTGTTTCTTGTGATTCGAGCCGATCGATGGAGTATCGACGGTCCAATCGACGAAAGTTCTGACCCATGAGAATCACTGGAAGATCAGGTGAATGCCCGAGTGTGCACGGGCGGCCTGACTCTTGGATCCACCTTCCCATGAGATGGCCATTGCTGCGATCCACAGCCCTGCGCGGATGCCGAGCGGAACGATGGCTCGCGTGACGGGCGGGCCGAAGGCCCCGGTTCGCGGCGCCGTCGATGGGTTCGAGCGGCCAAAAGCGCCCGCCGTTGCGCCGGTGCTCCGGCGAGGCGCGACGGGCGCTGCGGTGAAGGCGCTGCAGCTCAAGCTGGTGACGAAGGGCTACCTCTCCCGGAGCGACTTCTCGGCGGGCGTCGGGGTCTTCGGCCCCCGCACCGAGACGGCCGTCAAGCGGCTGCAGCTCGAGCACGGGCTTGCGGTGACGGGCGTGATGGACGCGCGCTCCACGGCGGCGCTGCTGGCACAGCGGCCCAGCGCGAAGCCCGAGAATTCTGAAGTGGTGACCGACGTGTTCGAGAAGCCCACGGCCTTGCTGGCCTCGGCCTCAAAGACGGTCACCGACGACGACGAGCCCACAGCAGCACTTCGGCTCGATCGCGACGAGTTTGGGTGAGACTGGCATGGGGCCAGACTCCGCGGGGCTCCGACTTTCCCCCTTTGGTCGGAGCCTCGTTCATTTTGAGGTGCGGCGGCGCTCACCGAGGCCGCGCGCGAAGTTCCCGACGGTGACCCACGGCGCCTCGGCCTTGAAGCGTCGGATCAGGTTCGAGACCCCGATGGGCGCTCCACCAGCCCCCAGGCCCTTCGCCACGGCGATGTACTGGAGCGGATCGATCGCCAGCGGCCGCGTCTGCACCTGATCGATCCGGTACTTCTTGACGAGCTTTACCAGCGCATCGGCTTCGCCCTCGCGGTCCGTCACGCCGGGAAACAGGAGCAGGTTGAGCGCCACGTACGCGCCGCGCTTGCGGGCCAGCGCGATGGAGGCCTCGACGTCCTCCCACGTGTAGCGGGTGGGCTTGTAGTAGGCCTCGTAGAGGTCCTTCACGGCCGAGTTGAGCGACACGCGCACGGCGTCGAGGCCGGCGTCGAAGAGCGCCGAGAGCCCCTGGGTGAGACTTCCGTTGGTGTTGATGTTGATGGAGCCCCGCTGGGTCTTGGCGCGGATGAGTCGAATGGCCTCGGCGATGAAGCGCCAGCGTGTGAGCGGCTCTCCTTCGCAGCCCTGGCCGAAGCTCACCATCGTGCGGCCCGGCGCGTGCTCGAGGTGCCAGATGGCCACGTCGGCCAGGTCCTTCGCCGACGGCCCGTCCTCCATGCGCTCGTGGGAGGCCGGCGGCCCGTCGTCCGGTTGATCCGAGATGCAGCCCACGCAGGCGGCGTTGCACATCACCGAGGCGGGCAGGGCGCCTTCGTCGCGCGCGTAGAAGACGTTCTGGCTCGTGAAGCATCGGTACACGAGCGCGCAGGTCTTGAGCTGCTCGAGCACGGTGTTGCCCGGCAGACGCGCGAGGTGCTCGTTGACGAGCCGCTTCACCTCGGGCGTCGAAAAGCGGGCCGGCGTCCAATGCTTGCGGCGATCGGTGTGAACCGCCCAGACGACCGGCCCGTCTTCGCCCCAGGCGGCCGCGGTGTAGGCCCACTGCGGCAGCACCGGCCCATCGCCTTTCGCCACCTCACCTGGCAGATAGGTCCTGGTGAAACCGGGCGGCAACGTCGCGCCCACCGCGTGTGGGACGAAGCGTTTGCCGTCGAGCTCGAAGCGCTCCAGCACGACCGGTTGTTTCGTCTGCGGGTCGAACCCCACCGGGAGCCGGCCCGGCAGGTGCGCCAGCTTGCCCCCATCGGGCAGGGGAATCGGGCGCTCGCGGGGCGGCAGCACCTCCTCGTCGGAGCGCAGGCTCGCCAGCAGCCACGGGTGCTCGATGACGCGGCCCTTCGGGTCGGCCAGGAGGAGCTTGTACGGACGCATCGGCTGGTCGTCCTAGCAGGCGGCGAGGCAGTTGCACGCCATGGCGAGTGGGGTTAGAGGCTCGGCCTCCCGCCGGTCCATCGGGATTTCCCCGATGCAAGGTGGGCTGACAAGGAAGCGACATGAAGGCCGACCTGCACCCCCTCTATCCTCCCGCTCGCATCAGCTGCGCCTGCGGCAACGTGATGGAGACCCGCTCCACGCGCGGCTCGTTCAGCGTGGAAATCTGCTCCAACTGCCACCCGTTCTTCACCGGCAAGTACAAGCTGATGGACACCCAGGGCCGCATCGACCGCTTCAAGAAGAAGTACGACGTCAAGAAGGGCGCCACGAAGTCGTAAGGCCGAGTCGTTCGTCGTGTCGTTTTTGCGCCGCTCCGGCTTTCGTCGGGGCGGCGTTTTCACGAGGTGTGGTCCCAGGAGTCGAAACGCATGAGTGGCAGCCCGTCGCCGAACCCCGACCGCCCCTACATCGGAGGCCAGGCCGTCATCGAAGGCGTGATGATGCGGGGCCCGAAGAGCTTCGTGGTGTCCGTGCGCCGGCCCGATGGGCAGATCGCCATCCGCGAGCAGGCCTGGAACGTGTTCTTCCCGAAGCTCAAGTTCCTGCGGTGGCCGGTGTTCCGCGGCGCGGTGGTGCTCGCCGAGTCGCTCCACAATGGGTACTCGGCGCTGTCGTTTTCGTCCGAGCATGGGCTGCCGCCCGAGGAGGGTGGGGCGAAGCCGAAGCCCGGACCCGCCGCGATGTTGACGTTCCTGCTGCAGGCGGTGGTGGCCGGCGCTGACGCTCCACCGAGCACGCCGTCGTCAGAGCCCCCGAGCCCGAAGAAGGACAAGGGCGCCGACGCGATGCTGGCGTTCGCCACGGTGTTCGGCGTGCTGTTCTTCATCGGGTTGCCGCACGCGCTGACGTGGCTGGTGGGCAAGTCCCTGGGGCCATCGTTCGACTCGACGACCGTGTGGTTTCACCTGATCGACGGCGTGTTCCGGCTCGGCATCCTCGTCGGCTACCTGGCGATCATCTCGCGCACGAAGGACGCCAGACGGCTGTTCGAGTACCACGGGGCCGAACACAAGGCGATCTGGACCTACGAGTCGAAGCAGGCGCTCACCGTCGACAACGCGCGGCCCTTCACCACGCGGCACCCCCGCTGCGGGACGAGCTTCTTGTTGATCGTCGTGGGCGTCGCAGTGTTGCTGCATGTGGCGTTGTTGCCGCTGCTCCCGCGGTTGCACCCGAACGATCTGGTGAACCAACTGCTCATGATCTTCGTGAAGGTGCCGATGGCGTTCCCGATCGCCGGCATCGCGTTCGAGCTTCAGCGGCTGTCGGCGCGCGACCACTGCCCCGCGGTGATCACCTGGATGACGCGGCCGGGGTTCTGGCTCCAGAACATCACCACCCAGCCGCCCGATGACGGCCAGCAGGAGATCGCGCTCCTCTCGCTCGATCGCGCCCTGGCGCGGGAACAGGGCCAGCCCCGGGCGCCAGAAGGGGTGACGGTGTACGGCGACTTCGCAAAGGCCGCCGCGTGAAGAAGGTGCTGCTCTGGGGCTGTGTCGGCGTTCCCACGGCGCTCGCTGCGGTCATCGGTTTCCGGGTGGCGCTCCTGTCGCTGTTCGTCTTCCCGAACAGCCTGAAGCCGCGCGAGGAGGCCCGCGCGAAGTTCAGGTCGCGCGTGTTCTCGACGCAGAACACCGTGCTGGCGCCGCTCGAGAGACCCGCCACCGCCGATCCCTCCGGGCTTCCGGTCGAGCCCGCGATGACCTGCCATCTGCTCCGAGCGGGCGACGGTCCGGAGAGCTGTGCGACGACGCCACGAATCCCCGACGCGGTCATCACGCGGGTGTTGGGTCTCAAGGACAAAGTGCTCGGGAAGCGTGAGACCGTCAAGCCCATCGAGGTCGACCTCTCGTGGATGCGATCGCTCGCCGGACATGATGACTGGTCCAACCCGACGGGCACGGTCCTGGAACTCGTCCGGACCGACGCGCGGACCCTCGCTGAGCTGCCCACGGTGGACTGTGAGCAGGTGTGCGCCGCGGTTCTCTTGCGCGTCGCGCAGGCGATGGAGGAAGGCGAGGTGGCTGCGGGCATCGAGGACGCGACCGGCCTTCTCCACATGCTCGCAGGCCAGCCGACCGTGGTCGCCAGGCACTGCTCGCAGTGGGCCGCGGGGCAGGCCGTCGCCGCGCTCAAGGCCGCGAACGTTCCGGTCGACCTGGGACCGCTCTCGTCGCTGGCCGACTCCAGCGAGTTGCAGCGCCTGGAGGTCGCCTCGGCGCTCTGGCACCCCTGGGTCGAGGCGTCCGTTCGCGAGAAGGCGCTTCGCCAGCTCACCCCGTTCGAGCGGTGCATCGCAGCGGTCGAGGGCGCCGCGGTCCTCGAGGTGGGCGCGCTGCTCGACGAGCGAGACCACGGCCATCGGGATGACTTCGAGACGTGGCTGCGAGGACCTCGAGGCTGTGAGCTGCCGGTGACCCAGGCCGCCGCCGAGAAGAGCCGCGCCGCGAACTGGAGGCCGATTCTTCGTCGCCGGCGCTTGGTGACCGACGACGACTGGCTCTGGTCGTTCTTCACGTGGAGCTCCGGGGCCTACCGCGCGCGCGAGCTCGAGAGCCTCCTCGAGGACACCGCGCCGTTCTCCAGGCCGAACACCGCTTCGTGATCCGGCGACAGCTCGAAAGTTGACGTCGATCGATCCTCGTTTACCGTCTCGATCAGACCTGTTGCAGCACTCTTGGGTCACATCGACACCGAACACCGGAGGCGAGATGTCCGTCGCAACGTTGGCCAACGCGCGCCTGCGCGAAGAACTCGATCTGTCTTCACACGTCCACGCGCGTGGGCGCGACTGGGTGCTCTACCAGGGAGAGTCGCAGAAGCTCCTCGAGGGCTTCGACGACGCCACCTTCGATCTCGTCTTCGCCGACCCGCCGTACTTCCTCTCGAACGGCGGCACGACGTGCCAGTCGGGCAAGCGGGTGAAGGTCGACAAGGGCGGCTGGGACGCCTCTCGGGGCGTCGACGAGGATCACGAGTTCACGGCGCGCTGGCTCGAGCAGTGCCGCCGCGTGCTCAAGCCCTCGGGCACCATCTGGGTCTCGGGCACGCAGCACGTCATCTTCAACGTCGGCTTCGCGATGCAGAAGCTGGGGTTCAAGATCCTCAACATGGTGACGTGGTTCAAGCCGAACGCGTCGCCGAACCTCGCCTGCCGCACGTTCACGCACTCGACCGAGCTGCTGATCTGGGCGGCCCCGGTGAACAAGGGAAGGCTGCTCCACACGTTCAACTACAAGCGCATGAAGGAGGAGAACGGCGGCAAGCAGATGCGCGACGTCTGGACGATGACGACGCCCAAGCCGAGCGAGAAGGTGCACGGCCGCCACCCGACGCAGAAGCCGCGCGCGCTGCTCGAGCGCATCGTCGACGCCTGCACCGAAGAGGACTCGCTCGTGCTCGATCCCTTCTGTGGCTCCGGCACTACCGGCGTCGCGGCCCGGGCAAAGGGGCGCCGGTTCGTCGGCATCGACATGGATCCGCAGTACCTCGAGCTGACGAAGCGCCGCATCGAAGCGGAGTGACTTCAGCGTCGCGCCCGTCGCGGGGGCGCATGAGGCGTCGGAACCCCTCGGCGCGCCGGGTACGAGCAGACCTCGGGGCCTTGCCCGGGCCGACGAAGAACCGTGCCAATTCGACCCCGTCCTGAGTCACCTCGATGCCCTCGGCGACGGAGACGTCGTCGTTGCTCGGCCACCTTGCAGTGACCGCCGAGGCTGCCCGTGGCCGGCACCGGGCGATGCCAGGGAATGGCCTCGGGCGACTTCAAGGTGGTGAGCAGAAACGCGACCTGCCGGGCGTGGACATCGAGCCGCTCGGCGATCGCCAGATGCATCGTCGCAGAACCCGCGGGGATGCGGGAGACGGAGACGAAAGCGAACCCGCAGGCGGGATGGCCTCCATCTGGCCCGCGTCACCGTCGGACCAACACGACCGGGGTGAGCGAAGCCGGAGTCGAACTGGAAAAACGGGAGACGAGCTCCAGTACCTCGGCCTTGATCCGCGCGAAGGCGGCCGAGGCCACGGCGGTCAGCCCTCAGCGGGCTCTTCGATGGCGGTCTCGAGCTCGGCGGTGCGGCGGCGCACGTACTCGACGAGGGTGCGCACGCCGAAGCCGGTGCCGCCGCGCGACATGTAGCCCTTCTCCTTCGACACGTTGCTGGGGCCCGCGATGTCGAGGTGCACCCACGGCGTGTTGCCGACGAACTCCTTGAGGAAGTGCGCGGCGGTGATGGAGCCGCCGTTCCGATCGCCCGCGTTCTTCATGTCGGCGACCTCGCTCTTGAGGACGTCCTTGAGCGTGTCGGTGAGCGGCAGGCGCCACACCTCTTCGCCCGACGCGCGCGCGGCCTCGAGCACGCTCCACATGAGCTGATCGTCTTCACCGAAGGCGCCGGCGACCCAGGGCCCGAGCGCGACGATGCAGGCGCCAGTGAGCGTCGCGAGGTCGATGATCGCCGCGGGCTTGAGCTCGTTCGCGTACGCGAGCACGTCGCCCAGCACGAGCCGTCCTTCCGCGTCCGTGTTGGTGATCTCGACGGTCTTGCCCAGCCGCGACACGAGCACGTCGCCGAGGCGGTAGGCGTTGCCCGACGGCATGTTCTCGCAAGCGCCCATGAAGCCGTGCACCGGGAACGGCGGCGCGAGCTTCGCGATCACCTTCATCGCGCCCAGCACCGCGGCCGAGCCGGCCATGTCGGTCTTCATCTCGAGCATGCCCTCGCTCGGCTTGAGCGACAGGCCGCCGGAGTCGAAGGTGATCGCCTTGCCGACGAGCGCGACGGGGGCTCGCTTGGCGAGCTCGGGATCGGTCGGGGTGTAGGACAGGTGGATGAACTTCGGCTCTTCGACGCTGCCGCGCGCGACGCCGAGGAACATGCCCATCTTGAGCTCTTCGATCTTCTTCCGATCGAACACGTGCAGCCCGAGCCCGGCCTCCTTCGCCATGGCCCTGGCCTGCTCCGCGAGGATGGTGGGCGTCATGGTGCCGGCGGGCTCGTTGACGAGATCGCGCGCGAAGCAGGCCGCCTCGCCGATCACCCGGGCGAGCGCCACCGTCGCGTCCATCGACTTGTCCTTCTTGATGCCGTCCGGCAGGAGCAGCTGCACCTTGTCGACGCGGGGCGCGCTCTTGTCGTCCTTGTTCGTGGTGCGCCACTTGTCGTACCGGTACCCACCCAGCACGGAGCCCTCGACGATGGCCTGGAGGCACGCGTCGAGCTCACGCACGCCGGGGACCTGGATGACCGCGGTCTTCGCGCGCAGCCGATTGGCGGTCTTGACGCCGCGGCCGATGGCGAGCCGGAGCACCTCGGGGTTGAACTTCACCCGCGCGCCCAGGCCCAGGAGCACCACCCGCGCCGCGCCCAGCTTGCCGTGCGTCTGCACCACGCAGGTCTGCTCGGCCTTGCCCTTGAATCCCTCTTGCTTCGCGATCTCGGCGAGCAGCCCACGCAGCTTCTTGTCGCTGTTCACCCACGCGCTCGGCGGAGCCTTCTTGTCGGTGAGATCGGTGTCGAACAGGGGGAGAACGAGGACATCGGCCTTCGCCTTCGAGGCGTCGCCGGTACCGAACGAGAAATTCATGAGACGCAATGCTCCTTCGAGGGGACTGCCGGGAACGAGGTCTTATCGCGTGCGTGTGACGGCGCTACGGGAAAGCTACACTCGCACCCGATGCCTGCATTCCTGACGTACCTGACGGCGGTGGAGCGTCTCTCCGCCCACGTCAACTCGCTCCCGCCCGAGTTCTCGCGCGCCCTGGGCGAAGACCTCGAGTACGCCCGCTTCGGCGCGACGCTCGTCGAGCTGCCGTGGTTCAGCGGCCTCAAGCTCGGCCTCAGCGCCTGGCTTGGCCATGGCGGTCCGCCCTCGTACACGCGCCTCATGCGGGAGCGCGCCCCGGTGGCGTTCGGCCTCAAGGCCGCGGAGCTCGTTTCCAACGGCGCCCTGGTGGGCACGGAAGCGGGCCTGGCCTTCGTCGCCGGCTACTTCACCCAGGTGTGCGTCAGCCGGGCGCTCGAGCCGCTCATGCAGTCGCTCGTGGTGACGCACCCGAAGCCGGGAGAGTCGGGAGCCGCGGCGCGTCATCGCATCGAGTGGGCGCAGTCGCTCGCCCTGATGCAGGACCTCCACGGCAGCCCGCTGGTGGGCACGGGCGCGATTCGCACGAAGATGCAGATTCGCAAGGCGTCGGGGGCGAAGGGCATCGGGCGCGGCCTCTACGAGCTGATGCGCGTGTCGTCGCAGGAGGCCTTTGGTGAGGCGCCCTCCAAGCTCGAGGTGGATGGCTGGGTGCGCGGCTTCTTCCTCTTCTCGATCGCGCTGAGCTCGCCGCTCGGAAAGCTGAAGGTGGGCGGAAACGCCACAGGCTCGCGTGAGCTGTACCGGGGCCCGGGCATCGACGTCTTCGCGGCGGTGGACAAGGGCCTCGACGCCAGCCGGGACGCGCTCACGGTGCTCGGCAGCATGATTCGACGGAACAACTTCGGGTCTCGGTCCCGCTTCAAGCTGCTCGAGGTCTGTCCGGAGGGCTCACCGGAGCAGGTGATGCGCGCGCAGGCCGCGTGATGGCGAGAGCGCGCCTCCGTGGGCCACCCTGAAGGCGGTGCTTCGCGTCAACGCGCCTGGCGCTTCGATCGGCTCGGCGTACACGGTGCGTCCCGTGCTGACCTGACGCCGAACCTCGACGCGTTCGCGAAGACCGCCATCGATCTGCGGCTGCATCACGTGGCGACCCGGTGGGTGTGTGGCCCAGGAGCGTCAGGGCTCCGGTGTTCGCGTTGATGGAGAAGGCGACGATCGAGTTGTGCCCGCGGTTCGAGCCGTAGACGAAACGACCGTCCGGATGCACCTGCACCTCGGCCGTCGTGTTGTTCGCGCGGAGCCCATGCCACCGTCCGTCACGCGCGGCACCGCGACGTTCCCGCCGCCGTAGTTCGCCGCGAAGACCCACCGACCCGTTGGATCGACTGACACGTGCGCCGGACCGTTTCCTTGTGAAGCGACCCGGTTGAGCAGCGTGAGTCCCGCGTCCGCCCGGAGGGTGAAGGCAGCAATCTGACTGGAGCCCTCGTTGACGGCGTACAGGCGGCCACGAGCCACATCGAAGGCGAGGAAGCTCGGGTTCGCGCCCGCGCTCGTCGTTCCCAGCGACGTCATCACGCCGGTGGCGACGTCGACGGCGTAGGCGGTGATGTTCCCGTTGCCGCTCCCGACGAACGCATGCAGCCGGCCTGGTGGGAGACCCGCGTCGACCGTGGCCGCGCCTCCGGCAGCTCCACCCGCGTCACCGCCCGCGCTGCCACCGCCCGCCGAACCACCTGCTGTTCCGCCCGCGACGAGGCCTCCAGCTGCACCGCCCGCCGTGGTGCCTCCAGCCGCTGCAGCGCCGCCGCTGCTCCCACCCGCCGTTCCGGCATCAGGCCCGCGGGAGCCTCCACAGGCGAGGGATGCCACGACGAGGAGGCGTCCGAGCGCAGTGCGGATCACGGCACGACGATGTCACGAGTCGTATCGGTCGTACCGATTTGCACCGTCGCGTGCGGGGGCGTGCTGTTGAACGGGTTGACGACCCAGGCCAGCGCGTCGGTGATCGGGTTGGCGCCGTTGGCGTTCGAGAAGACCCGCAGCGCAACGCTCTGGTTCGCCTTGAGCGCCGCGCCGGAATACGACGCACGCGCGTCGTTGGTCATCGGATCCCGCGTGAAGAGCACCGGCATGAGCACGGCCTGAATGCCATCCTGCAGCGAGGTGATGCGCGCAGCGACGATGCCGAAGGCGAAGCCACCGGTGGGCGCGTTCATCGCGCGAATCGTCACGTCACCGCCGAGCGTGACGGGCCCGAACGCGAAGTCCTGCACGGTCTCCTTGTCGGCCTCGATCTGGACGGTCCGAAGCGGGTTCGCGAGCAGGTTGATGGCGAAGCCGCCGTTGCCGAAGCCCAGCAGCGACGGCACTGGGAGGATGCGTCCCGGCATGAGATCCGTCACGACGTACGGGTACTCGGTCTGATCCGGGGTGGTGAAGATGCGGTAGCCGTTCTGGAGCTGCTGCAACAGGTTCTGCGGGTCGAGCCCACCGGAGAGCGCGTCGGGCGAGAGCACCGAGATGGACAGGTTCTGCAGCGGCGGGGGCTTCGGAAGAATGATGGTGCCGCGCAGCGTGCCGAGGCCGGTTCCTGAGGCGCCGACGTAGACCTTCACGTCCTCGGCCGACGCCTTGAAGGGATCGGTCAGGTCGAGCGTGATGGCCACCGTGTCGCCCGAGAAGTCGATGAACGGCATCAGGTTGTCGTCGCCGTTTCGATCGCAGTACGCGACGAGCCGCTGGGTGCCGGTCATGAGCCCGGTGAACGAGAAGGGCAGGGCGCCGGCCATCATCGGCGCTTTGCCCAGCCGGCGAATCTGCCCGTTGCGCGCGATGCCGATCTCCTTCCCGGCGCAGAAGCCGCCGAAGATCACCGTGCCGGTGATCGTCCCGACCGGACCGCCTGCCCGCACCCAGGTGCCGCTGACGAGCTCGCTGTCCTTGCCGTCGTTGCTGGCGAAGAGCGTGAGCGTGGTGGTGCGATTCAGCGTGATGGTCGCTGGCGCTGGAGCCTCCTGGCGGCCCCGGGTGGTGCTCCGCGGGTCGACCTTCTCCGAGGTCCAGAAGAGGGTGGCCTTCTGATCGGCGGCAACGGTGACGGTGACGGAGCCGTTGAAGGGCCCCGGCGGCGGCGTCAGGGTGATCGTCGGCGGCGGCACCACCGCGTCGGGCTCGAACACCAGCGGGAAGGGGCCCTGGGGACCGCAGGCGGCGAGGGCGAGGAGAGCGGCGAGGCAAAGGGAGCGCATGTGACGTCCTGTCCCTGGCGTCCGGCTCCTCGTGAAGCGGGAGCGGCCCCGGCGCCGATGGGCAGGCAGACCATTCGTCGCGCGCCGGGTGCTGTCAACGACGCACGTCGGTTTCGATGCGCTGCACGGCCTCGCCCTGGCCGGTGGCCACTCCGTCTGGCATGCTGAGGGTCACCTCGCAGGTGGCGCTGCGCGTCGGGGTTGGAGTGGCGCACGCCGTGTCAGGGTCGCTCCACGGCAGCGACGGCGCGCTCGAAGGCCGACTCCGACTCCTCCGTCCGGAAGGTCGAGCCGTTCACCGCGGAGGAGCACGATGTCACGACGAGAAGCCGAGCCAGCGCATCGTGCGCGAAGGCTACTTCTTCGCTTCGCCTTCGAGATCGCCCGTGACGAGCGGAGAGAAGAAGCAGTCTTTCTTCGTGTACTCGTCGAACGAGAAGGCGAACCGATAGCTGGCCGCCGCGCGTTGGTTGCAGTCGGTGCGCTCACAGAACCGGCAGCTGATGCCCGTGGGCACGGCTTCGCGTTTGAGATCGGTCATCGGCAGGCCGTACGCGAGGAAGCGGGCGTTCTCGGCGTGGGTCCCAAGGCCGATGGAGTACGCCGTTCCGCGCACGATGGAGCCCTCGACCGGCTGCAGCTGCACGCGCGCGAAGTCGAAGTACGTCGTGCCGTCCGGCATCTGGGAGTACTGCCGGGTCAGCTGCGAGGGGTTCAAGAACGCGAGGTGCACCGCCCACTTGGCGCAGGAGCCCATGGACGCAAACTTGAGCCCGGTGCCCGAGTAGCGCTTGGAGATGTTCCCGGCGATGTCGCAGCGCAGGAAGTGGAACGGCAGGCCCAGGCGCTTGGGGTCACCCAGGTTGCACACGCGGTGCGCCGTCGTCTCGTAGGTGACGTTGAAGATATTGGTGAGCAGTTCGATGTCGTACCGCGTGCGCTGTACCTCTTTGAAGAAGTCTCCATAGGGCAGCATGAGCGCGCCAGCGAAGTAGTTGGCGAGGTGCACCTTCACCAGCCGGGGCGTCTCGGCGTGGCGCATTCGCTGGCCGACGATGCGATCCATCAGGCGCGTCTTGTCGAGCACCAGCAGGCCGAGCGTCGCGGCGAGCTGGAACTTGAGCGTCTGCTCCGTGAGACCCGGAGAGAGCTTGAGCTGCTTCTTCTCCTTGTCGAGCCGGCGCACCACCGACGACGAGCCCTGCGCCTCTTCGAACAGCACCGCGTAGCCGAAGCGCTCCTCGACGATGCGCACCAGCTGCGACGAGAGCGTCTGCCGTTCGAGCTTGAAGTCGACGCGCAGGCCCTCGGCCTCGGCCTCGAGCTCGGGGAAGAAGTTCTTGTGCGACTCGAGGAAGTCGGTCGTCTCGTCAAATGGCGAATAGTCGAGCTTGCCGTCGGGGCCGCCGGCGGGCGGGCGCTCCTGGCTCGACAGCTGCGTCATCACGTTCTCGAGCTGCATGCGCGTGTTCTTGTAGAGGTTGAACAGCGCCGCGACGGTGCCTGCCAGCTTGGGCTCTGCCGAGAGCGACTGGAGCGACTCCTGATCGAGGTTGAGCGTTCGCAGGAGCGGCTCATCGAGAAGGCTCGCCAGCGCCTGATCGACCCGGCCATCGCCGATCTGGGCCATGAAGGCCTCGGGATCGACCTGGAAGTACCGCAGGGCCTTCCACAAGAGGGGGAAGGGCGTCACGCGCTTCCCCTTCTCGATCAGGTTCAAGTACGCCGGGCTGACGCCGAGCTCACGGGCCGCGTCGGCCTGCTTGACGTTCTTCGACAGCCGCAGCGCGCGGAGCCGGTGACCGACGTTCGCGTTGAGCGCGTTCTCGTTCATGCGTGATGCAGCGGAAGCGAGCTCACCCGACCGAGAGGAGCTCGACCTCGAAGATGAGCGTGGAGTTCGCCGGGATGACGGGCGGAAAGCCTCGCGCCCCGTAGCCAAGCTCGGGCGGAATGGTCAGCTTGCGCATCCCACCGACCTTCATGCCCGCGACGCCTTGATCCCAGCCCTTGATGA
Organism: Myxococcaceae bacterium; assembly: GCA_044352295.1. Classification (GTDB taxonomy): domain Bacteria; phylum Myxococcota; class Myxococcia; order Myxococcales; family Myxococcaceae; genus Xiheimicrobium. Next base: position 13,242 of record JBILEB010000072.1, read on the forward strand.
CCTGCCCCGCGCCCAGGCCGAAGGTGAAGCCCTGGCCGCGATCGCGGCTCGAGTCGAACTTGGACCCGTTGGTGAGGGTGCCGACGTAGTGAACGGTGACGCGCTTGCCAGCGACGGCTTCCGCGCCAGTGCCGACCTTGAGATCTTCGACGACGAGGGACATGGGGTCTCCGGTGAAGCGATGGGTCCTGCAGCGTAGTGCACGCCCCTTCGCGCGGTGAGAAAAGTCAGCGACGCAGCCCGTCCCGTCAGCACCGCAGGCCGTGAAGCCCATGTCCGTGGTGCTGATCATCGCAGCGGTGTTGGCCATGAGCTGCAGCCAGGCCGTCCGCCGAAGCTGCTGTCGGAAGGTGACAAGGCGACGTTCACGCTGCAGGGTGATGCGTTGACCGTGGGTGGGCAGGTGAAGCTCGAGGTCGCCGTCGATCAGCTCCCGCCGATGGTGCGCGAGCGGATCACCGGCGCTGCTCCGTGGCGACACCCAGGGCGCGAGCCGGCTCCTCAAGGAAGCGTTCGACAAGGGCCAGGTCACCGCCTCGATGGGCGTGGCGGCGCTGCGGAACCTCTGGGGTGAGGTGCAGGTGAAGTCGATGGTGGGCGGCACGGGTGGCGGCATCACCATCGGCGGCCAGGTGACCAACGAGATCCCCGTGGTGAGTGGCTCGGTCGCGGTGTCGTCGAAGGGCAAGGGCGCGGCCTTCGGCTACCCGGCCAGGACCGAGCTGACGTGGGCGCAGGTGCGGGAGCTCAGCAAGAAGCTGCCGCCGGTGGTGCGGCAGGAGCGGAACCCAGTGCGGCCTCGATGGCCCGTCGAAGAAACGGGTCGGGTTCATCGATGGCCGCCTGCAACAGCATGGGCCGTCGAACCTGGTTTGGGAGCCGGACGCTCGCGCGAACGCCCTCGTTGCGAACGGAGGGCGACGGGTCGCCGAGGGCTTTCACGACCAGCCGCGCGAGGACTTCGGGCTGAAGCTCGCAGACACGGCACACGGCGAGACCAACGGCCAGATGAAGGTCCTCGACTCGACTGATGAGCGCCGCGGCGCGGAGCACCCGGAAGTCCGGTGTTCCGTCGAGGAGGGTCAGTACGGAGCCCGGCTTGTGGCGCAGCGCTCGGTCCCTGATGAGCGGTCGAAGGTGTGCCTGGAACCGGGGCTCGGGGAGCGCCGTGGACGCGTCGAAGCCCTTGAGTTGTCGCGCAGCGTCCCGAGGTGCCAATTCGGCCGAGCTGGGCTCGGAAGCAACCATCCAGGGTGACGTCCTGAACTGACGCCGAGGGTCATGATCATCGACCAGCTCATCGCCCTCGCGCCGGAACGCGCGCTTCACGGACGAACTCACGCGCCGGCGGCGGCAACCTTCTTCTTCATCTTCCCCGAGAAGGAACGGAAGAACTCGACGATCTCCTTCTCGGCGTCCTTCAGCGTCGTGGCGTCCTTGAACTCCGACTCGAGGAACACGCCACCGCAGGACTCGCAGGTGTCGTAGGTCATCGGGTGGGACTTCTCGCCGCCAACGACCCGCAGCAGGTCAACCTGGCAGTCGGGGCACTGGCCGCTCATCGCATCGGGGTCGACCTTCCCGCCCAGGGCTTCGAGGCCGGGGAGGTTGTTGTGAAGCAGCATGCGGTTGAGGTCGGAGACGTCGACCCACAGCCCGCCACACTCGCCGCACTTGCGAAGCGTGAGATCGTCTCCTTGCAGGTCGACCATCTCTACGCCGCAGCCGGGGCAATCCATTGTGACGTTCAGCTCCTGTGAAGGGTGATGGACTCAATGCTACTGACGGCGGCGAACCGGACGCAACCGCCATCGGGTCGCACCTCCCACTTCATGGGGCGGGTCCGTCCTTGACCCGGCGGATATTTGCGCCCAACGCCTTGAGTTTTTTCTCGAGCCGCTCGTACCCGCGGTCCAGATGGTAGACCCGGCTCACCTTCGTCTTCCCTTCAGCGTGAAGGCCCGCCAGCACCAGCGACGCCGAGGCGCGCAGGTCGGTGGCCATGACGGGGGCGCCTGACAGCTTCGGTCGCCCGCGCACCACCGCGGTGTGCCCGTCGACGGTGATGTCGGCGCCCATGCGACGCAGCTCGGCCACGTGCATGAAGCGGTTCTCGAAGATGGTCTCGGCGATGACCGACGTGCCGCCCGACGTCGCGAGGAGCGCCATCAACTGCGCCTGCATGTCGGTCGGAAAGCCCGGGTGCTCCTGGGTCTTGAGGTCCACCGGCTGGATGCGCGAAGGGCCCTTGCAGCGAATGCCCCCGTCCTCGACCGAGATGGTGCAGCCGGTGGCGCGGAGCTTCTGGAGCACCACCTCGAGGTGCTCCGGCACCGCGTGCTTCACCAGCACGTTGCCGCCCGTGATCGCCGCCGCCACCAGCAGCGTCCCCGCCTCGATGCGATCGGGGATGATCGCGTGGTCGACCGGCTTGAGCTCGTCGACGCCGTCCACCGTGATGACGTCGCTCCCGGCGCCGGAGATCTGCGCGCCCATCTTGTTGAGCACGCGGGCGAGCTCTTCCACCTCGGGCTCCCGCGCGGCGTTCTCGATGAGCGTGCGGCCCTTCGCGAGCACCGCCGCCATCAGCACGTTCTCGGTGCCGGTGACGGTGATCATGTCGAAGGTCACCACGCCGCCCTTGAGCCGCTTCGCGCGCGCCTCGACGTAGCCCTCGTTGAGCTCGATCTCGGCGCCCAGGGCCTCGAGCCCCTTGAGGTGCTGATCGATGGGCCGGGCGCCGATCGCGCAGCCACCCGGCATCGAGACCCGCGCTCGCCCGTAACGAGCCACCAGCGGGCCCAGCACCAGCACCGACGCGCGCATCGTACGCACGAGGTCGTACGGCGCCTCGGGGTTCACGTTGGTCGGCACCTTGATGCTGACGACGTTCTTCTTCTTCCCCGTGCCGCGGGCCGACTCGCAGCCCATCGTGTCGAGCACTCTGAACATCGTGTTCACGTCGACGAGCTCGGGCACGTTGCGGAACGTGTTCTCACCGGGCGCGAGCAGCGCCGAGGCGATGATGGGCAGGGCCGCGTTCTTGGCGCCCGAGGCGTAGGTCTCGCCCTTCAGCGGGCCGTTGCCGGTGATGACGATGGCGTCCATGGGGGTGTCTCCGAAGTGTCAGGCTGGCGCGCGGCGGCCGAGCACCAGGCGCTCGTGTCGGGCCAGATCCTTCTCGATGCGTACGTCCGTCAGTCCTGCGCCCTCGAGCACCGCCTTCACCCGTGCGCCCTGGTCTTCGGCGATCTCGAGTGCAAGCCAGCCGCCAGGGTTCAGCCGTGTCGCCGCGGCCGCGACGAGCGGGCGAATGACCGCGAGCCCATCGTCTCCGCCGTCGAGCGCGAGCCGGGGCTCCTTGCGGACCTCCGGGTCGAGGCCGGGCAGCTCCTTCGTCGGAATGTACGGAGGGTTCGAGACGACGAGATCGAACCTCGCGTCGGCCGGGACCGAGTCCAGCAGCGAGCCGAGGAAGAACGTCACGCGCGATGAAACGCCCAGGGCTTCTGCGTTCGTCTTCGCCACCTCGAGCGCGTCAGGGCTGACATCGGACGCCCAGACCGACGCGCTGGGCCGCTCCGCCGCGATCGACACAGCGATGCACCCGGATCCCGTACACACGTCGAGCACCCGGGCCGGCGTCTCCTTCGGGAGCACCTGCAAGCCCGCTTCGACCAGCAGCTCGGTCTCGGACCGAGGAATCAGCACCCGCGCGTCGACCGTGAAGCGGCGGCCGTAGAACTCCTTGTGGCCCACCAGGTACTGCGTCGGCTCGTGCGAGAGGCGACGTTGAATGAGCCCGCGGTACGTCGTCAGCTCCTCTTTCGTGAGCGGGCGATCGAGATCCATGAACAGCTTGACCCGCGTCGTCGATAGCACGTGCGCCAGGAGCAGCTCGGCGGTGAGCCTTGGCGCGTCGATGGCCTGCTTGTCGAAGTGCCCCCGCGTCCAGTCGAGGACCTTTCGAATGGTCCAGACGTCGGCCACCTTCTCGTCGCTCACAGCGCGCCGCCCTGCTGCTTGAGGAGCTCGGCCTGGAAGTGCGTGCGCAGCGCGGTGAAGACGTCGTCGAGATCGCCCGCCATCGCGCCCGGCAGGTTGTGACGGGTGTAGCCGATGCGGTGATCCGTCATGCGGTCCTGCGGGAAGTTGTAGGTGCGAACCTTCTCGCTGCGGTCGCCGCTGCCGACCTGGCCCTTGCGCAGGGCGTCGCGCTCGTTCTTGAGCTTCTCGAGCTCCATCTCGTACAGCCGCGCGCGGAGCATCTTCATCGCCATCGCGCGGTTCTTGAGCTGCGACTTCTCCTGCTGGCACTTCACGACGATGCCCGTGGGCTTGTGGGTCAACCGCACGGCCGAGTCGGTGGTGTTCACGCTCTGCCCACCGGCGCCCGTCGAGCGCATCACCTGCAGCTCGATGTCCGACTCCTTGAGCTGCACGTCGGCCTCTTCGGCCTCGGGCATGACGGCGACGGTGATGGTGCTGGTGTGGATGCGGCCCTGTGTCTCGGTGGCCGGCACGCGCTGCACGCGGTGCACACCTGACTCGTACTTCATCACCGAGTACACATGCTGCCCGGCCAGCGTGAGTGTGGCTTCCTTGAGCCCGCCCTGGTTCCCGCCGCTCGAGTCGACGAGCTCGGCCTTCCAACCCCGGCGCGTCGCGAAGCGCAGGTACATCTGCAGCACCTCTTCCGCGAACAGGGCCGCCTCGTCGCCGCCGGCCGCCGCGCGGATCTCGATGATGACGTCCTTCTCGTCGTTCGGATCCTTCGGCAGCAGCAGCAGCCTGAGCTCGTCTTCGAGCGCGGCCTGACGGGCCTCGAGCGCGGGGAGCTCTTCTTTCGCCAGCGCCTTGAACTCGGCGTCACCGGAGGTCGCCAGCTCGCGCGTGCTCGCCACGTCGCCCAGCAGCTTCTGGTAGGTGCGGTAGGTGTCGACGAGCTTCTCGAGGCTGGCGCGCTCGCGCGTCAGCTTCAGCAGCTTCGCGCTGTCGGCCAGGACCGAGGGGCTGGAGAGTTCCGCGGTGAGGCGCTCGAAGTGGCGCTCCACCTCATCGAGCTTGTCTTTCACGACGGGGCCGGCCTTTACACGGTTTCGCGCCCTTTGGTGCGCGTCGTTCTTGGGAAACGAGCCGACTTCTGAGAGAAGGGGCCCTCTCTCATCACCCTGGAGGGCCCCATGGCCGCCGTGAAGTCGAACCGCACCAAGAAGAAGCTCAAGAACCGCGCCAAGACGAAGAAGGCCGCGCTCAAGCGCCGTCGCGTGCGCGCCCGCCGCGCCAAGGGCAAGTACTGACCCTGCCGCCGTGCGCAGAGCGAAAGGGCCTGGCCTCCGTCACGGTGGTCCAGGCCCTTCGTCGTTCCTGCCCTCTTGGATTCGAGGCTGGAGCGTCAGCCTGTAGCAGGGTCGTCTGCCCCGTCATGGTTGGCCTCTCCGGCTCACCGTGGGCGCTTGAAGCAGAGGTACGTCGCGCCTCCGCCGACCGAGTTTCCGTTCTGAACGACCGGCGGGCGGAACGCGAGGCTCACCAACTCGAAGCCCTCGGCGCCGGCCTTCTCGAGATCGGAGTTCTTCGGCGTACCGTCGACGTCGACGCACCAGTGCTCCCAGCGCGTCACCGAGGCGTTGTCGGCGTGCGCACGCGGCACGTTGAAGAGGGCGGTCGTCACACACCCGGCCAGGAACGACACGAGGACGAAAGCAGGCGTCTTGAGCTTCATGGGCTCACCGGTTGCGGGGCTGGAGGGTGATGAAGAATGCCTGGTTGGGCATCGAGAAGCCGCCTTCCGTGCCGACCACGTGGAGCGCCCCGGAGCCTCCCGAGACGTCGAAGATGAAATGCGTCGGATCCGCCGGCATCGGGAACGTCTCGAAGCCGCCGTCCGTGTACGCAGTGCGGTGCGCGAGCCCGCCGAAGGTGCCCACGAACACGCCGTCGGCGGTGACCTTGATGGCCCAGGCTCGAGACGGCAGCGCGGCGAACTCCTCGAAGCCGCCATCGGGGACGCGCCAGGCGATCTTGCCGTTGTCGCCGAGGGCCCACACGTTGTCGCCGTCGGTCCCATCGATCGCCACCATGCCCTGGGCGTCGATGAGCGGGCTGATTCGCCCAACTCCGAACTTGTTCACGTGGCCGTCCGAGGTCGTGTAGAGGATCTCGTCTCCGGGCGTGACGAAGACGTCCGTCACGAACACCGCTGGCGAGATGGACCCCTCGGCCTGGAGCAACGTCGTCTGACCCGTCGCGAGGTTCAGCTCACACAACCCGGGATCGTACCCACCGATGATGACCCGGTTGCCAACACGGTAGAGCGCGTTGGCGATCACCCGCATGCCGCCCGTGCCACAGTTCCCGCTGTAGCGGACCTGCGGAATGCCACCATCGATGAAGCGCTGCACGCGCGCCGTGATGAGGTTGGTCTCGGTGATGAGCAGGAAGTCCTGGCCGCTGCCTCCGTTGGCTCCGACGCTGGCCCCGATGCCCGAGCTGATGGGGCGAAGCGCGCCGTTCGACGTCGCGGGCGTGGGCCCGTGCGTCACGAAGGCCGAGGTCGCCGGATTCGAGAAGCGAACGAAGATCCCGACGCCATCGTCGAGCGTCTCGCCGACGACCGCGTAGGACTCCTTGAGATCCGTGCGCACGGTGTGACGAACCACACAGAACGGCGTGCCGGTGCACACGGGGGGGCCCGCATCGGGCACGCCGCTGTCGACCATTCCGCCTGCGGCTCCTCCCGCCATGCCGCCCGCGGTGCCGCCAGCCGTTCCGCCCGCAGTCCCTCCAGCCGTTCCGCCCGCAGTCCCTCCAGCCGTGCCGCCGGCCGTCCCGCCGCCCTGGCCTCCAGCAGAACCGCCGCTCGAGCCGCCAGCCGCGCCACCACCCGCGGGTGCCGTACCGCCGCCCGAGCCGCCGTCACAGCTCGCCCGCGCGCAATACGCGTCGTAGGCCGCGTCGAAGTTCCAGCAGCCTGGTAGTGCGCCAAGGGCCAGCGCCGCCAGCATGATCCGCTTCATCGCGCACCTCCTGCGAGGTCGAACGTGCCTGAGAGCGTCACCGCGCCTCCAGCAGGGGTGAGGTCGAGCGAGACGGTCGGTTGGTTCGCGGGCGGCGCGCCGACGAGGAACAAGACGATCGCAGCGCCGATGCCGGCGACCGCGACACCCGTGAACACGTAGCCGAGGGTGGCCGACGACTTCCCGCCGTCACGCAGGGCGCGCGCGTCCGCATCGGAGAGCCCCGCACCGGAGGTGAGCGTGGCGAACCGAGAGCCGGCGTTCGCAAGGAAGTAGGTCGCAAGTCCAGCAGAGACCAGCCCGACCGCGCCGGGGATCCACGAGTACGAGCGCAGGTTGGGTCCTGGCCTCACCACCGCCGGCGGCGGCTGCATGGCTTTCCTGCGCTCCTCGTCTTCCCGCTGCGCGCGCGCGAGCTCTTCGGCCTTCTTCCGATCCTCCTCGGCCTTCACGGCGTCGGCCTTCGCCTTCTCGTCGGCCATGCGCTTCTCTTCCGCAGCCTTCTGCGCGGCCAACGTGGGCGCGAGCATCTTCTTGACCTGCTCCCGCGTCTTCTCGGCCAGCGCGGTGATCTTCGGCGCCACGGCCACGGGGATCTTGAGGTCGGGGTCGAAGCTGAAGGCCTCGGTGAACGCGGCGGTGGCCTTCTCGTCCTTGCCCATGTCGGCAAGCACCACGCCCTCGAGCACGGAGCAACGCGCCTCGTCGTCAGGCGTTCTCGCCTTGGTCTTCGCCTTCTGCACCTGGGCCAGCGCCTTGGCGTATTCGAGGTTCTCGTACAGCGTCGTCGCCGCCTGGAGGTACCGCGTCACCTCCGACGACTGGGTCTGGGCGAGGGCCACCGTGGCGAAGACGGCGACGGCGAGGCCGAAGAATCGGCGCATGCTCACTCCTGCAAACTGAAGTTGTGGGTAAAGGCCTGGCTGCCAGGGCGAACCGTGAAGGGCTTCTCGAGCACCTTCTTCGAAGTGGGTTCGATCACTTTGATCTGATGCGGGCCGACCGCAACGGCGATCTCACGGCCCAGCGGCGTCTCGCCGATCCGCTTGCCGTCGATGAAGACGATGCCGGCGGGTCGAATGCGGAAGTCGATGCGGCCCATCTTCGCAGCGACCGGCTTGCTGGCTCCGGCGTCGGGCTCCGCGATGGCCAGCGCCCCGGCATCGACGACGTCCTCGGTCCCCGCATCGAGCGCGACCGCGACCTCCACGGGACCCGCGTCAATGACTGTCGCCACACCGGCGTCGACGACCACCGCGGCGATCGGTTGGACGGGCGGCATCACCACCGGCGGCGTCACCACGGGAGGGTCCTTCTTCATCACCATCCACGCGCCGATGCCGATGGCGGCCAAAGCGAGCACGACCCCGGCGATGAGCGGTGCTTTCGACCGTGGCGCGGCGTCGGCCACCGGGCGCAGCGAGGTGGCCGAAAAGCCGGTGCTGGTGCTGGACTGTGTGGGAACAGGCGGGGCGGGGCGCTCCTGAGAGCCCTGAGACGGGAAGGTCTTGTCGACCGGCAGGCCCCCTGGCGGCACGACGTTCTGGAGCGTCGCCTCGTGATCCTGCGGGAAGAGGTGCTCGACGAGCTTGCCGACGTCAGCGACTGACACCACTTCACCAGTCGAGGCGATGAACCTCTCGAGATCGTGTTGCAGCTCCCGGCAGCTCGGGTAGCGCAACTGCACGTTCTTCTCGAGGCATTTGGAGATGATGGCGTCCAGGGCCCTGGGGAGGTCGGGCCGCTTCACGCTCGCGCGCACCAGTGGCTCGTTGCCCATGATCGCCTGGATGATGCTGACCTCGCTGGTCGCATCGAACGGCATCGCGCCGCAGGCCAGCTCGTACAGCACCACGCCCAGCGCGAAGACGTCGGCCCGGCGGTCGAGTGGCTCCCGGGCCAGCTGCTCGGGGGGCATGTAGGCGAGCTTGCCCTTGATGACCCCGCTCTTGGTGAGGTGCGGCTGGGTGCTCGCCTTGGCGATGCCGAAGTCGACGACCTTGACCCCGCCAGTGCGCGAGACGAGCACGTTGTCGGGCGAGATGTCGCGGTGCACCAGGTTCATCGGCCTGCCGCTCTGATCCTTGAGATCGTGCGCGTACCCGAGCCCCTCGGCGGCGAGCGCGATGATGCGGGCGCACAGCGGGAGCGAGATGGCGCCGACGGTCTCCCGCGCCGCCCTGTTGAGGGAGCGCAGGTTCGGCCCGTCGATGAACTCCATCGCGATGTAGTACTGCCCATCGGCCTGCCCGAAGTCGAAGATCTGCACCACGTTGGGGTGGTTCAGCTCCGCGGCCAGGCGCGCCTCGGACAAGAACATGTTGATGAAGTTCTGGTCCTCGCCCAAGTGCGGGAGGATTCGCTTCACCACGAGCTTCTTCTGGAAGCCCATCGGGCCATCGGAGCGCGCGAGGAAGACCTCGGCCATGCCACCGGTGGCCAGCTTGCGAACGAGGGTGTACTTGCCGAGCGTCTGCGCCATCGTGGAGAGATCCACCCACACCATCGCCCAGACGGTCCGGTGCGGGAACCGAAATGACGCCCGCTGAAGGTCGTCGACGCTGGGGCCTGCCTCACGGTAGAGGCTGCGAGCGATGCTGACCGCCGCGCTGCTGGTCGTCCTGAACGCGTCTCCGGGCCTGTTGCCCTCGGCGCAGGTCCGTCAAGACAAGGGCGTCGTCCGGTCGCCGGTCGTTCGGGATGGCCGGGCCGAGTACGAGGGCGCACCGTGGGACTCGCAGCTCGCGGCGATCCTCCAGCCCGATGGGGTGCTCGAGTGGGACCTCGGCGACGTGAAGCCCGTCGAGGCGGCGCTCATCCAGGGCGACAACAACGACGACTTCATCCTCTGGGGCTCGGTCGATGGGACCTTCTTCACGCCGATCTGGCGTGCCCCGCAGGACGCGATGGCGGGCCTGCGCACGCGCACGACGAACGCGCTGAAGACCCAGGCCCGGTACCTGCGGCTGACCGCCGAGGGGGGCGATCGGATGTATTCGATCGGCGAGGTGATGGTGTTCTCGAAGGCTGCGGAGCTCACCGACGACGTGGTGCGCCGCGAGCCGTTGCCCCCGCCCCCCAGGCGCCCAGAGCCCCAGCTCGACGGCTCGATCGTGATCTCCACGGTGATGGCCTTCGCCGCGCTTGCCTGGCTCTGGAATCGTCGCCGCATCGCGCTCGAGCAGCAGGCCCCGCCGCCGACGGAGCCGCCTGCCGCGTCACCGCCGCCTCCGACTGAAGGCTGAGCGCGACACGAGGCCCGGTATGCTCCCGGTCGTGAGGCTCGTCTTCGGGCTGGTGGCGGTGCTGGTGATGGCCTGCGGGACGCCCGTCGTCCCATCGACCTGTGAGCCGTCCAGCTGCCAGGGCTGCTGCACCCGTGACGGCCAGTGTGCGCCAGGCGACGAGGTGACGGCGTGTGGGCAGGGCGCCGCGCGATGCCAGGCGTGCGCTGCGGGAGAGGCATGTGGGGAGCGGACCTGCGGGCCAGCAGGTGCCACCGGTGGTGGGTCTTCGGGCGGTGGCGCCAGCGGTGGTGGCTTCTCTGGCGGAGGGGCCATGGGTGGTGGGGACGCGGGCGGAATGGCGCCGTCTCGGCCGCAGTGGGTGCTCGACCCGGGCCTGACCGCGAACGAGCTCGGCGTCCTGGTGAACGAAGCCGATCCGCAGTCGGTGGCCATCGCCGCCCGGTACGTCGCCGCACGCAGCATTCCTTCGCGAAACGTGGTGCGGCTTTCCTTCGACGCCGGCACGTCGACCACGCTGCCGGTCCAGGTCTTTGCGCCGCTGAAAGCCATCGCCGACGCGGTTGGCGCGGACGCCGGGGTGCAGGCCTGGGCGATCACCTGGACGCGTCCGTACCGGGTCGACTGCATGTCGATCGGCACGGCCTTCGCGGTGGGCTTCGACGCGGGCTTCTGCAGCACGCCGTGCGCCGCGACGGCTCGCCTCCCGTCCTATGACGACGAGGGCCTCACCGATGGAGGCGCCTCGCATCGCCTCTTCGACCGCCTCGGAATCCGTCCAGCGATGATGCTCGCGACGATCGCCACCGACGCCGGCGTCGCCTTCGCCACCATCGATCGCGGGCTCGCCTCGGACGACACCTTCCCGACGGGCGAGGGCGTGCTGTTCCGCACCACCGACATGGCCCGCAGCGTGCGCTGGCCCGAGTGGCTCAACGTCACCATGCCGCAGTGGGCCGACGGCGGGCTCTCGCTCTCCTCCGTGGACAGCTCGGCGGGAGGGCCTCAGGCGCTCGTCGACGCAGGCTCGGTGCTCTTCTACTTCCAGGGACTGGCGAGCGTGCCGTCGATCGCCACCAACCAGTACCTGCCCGGCGCGGTGGCCGATCACCTCACCTCGTTCGGCGGCCAGGTGCCCACGAGCGGGCAGATGAGTCAGCTCCGATGGCTCGAGGCGGGCGCGACGGCCAGCTACGGCACGGTGGTGGAGCCCTGTAACTTCACCACCAAGTTCCCCAACACCACCGTGCTGCTCAGCCACTACTACCGCGGAGAACCCATCATCGAGGCGTACTGGAAATCGGTTCAGATGCCAGGCGAGGGCCTCTTCACCGGAGAGCCGCTCGCGCGCCCGTGGGGTGGCCACCAATCGACGTGGGACGAAGCGACCCGAACGCTGACGCTCACCACGACGATGATGAAGCCGGGCCTGCGCTACTCGATCGACGGCGCGCCGAGCCGCGAGGGCCCGTGGACGCGGGTGCGCCCCAACGTGACGGTGCCACGACATGGGCGCGTGACGCTGTCGGTCCATGGCGCGACCGAGGCGTTCTACCGCCTCGTGCGCATGTGACTCACGGGCAGGCGTGGGGCGTCAGCGGCGTGGTCGCGTTCTCGGATCGCGAGCGCCCTACAGCCCGGCGACCTTGCCCGAAGCGCTCACCTCCCAGGTGAACTTGACCGTCTTCGTCGCGTTCGGCGCCAGTGGCACCTCGACGCGTGCGAGCCCGTCCTTCGTCAGCGGGCCGGGCGGTGGCTCACACTCCTTTTCGTGCACCTGCACCTCGACCTCCTTCACCTCGCTCACCAGCACGCGCTCCTCGAGGATCAGTCGGCGCGACTCGCGGCTGGCGTTCGACACGTGCAGGGTGATGCGCTTCTTCGTCGTGCGTCGGCCGGTGAGGCGGTTCTCGTCGAGTTTCTCTTCCACCTCTCTCGTGACCCGCACGCCATCTTCGCTGCCGAACGAGAGCTTGAGCGTCTCGCCCGGCGCGGTGAAGGCCACCTGGGACCGACCGACGAAGCCCGACGAGCGGAGCAGGTCCACCGGCCCGGCCAGCATCACGGTCGGCCCCGCGTTGACGAAGCGCGCGACGGTGAAGGCGAGGGGGGAGCGCTCGGCGGTACAGAGCAACTCGAGCTGTGCCTTCGCCTCGAACGCGCTCACGGGAATACGGTGCGGCTGGCCGTCGCTGGGGACCGTCACCCGATGCGGCACCGAGAGCAGTCGCGCCTCGCCACCATCGTCGAGTCCAGGAAACTCGGGCTTCGACTCGGAGCGCTCGCCTGCCGTCTGAATCACCTCTTCCCGCACGGCCACCTCGACGCTGCGCTTCTCTTGAGTCGTCTTGGGCCGCACGCGCAGCCAGTCAGACAGCAACTGCGGCGGCGTGGTGCCCAGGGTCGGTCTGGCCGTCGACAGCTCGAGCGCGACGTTCGTCCACGCTTCGCCCGTGCGCTGCCACACCACCGCTTCGCACTCGACCTGCACCACCTCGCCCGACAACGTCGCGCGGTACGCCGGACGCCACACCGCGCAGGGCACCAGGTAGCTGACCCGCACGCGCGCCTCGCCCGAGCCCTCGACCGACACCGACAGCACGCACTCCTGATCCTGCAGGCGCTCCTCGGCCATCGCGAGGGCCTGCCGGGTCGACGACAGCTCCCGCTTGGTGGCCTCGACGCGCGCCTGCGCCTCGCGGAGCTGCCGCTCGGTCTCGCGCTCCTGCTCTCCGATTGCGTCGAGCTGCTGCCGCCACGAGGCTGCGTCGGCCTCTCCGTAGCCGGCGCGCTCGGCGATCGACTGGAGCAGCTCTCGCCGCGTCGTCGCCAGCGTCTCGAGCCGAGTCTGGAGCCGGTACACGTCGGCGTCGTGCTCGTACTGCTGGTCGACCAGGGCCTGCACCGACCTCCGCAGCGCCGACGCATCGGCCGGCAGCCCACCTGTGGGCTTCTCCTTCCACCGCCGCACCAGCTTGGCCTCGTGCAGCGTCGCGCCGGTGAGCTCGACCTTGAGCGACCGGTCGACCGCCACCAGGGGAAGGCCCGGCACCTCGATCGTCGTCGAGCCGCCGGCCAGCATCACCGTGCCCACCCGCTCGCACTGGGCGCGATCCTCCATCACCACGACCTTCGTCAGGGGCAGGTTCATGGCGTCAGTGCCTCCGGTTGCCGCCGACGAGCATCTTGTCGGCCGGAATTCGAATCGCGTACTGCGCCGTCAGCACCGCCCGTTGGCCGGGCGGCACGTTCACCCGCCAGCGCTTCTGGCCGTGCACCACCGCGTCGTCGATGGGGCCCTCGAGGGCCTGCCAGGCCGGCTCGACCTTCACCTCTTCGACCTTCACGTCCTTCTCCTCGGGCGCAGGTTGCGGCACGCGCTCACGCACCTCGAGCGCCGCGACCGTGGAGAGTCGGTTGTTCACTTCCACCTCGACGTCATGGCGCAGCACCGTGGAGCCGCCAAGGAAGCCACCCGTCGTCTCCGCGAAGATCGTCTTGCGGGCGACCTTGATCGCCTCTTCCACGCCGAGGCCGAGCCGCTCGCCCTGGGCGCCGGGCGGAACCGCGGGCATCGAGGTCGTCATGAGGAACTCGTCGCCGACCGACACGTCCACCGGCCCGGGGAGCAGCGCGTTGGGCGTGTCGTTGCGCAGCGCCAGCGTGCGATAGACCTTCGGCTCGACCGCCGGCACGCAGACGTACTGGGGAGAGAGCCCCACCCGGCAGTCCATCACCGGCACCGTCGACCAGCGCCCCGTCGAGGGCACGTCCACCCGGGCGGCGCAGTCGTAGCGGAAGTCGAACTGATCCACGCTCGCCACCGGCACGCACCGCGGCGGCATCGGGAGGAGTCCCACCGAGGACGCCCGACGCTCCACCGCGTCGATGAGCAGCATGACGACGTCGACCTGCACCGATACGCCGACCGCGAAGACCGAGGCCCAGGGGGTGGCTGGAGAAAGGCGGCCGCGCGATCCCGGCTGCTCCGCGCCCATCATCTCGAGGCGGTCGTAGTCGAGCAGCTCGGTGCCCATCGAGAACTCTGGCTGCGCAGGAGCCCGCAGCAGGGCGCCGCCGGTTGGCTCTTCCTCGCCGTAGTCCATGGAGGCGAGCTCGTCGGCCATCTCCAGATCCTCCGAAGGCGGCTCGTTCGCCTCGGTCGAGCCGTCCACCATCCCGCCGAGGGAGGCTCCGAACCCACCTCCACGTGGCGCGGCGACGGACCGGCGGGCGGGCATGGCCATGCTGGGGGCGGCGCTCCGAGGTGGTGGTAGCGCACCCGGCGCGCGAGGCGCGGCCGAAGAGCCCTTCGCAGCCATGCGCGAGCGCACCATGCCGCCCTCGGTCTCGTCGAACGCTTCCTTCTTGCTTGCGCCCTCGGGCATCGGGGGAGGCGCCCGAGGCTTCGGCGGTGGCGGCGCCGCAGGAGGCTCTGGCACCACCCGGGCCCCGCTGGCGTCGTAGCCCTCGAAGAGCTCGTCGAGGCCCGGCGGAGGCGCTCGGAACCCCGGCTTCTGCGGCGCCAGCTGCGCTCGTCCCACTCGAAGGGACTTGAGCTCAGGCACGTCGGTTCGGCGCAGGAGCGCGGCGGTCGACAACGCCAGCGCGACCCCCTTCCAATCCTCACCGGTGTCCTGGGCCACCGAGGCGCGCAGCGACAACGAGCCACCGGTGAAGCCGCGCTCCAGCCGCAGCGTGTAGTTGGGGACCCACCGCACGCCCGGCACCTGGTACTCGATCTCCACCTCGACCGGCCCGGAGGTCGCCATCGACAGCGTGACCGCGACGGCGCGGGTGACGCGGGCGTTCTGGGTGCGCTTCTCCGCCGAGGCCTCCGCCAGCCGCCGCTCGGAGAGCTGGAGTGCCTCCCTGGCGTCCTTGAGCGCCTTTTCGACCTGTCGCTTCTCCGTGAGCAGCGTGCGCAGTCGCTCATCGACGAACGAAGCGAGGGCGAGGGCGGCCTCCACGGGTGCGGGCCGGGGCGGCGCGCCTTCTTCGGCGGTGAATCGCCTGGGCTTGAGCGCCTGGAGCTCGCGAACCTCGGCATCGAAGCGCTGGAATGCGGCCTCGAGCCGGTGGACCTCCAGCCGGGACGCATCGCGCGCCTTCACTTCAGCCGAAGGGTCGATGGCGTCGCCGAAGGCCACGTCGAAGGCGGGCCGAACGTCGAGCACGCGGAGCCCGACCGGACCTGTCAGCACCTTCGCGCGCAGCGAGCCTGGCACCAACGAGAGCGGCAGCCCCACGACGCGAACGGCGGCTGGGACCTGGCCATCGAGCTTTGCGCGACGGGTACACACCGCGCCCTCCCGGTAGATGGTGACCGTCTCGAGTGAACTCGTCGTTTGCATCGCGCTCCTCCGTCGTGCGGCGTCGTTCAGCTCAACGCGCCGACCCCGAAATGGATGACAGCACTTCGAAAACCGTGCGGAACGAGGGCTGTTTTTCGGCTCAGCAGGCCTCGGTACACCGCAGGCTGCGGTCGGGCTGCACGGCACACCGGCCAGACGCACATTCGGCGTCTTCTCCGCACATGGCGCCCAGGGGCTTGGTCGAAGCGCGGCAGGTGAGGGTGTTGACGCGGTCGCAGTAGCCGGCGGCACAGGGGATCGTCACGGTGGTGACGGGATCGATCGAGAACGCGCAGGGCTCATTGAGCGCCGCGGGGCCGGTGCAGGTCCCGGTGTCACCGCTGCCCGAGGGCTTGCAGTACACGTCGACGCCCACGCAGTTGCTTCGGGACGGTTGGCACGGTTGCCCTCGGTTCGGCGCGGCGGTGCAGATCTCACTCTGGCGATCGCAGGTGGAACCGGCCACGCACTGCTCACCGACGAAGCGCGCATACACGGAGCCTTTGCACGCCGTGCCCTGGTCACTCGGTGTGGTGCAAATGCCCAAAGAGGGCGCGCGCTGGGGAAACCCGTTCCAGTCGATGAAGCCGCAGACGAGGCCGGGCTGGCAGCTCCAGTGGAAGCGACAGGCCTCGTCGGCGGCGCGGGGCCGAATGCAGGTGCCAGTCGCGCCCATCACGTAAGGCACGACGTCGCAGGCGAGTCCTGGCTCGCAGGTCGACGGAACGCCTGGGTCGAACGTGCAGCTGTCGCCGAGCTTGCGGCGTGGCCGGCAGCGGCCGTCGATGCAGATGAGATCGGTCTCGCACTCGGGGCTGGCCTCGCAGGGCGTGTCGAGCGGCTTGAGGCGGGCGCAGCGCCCTTCGCCGTTGCAGGTCAATCCGGGTGCGCAGCCAAAGGCGCAAGGGTCGCCCTCTTTCGGGAACGAGGAGCACACGCCGCGGCACACGCCGCTTGGCTTGATGCAGACCGAGCCGCTGATGCACTCCTGCGGGTTGACGCAGGTGTCTCCGACCGGGACGACGCCGATGAGCAGCCCGGTGGCAAAGGTGCAGTCGGCGAAGGGGCGGGCGGCGGCGGCGGGGAAGTCCGGTGGGAACGTCGGCGGACACGCGCTCGACTTCATGCGCTGCTCACACGACGAGAGCCTCGCGGGGCTGATGCGCACGAGGTCCCGCTCGAAGGACTGCTGGAGCACCGTGTACCCGGCGAGGCAGCGGGCCTGTTCGTTCTGCACACAGCTCGAGGCCTCGTCGCGTTGGTAGGCGAGGTAGCAGCGGCTCTTGAGCGTGCAGGTGGCGGTGGCGAGGCGCTCACAGGCCTCCGTGGGGCTCACCGAGGCGCCGGCGTCGACGGGCCCGGCGTCGGGCATCATCATCATCGGCATGGGGCAGCCGCCGAGGGCCACCGCACAGCAGGCGAGGAGCGGACGAAGCACGAGGTTGATCGTACTCCGGCCGCTCTCGGGACCAACGAGTTTCGCGTCAGGTGCTCAGCGCGTTCCTGGCCAGGCACCCGAGCAATCCGACGAGGAGCACCCACTTGCCGCGCGCGAGCGAACGACCGGGGTTCAGATCGAACGCCTTCATGGCCCAGAACGCGACCGCGACAAACCCGAGGTAGTACGTTCGACTGTTTTCGTGCTGAATCCCATCACGGAGGATGGTCTGCGTCGACGTGCAGGTCACGAGGGAGCTGGCGGCCAGCGCGACGAGGTAGTGCCAGGACCGGACCTGCTTCACATCGGGGTCAAACAGGTCGGAGCTCATCGCGCCCCCCAGTTCTCAGCCTTGAATCCCTGGCGCTCGTACCAGGCGCGCCGATCGGGCTTCAGCGCAGTCCACGGCACGTTGTTGTCGAGCTCTGGCATGGGCCCGAAGATTCCGGGCTGAGCGCCGCCGAAGTCCTGGTAGTACTCACGGGGCACTGAGTACGCAGTGAGTCCGACCTTCAGGCCAAACTCCATCTTCGTGTCGCCAACCTTCCCACCGCCCTTGAACTCGAGGCCTGCGGCCGTGTTGCCGTTGGAGTCCACCGACGCGTAGGCGCCGACGTTCTCCAGGGCCTGCGCAGTGAACGTCTTCTTGGTCTCACCGTTGGTCTTGCGCTCGGCCTCGATTCCGACCCCGAACGCGCCAAGGGCTCCGGTGACCTCCGTGGTGGTGGTCCCATTGGTGTCGACCGACCTGCCGACCGAAAAACCGAACGGGGCCTGCGTCAGACCGGGCGCAGGAGACTCCGTTTCGACTTCGACCTGCGCTCCGACTTTGCCCTTCGTTTCGACCTTGGTGCCAGCCGAGTTGCGGGTCACCTCGACGGCGCCCCCGAACTCCACGCCCGACGGGCGCGCGACCTTGGCCGAGCCGTCGGCCTCGACGCCGTATGAGCCGGCCCGAGGCTGTTCCCGCAGGTCGCCGATCCGGTCGCCGATGGCGCGCTGGGCCTTCTCGAGGTTCGGCGCCGAGGGCGTGAGGCCAGCGTTCCAGCCGAAGTCCTTTCGGTCGCGCTCTCTGAAGCCGGGCTCCGACAGGGCAGGCGGCGTCGAGAAAGGACCGAGCGCGCGGATTTCCTGCGGGCTCCTCGCCTGAGACACGGCGGCGCACCACGCGTGGGTGTAGTCGTCGAACGCCTTCAGGTACTGCGCGGCACGGGTCTGGTTTTCCGAGTGGATGAGCTGCCGCATGGCCTCGGGCAGCGCCGGGTCATTGCGCACGAGCGGGGGTTGGTTCGGAGCGACGATCGGACCGCTTGGCGGCGCCCCTTTCGCTGGCGTCGCCTCGAGGAAGCCCTTCTGGACCGCCAACTCGAGGAACGCCTGGCGGGCACCGGAGCTCGAGGCGAGGTGACCCATGATGGCCTCGAACCTGCCGTCCTTCGCGTCCTTGAGTTCCGACATCAGCTCCTTGAACGAGGCATTCGGCAGCGCTTCGAGCGACCGAAGGAACGCTTCTCGGTTCGCTCCGTTGGGGGTGGTCGCGAAGTCGCGGGCTGTCTTCAGGCTGTCGTTGACCAGTCCTCGTTCACGAACCTGGTCAGTGCTGGCTGCTCCGAAGAGCTCATTGGCGCACGCGCCCGAGTAGGTACTGAGTTGGGTGGTCTCGTTGCAGTCGGCGGGTGCCTTCTTCTTTGGCTTGGGCGCATCCGGAGGAGGAAGAGACGTCTGGGGGAGAACGGGCGACTTCAAGCCGCCAACGCGAGAATCGGACATGCGGGGCTCCGGGTGAGAGGAGCCCGCCGTTCATGCGGCTTCCACGCCAGGGGAATGTTCAGTCTTGTCGACGACTTCCGCGGGGCGACGGTCCGAACTCAGAGACTTCAGCCGCCGCGCTTCTTCACCAGGCCGGACTTGTCGAGGAAGTACGGGTCGGCGAGGCGCTTTTCGACCTTCTCGCGAAAGCCCTGCACCTCGAGGCCGCTCTCGTGGAAGAACTCGACGCAGCGGGTCTGCACGCGCTTGGCGGTCTCGTCATGGACGAGCATCTCCAGCACGGGCTCACGGGCGCGGGGCTCCTTCACGGAGGCCAGCGTGCGCAGCGCCGAGATCTTCACGTCGTCGGACATGTCCTTGAGCAGCGCGAGGGCGACGTCGCCGATCTGGGGATCCTTCTTGCCGTCGAGGAAGTGGAGGAGGACCTCCTTCTTCTCGGGATCGCGCGTGTACTCGACGCCCAGGCGGCGCAGCTCCTCGGTGACGATGGAGAGCACCTTCTCCTCGGGGAGGATCTCCGCGAGGATCTTCACGGCCCAGCTCGAGGCCGACTCGCTCTTTTTGAGGAAGTCGACG
>JBILEB010000329.1:0-2956 GCA_044352295.1 Myxococcaceae bacterium
GTGTCTGCCGCCCGACGCGCTCACCCTCCGCGCCGGTCCGGCCCTCTCCTCAGCGAGCTCTCTGGGGCCACGCCCGCCGGCTCGGCACTCGACCCTGCGCCCCGTTTCCTGCTTTCTTCTTCCTTTCCGTCTTTCCGTTTCATCGCCCATGATGCGAGACGGATAGGAATTTCAAAGCGGGAAACCAGAACCAGAACCGGGCCCGGGTAGCATCTGAATGATTTCAGTGGCCTGGCTCGCCGAAGGGCACGACCCTTGAGCTGGCCGGCAACATCATCGGCATCACGAACTCGGGCGCGCTGGTGCTGTCACCGGCGGAGACATCCAAGCGCTCAAGCGCGACGGAAGCCTTGAGCGGCCGACAAGTCGACCCGGGCCCCGCAGAAGGGTCGACGCCCTGCAGGCGAGGCGCGACACGCAGGCAGCGCCCAGGGAAGCGGCGAGGAGTGCCGCTTGGGGCACTGCGCTGAAACGGGTCCAGCCCTGCCATCACCAGCCGACGGCGTGCTGAAGTGGAATCCAAAGATGGACCTGGCCGGGGAACATCGCGCAGAAACGCCCTGGCGCCACCTGCTGCACCGGCACCTCGGAGCCATCGCTCGAGGTGATGGTGATGGGATCGACCAAAACGAGAGATCGCGTCTCGAGATTCGCGCTTCCAACGGCGCGTGGTCGACGGTTACTTCCTTACACGCTCCGCATCGGCGTCGCGTTGCGAACGGGATCGGTCACGCGGTCGATCGGGTCGACCAGGCCGACGACGCGGATCCGACGCTCCGCGGCGGTCATCGCCTGGGGCCGGTCGATCGTGTCGAGCTCCGCGGTCGTGATCCCGACCGTGAGGACGAAGAGCGGCTCCATCGGCAGTACTCGCGACACCGACTCGAACAGCGCAAGGTCCTCGTCGCGCGGCTCGATGAAGACGACGTGTTCAATGGGCGAACCGGGAGCGATCGGCCGCCCCAGGCTCACCGAGTGGAGCGGCGCAATGAAGGACCCGGTGACGAAAGGATAGCGAGCGAGCGAGCGCAACTCGACCATCAGGTGCTCGAGGAGCGGGGGCTCGATCGCCCCAACAACCTTCATAGCGAGTTCGATGCGCCGGCGCTCAGCAGGACCGAGCCGCGGGTGCGGCGGCAGCTCCCGCGCGCTCGCGCCTGCGGTGACGAGGAGCCGCGTCCCATCGGCGCGCACTGCGGTCGCATAGACATCGATGTGGGGCGGCTCCGGCACTCGCCCCGCGGGAACGTCAGCGACGTGGATGACGCGTTCGTACAATGGCCCGAGGTGCTCCTCGTAAACCTGCCAGAAGATCTGCGCGCGGCGATCGACGAGGCTCTCCGCGAGCGCCGCTTCGTCGACGGTGCCGTCGTCGCGCAGCGTGACCACCTCGAGCGCCGACGCTTCGAGCCACGCGCGAGCCTCATAGGCGAGACCAGGCCATGATCGTGACAACGGCCGCGCCCCCGAGCGCACGACCGCGTCGATCGCGTTGGCCCAGCCCGGAAATGCGAGCAGGTGCCGGAGCGACATCGACCCCGGCGTGGCGTCGGGAGACGCCGGCACCCAGCGCGGACCCCGCTCGGCGTCCTCGACGAGGTCCGCGCCGTCGATGAACAGGGCCTCGAGCGCGCGTTGGAGGCGCCCGATCTGGTCCCACTCGATGATCTTGATCTTCGGTGCCTTCAACTCGCGTATCCGCTCGACCCGCGCGATGTGGTCGAGGACCAGCTGGTAGAGCACGGTCGCGTCGTGTCGATAGACGCGGTCGCCGTTTTCGACGCACGGACGCAGTCCCGCAGGGAGCACCGGTACCACCTGAAGAACACCGTAGGCGGCGGTCCGCGGCAGTATACCCGCGCGCACGAGCGCGAAGATCGCCTCCCCGCTCACGAGCGCTCGCGGGTCCTCGAGGGCGTCGCGCGAGGGAACGAGCCTCCCGTCGACGACGACCTGCTCGCACGCGGCGAGCGCACGCCACAGTGTCGCGTCGCGTTCGCTGCGGGTCCGCAGCACCCACGGATGTACGAGCGGCACCGGGAGGAACAGCATCCCGAAGCGGCGCGCCTGCGGGCGATCGCGCTGCTCTTCGGCCCACGACTGGAGCTGCAGACGCCCCGCCCCGTCGCGCCGCAACGGACCGAAGATCGCCTCGTCGAACAGCCCGCCCTCCGCCGCGGTCTCGCGGACGAAAGTCTTAATCTGCCACGGGTCGATCGCCCCACCGGCGAGCATGTTGATCGAATCCAGGCTCGCGAGACGCACGGCGAACGCGCGGGCGCTCGACGCTGCGGCCCCCAGCAGCGACAGCGGGAGGGTCCGCCCGTCGCTGGCGAGCAGCGGGGCCCCCGGCTCTCGGTCACGCGTCATCCGTCGAATTATACTTCACCAACACACGGAAGACATCGGAGCGTTGCGGAGAGTCGGCGCCTCGCTCATGGACGTTCCTCGCTTCGGTGTTGTCGACGAAGGAGGGAAAGAACGAACCGCGAAACCGACTCGAAGCGCGCGGCGACTCGAGGAGGCCCTCAGGGCAGATGAGCTTCTACGGATAGGAATTCCAAAGCGGGAAACCAGAACCGGGCCCGGGTAGCATCTGAATGATTTCAGTGGCCTGGCTCGCCGAAGGGCACGACCCTCGAGCTGGCCGGCAACATCATCGGCATCACGAACTCGGGCGCGTTCGGGCGGCCGAAATGAAGCTCCTCTCGAGGTTGAGGTAGGCGCTGACGTCGCACCTGCACGTGCTGCTGCCGGAGGGGCAGTGGAGGACGACGTCGTCGGGAGCGCAACACAGCAGAGGCGAGGCCGTGGAGGTGGCGCCACCGACGGACGACGACGTCGGCGGTGCTGGCCCGGGTGCTGAGGCAGGCGAAGAAGGACTTCGCCGAAGAGGAGGCGGCATGGCCGGAGGACGAGTACGAGAAGGGCCAGCGCGAGTCCCTGCAACGGCCGC
>JBILEB010000212.1:0-10360 GCA_044352295.1 Myxococcaceae bacterium
CCTCTCCCGCGGGGGGTTGGTTTCGATCTGCACTCTGGCGTCGGACACCGAAAGCGCGGCCGGTTCCTCCGGACCCTTCGCACCCCGAGGCTTCGGAGCGCCCCCTTGCCCCCGCCCTCCCCAGGTGCCGTCAGCCGAAGACGGGGAACAGCCGCAGGGTGTTGACTCGAAGTGACGAAGTCAGCGTCTCCATCGAGTCCCCGCGCGCCGTCGCCATGGCCTTGGCGATCAGCGGAAGCAACGCGGGCTCCGAGCGCTGACCGCGATGCGGATGCGGAGCCTGATCGGGTGCGTCGGTCTCGACGAGCAGACGCTCCAGGGGGACCGACCGAAGGGCGTCGAGCGGTCGTCGCGCCTCGGTGAAGCTCACCGGCCCTGCGAACGAGAAGTGACAGCCGTGCCGCACGTACTTCTTCGTCAGCTCGGCCGAGCCCGAATAGCTGTGCATCAACAGGCCGGCCGCGGGGACGGACTCCGTCTCGAGCAGCTTGATCAACTCCGGGTGCGCGCGCAGACAGTGCATCAGCAGCGGGAGGCGGTGTTTTCTCGCCAAGGCGAAGTGGGCTTTGAGTACGCGGAGCTGCCGCTCCATCGGCACGGTCTCCTTCGTCGGGCCATCGAGGCCGCACTCGCCGACGGCGATCGCGACGCCCCGGCCCAACACGGAATCGAGCGTGGCGAGGTGGGTCTCATCGTCTCGTTCGTCCAGCTCCGGAAGGAACTGAGGATGAATGCCGAGGCCCACCTGCACGCGGCGATCGCGAGCCGGCCATTCGAGGAGCGCCTCCCACGTCTTGGGCGCCACGCCCGGCACCACCAGGCCCGTCACGCCGGCCGCCCACGCGCGCTCGAGGACGGCGGCGCGATCCTCGTCGAACCGCGGCATGTCGAGGTGGCAGTGCGAGTCGATCACGAGAAGTTCGGGCGAATGCCCTCAGCGGAGGCCTTCGCCATCACGGCCTGATGCTCCACGTCGGACAGCCGCTGCGCCTCGTCGATGAGCATCACCGGCACGCCGTCGTCGATGCGGTACTTCCGCTTGAGGCGCGGGTTGTAGAGGAACCCGTCGGCCGCGAAGTACAGCAGCGGGCCCTTGTCTTCCGGGCAGGCGAGGATGTCGAGCAGCGTTGGATCGAGCGCCATGGCGGTGGCATAGCATCGGGATCATGGCGATGGTCGATCTGCACCTGCACCTGCTTCCGGGCGTCGACGACGGGTGCAAGACGATGGACGAGACCGTCGCGATGGCGAAGGCCCTCGTCTCGCTCGGGTACGGAGTGGCGGCGCCCAGTCCTCACAACCGGCCCGAGTACGCGAACCGCCAGACGTGTCTTCAGCGCCTCGACGACGTGCGCGGGGTGCTCGCGCAGCACGGCATCGCCCTGGCCCTCGACGTCAACGCCGAGAACTTCTTCCTCGACGAGACGCTGCTGACGGCGCTGCCGACGCCTGATTCCCGGCGCGTCGGCGGCGCCGGTAAGTACCTGCTGGTGGA
This sequence comes from Myxococcaceae bacterium, assembly GCA_044352295.1. Taxonomy (GTDB): domain Bacteria; phylum Myxococcota; class Myxococcia; order Myxococcales; family Myxococcaceae; genus Xiheimicrobium. The sequence goes on from JBILEB010000212.1 coordinate 1,496, forward strand.
GGCGCCGTACACTTCGCCGCTGCCGCTCCTCGCCGACGTCATCTTCCGCATGAAGCTCAAGGGCGTGACGCCGCTCATCGCGCATCCCGAGCGCTGCCTCGAGTTCGAAAAGAAGGGTCGGGCGGCCGAAGCGGTGCAGGCCGGAGCCCTGCTCCAGCTCGACATCGGCGCGCTGATCGGCCGGTACGGGAAGACGGCCCAGAAGCTCGCGCGGCAGTTCGTCGACGAGGGGCTCTACGCCGTGGCGGCGACGGATCTCCACTCGCCGGTGGGGGCCGAGGCGTGGGTGGGCCAGAGCCTCGAGGCGCTCGGAAAGCAAGCGGGACCGAAGGGGCTCACCTGCCTGACCGAGACGAATCCGGCACGGATCCTCGCGGGGCAATCCCTCGCGTGAGGGCAGGGTGGGTGCTATGCGCACCGCCGGTCGTCAGCCGCGGAGCGTCGCCTTGGGCAAGTGGGTCAAGTTCATCGTCAGCCTGCTGATCACGGGCTTCTGCTTGTGGCTCACGTTCAAGGACACCAACTGGGAGTCCATGTGGGCGTCCCTTCGCACCGCGAACTGGCTGTGGCTCGTCGCCTACATCGGCATCCTCGCGTTCATCCAGGTGGCGCGGACGATTCGCTGGGGTCACCTCTTGTCGGGCCTCGAGCACGTGCCGTTCAGGCAGCTCAACGAGGCGTCGGCGATCGGCTTCATGATGCTGCTGATCCTCCCGTTCCGCCTCGGAGAGTTCGCGCGGCCGTATCTGATCGCCGAGCGGTCGAGGATTCGCCGGAGCGCCGCGATGACGACGGTGGTCCTCGAGCGCATCATCGACGGCATCATCATCGCGGCCATGTTGCGGGTGCTGCTGTTCTTCGTGAACACGGACGCGCCGAACATCAAGGCAGTCGAGCTGGGCTCGAACATCATGTTCGCGGTGTTCGGTGGGGGCCTGGCGTTCCTGATCCTCGCGCGCTGGCAGCATGACCGGGTGATCGGCCTGATGCGCGTGGTGCTCGGTAAGGTGTCTCCGAACGTCGCCGAGAAGGCCGTGTATGTCGTCGATGGGTTCGTCAGCGCGCTGCGACAACTGCCCGACGCGAAGAACCTGGCGGGCTTCACCTTCTGGACGGCGCTCTACTGGGGCGCGAACGGGGTCGGCATGTCGGTGCTGACGCGCGCGTTCGATTGCGATGGTGGGACGGCAGCCTCGTGCGTGCCCCTGTCGCTGACCGTCTTCCAGGGCTTCGTGGTGCTGTCCGTGTTGATCGTCGGCTTGATGATCCCCGCCGCGCCGGGGAGCGCCGGCACGTTCCAGGCGTTCGTGTTGCTGGGCCTGTCCGTGTTCGTGTCGAAGGAGGCCGCAAACTCGAGCGGGGTGGCGTACGCGAACGTGCTGTGGGTGGTGCAGATCGTCCAGCAGGTGCTCACGGGCATGGTGTTCCTGTTCTTCTCGCAGGGCTCGTTCAAGGACATCGCAGGCAAGCTGTCGTCCCAGAAGACGGAGAACGAGGGAGCCCCGGCATGACGGTCGACTGGAAGGCGTTGGCGGTTCTGGCGGCGGCGTGGCTCTTCTCGCGGTTCGCGCCGGCCCCTGAGCGCGTGAAGCGGCTGGTCTTCGCCGCAGCGTGCTTTGCCATCGCGGGCCTGCGGTACGTCGAAGCAGGCACGGCGGGCAACAACCTGGTGTTCGTGTTGATCGCCGCAGGGTTTGGCGCCTGGTACGTGATGCAGGCCCTCAAGCTGCCGAAGGGGTGAGGCCATGGCCTCGTCACACGAAGAGACGGTTCGCCTGCAGGACAAACCTTCGCGGGACGAGCGCGCGCGGCGGTACCGGTTGGTGGTGGTGAACGAGTCGGGTTCGTCGTCGCATGCGCTGCCATCGAGCGGCGCTGTGGTGCTCGGGCGCGGTGAGGACGCGACGCTTCGGCTCGATGACGCGGCGGCCTCTCGACGTCATGCGGTGCTGCACCTGGGGTCGGTGGTTCGGCTGGAGGATCTGGGATCCGCCAACGGGACGACGGTGCGCGGCCGGAAGCTGGCCTCGGGCGAGTCCGTCGATGTGCAGCCGGGAGATTCCATCGAGCTCGGCACCTCGCTCGCCGTCCTCCAGACCGATGAGCTGTCGGCGAGCACGACGCCGTGGACGTTGGTGACGCACACGAGGTTCATGGAGGCGGTGCGAGGCACGAAGCCGCCGTTTGGGGTGGTGCGGCTGCAGGTGTTGGCGGCGCCGGGGCTCGCGCAGCGGGTGCTCTCGGCGGAGCTGTCTGCGCACGACACGGTGGCGACGTTCGGGCCCGGCCAGTTCGAGGTGCTGGTGCCGGGGCGCGCGTCGGAGGCGACGACGCGGCTCATGGAAGGGCTGTCGGCGAAGCTGGTCGCGGCCGGTGCGCGGGTGCGGGCCGGATGCGCGAGCGCGCCGGTCGATGGAACGGACGCAGATCACCTGCTCGCCGCGTGTGCCGCGCCATCGTCCCAACCGGCGCCAGGCTTTCTCGTGCGCGACGACGCGATGGTGTCGATCAGCCGGTTGATGGATCGGGTGGCGCCGAGCCAGATCAACGTGCTGCTCCTGGGTGAGACGGGCGTGGGGAAAGAGGTGCTGGCCTCGGAGCTCCACCGGCGGTCGAAGCGGTCGGCGGGGCCGTTCGTGAAGCTGAACTGCGCGGCGTTGACGGAGTCGCTCCTCGAGAGCGAGCTGTTCGGTCACGAGAAGGGCGCGTTCACCGGCGCAGTGAAGCAGAAGCAGGGGCTGCTCGAGACGGCGAAGGGCGGCACGGTGTTCCTCGACGAGGTCGGCGAGCTGCCGGAGTCGCTTCAGGCGAAGCTGTTGCGCGTGCTCGAGGAGCGGAAGGTGCTCCGCGTGGGCGGCACGACGCCCGAGCCGATCGACGTCCGCTTCGTGTTCGCGACGAACCGGGATCTCGAGGCCGAGGTGGAGCGCGGCGCGTTCCGGCGCGATCTGTTCTACCGGATCAACGGCATCTCGATTTCGATCCCTCCCTTGCGGGAGCGGGTGGGGGAGATCGAGCCGTTGGCGCGTCAGTTCGTGGCTGAGGCCTGTGAGCGGGACCAGCGCCCGGTGCCCGAGATCACCCCCGAGGCGCTCGCGATGCTGAAGTCCTGGCCGTGGCCGGGGAACATTCGCGAGCTGAAGAACGTGATGGAGCGCGCGCTGCTCCTGGCCGGGGACGGGCCGGTGGGTCCCGAGGCGCTGGCGATCGATGGACACGAGCCGCCGGGGAAGGCGCTCAGTGGCAACGCGCTCAAGGACGAGCGCGACGCCGCCGAGAAGCGCGCGGTGCTCGAGGCGCTGGAGAAGACGAACGGAAATCAGACGAAGGCGGCTGAGTTGCTGGGCATCTCACGTCGGACGCTGGTGAACCGACTGACCGCGTACGGGATGACGAAGCCCCGCAAGAAGTCGGAGGAGTGACCGCGCGGGGCTCACCTCCCGTCGGACTGTGGTGTCAGGTGAGGTCGATGAAGACCCGAACACCCAGCAGCACCTGCGAGGAGAACACGTCCGTACGCAGCACTGGGACGCTGCCGCGAACGAAGAGCTGCAGCACGCCGTCGAAGTTGCCCCATGCATGGTGGAGCGTCGCGGCCACCTCCGGACCGAGGCGAATCGTCCAGGCGTCCACGGCGCGGGTCCCCTCGAGCCCGACCCCGGCGAACGCGCCGAAGGAGAACCACCTCCAGGAGATCGGACTTCCCGACACGATCACCGAGCCTTCGAACGCCCCAGGTGCAAGCTGAAACTCACCCTCGATCAACGCGCTGAACTTCAGCGCTCCGTGGCGCTCCGCCGCCGGGTGGAACACCGCCAGGCCGATGCCGAGGGAGAGCCGGCCGCCGAACCCGCCCGGCTCCCACAGCACGGAGCCGCCCGCCGTGGGGCCGATCGCCAGATCCTTGAAGAGGCTGGTGCCGGACATGCCGTGCACGACGGCGCCCATCGGCCCCGCGTGCGCGAGCCCTGAGATCAGCACCACCACCCACAGCGCCCGCATGCGGCCGAGTATCGCCGCTCGGCGTTCTTCCTTCACGCTCACCCTGAGGCCCTCGGTACACTCCGCGCCGACGTGCGCCCACCACCCGAGGGTCGATGATCGACCGCCCGCCCGGCTTCCCGGCCACCGCCCGCTACCAGCCCGTGCGCGAGCTCGGCGTCGGCGGCATGGGCATCGTCTACGAAGCGATCGACGCGGAGCGCGGGGGCCGGCGGGTCGCGCTGAAGGTCCTCCAGGGACAGGACGCCGACGCGCTCGCCCGCCTCAAACGCGAGTTTCGCTCCCTCCACGACGTGCGGCACCCGAACCTCGTCTCGCTCTACGAGCTCACCGCCGAGGGCGACACCTGGTTCTTCACGCTCGAGCTCATCGATGGCGTCGACTTCCTGTCCTGGGTGCGCCCCTCGTCGCCGCTGCTGCCGGCCTCCGACGTCCCCACCTCGGAGCTCGGGGCCACCGTGCGTTCGAAGGGCCCGCCCTCGGTGCGCCTGGACCCAGTACACCTCCAGACCGCCTTTCGGCAGCTCGCCGAGGGCGTCGCGTTCCTCCACGCGCGCGGCCGCATCCATCGCGATCTCAAGCCCTCCAACGTCCTCGTCACCAAGGAGGGGCGCGTCGTCATCCTCGACTTCGGCCTCGTCGCCGAGCTCGGTGGCCCAAAGAGCCTCACCGAGGCGCAGGGCCAGGCCATCGTCGGTACCGTCGCCTACATGGCTCCGGAGCAGGCTGCCTCGGGCCCCATCGGCCCTGCGTCCGATTGGTACACCTTCGGCGTGATGCTGTTTCAGGCGCTCACGGGGAGGCTGCCGTTCGAGGGATCTCCCGTCGACGTGATGATGGACAAGCAGCGCCGCCCGGCGCCCTCGCCGCACGCCCTCACGCCTGACGTCCCCGCCGCGCTCGATGCCCTCTGTGTGCAGTTGTTGAAGACGGTTCCTTCGGAGCGCCCCGACGCTGCCGCCGTTCTCGCGGCCCTCGGCGCCGTGGCTACGCCCGCTGCACCTGCTGCGTCGAGCGGGCTCCTCGGCCGAGCGGCTGAGCTCGCGACGTTGTCCCAGGCCTTCGAGCAGACGCGCACCTCCGGCCCGCGGGTGGTGAGGGTGCAGGGCCCCAGCGGCATCGGCAAGACCGCGCTGCTCCGGGCGTTCGCGCACCACCTCGAGGCCCTTGGCGCCGTGGTCCTCGCGGGCCGCTGCCATGAGCGCGAGACCGTGCCCTTCAAGGCGATCGATCCCATCGTCGATGCGCTCACACGGACGCTCGCCGCCATGCCCGCCGAGCGCGTCGACGCGATCCGCCCGCGCGACGCCTCGCTGCTCACGAAGATGTTCCCGGTCTTGAGCCGGGTGCCCGCCTTCCGCGACGCGCCGCCTCGTGAGGTGGCCGATCCCCTCGAGCGCCGCCGCCGCGCGGTGATGGCGCTGCGTGAACTCTTCGAGCGCCTGGGCGAGCGTGTGCCGCTGGTGGTGATGGTCGACGACGCGCAGTGGGGCGACGCGGACTCGGTGATGCTCATGGAGTCGATCCTTCGGCCTCCAGAGCCGCCCACGGTGCTCGTCGTCACCTCGATTCGCGACGACGGGCCAGCCCTCCCGAAGGGTACCGTTCCGGTCGAGCACCTCGCCCTCGGCCCCTTGAGTGTGGAGGCCTGTGAGCAGCTTGCGCTCGCCGCCGGGGTTCCAACCGCGCGTGCGCTCGCGCTCGCGACCGAGTCGCAGGGCAATCCACTGCTCCTGATGCAGCTTCGGGAGTCGGTCGGAGAGGGGGACGTCACCGTCGAGGCGCTCTGGAAGCGAAAGCTCGCTCAGCTCTCGCCCGAGTCCCTCGCGGTGCTCCAGATCGTCTCCGTCGCGGGCTCGCCTCTCGACGAACGGCTCGCGCTCGAGGCTGCGCACGTCGGCGCCCAGCACTCGGATGTCATTCAGCAGCTCGAGGGCATGCACCTGATCCGCATGCTCCCCGACGAGAAGCGGCTGGAGCCGTGGCACGAGGGGCTGCGCGCGACGATCACCTCGACCCTCGACGACGGGACGGTCCGCTCGACCCACGAGCGCCTCGCCACCGCGATGACCGGCCGGAGCGACGTCGATCTCGAAGCGCTGGCGATCCATTGGGCGGCCGCGGGGCATGGCGATCGCGCCGCCGAGGCCACCCTGCTCGCTGCCGCTCGCGCGAAAGACCAACTGGCCTTCGCCCGCGCTGCGGCCCTGTACCGCAAGGGGCTCGAGCTGATTCCGCTCGACGATCGACGCCGCGCTGAGCTCACCGTCGCGATGGGACACGTGTTGGCGAGCGCAGGGCAGGGGCAGGGCGCGGCCGAGGCCTTCCGACGCGCCGCGCAGGAACCTGGCGCCAGCGACGCCCTCAAGGCCGAGCTCGGTCGGCTCTCGGCCGAGCAGTTGTTGGTCAGCGGGCACGTCGACGAAGGCATCGCCGCCATGTCGGCCGTGCTGTCGAACCTGGGCATGACGCTCGCCCGAACGCCGACGCGCGCGGTGGGGGCGTTGCTGTTCCGAAGGCTCCACCTGTCGATGCGTGGCGTGTCGTTCGACGAGCGGCCCGCGTCCCAGGTGGCGCCGGAGCTCCTCTCGCGCATCGACGCGTGCTGGTCGGTCTCGGTGGGCCTCGGCATGGTCGACACCATTCGCGGCGCCTCCTTTCAGACCCGCCAGCTCCTCCTCGCGCTCGACGCGGGAGAGCCGTGGCGGGTGGCCCGCGCCCTGGCTGCCGAGGCGGCCTTCGTCGCCACCGAAGGCATCGGCGCCGAGAAGCGGGCGCGCTCGCTCCTCACCAGCGCCCGCGCACTCTGTGAGCGGGTGGGCGACGCGAGGCTCAAGGGTTTGCTCGCCTTCTGCGAGGGCCTCACCCGCTTCCTCGTCGGCGATTTTCGCGAGGCGCGCGCGAAGGTCTCCGAGGCCGAGGCCCAGTTCCGTGATGCGGGCCTGGCCGTGTCGTGGGAGGCCGCGAGCTCGCGCCTGTTCTCCATCTGGTCGCTCTTCTACCTGGGCGAGATCGCCGAGCTGTCGCGCCGCGTTCCGGCCTTCGTCCGCGATGCGGAGAGCCGGGGCGATCGGTACGCCGTCACCAGCCTCACCGTCGGCCTTGCGAACGTCTCGAAGCTCGCCGAAGGCTCGCCGGCCGAGGCGCGCGCGGCCGTGACGCAGGCCATGGGGGCGTGGCCGTCGAAGAGCTTCCACTTCCAGCACTACTGGGCGGCGCTCTCGGAGGGGCTCATCGGGCTCTACGAAGGGGCGCCTGCGCCGGCGCTCGAGCAGTTGCTGGCCGCCTGGCCGTCGATCGATCGCGCGATGCTGTTCCGCATCCAGAACGTGCGGGTCGAGGCGTGGTCGCTTCGCGGTCGACTGGGGGTGGCCTCCGGACGGGTGGATGAGGTGCGCCGCGCCGTGCAGCAGTTGCGGAAAGAACGGGTCGGGTGGGCCTGGGCACAGGCGCAGCTCCTCGAGGCGCTCCTCGAGCCGTCACGGCGCGCTGAGTTGTTGTCGCGCTCGATCGCCGGCTTCGATCAACATGGACTCAAGGTGTTCGCGGCCTCGGCCCGGCTCCGCCTCGGTGAACTCACGCAGGATGAGGTGGGGAAGGCCAACGTGCACGCGGCCCTCGCCTGGTTCGAGACCCAGGACGTCCGCGACCCGTACGCTTTCGCACGAATGCTCGTGCCCGCTGGCTGACGGTCACCGAAGGATGTCGGCTGGTCGTTTCGCCGTTCGCGCGTTCAACAACCACTTCCGGAGCGTCGCTTCATCCGCCTTCGCGATCCGCCCCTTCGCGGGTTTGCCGGGCGGCTTCCCGAGCGTGGCTGCCCACATCTGAAGCAGGGCCTCTCTGAGCGCTTCCTGTCGGCCTTCCTGTCGGCCTTCCTGTCGGCCTTCCTGTCGGCCTTCTTCCCGCCCCAACGACTTCCCGAGCTCGCGACCTTCCTCGATGCCGCGCTTTCGGCCTTCCCGCAGGCCCCGCTTCCGCGCCTCTTGCCGCCAGACGATGTCCTGCAGGTACGGCACCCGCTTCCGGTACTCCTCCATCGACATCACTTCGAACACCGGTACCACCTGTCGTTTCTGAGCGGTCGTCATGGGCAGTCTCCGCAGGTACGTCATCGCTTGTTGGTATTGCGCGGGGCTCGCCTCGCGCACGGCTCTGGCCGTTTTTCGCATGAGGGCCGACTCCCTTTCCAGCCGGGTCAGGTCGGTGGCGACCCCAAGGAGCCACCAGGCCAGGTGCGCGATGGGAGGCCCGTCGCGGCGGAGAATGCCGGCCGCATCGAGCCTCGAGAGGTCGTCGACGACCAGCTCGAGCCGCGGCATGTAGGGCGCGAGGTGCTGCATGAGCTCGGCGTCGCCTTCGAGCATGGACTGAAGGTTCCACGGCCCGCGCCAGCCCCCGGCCACGTTCGAGACGATCAGCGGCACGACGGCCGGCAGGGTCCGCCTTCGTGGATCCCGGGTGAGCTGGGCGCTCCAGAAGCCCGTGACGTACCGGAGCACCCGAAACGGCATGTCCCACGAAGAACGGCGTTGGTGCTCGAGCATCACGAAGACGCGTGTGTCTCCGGAGCGCGTCGGGACCTGAAAGACCCCGTCGGACTCGGGCGTGGCGAGGCCCGCCTCGGGGAAGCGCGCGGCCATGGCCTCGATGCGTGAGAGGTCGAGCGCTTCGAAGAGGTGGCGCGGGAGCATGGCCTGCACTTCGGCGGCGACGACGCGGCTGTCCGCGAACGCCGAGCGGAAGAATCCATCGTGTGGGGGTGTCGTTGACCGCGCTGTTTCGTGATCAACCGGCGGTGGCAGACCTGACTGCGTGATCGGCGCCGGGCCGGAGTTGGTCGACGTGCGCGGTGAGCACCCC
>JBILEB010000330.1:0-2929 GCA_044352295.1 Myxococcaceae bacterium
CGGACCGCCAGACCTCCCCTGACCGGCAGCGTTTCTCCCTTCGCTTCGACGCCGGGCCCGGTATGTGGCGGCCCCCGTGTCGTCCCGCAGGCTCCTCGTCTCAGGCGTGCTCCTCGTCACGCGGCTCGCCGCCGCCGACGTGATGAAGGACTTTCCGCCTCCCACCCCGCGCCCCCAGCTCACCGTCACGCGCGCCGAGGGCTCCCTCGTGCTCGACGGCCGCCTCGATGAACCCGCGTGGGTGAACGCACCAGCGCTGTCGCCGTTCAAGCAGGTGGACCCGGATCAACTCGAGCCCGCCCGTCACGCCACCGCCGTGCGCGTATTGGCCACCGACGACGCGTTGTGGATTGGCGCGCGGTGCGACGATGAAGCGGGCACGCGCGGCATCCAGCAGACCGACCTGCGCCGCGACTTCTCGCTCTTCCGCGGCTTCGACTGGTTCGGCGTGGTGCTCGACCCGCTCGGCGACGGCCGCAACGCCTTCGGCTTCTTCGTCACGCCGTGGGGCAGCCAGCACGACGTGCAGGTCATCGACGACGAAATCGTCGAGACCCAGTGGGACACGGTGTGGAGCGTGCGCGTCACCCGCGACGAGGGCGGCTACACGGTGGAGATGGAGGTGCCGTGGAAGAGCCTGCGCACCGAGCCCGACCGCCTCGTGTGGGGCTTCAACGCCGTTCGCGCCGTGCGGCGCACGATGGAGCGCTCCGCCTGGAGCCCCTACCCGCGCACCTTCAGCCCGTTCCGCATGCCGTATTCCGGCCAGCTCGTCTTCCCCGAGCCGCCCACCACGCGCACGCGCCTGAACCTCCAGCTGCGGCCCTACGCCATCCTCCGCGCCGACCGCCTCGGCGCGAGCCCCTGGTCGCTGCGCCCCAACGCCGGCGGAGAAATCACCTGGTCGCCCACCCCCAACACGGTGCTCGACCTCACCGGGAACACCGACTTCGCCGAGGTCGACGTCGACCGCCGCGTCATCAACCTCTCGCGCTTCAACGTGCTCTTCCCGGAGCGCCGCCAGTTCTTCCTCGAGAACGCCGGGCTCTTCACGATGGGCTCAGGGCTGGTGCAGCCGTTCTTCAGCCGTGCCATTGGGCTCTCCAATGGGCAACCACAACCACTCTCGGGCGGCGCGCGGCTCGTGTACCGGTCTGCCGAACGCAGCGCGGGCGGCATGGTGGTGCACACGTTGCCCACCGACGCGCAGCGCTCGAGCGTCTTCGGGGTGGCGCGGTACTCCCATCACCTCCTGGGCGAGAGCCGTGCGGGCGGCATGGTGGTGCTGCGCCATGACTTCGAGTCGATGAACGCGGTGGCCTCCACCAACGTCGTGCCGGTGGTGGACACGCTGCTTCGAAGCGGTCCGCTGTCGCTCACCGCGATGCTCTCCGGGAGCGTCAACCACACCCAGGACGGCACCCCCACCACGCTCGGCGTCGCCGGCACCGTCGAGGGCAGCCTGCAGGGCAACTGGGGCGACCTCACGCTGCGCCTGTCGGGCCTGTCTCCCGGCTATCGCGCGCGCTCGGGCTTCATCTCGAGAACCGAAGCGCTCCAGGCCTCGGCGAACTGGTACCTCGACTACCGGCCGGCCTGGTTGCCGAAGTGGATCCGCACGTTGCAGCAGTTCCTCGACGCGCAGGTGCTGTGGAGCACCAGGGACGGCTCGTTTCAGGAGGCCAACGCCTACTTCGAGGCCTTCTGGGTGACGTTGCAGGGCGGCGACCGCGGCTGGGTGTACGGCCAGCGCACCTGGCAGTTCCTCGACCGCGACTTCGCCCCCGTGCCCGGCGTGTCGTTCCCCGCAGGACAATACGTGTACGACCGCGTCGGCGTGGCCGCCTACAGCGAGCAGAGCCGGCTCTTCTCCGCAGGCGGCAACGTCGGCGTCGGGCGCTTCTACCTGGCCGACTTCGTGCGCGCGCAGGGCCAGGTGGGCTTCTCACCGCTGCCGCACCTCGGGTTGTTCCTCAACTACGAGCTCAACCGCTTCGAGGGCGAAGGCGTGCAGTGGGCGTCGAAGGTGGCGGTGACGCACCTCGTGCAGCTCGAGGCGCGGCTGGCGCTCACCCCGCGGCTTCAGCTCATCGGCAGCTACCAACGCGACACCGCCGGGAACGTTGGGCTGCTCAACGCGCGCCTGGCGTGGGAGTTCCTCCCGCTGTCCTTCGTCTACGTCGTCTTCACCGACACGCGCGGCGCGTTCCAGTCGGGCATGGCTCCGGTGCCGGAGCAGCGCCTCGTGGTGAAGGCGACGTACACCTGGCGGCCGTGAGGGCTGGCCATGCCGCCCGCGCCCAGCACGGCGTCGGGTTGGTAGCGCACCGTGAGCGGCCCCTCGGCGAAAGGGAGCGGGGTCGCCAGGAGGGCCTCCGGACGTGGGCGGGTGTCGTCACCACCGGGCCACTGCGGCGTCGAGGCGTTGGGCGAGGGGCGCGCGGCCATGGCGGTTCGTCAGAGCAGGTTGCGTGCCCCACGGGACCGGCGGCGCAGGTGGCTTCATCTGCGGGTGATGGCCCACGCTGGCGTGGGTCGACCGTGTGGGTCGCGGTGGGGCGTCGGCGTGCAATCGGTTGCACACTGCGCACGGGTTTGCACGCGGGTTGCGCAGCGACGCCACAAACACCGAAGCCCGACCATCCTCCATGGATGACCGGGCTTCGGCATGGACTCGTTCCCCACGGGGAGACGAAGCGTTCGCGGCACAGCCGCTGGAATCGACGGGACGGTTCCGCCGACTTCGAAGGGGAGGCACCGAGGCGCTGGCGCCTCCCCGGCTCCCCTCAGCGAATGGAACTCACGAGCGGCGGCGGCGCAGCAGGGCCAGCATCGCGAAGCCCAGGCCCGCGATGGAGGCGTCGACGGGAATCGCCGCGCAGGTGGCGCCCGGGGTGCCCGGGGCCGCGCCGTCCGGCGTGGCGGTCAT
>JBILEB010000213.1:0-10223 GCA_044352295.1 Myxococcaceae bacterium
CGAGCTTCGGCCTGACTGAGCCCGGCGCCGGCAGTGACGTGGCCGGCATGCGCTGCACCGCACGCCGCGACGGCGACCACTACGTGCTCAATGGGCAGAAGCAGTGGATCACCAACGGCGAGTACGCAGACCAGTACTCCATCTTCTGCACCACCGACCCGGCGAAGAAGCACAAGGGCATCATGTGCCTCGTCGTGCAGGGCCGGCCCAAGGGCCTCACCGTCGGCAAGCACGAGAACAAGATGGGCCAGCGGGCCTCGAACACCGTCACGCTCACCTTCGAGGACGTGCGGGTGCCGGTCGAGAACCGCATCGGGCAGGAGGGCGAGGGCTTCCTCATCGCGATGAACACGCTGGACAACTCGCGCCCGCTCACCGCCATGTTCGCCGTCGGCAACGCGCGCGCCGCGATGGAGCACGCCATCGAGTACGCCAGGCAGCGCCAGCAGTTCGGCAAGCCCATCGCCGACTTCCAGGGGATTCAGTTCATGCTGGCCGACATGGCGAGTGAGATTCACGCCGCCCGCCTGCTCACCTGGCAGAGCGCGTGGATGCTGGACGCCGGTGAGCGCAACACGCTGGTGTCGAGCTACGCCAAGCGCTTCGCCGCCGACATGGCGATGAAGGCCACCACCGACGCGGTGCAGATCTTCGGCGGCTACGGCTACTCGAAGGAGTACCCCGTCGAGAAGCTCATGCGCGACGCGAAGCTCATTCAAATCTACGAGGGCACCAGCCAGGTGCAGCGCCTCGTCATCGCGCGCGAGCTCCTCAAGGGCAGCTGAGCCGAGCCAGAAGCCGCCGCTTCAACCGTCGACCCATTTCCCCTTGCCGGGTCGTGCGTTGACCCCTAAATCAACTCCCGCCGCATCGCGTCATGCGATGCCCACTGCAGTTTCGTCTTCTCGCGGCCACTGGAGGGCCCACGACATGCCAATCAAAGTTCTCGTCACCGCCAAGCGGGTCGAAGACTACGAGTCGAAGATCAAGGTGAACGCGCAGGGCACCGGGATCGTGCAGGAAGGCCTCAAGTACAAGATCAACCCCTTCGACGAGATCGGCGTGGAAGAGGCGCTGCGGCTGGTGGCCAAGCACGGCGGCGGCGAGGTGGTGGTGGTGTCGGTCGGCACCAGGGACGTGCACGAGCAGCTCCGGCACGCGCTGGCCATGGGCGCCACCAAGGCCATCTGGGTCAACCACACGGGCCCGCTCGACCAGATGACGGTCGCGGGTTGCCTGCAGAAGATCATCGAGAAGGAGAAGCCGACCCTCGCCATCCTCGGCAAGCAGTCCATCGACGACGACCAGAACCAGGTCGGCCAGTACCTCGCCGAGTGGCTCGGCTGGTCGCAGGCCACCTTCGCCTCGAAAGAGGAGTCGCTCGAGTCCGAGGCCGAGAAGACCAAGCAGCCGGCCGTCAAGGTGTCGGCCGATGCCGCGTCGCTGACCGTGGTGCGCGAAGTCGATGGCGGGCTCGAGACGGTCGAGTGCTCCATGCCGTGCATCGTCACCACCGACCTGCGGCTCAACCAGCCGCGGTACGCGTCGCTCCCGGGCATCATGAAGGCGAAGTCCAAGCCCATCGAGGAGCACACGCCCGCCTCGCTCGGCGTCGACGCGGCCGCGAAGATTTCGGTGACGAAGATGGAGCTCCCGCCCGCGCGCAAGGCCGGCATCAAGGTGCCCGACGTGGCGACGCTGGTGCAGAAGCTCAAGGCCGAGGCGAAGGCGCTCTGACCCTTTTTCGAAAGAGACCCACACCATGTCCAACGTTCTCATCGTCGTCGAAGCCCAGCCCGATGGCAGCCTCCGCAAGGCCACGCTGAACGCCCTCACCGCCGGCAAGCAGCTCGCCGCGAAGACGGGCGGCCAGGTGCACGCCATCGCCCTCGCGAAGGACGCGCAGCCCCTCGCCAACGCCGTGAAGGAGTACGGCGTCACGGTGCACGCGGTCAGCGCCGCACACCTCGGCCAGTTCACCGCCGATGTCGTGGCCCCCGCCGTCGCGGAGGTCGCCGTGGCCATCAAGGCGACGTACGTCGGCGCCGCCGCCACCCAGGCCGGCCGTGACGTGATGCCCCGCATCGCCGCGCGCCTCAAGGCGGCCATGGCGTCCGAGATTCTGTCGGTGACGGGCAGCTCCGCCGCCGACGTGCAGTTCACCCGCCCGATGTGGGCCGGCGCCGTCATCGCCACCGTGCAGCTGTCCACGCCGGTGGTGTGCTTCACCGCGCGCACCACGGAGTTCCCGCTCGCCGAGAAGGCCGGTGGCGGCGAGGTGAAGGCGGTCTCGGTCGCCGCGCCCGCGAAGGCGCTCCAGAAGGTGGTGTCGTTCAAGGAAGTGAAGTCGGCCCGGCCGGCGCTCACCGAGGCGCGTGTCGTCGTCTCCGGCGGCCGCGGCACCAAGGGCGACTTCAAGGACGTCGAGGCGCTCGCGGACGAGCTCGGCGCAGCGGTCGGCGCCTCGCGCGCGGTGTGCGATGCCGGCTGGCAGCCCAACGACCTGCAGGTGGGCCAGACGGGCAAGGTCGTCGCGCCGCAGCTGTACATCGCCGCCGGCATCTCGGGCGCGATTCAGCACATCGCCGGCATGAAGGGCTCGAAGACCATCGTCGCCATCAACAAGGACGGCGAGGCGCCCATCTTCCAGGTGGCGGACTACGGCCTGGTGGCGGACCTGTTCAAGGCGCTGCCGGAGCTGCAGGCCGCGGTGAAGGCCGCGAAGTAACAGGTCTTGGTGGCGCTCGCCGGTTGGGCCCCAAAGCCCATCGGCAGCGCGGGGGGCTCCCGAGTTCGCTGACGGAACCGGGGCTCGTGTGCGATCGTCGTGCTGGTCTAGCTTCCGGCCCATGCGTCGACTTCTTCGGTCTGCCCTGGTGTGGCTCGCGCTCGTTTCGGCCTGCGCGCCCATCGGTATCGATCTTGGAGGCGTGCCCCGTTTCTCGCTCGTGCCTGGCGGGACCAGCCTCTCCCTCATCGACTTCGGCGTGGTCGCCATGGAACAGCGGGTGGAGCGGAAGGTGCTCGTCACCAACGTCGGCCGGGGCCCGCTGCTCCTGGACGGCTTCACGAAAGAGGGCGACGGGCCCTCGGTTCAGCTTGGCACCACGCTCGTCGAAGCCGGCGCCGTCTTCGGCGTCGACCAGCCGCCCAGTGAGCTGTCGCCCGGCCAGTCGCGGATGCTCACGTTCTTCTTCCAGCCGCCGCTGGGTCTGCCGAGGGCCCTGGTCGACCACGCGGTGACGCTGGGCCTGCAGGCGAGAAACGTGGCCGCGAACACCCCAGCCCTTCAGCTCGAGCTCAGCGGCCGGGCGATTCGCCCCGAGTGCGACGTGCCGACTCGCCTCGACTTCGGGCCTGTCGCGCGCGGGGACAGCATCGCGCTGACCGAGACCTTCAAGAACCCGCTGCCCATCGGGCGGTCCTTGCGGATTGGAGCGCTGCAGAGCGCACAGAACCCAAGCGTGTTCTCGCTGACGGCTGACTCTCCGCGAGGCGAGGTCGTGCTCGCTCCCGCTCAGGAGGCCGAGCTCACGTTCGTCTTCAGCCCGAGTGAGGTGCGCGACTACTCGGCCACCATCCGCATCCAGAACGATGACCAGTGCCCCGAAATGACGATGCGGCTGGTGGGCACTGGCATCGACTCGGCGGTGCTGTCTGCGACGCCCTCGACGGTCGACTTCGGGTACGTCCAGCCGATCACCACCGTCACCACGGAGCTGTCGTTCTTCAATCGCGGCTTCAAGCCGGTGCAGCTCAGCGACCTCGCCACCCGCGAGGCGAACGCTCCGTCACTCGTCTACCAGGTGGTCGCGGCGAACCCGGGAGACGCCACGCGCCTGACGGTGCCCGGGGCTGCGCGTGACCCTGTGACGAACGACGTCATTCCCGGGGTCGCGAAGGTGACGCTGAGCTTCCGCCCCACGGTGTTGGGCCCTCGCAACGCAACGCTCGTCTTCGTGTCGGACCTGCGAGCCCAACCCAACGGGGCCATTCCGCTGCGGGGCTTCGGCGGAGGCCCTGACATCGACGTGCTCCCGACCCTCGACTTCGGGCCCATCGACTTCACGCCTGGAGGTCTGCAGTCGTCGACGCGTCTGCTCGTCGTGCGCAACGTCGGCACGGCGCCACACCCTGCTGACCCAAGCGGCAACCTGCGCCTCGGCGTCGCGGGCGAGGGCCGTCCTCTCTTCACGGTCACGCCAAAGAACTCCGAGTCCGAGGCGGATGAGATTTGTGTCGGGGTCTTCGATGCGCTGGCTGGCACCTGCACCAACGACCTGCCGTCGGCGGGCTCTGGTGCGTACGACCCCGCCATCGGCCTGGTGGCAGCAGGCGCGGCCAGTACCCTCGAGATTCCCGTGCGGATTCAGCCCAGGAACACCCGGGTCAACCCGATCACCGGCACCAAGGCGTGGGAGATCACCCTCTTCTCGAACGACCCGGACGAGCCCGAAGTGCGCCTCACCGTGACCGCCGGACCGATCAACTGACGCTCTCGCGAGCTCCGAGGAGCACGGGCGAGCGTCTTTTCGCCGCCAGCCCCGCCCTCGGCTACCATCGGCGCTCGCGATGATTCAGATGTTCCACGTCACCAAGGCCTACCCTGGCGACCCGCCGGTGTTGGTGGACATCAACCTCGACATCGAAAAGGGCGAGTTCGTCTTCCTCACCGGCCCGTCTGGCGCCGGGAAGTCGACGCTGCTCAAGCTCATGTTCCTCGCCGAGCGGGCCACGCGGGGGCAGATCCTCCTCGCGGGCCGCAACGTGGCGCGCCTGCGCGAGTCGGGGATTCCGTACCTGCGGCGCAACATCGGCGTCGTCTTCCAGGACTTCAAGCTGCTCCCCACGCGCACGGTGGCCGAGAACGTCGGCTTCACGCTCGACGTGTTGGGCACACCCCGTGACGAGGTGCGCGACCGCAGCCTCAAGATGCTCCGGCGCGTGGGGCTCGAGCACAAGGCCGACGTCTCACCGCTCAGGCTGTCCGGCGGTGAGCAACAGCGTGTCTCGCTCTGTCGCGCGCTGGTGAACGATCCGGCGCTCCTCCTCGCCGACGAGCCCACCGGCAACCTCGACCCGGCGTTGACGGTCGAGATCATGGACCTCCTCACCGACGTCAACGCGCGGGGCACCACCATCGTCGTGGCCACGCACGACGCCACCCTCATCGAGCGCTACCAGCGGCGCACCCTGCGACTCGAGAAGGGCACCATGGTGGCCGACGCGCGCGGCGCCAAGGCGGCGCGGCTGATGTCCCAGACGGCATGAGCGCGCCCTCGAAGCTCGCCTACTTCGTGCGGACGGCGGTGGGCAGCATCGTGCGCTCGCCCTTCGTGCACGTCATCGCGGTGGCGAGCCTCACGCTGGCGCTCGTGGGCTTCGGCGTGGCCCGGCTGGCGCGCGCACAGCTCTCGGCGCTCGTCGAGTCGCTCGGTGGAGAGGTCGAGCTCACCGTCTACCTCGCGCCCGATGCGCCCGAAGAACAGGTCGAGGCTCTCTCGCAGGCCCTGCGGCAGCGCACCGGCGGCGAGGTGACCCGGGTGTCTCCGGCCGAGGCGCTGGGCCGGTTGGTCACCCAGCTCGGGGACGACGGGAAGGGCCTCGTCGACCTGCCTGACAACCCGCTCCCATGGAGCCTCGAGCTCACCCTGCCGAAGGCGGCGAGAGACCCGGCGGCCCTGGCGGAGCTCGCCAGCAAGACGCGCGCGCTGCCCTTCGTCACTGGCGTCGACTACGGCGAAGAGGCGCTCGAGCGGTTGACGTTGATCGCCCGCGCCCTCGAGGTGGCCAGCCTCGTCGTCTTCTCCCTCGTCTTCCTCACCGCCGTCATCGTGGTGTCGGCCACGCTGCAGCTCGCCATCTTCGCGCGGCGTGAGGAGATCGAAATCCAGAAGCTGGTGGGCGCCACCGACCGCTTCGTCCGCGTGCCGTTCCTGCTGGAGGGCGTGCTGCAGGGCCTCGTCTCGGCCGGGTTGTCGGTGCTCGCCGTCTTCGCGCTGGTGCGGTGGCTCGAGTCCTCCGGCGGTGACGTGCTGGCCTTCGCTCGCCTGGGCGGCACGGTGCGGGTCGAGTGGGCGCGGCTGTCCGCCGAGCTGCTCGGTGCTGGTCTCACGCTCGGCCTGTTGGGCAGCTTCATCGCGGTGCGACGCTTCCTGCGGGTCTGACGCGCCATGGTGACGCCGCTCCTCCTCGCGCTGGTGCTGTCGGGGTCCGCCGAGGACGTGGCCGAGGAGCGCGCCGAGCTGACCGAGCGGCTCGAGGCCGAGAAGGCCGCCTTCGAGGCGCTGGGCACCGAGAAGAAGGAGCTGCTCACGTTGCTCGACACCCTCGAGCGACTCTCCCGCGACTCCGCGCAGCGCGTGTCGTCGCTCGAGAGGCAACGCGTGCGTCTCGAGCAGCAGCGCGTCGCCACCACCGCCGAACTCGAGAAGAGCGCCCTCGCCGTGGCCGCGCTCCAGAAGGCGCTGGGGCCCCGCGTGACGCTGCTGTACCGGCTCACCCGAAAGGACTCCCTGGGGGTGCTGCTCGCCAGCGATGACTTCGCCGCGCTCATCAAGCGGCAGCGCGCGGTGGGTACGCTGGTGGCGTCCGACGCGCGCGCGCTGGAAGACCTCTCGGTGCTGACCCGCGCGCAGGCGCTCACCCGGAGGCGTCTGGAGCGGCTCGAGGAAACCTCCTCCCGGTACGTGCGTGCGCTTCGCACCGAGCAGGCCGTCAGCCAGGGGCGCCTGGCCCGCTTCTCCGATCTGCTGGCCTCGGTGGGCGCCGAACAGAACCGCATGAGCCGGCTCATCGCCGAGCTGGAGGCGACCGAGAAGGAGCTGTCGACCCTCGTCGGCGACCTCGCGCCCCAGGCCACCGTCGCCGGCTTCCGCGCGCGCAAAGGGGAGCTCCCCATGCCGACGAAGGGCCTGGTCGAGGTGGGCTTCGGCAAAGTGGTGAACCCGCGCTTCAACACCGTCACCGTGCAGAAGGGCATCGACGTACGCGCGCCCGCGGGGACGAGCGTGGTGAGCGTGAGCGAGGGGACGGTCGTCTTCTCTGGCTGGCTCAAGGGCTATGGCACGCTCGTCATCGTCGACCACGGCGGCGGCTACCACTCGCTCTACGCGCACCTGTCAGCCTCGGAGGTCGAGGTCGGCACCGAGGTGAACGAGGGTGAGACGATTGGCGCGGTGGGCGACACCGGCAGCCTCAAGGGCGCGTACCTGTACTTCGAGATTCGCAAGCAGGGGCAGGCGGTCGACCCGCAGCCATGGCTGAAGGTGCCTGACGGCGAGGCGCCCTGAGCGTGCGCTGGCGCCCCGAGCCGGATAGACGACCCGGCCTATGATGCGACGAGCGCTGGTGGTGGCGGTGAGCCTGGTGGTGACGGCCTGTCCCCTCGAGCCGTGTGGTCCTTCGAACTGCGCAGATGGCTGCTGCGCGGAGGGGGCCTGCACGACGGGCACCGCGCGGACGGCGTGTGGCCAGGGTGGCGCGGCGTGCGAGTCTTGTGAAGGCACGAACGTCTGTCGGGAGCAGGCCTGCGCTGCGGCGATGACGGCAGGCGGCGCGGCGGGCGGAAACAGCGCAGGCGGTCCGGCCGGTGGAAGTGCAGGCGGCGCGGCGGGTGGAAACAGCGCAGGCGGTACGGCCGGAGGAAGCGCGGGCGGCTCGGCGGGTGGAAGTGCAGGCGGCGCGGCCGGAGGAAGCGCGGGCGGCTCGGCGGGTGGAAGTGCAGGCGGCGCGGCGGGTGGAAACAGCGCAGGCGGTACGGCCGGAGGAAGCGCGGGCGGCTCGGCCGGTGGAAGCGCCGGCGGCTCCGCGACCGATGGTGGTGTGCTGGCGCCCTTGACGCCGACTGGGTTCACCGCGGCCTACACGACGAACCGCGCTGGAGTGGCGTTGCGCTGGACCACCCCGACCGACTCGAGCTTCACGCGCGTTCGTCTGCTCGTCCGCATGGACGTGGCGCCGGCGAGCGACACCGACCCGCAGGCGACGCTTCTCTATACCGGCACGAACACCAGCTTCGACCAGGACATCGAGCAGCTCCTGCCCGACATGCCCTACCGCGAGTACCCCTTCGGAGGCTCAGGCACCAAGCCGTCGCTTCAGATGCGCCTCACGCAGCGGCAGCCGCGCGTCTACCTCTACGCCCTCTACGGCTGCTCGGCGAGCGCGTGTGAGCCCATCGCCGCCCGCGCCACCTTCCGACGCAACCTCACCGAGGCGTTGCAGAAGGGCGGCTACACGCTCTTTTGGCGGCACGCGTCGGCGTCCACCTGCGGCGATGACTTCGGCCTCGGCAATCCACCGAACGCCGTCATTCCCGACTGGTGGAAGACATGTCGCAGCACGACCGCTCCCACGCTGTGCGGCGCCTACACCACCAATCCCGACGGCGGCGTCACCGTTACCACGCAGGCGCCGTTCGCGCGGCAGCTCACCGACCCTCCGGCAGCGACCGAAATCCTCAACATCCGCACGTACCTGCAGGGCCGGAGCATTCCCATCAGCGCGGCCTACACGAGCGAGTTCTGTCGCTGCAGCGAGAGCGCGCGGGGCTACTTCCAGCACCTGGCGCCCGGCGTGCTGGTGCAGGAGCGCCAGGACCTGACCCTCGGCGTCTACGGCAACCGGTGTCCCAACGTGGTGGGCCTCACCTCGGCGCCGCCGGACGCGGGCACCAACGTGGGCATGGTGTCGCACTCGGGCATGGGCTGTCCGACCGACCTGCTGTCGTGGTCGCAGGCGGCTGTCTTCAAGCCGCGGGCAACCGGCGTCAGCTGCGCCGGCGGCGCCTGTCCGAACACGGAGGACACCTGTGTCAGCGGGCAGTGCTGGCGGCGCGAGCTCATCGGGACCATCTGCGACGACGAGTGGGCCGAGATTCCGGCGCCCTGACGACGGCTGGACGGCGAGGGCTGCCGTCACGCCGAACGAGCGCGCCAGCAAGGGCCGGGTCGTCCCGTCGGACCCAGGCCACGCGGGCCCTGCAGCCCAGCTCGTGCCGAACCGCTCGCCATGCCACCGGCAGAAGCACGACCAGTCCGCCCGCGGAACCGCCACAGGCATCATGCCGTCGCCGATGAAGGCAAAGTCGTCGGCGTCGGACGCGCGCGCGTTGCCCGCGGAGCCCGGAGCGACGGTCACCGTGGAACGACGACGTCAGCGCCCGGAGATGGAGGTGCGGGAGAACGCACGCGACTGCCGGCCGGTGCGGGGTAGCCGTTGCCCCCACCCCAGGTCGCGCCCTGCCTGGCTTCGGTGAAGCGCGGACCCGCGGCGTCGTCGAGTGAGACCGCTCGGCCCGTCGTCAGCTCGCCGATGCGCGCGCGGGTCACGTCGCTGTCGGTGTGCAGCACGTCGTTCATCCAGATGCGAAGGCGGTCGGCCTCGAAGTCGATGCGCGCCTGTACCTTGTGCCAGCGGTTCTTCTCGAAGCATGGCGCCGTCGGCAGCAGCGGCACGTACTTCTGCTCGCCTTGTTGGTCGACCTCCGTGAGGCGCTCGGGGACTTGGCATCGGGTCGCTCCAGGTGAGGACGCAAATGGCCTCGGCCCGAGCAGAACGAATGCCATGCCCTCACACGCGGAGGGGCCTCCATCGGCCTGGTGTGAAACGGTGCGCGTCGGAACGACGGGTCAGCGTGCGGCCCGGTTCTTCCCAGGACGGCGACGAGCGAGGCCTGCGCTCAAGGCCAGCAGCAGGGGCCACAGCGCCGAGGGGCTCTGAGTGGAGCAGCCGCAGCCGGTGGGCTCCATCGTCCCGCCGCCCGCGGTCCCGCCTGCAGTGCCGCCAGCACGGCCACCCGCCGTCGCGGAGCTTCCGCCCGAGGCGCCGCCCGCGGCGGCCATTCCGCCTGCCGCGCCGCCTGCGCTTCCGCCCGAGGAGCCACCAGCCGCAGAGGAGCCGCCAGCGGTCCCACCCGACATCCCGCCGCCCGCGCCCGAGGAGCCACCCGCGACACTCCCACCGGCCGTGCCCGCGCCCGCCATTCCACCGGCCACCATTCCTCCGGCCGTCCCTGCGCCTGCCGTTCCACCGGCCGCACCCCCGGACGAACCGCCCGCCGCACCCCCGGACGAACCACCCGCCGCGCCCCCGGACGAACCACCCGCCGTTCCACCACCCGAGGAGCCACCTGCCGCGCCGCCTCCTGTCCCGGTGGAGCCCTCCGTCAGCGTCAGCGGCGTCAACTCCACCCATGCATTCCGAGACGACACCACCACGAA
>JBILEB010000073.1:0-32038 GCA_044352295.1 Myxococcaceae bacterium
GGCGTCCAGGCGAAGGAGGTCGACATGCGCTGGTGCTAGCGACTTCGCGGGGAACGGTCGAGGGCCAAAGAAACCCGGGAGTGGCGGGCCCCGTTCCCAGGGCTCCAGCCTCCCGCGGGCCGAGCTGATCGGGCTGCGCGCGAACGACGCGCCGTCTCCGATGCCCGAGCTCGAGGCGGCGGCAGCGGCCGACTGGCTGGCTGCGCGCGGGGAGAAGCCGGACCGACCGCGAACGCAGACCCTGACGCGCCCACCGCGACCGGAGCGTTGGCAATCGACGCATGACCCGCCACACTGAGGCGCTCACCTCGTGCGTCACCTCGTCCTCAAGGAGCTCAAGGAACACGGCTGGGTGCTGCTGGCGCTGGTGGTGCTCTTCGGCGCGGGGCTGGGCGTGCAGTTGTCGCGGGCCGACGACGACGGCGGCCGCTTCGTGGCGCTGCGCGGCTTCCTCGTCACCTGGGGCCTCGTCGCCTCCCTCGTCGCGGGCAACCGGCTGGTGGTGCGGGAGTACTCGGGCAGGACGCAGCTGTTCCTCGAGGCGCTCCCCATCGGCCGCCTCCGCGTCGTCCTGACGAAGTGGCTGCTCGGCCTGGGCTGGGCGGGTGTCCTCGCGGTGAGCGCGTGGGGCGCGACCTGGTGGTGGGCGAGCCGCACCATGGCGCTGCCGTTCGACGAGGCCCGGTACGCGCTGCTCCCAGCCCTCGTGTGGTTGGCCCTCGTCTGGAGCCTCTGCTTCGTCGCCGGGCTCCTGGGCCGCTACCGGCTGCTGTTCTGGATCGTGCTGGGCCTGGTCCTCTACGGCCTCGACACCGTCGGGCAGGTACACCTCTTCGAGCTGCCCCCGTTTCACCTGGTCTCGGAGCAGCTCGCCGTCTCCAACGCATGGCCGAACGCGGTCGACCTGCTGGTCGCGTTGGGTGGCGCCGGGCTCTTCACCGTCGCAGGCCTCGTGCTGGCCACCGCTGGAGAAGGCGCCATCGCCACCACGCTGTCGGGCCGCATGACGTCGAGGGAGCGTCTGGCCGCCGTCAGCACGATGCTGGTCGGCTTCCTCCTCTTCAGCGCGCTGTCGAAGGATCGCGACCGCCCGGCGTTCGCGCTCGAGTCGGTCACGCCGAAGGACTCCGTGGCCGGACCCATCGGCGTGCTCCCCGGCGAAGGCGTCAGCGAAGAGGCCGCGCGCGCGCTGGTGGAGCAGCTCGCCGTCGACGTCGTCACCTTCACCCAGGCGATGCGCTACCCGCCGCTCGATGGCGTCTACGTCGTGTCCCAACGCGGCCTCGACCCCGACATCATCCTCCGCGCGCCGCTGGGCGGCCAGGACGGCATCGTGCTGCAGGCCAACCTCGCCGACGACCGCTTCGACCCGGTGAACCTGCGCTACCGCGTCCTGCACTCCATCGTCGGCGACGTGACGAAGAACCGTGGCCTCGAGGAGGACCGGCACTGGCTCCTCGACGGGCTCGCCACCTGGTGGGTGGTGCGTGGAGACGACGCCGCGCGGGCGTTGCAGCGACGGCGCGCGGCGGCGGCACCGGTGGGCCTGTCAACGCGGAGCCTTGCGCGCTGGGACGAGACCTTCGAGCGCCTGGGAGACTGCTTTGGCATGGCCGTCAGCTTCACCCTGGTGGACGCGCTCGCCGAGGACGTGGGCGAAGACGCGGTGGTGGACGTCTTCCGGCGCGTCTTCGTGAAGCCGCGCGGCGACGTGCGCGACGTGCTCTTCGAAGAAAAGCTGGGCGCGGTGCTGAAGACGAAGGGGGTGGACTTCGAGGCGCTGGTGGCCCGCGCCGAGTCGGCCCGCCGCAACGTCGGCACGCCGCCCAGCCGCTACGAGGGCGCCGTGGAGCTCGTTCCGCAAGGTGGCGGTCAGTGGCGCGCGGCCTTCACGCTCTCGAAAGACGGTCAGCCGGTCACGCGCTTCCGCGGGCTGTCCGCGCAGGCGGGGCCGTGGGAGGCGGGCATGGGCGACACCGAGCTCTCCCGCGTCGATGCCCGAACGGTCCGTGCGCTCGCCACCGGCGTCTTCGCGTCGGGGGAGCGCCTCTTCTTCGCCATCGAGGTCGACGACGCCGACCTGCGCTGCAGCGCCCGCGTGCACCAGGAATGGCGGGTGCTGCCGTGACCGCGACGCTGCTGTCGAAAGAACTCCGCGCGCTGCGGCCGTGGCTCGCCTTCGCCGGGGTCCTGGCGTTGATGTCGGTGCTCGACCAGCTCTTGACGAACTCGGGGCCCTTGTCGTTGGCGTCGAACTTCTCCGGCCTGTCGAACCGGACGATGACGCTCATCTTCGGGCTGGTGGCGCTCGCGCTGGGGACCGGCGTCGCCGTGAAGGAGCGCGACGAGGGCACGCTGGCCTTCCTCGACGCGCTCCCGGTGACACGCACGCGGGTGTTCTTCCTCAAGCTCCTCGCCGCGCTGCTGGTGTTGATGGCGTTCCCGGCGTTCCAGTTCGCCCTCGTGCTCTTCGACCACCTGCTGGCGCGCGGCAGCCTCGACGAGCCGTTCCACGCGCCGATTCTGGTGGGCCTGTTCCTGATGCAGGCGCAGGTGATGGCGACGTTCCTGACGGTGGGCACGGTGCTGGGCTTCGCGCGGAGCCTCACCTGGATGCTGGTGGGCCTGCTGGCGGTGGGGCTGGAGCGCCTCATCCACTTCGTGCCGCGGGCCGCCATGCTCGACCCGATGCGGCTGCTCGAGTCGGGCGTCGAGGGCGTGCGGTGGCGCTACGACGTCGAGGCGGTGGCAGCGCAGGCCTCGCTGATGACGGTGAGCGTGCTGGTGGCGTGGGGCCTCTTCGTGCGCGCGGGGCGAGGCCGCACGGTGGTGGTGAACCCCCGGCCGGTGGTGAGCGCGCTGCTGGGCGTGGTGACGCTGGGCGCCATCGCCGGTGCGCTGGTGCTCTGGATGGGAAGGGACGACGACGACGGCGGCGGCGAGTCGTCGGAGCCGCAGGTCGAGGAACTGCCCGAGTCCGCGCCGGCGAGCACCACCACCGCGCACTACGAGTTCAGCTACCCGAGCATCGAGTCGAAGCCGGCGCTCGCGCTGGCCGACGTGTCCGACGGCATCTACGAGAAGGTCGCGAGCCTGCTCGGCGCGCCCGACAGCGGCGTCCCCATCTTCGTCGACCTCTCGGGCTCGCAGCGCAACACCGTGGGCACCGCGTTCAAGGACCGCCTGCGCATGCGGGTGGACATCGAGCCCGAGGCGACGCTGGCGCACGAGACGTCCCACGTGGTGTCGCGGCGGCTCGTCGGAGAAGAAGGCGCCGTGCGCTGGTCGAACGCGCGGGTGCTCAACGAGGGCCTCGCCTCGTGGGTCGAGGGCCACTTCCTCGTCCACGCCCCCGAGGACCAGCTCGTGCTCGCCGCGCTGCTCGACCGCGACGCGCTGGACCTCGCGGCCATCATCGACTTCGACCGCTTCGCCGCCGAGGCCGACGAGGAGCTCATGTATGTCATTGGCCGCGGCCTCATCGACGCGATGGTGAAGCGGTACGGGGCCTCGTCCATCGAGCGACTGCTGCGGGCGTTCGCGACCGAGAAGCTCCCGCCGAAGTTGAGCGGCGCGACGTTGTGGCAGGCGGCGTTTCAGCTGGGCGGCATGGACCTGGGCCTCATCGCCGACGACTTCTTCGGCACCGTGCAGCAGACGCTGGACGCGCGGCGGGCCGAGGTGGACGCGCTCCCCCGGCCACAGGTGCGGCTGGTGACGTACGACGACTCGTACGGCATCGAGGTGACGCTCCCGGAGGACTCGGACTTCACCGGCGCCTTCGTTCGGTTCCGGCCCGCGTCCGACAGCCCGCGCGATGAGTACGACCGCGAGTGGGTGTCCTCGGGGCACGTGGCGTGGCGCCAGCCTGCGTCGATTCGCGGACGCCGGCTCTGTTTCCAGGCTGGCCTGTCGTTGTCGCCGAAGTCCGTGTTGTTCGAGCCGTGGACGTGCCTGCCGGTGAGCGCCGCCGCCCTCTGGGAGCCACCCCCACCCGTCGACCCCGCCCCGCCGCACGCCGACGACGAGGCCGTCGACGCGGGCTCAGAGGTGGAGTGACGAACAGCGTGCTCCGCTCCGGCACGAAGAAGTCCATCACGTGCAGGTCGGGCGCAGCGCTCTGGTGACAGGCAGGAGGCCACGGAGCGCTGCACGTGGGTCTGACCGAACGCCGTCGCTGACCTCCGTCCTGGCCTGCGACGGAAAGACGCACCTTCCCTGCGGAGCCCCACGCCATGACCTGGAGCCAGCTCGTTCGACTCGGCCCGAGTTGCCGTCGGTGGAAGAAGACATCCGCGAGCCGGCCTGAGTCCGCGACGTGCGAGGCGCGTCGTGCTCTCTCGCTCTGGCGAATCATCAGTCCGTCCATCGTTGCAGCCGTCGAGCTTCAGCGCGTCGTTCAACGCGCCCGTGCCGAGGCTCCTGGGTGTTGGTATACGCCGCGCATGGCCGATCGCCTCGCGACGAAGCTCATGGAGCGCACGCCTGAAGCACTCGCTGTGGCCCTGACGACCTGGCGGAAGACGCCGTCACCTGGCCTCGGGGCCTTGATTCACCAGCGCTCAGCGGCACTTCCCGCTGCGACGACGACGTGGCCGAAGTCGACCGAGGCGTTCCAGGCGCACTGGCTCACGCTCGCGGAGAAGGCCAGCGACGAGCTGCGGCCGCTGCTGTTGGCGACCCTCGGGACGAAGGCGTTCGATGGTCGGTTCAGCGAGCGCTTCATGGAGCGACTCGACTGCATCGCCCTGTGGCCGACCGACCCGCGGACGGCCGCCGCGCTGCAGGAGACGCTCGAGCACGAGACGCGCCGGGCTCGCGACGGCCTCGGCACGGAGCCCATGCTCCTTCGACTGTTGGCGCTCCTCGTGAAGCAGAAGGACTCGCGGACGATCGCCTGGCTCGAGCGCTACGAGAGCCACAACCCCTGCCGGGTGTCATTGCTCCGGGCTTCCCTGGAACGCGCGGCACGCCGGGCGCGGGCGCGGCTGGCACTGGTTCCGGACCCGTCGTGGCTGGTCCCGCTCCTGCCTGGACCCACGCCGAAGTCGACGCGTCCCGACCCAGATGAGCTCATCACGGCGGTGCTCGCCGCTCCGATGAACCGAGCCCTTCGCGAGGTGCTCCAGGACGTGTTGCTCGAGGCCGGTGACCCACGGGGACCGTTCTTCACGCTGAGCCTCGCGGCGACCACCCGGGCGCTGACCGACGCCGAGACCAAACGCCTCGCGACGCTCGAGCGAACGCTGCGCAAGGCCTTGCTGGGCCCGCTCTTCCCCATCGCGAAACAGGTCGTCTTTCGGGACGGCTTCGTCGACGAGCTGGAGCTCGCTGGCTCGTGGAAGGCGTCCGGCCGCCTCTGGAAGGAGGCGCTGGACTCGCCGTGGTTGAACACCGTTCGACACCTCACCAAGGGTGACGCGTGGGAAGACACCTGGGTCGACGTGCTCGAGCGTGCGCCAGTTTCGTTGCGGAGCGCAGGCACGACCTCCACGGCGCTGTCCGTCATCGGAGGGACCCGGGCCGCTGAACGGCTCGAGGTGCTCCGGATCGACGGCGCGCCGACGAGCAGCACGAAGAAGGCGCTGACGCGTTTCCCGAAGCTCCGGGAGATTTCGGTGAGCGGTCCCGCTGACGAGGTGGTCGGCTGGCTCGTGGCAGCGCCACCGCTCGAACGCGTCGTCGCGTCCGTCACCGCCACCTCGACCCGGTCGCCGCTCGCCGGCGTCGACGAGACGGTCGTCGCCGTCGCCCTCGCCTGGCACCAGCGCACGAAACACGAAGCCCTCGAGGTGAACGGCTGGCTGTTGAGGCGCGCGGGAGCCGCGGCCACGCTGGAGTGGTCCCGCGAGCCGATCTGGGGCGACGCCGAAGCGTGGGCGCTCGTCGGACTCACGCGCGCGCAGGCATTGCGCCTGTCGAAGGTCTCAGCCGTCTTCGCGCCGAAGGTCCTGAACCTCACGCCAGCGCTCCGAAAGGCCCTCGGCCCGTTGCTGCCGGCCACCACCACCCGCGCTTGAGGCCCGCGCGCGCCGACCTCGCCCCAGCGGGAGGGACTTCCGGCGGTGCTCGCACCCCTGAAGACGTTCACGGCGAAGCAGGCGCGGCTGCGGCTTCGGGACGGGTGCCTGCAGCGCGCGCCGACGGTCGCCTCCACGACCGCACGGCGCACCGAATTCCGAGTCCGACTCCGGCGTCGCGCACCGCAGCGCCACCTTCACTTCGTCGTGGCCCTTCGCGGCACCGTCGAGCGAACGTCACGGCACGAAGAAGTCCACCCGACCATTCACGTGCAGGTCGGGCCGTACGAAGCCGCCGTCGGGCGCGGCGCTCTGGTGACAGGCGAAACAATCGGAGCGCTGCACGTGCGGCGCGGGCGGCGGGGCGCCGTGACACGAGGTGCAGGTGCGCTGGGTGCCATCGACCCGCGTCCACGTCGGCGCGGGGCTCGAGCCACCACCCGGGCTGCCGCGCCACACCGCGCTGTCGTGACACGCCGAGCTCGCGCACGTCATGCCATTCCACGTCGGCGCCGCGCCGTTCGCCCGCGCGACGCCGGTGAAGCGCACCTGGGTCACGCCGTCGAGGTGGGTGCCGGCGTCGACCGCGGCGGGCACGACGTGACACTCCGCGCAGGCGACGGGGCGGGCGGGTCCCCGTGGCGACAGGTGCGCCTGGTGGGCGCCCACGCCCACGCGGGAGGTGTCGGACAGCCCGGAGAGGTCCGAGGGTGGCCCGTCGTTGACGGGACTCCCATGGCAGCCGTTGCAGGCCGTCGGCACGTTTACCTGCACGAGGCCATCGACGTGGCGCGCACGCTCGGGCACACCGTGGCAGAGCGCACACTGGATGACGGGCGGGTGCGGCGCGGCGGGCGGCGCTCCATGACAGCTCGAGCAGGTCAGGCCTGCGCCGACCGAGGTCCAGCCCGGTGAGGCGGACGGCCCGTGGCAGCTCGTCGTGCAGCGCGCGGTCGTCGGCTCCCAGCGGAGGCTCGCGTTCACCTCGACCACGCCTCCGGTGGGGTGCGCGGTCGTCGTCGGCACCACGTGACAAGTCTCACACGCGACCGGCTTGCTCGAGGTCCCGCCGGTGCGATGCGCGGTGTGCGCGCCCACGCCAGACTGGCTCGCCAGCGTGCCGCCATCGAGGGACCGAGGCGGAATGCCGGCGTCGTCGCTCCCGTGACAGCTCGCGCACGAGGCGGCCACCACCTGCACCGTGCCGTCGACGTGTTTCTCGGGCGCGATGAAGGTGGCCCCGCGCAGCACCTCGCCGTGGCACACCCCGCAGCCCTGGTATTGCGGGTGCGGCGCCGGCGGAGGCGAGGCATGGCACGCTCCACACGTCTCGGCGGGCGTCCTGGGGCGGGTCCAGCCCCCCGACGCGGCTCCATGGCACGCCGAGTTCGAGCACGTGCGCGACGAGAGGTCCCAGCTCGCCGGCGCTCCGCCATCTCGACCGCCCAGCACCACCTGCACGACGCCGTCGTTGTGCCCTTCCTGCGAAGTGACCTCGGGCACGGGGTGACACGCGCTGCAGGCCACCGCGCCGTGTCGGTCGCTCGCCGTCAGGTGCCGGAGGTGCGCGCCGACGCCGGGAAAGCTGACGTCGGTGTTGCCGAAGGTGTCGAACGGGGGTGAGGAGCGTGCGGCGAGCGGTCCTTCACGTTGCGAGTCACCGTGACAGCGCGTGCACTCGGGGCCCGAGGGAGTGGACTGTTGACGCGGCACGAAGCACCCCGTCAAGAGCAGGAGCGCCAGCACAGCCGCAGGCGTTCTGAGAAGCCCGGCGGCGACACCAGGCTGCCTGGAGCTCAGGGTGGACTGCCTCGGCGGCCGGGCCGCTCCGACCTGCAGACCCGCGCGATTCGCGTTCTGAACCCCGCTTCGAACGGCCTGCACGCGCCTGAAGTGAACGAGCCCGCCGAACGTGTGAAGCCGGGACTGATCAATGCCAGGCACACCACTTCGCAGACCGAACAACCAGGGGAACCGACGCCCCAGCGCCGTCACGCGAGCGAGCACCCTCATCGCGCGCCTCCGTGGCACGCCTGACACTCCGCTGCGTTCGTCGGCGCCGGGCCCTGCCACCCAGCGGGGTGCGGACTGCCGCCGGTGCCTCCGACGCGGTGACACGGCACACAGGTGCTCGCCGCGCCCTGGTCGTGACAGGCCGCGCACGACAGCAGGTTCCGCCGGGCGGCCGGTCCGTGGGCATTCCGGGACGCGACGGTGCCGCTCGCCCACCCGGCCGGGTGCGGACTCACCGCGCCGCGATTCATCGGCGAGCCCCCCCGCGTCGTGTGGCACGCGTCACAGTCGGTCTGCGCGTGGCAGGTGAGGCAGGTGCCGGGCTGCGACTCGGCCTCGACTGCATGTTGCGTGAGGAAGTCGAAGCGATGCACCAGCTCGGCCTCGATGCGCTCCGGGTTGCGCACCGCCGCGCTCATCGGCTTCGTCGCGTCGTGGCAGCTGTCGCAGCTCGTCTGCGCGTGACACGTCTCACACCGCTCCGGCTCGGAGCGCGCCACCAGCCCATGCCGCCGCGTCCAGGCCGCGTCGTGCGAGAGGAACGAGACCGGCCGCAGCCCCCGCAAGTCCGAGGGCCGGTGGCAGTTGGTGCAGGTGCCGCTGTCGAACTGGCGCCGGTGCTCGTGGCAGGTGAGGCACGTCTCCATCGGCGGGAAGAGCGGCGCGCCGCCTGGCACACCCACCGCGCCCGCGTGGCACGTCACACACTGGCCCTTGATGCTCGGCATCGCCAGGTGCGGGTCGTGCGCGAAGACGATGGCCTTCCCGTCGGGCACCGTCGCGATGGCGGGACGAATCGAGCGGGTGAAGGCCTCGGGGGCGTCCTGGTGACACCCGCTGCACGACTCCACCTTCGGCGGGTGCCAGGTCCCCGTCGCCACCTCGACGCCACCGTCCATCACCGTCACGCCGCGATGGCAGCTCGCACAGGACAGACACCCGGGCTGCCCCGCGCCACCACACGCCAGCTCGGCGAGGTGCTGCCGGTGCGGAAAGTTCGTGAGCAGGCCCTTCGTGCACGCGGGAACGAGGAGCAGCGCCATCAGCCCCAGCAGCACGCGCGTTCCGCCGGCCAGTCGCATCGAAGCGGGAGCAGAGGGCGTGCGCGCGTCGGGCCCCGACACTCCGCGACCGCGGCTCCCGCCAGCCTTCACGCGAACCTCAGCGGCCCATCGAGCGCCGGCAGGTCGCTCGAGTGCAGCCCCAGTCGTGGGCGTGACGGCCCCCTGCCCTCGGCGCGCGTGGCTCACGGCAGGCCTCCCGCCGACACCGGGTCCCAGTCGAACACCAGCCGAGCCAACCCCTGCAC
Source organism: Myxococcaceae bacterium (assembly GCA_044352295.1). Classification (GTDB taxonomy): domain Bacteria; phylum Myxococcota; class Myxococcia; order Myxococcales; family Myxococcaceae; genus Xiheimicrobium. Next base: position 9,343 of record JBILEB010000073.1, read on the forward strand.
CTCGAGCGCGGCCCAGGGCGTGCGCATCGCTGTCGTCGACAGCAGCACGCGCAGCTGAGGCAGGAACGTCCACTCGGCGCTCACCACGCCAGTCATCGACTCGCGCACGCCCAGGACGGGCACGTCGTACACAGAGAAAGACGTGTCGACGGCCGCGGAGAGCTGCTGCAACAGCCTCCCGCGCGCGCCCAGCCGAACTTGCGTGAAGCCGTTGAGCGACGTCTGTACGCGCTGCACCTCACCCTGCACCAGCCAGCGCCCATCGACGCCAGGCATCCACTTCGCGCGCGCGAGCGCTCGCCCACCGGGAATGCCGTTCTCGTACGCCTGTCCCGCGCCGCGCCCCGTCAGGCGCACCCGGTACGGCAGCGGCACCGTCACCTCACCGCCCACCTCGTGCCAGGTGCCGCCGCCGAAGGCCGCGAGGATGGATGTCTGCGGCAGCAGCAGCGCGGTGTTCTGAAACGAGTAGTCGACCGAGGCGGTACCGAAGGGCAGGCCCGTCACGTCGGCGAAGAGCCGCGCCTCGGAGACGCCCACGGGCTTCGCGCCGCCGAAGGCCAGCGCCGTCAGGTCGAGCGTGCCGCGGCCACCCACCGACAACCACGACAGCGGCTGACTCTGGACGTCCGCGCTGAGCGCACGAACCGCGAGGCCGATGGCGTCGCGCTGCTCGTGGAAGCCCACCAACGCCCGCACCAGGCCCACCTGCCCGCCCACCCTCGCGCCGAAGGTGACCTGCCCGGCGCGGTTCTGGGCTTCTCGAAGTCTGGGGTCCTCGAGCGCGTCGCCGACGAAGCCGAGCGTCCACGCGCCGCGCGGGAGGCTCCAGCGGGGCAGCGCCACCCAGCCACCGTACACGTCGACGTCCACCACGCCGAAGCGCGCGCCCGCGGTGACGCCGTCGAAGCGCACGTACCGACTGGTGCCCGGCAGCGTCACCTGGCGGCCCAGCGTCACCCGCCATCGACCGGTGCGCAGCCGCGCGAGCGCCGTGGTGACGTCACCATCTCCCAGCCAGCCGTCGCGGGGCCCGAGCCGGCCCCAGGCCGAAACCTCGCCGCTCACCGAGTCGGGCGCGCCAGGCAGGTCGACCGCGCCGAAGCGAATGAAGGCCGTCGTCGTCATGGGCAGCGCGAGCTCGAGGGGCGCCCCCATGCCTGCGGCCCCTGGCAGCAGCGCCTGTTGGAACGTCTGCGCCACCATCGTCGCCCGCGCGTCGACCCACGTGGCCTGCTGGGCCAGCACCGGCGCGCTCACGACCCCACAGGCCGCGACCCACCGCAGCGACGGCATCACCTGGCGACGGGTGAAAAGGACTTCGGCGAGGCCCACGACGCCCCAGCCCCATTCAAGAATCGTGGAAAGAAGGGGTTGGCTCAGAGGGGCCGCGGATCACCCCGTCGCTGCGCGAATCCTGCACCCCTCCAGGGTTTCAGTGCAGTGCCTGCGTCTTCGGGCGGACGCCGCGCTCGCACGACGAAGTGGTGATGGCTGGTACAGGACACGCAGACAACCCACCCGCCTCGAGGGGAGTGGGCCACCGTGACGTCGTTCCGAAACCTGTCCATCGCCTGCGTCGCCATCGCGGTCACCGCCTGCACGGGGCCTTCGGGAATGGACGGCGCCCAGGGCCCGGCCGGAGAGCGTGGCGCGGCGGGTCCGTCGGGCTCGATGGGAGCGGCCGGCATGAACGGCGCGCCCGGCACGCCGGGGATGAATGGCATGAACGGCACGGACGGCATGTCGGGGCCGGTGGGAGATGCCGGCGTCAACGGCCGCGACTTCCGCTTCACGGGCCCGGGCCTCGTCGTCACGGTGCTCGACGCGGGCGTCTTTGATGGGGGTGCGACCGTCGACCTTCGCCTCGCGGACGAGTCGGGCCGCCCGCTCGATCGCATGGGCACGTTGACGGAGGGCGCGGTGAGCGTCTCCCTCGTGCTCGGATCCCTCGACCAACGCGCCAGCGACAACCTGCCGCTCCAGTACGTCAGCTACACGCGCCGCAACGTCCTCTTCGACGCCGGCACCTTCCCGCAGAACGCGGCCGACACCGGCGGCGTGTGGACCGAGCTGGGGCCGGGCCTGTACCGCTACCGGCTCGCGACGCCGGTGAACGTCGGCGCCAACGCGGACAAGACGCACTCCGTGGGCATCTACGCGACGCGCTCCGTGCAGGGCGTGCGCGCCGTCGACAACACCGTCTTCCACTTCCGGCCCGATGGGCAGCCGGTGACGGCGACGCGCTCCATCGTCACCGACGAGGCGTGCAACACCTGCCACACCCGCCTCGAGGAGCACGGCGGCGCCCGGCGCGAAGTGCCGCTGTGCATCATGTGCCACACCAACACCGCCGACATCGACCCCGAGACCGGAAACACGTTCGACTTCAAGACGATGATTCACAACCTCCACGCGGGCTTCAAACTGCAGAGCGTGGATGCGGGGGTGCCGTACCGCTTCGTCGGCTTTGGCAACACGGTGTATGACTACAGCACCGTCGCCTACCCGGGGAACCTCAACGAGTGCGAGGCGTGCCACACGGCCGGCGACCGCTGGAAGACGAACCCGAGCCGCGAGAACTGCTCTGGGTGCCACGATCGCATCTGGTTCTCGTCGACGACGCCGCCCGCGGGCTTCACCGTGCACCCCGGCGGCCCCCGCGCCGACAACGAGTGCATCGTCTGCCACGCCGACAACTCCATCTCGCCCATCGCCCGCAAGCACCCGGCGCCGTCACGAGACCCGAACCGGCTCACCGTCGTCGGCCGCATTCTGCCCATCGCCGCCACGCCGCCGGGGAGCCGGCCGCAGGTGACGTTCTTCACGCAGGTGAACGGGCAGCCTCGCGACATCCTCGCGCAGCGCCTGTCTCGCCTTCGCTTCACCTTCGCGGGCCCCACGCTCGAGATTGCCCGCTTCTCTTCCGAGACCGCCGAGAACGCGCCGGACTGTGCCGTCCTCACCGATGGCGGCGCGTGCCTCGAGCGCGTCGACGCGGGCGTCTTCACCTACCGGGCGCTCGCGCCGCTGGCGGGGACCGACACCGGCAGCTTCCAGGTGGGCATCGAGCTGTGCGCGAGGACCGACGCGGGCGTCGCCTGGTGCGCCGATGAGCCGGTGCGCTCGTTCGCGGTCACCGATGCGACGCCGGTGACTCGCCGCAAGGACGTCACCCAGGCCCAGTGCGAGTCGTGCCACCAGGACCTGCAGGAGCACGGCGGCAGCCGCAAGAGCGTCGAGAACTGCATCTCGTGCCACAACTCGAACCTGGTGCGCAGCCGCAACGTGGTGGTGCCGCGCGACGGGGGCACCGTCACCGCGGGCTCGGCCAACTTCAAGGACCTCATCCACGCGGCGCACGCCTCGGCGCGGTACCCGTCTCCGCTCAACAACTGCCAGAAGTGCCACACGGCGACGGCGTACGTGCTGCCGCTGCCGGCCACGGTGCTGCCGTCGCGGAGCGAGCTGCGCAGCTGCAACCTGTCGCTCGCCGATGGTGGGCCCAGCGTGCCGCCCGATGGCGGCCTGGCCTGTCTGCCGGGCGCGGTGGCGGCGACGCCGGTGTTCGAGGCCCCGACGAGCGCTGCCTGCACCGGCTGCCACACCTCGGTCGCGGCGCAGGCCCACACCATTCTCAACACCACCCCGGGCGGGCTCGAGTCGTGCGCGGTGTGCCACGCGGCCGGTCGGTCGGTCGGCGTCGACACCGTGCACGCGCTGACGCCGTGAGTCCCCTTTCTGGATTGGCAGACCACCCGATGTCACGGCGGACGCACATGACGATGGAGTGGGCAGGCCCCAGGCGCTCCTGGACTGCTTCGCGCGGTGGAGGCCCGTCGCCGTGACGACTCCCTTCGGCGCCCTCACGCTCGCCAGCGCAGCCATCGCGGCGCTCATCCTCCTGCACCACCTCATCGCCCGGCCGTCGCTGACGCCCACGGTGCGGTTGCGGCTGCTGCTCGGGCTCGCCGTCATTCCCTTCATCACGGCGGTCTCCAGCACGGCGTTCGGCCTGCACCGCACTACCGAGCGTGACTTCTGCGGCTCCTGCCACGTGATGGCGACGCACCTGTCGGACCTGGAAGACCCGAAGAGCCAGGGCCTCGCCGCGCGGCACGCCCACAACAGCCAGAACGGCCCGACGGCTTGCTACGTCTGCCACGCCGACTACGGCCTCTTCGGCTCCCCGCTCACCAAGCTGACGGGCATGTCGCACGTGTGGAACTACTACCTGGGCGGCTACTCGAGCTGGTCGCTGGAGCGCTTCCACGCCGAGGTGCGCACCGCGAAGTCGTACCCGAACGCGAACTGCCGGCAGTGTCACTCGGGCACGCTGGCGTCCTTCACCAACATCAAGGAGCACGTCGCCCTCGCCGAGGAGCTCGAGCAGAACCGCGTCTCGTGCGCGTCCGCGGGCTGCCATGGCGTCGCGCACCCGTTCAGCAAGACGGCCGAGGAGCTCAAGGGCGAGGTGCGGAAATGACGGCCCTCGTGAAGCTCCTGTCGCGCTGGCCCACCGAGAAGGCGCTGCGGGCCGCGTGTGTGCTGGGCCTGGGGGCGCTGCTGCTCATGGTGCTGGGCGTCGTCTTCGGCACGCCGCTGCCGGTGGTCGGGTCGATGTCGGTGGCCCAGGGCTTCGGGGTGCTGGCGTGTCTTCTCTTTGCGCTCTCCATCGCCGCTGACGTCGCCGTACGCCGCCCGTGAACGCCCTGCCGCCCAGCCGCCTCGTCACGCTGGCCCTCGGCCTTTCCTGCTGGAGCTGCGGGACGACCGTCACTCCAGCGACGGCGCCGCTCGCGACGGTGCCCGACACGTACCACCTCGCGCGCCCGGCCCCGGGCCACCAGCAGCACCTCGAGACCGGCCTCGTCCGCCGTGATGGTGGGTGGGTCGACTCAGGCTCGAAGCAGGTGCTCTGCAAAGACTGTCATCCCGTCTCGGACGCGGGCTTCGCGGCGCCGACCGACGCGGTGTGTACCGGCTGTCACGAGCCGCAGGAAAAGCAACACCACCCCTTCGAGGCCGGCGTCACGGCCATGGGGTGCCTCACCTGCCACGCCTTCATGGCGAAGACGCTCCCGGCGCGCTTCGAGCCGTGGACGTGCTTCGAGTGCCACCAGAAGCCGCAAGGCGACCTCCCCGCCATCGCCGTGCACACCGCTCGCTGTGAGGCCTGCCACCGGCCCCACGAGGCGCCCTTCACGAAGGCGGCGGACTGCACCACCTGCCACGCGGTGACGCTCGGGCACGGCGCGAAGGGCGACACGCTGGGCGACACCTGCATGAAGTGTCACCCGCACCACCAGGAGGCCTCGGTGGCCAGCGGGCAGTGCGTCACCTGTCACACGAAGCCCACCATGACGGCGGCCGCGCGCGTCTCGCCGCTCGCGCTCTTTAAGGCCGGCCACAAGGGCTGCGGGAGCTGCCACGAGGCCCACCGCTTCGAGAAGGGCGCCGTGAAGGACTGCGCCACCTGCCACCGCGGCCAGCCCGTCGTCGCGCAGTGGATGCACGACGAGTGCACCGACTGCCACCGCCCGCACGCGCCGAAGTCCGAGGCCATCGCCTGTACGGAAGGGTGTCACCGCGACGAGGCCGTGAAGCACCCGAAGTCGGCCGAGGGCCAGACGTGCATGGGCTGTCACCCACCGCACGAGCCCCAGGACCGCCTCGCGAAGGCCTGCGTCTCGTGTCACGACAAGGCCCCCTTCACCGCGGCGGTGGTGCATGGGCCGCGCGTCACCTGTGACGACTGCCACGCGCCGCACGACGCGAAGCCGAAGTCGGACGCCGAGTGCCGCAGCTGCCACCAGGCGCGCTTCGCCGAGGTGACGCTGGTGAAGGTGAAGCCGGGCTCGAAGACGAAGGGCCACGCCGACTGCACCGCCTGCCACCAGAGCCTCCCGCACGGCGCGCCGGGGACGGCCCCGAAGGCCTGTCTGTCCTGCCACGACGGGCGCACGCCACCGCAGAAGGGCCACCAGACCGGCTGTGAGAGCTGCCACGAGAGCCACTCGGGCACGGTGGTGAAGACGTGTACGGCCTGTCACGCGACCGAGAAGTTGCCCGCGCTGCATGCCGAGAAGGACCACCAGCGCTGTGAGACGTGCCACGCCCCGCACACGCCGGAGCCAGGCGCCGGCCCGGCCGTCTGCCGCACCTGCCACCAGCGGCTCGATAAGAAGAACCACCCGACGCCGCCGGCCCAGTGCGTGGGCTGTCACCTGTTCAAGTCTGCCGCGCCCGGGGCGAAGCCGTAGACGCCTCCACGACGCATCGCGCGGAGACCGAAACGTCTCTCCCAACACCGCGCACGGAGGAGTAGGTCAGCGGTCGTGCCCCTCCGACACGCCTACGCCCAGACCCTCCACCGCCCGGCCCACATCAGCCACCGCGGCGGCGCGCGGGTCGAACCCGAGAATACGCTTCTGGCCTTCACGCGCGCCGTCACCGAGTTCCGCACCGACGTGCTCGAGCTCGACGTGCACCGCACGCGCGACGGCGTCATCGTCGTCCACCACGACGCCACCGTGGAGCGCTGCACCGACGGTACGGGCCCCATCGCCTCGTTCTCGTTCGCCGAGCTCTCGCGGCTGGACGCGGGCTTTCGCTTCAGCGTCGACGGCGGCCTCACCTTTCCGCGGCGCGGACAGGGCATTCGGATTCCGTCGCTCGCCGAGGTGCTCGACGCGTGTCCGGGCGTGCGCATCAACCTGGAAGTGAAGCCCGACGTCCCGGGGCTGGAGGCGCAGCTCGCCGCGCAGCTCCGCGCCCGCGACGAGGTGGCGCGCTTCTGTCTGGGCAGTGAGTCGGATGTGGTGGCGAGCCGGCTGGTCGAGGCGCTCCCCGAGGCGTGTCACTTCTTCCCGCGTGACGCGCTCACGGCGTTCGTGCTGGGCGCGCTCAACGGCGACGAGACGCCGCCCGATGCACGCTTCCACGTCGCCGACATGCCCGCGGTGTGGGAGGGAATGCCCCTCATCACGCCAGAGCTGCTGCGCATCGCGACGCTGCACGGCGTGGCGGTGCTGGTGTGGACCATCGACGACGAGGCCGAGATGCGCACGCTGCTGCAGGCGGGAGTCGACGGCATCATGACCGACCGGCCCGACGTGCTCCGCGCGGTGCTGGGGGCGTCGTCCCTCATTCCGTGAAGGCGTTCGACGTCGAAGGCGCCGAGGTCAGCAGCCAAAGGTGTTGCGAATGGTGAGCTGCTTGACGACGTCGCGTTGGTCGCCGTTCACCTTCACGAGTCGCACCTCCCACGCAGCTTCGTGAAACCAGAGCGGGAGCGGTTCCTTCGCCTCGAGCAGCTTCAGGAGGCGGCCTCCGCGCGCCTCGAACGCTGCGCGAAGGCGTTTGGGTGACGTCCGGCGCGGATCGCCCAGGGTCGGCAGCCTCGAGCCACCCTGCGCGGAGCGGAGCGGCAGCCACGGGGAGCGCGTCACCTCGACGGGATCGGGCGCGTCGGCGATGGTCCACATCGTGCGCCGAACCTCGACGACCCAGTCTGGCGGCAGTGCGTCGACGACCACGCGTGTCCCGGTGGCCACGCGGTCGCCGAGCTCGAGCGGGACGTCTGTCGAGCCCCTGCGCCCGTCGAGGACCTTCACCCGAACCAGCACGACTTTCTCGGGTTCCGTGCGCTCGAGGCGAACGGCGAGACCACCTGCTTCGACGGGCGCAGTGAGCTGAGCGAGCAGCACGGCGATGAGCATGCGCCGCGGGAATGCACGGCGGGTGCCGGCCGCGTCAGCCCTTCGCGAGACTGGCTTCGATCTTCTTGCGGCTGGGCCCGTTCTTCGAACTGGCGGTCTCGACGACGTCCTTCGGCAGGTCGAACTTCCGGGCGAGCACGGCGACCTCGTGCGCCTCGTACGAGACGAGCGACTTGTCGGCGGCGGCGCTGCGCATCTTGAATTCCTCGAGGCCTGCCTCAACGTCGACGCGCTTGTTCCCAACGTCCTTGCTGATGCGCTTGACGACCGCCTCCTCGACGCCGTGTTTCTTCGAGATGTAGGCGAGTTCGTGTTTTTCACTTGAGACGCTGGCGCGATCGGCCGCGCGCGAGGCTCGCGCAGTGGTCTTCTTGCTGGTCTTCGTCGTCTTCCTCGTCGCCTTCTTCGTCATCGGGGTCTTCTTCTTCGGTGTCGCCTTCTTCGGTGTCGCCTTCTTCGGTGTCGCCTTCTTCGCGGCCATGGCCCCTCCCGGGCTTGAATGTGAGAGCAAGATCGTAGGCAGGCGCCTCAAACAGAGCCACCGCCCTTTTTCCTGACTCCTGGCAGTAAATTCCGAAGGGTGGGGTCGCCGAGGGTCAGGACTCCCACCAACGCCGCACGACCTTGGAGCACACCATCGCACCCCGTGCGGCTCCAGCCTCAGTGCGCCGGCCCTTTCAGCTCATAGAGCTGCTTCTTCTCCTGCTCGACCGCCACGCGAAGGCCGACCAGCTCGGCGCGCACCAGTCGACCGGCCCCCCAGTCCTCCATGCCGCCGCCGTAGCCCACCGTCTCACCCGCGGCCTCGACCTTCTCCGACACCTTGCCCACCTTGCGCAGCTTCTTGTCCACCTCGGCCTTGCCCAGGGTGAAGACGACGCGCGCGGTGAGGCCCAGGGCGTTGTTCTGTTGAAACGCCTTCGCCTCGCTCATCGACGTGACGGGCAGCGTGAAGGCGACCGGCGGGGCCAGCCAGAAGTTCTGCACGAGCTCGGCGCCGGCCTTCGCCGCTGACGGGTTGGGCGGGCCGGCCTTCGCGGCGGTCCACGCCACCGTGACGGAGCCCAGCGCGTCCTTGCAGTCGATGCTGCCGAGCACCTCGATGGGCAGCACGCCCTGGACGGCGTCGTGGGGCTTGAGCGTCACCTGGTCGGGCGCGCGCAGGCGCACCATGAAGCGCTTGCCCTCGAGCGTGGCGGCGACCTCTTTGCGGCGCGCGGCGTTGGCCTTCTTCGCCTCGGGGGTGTCTCCCGGCGCGTCGCCTGGAAAGAGCGCCCATAGGCCTTCGGGACAGGGCCCGTCGGTGTTGAGCCTCTCGGTGGTGGAGTCGTCATACGGCGGGTCGAGCTTCACCACCTCGGCCGCCGGAGCCACCAGCTTGTCGCCCTTCGCCGCCGCCTGCTGGGCGTCCTGCCTGGCCTTCAGCTCCGACAGCGCCTTCTCGGTGCGCTTGGAGCGGTCGTCACACCCACCGAGGGACACGCAGAGCGCCAGCGACAGCCATCGCGAGGTCGTCATGGGGCCCTCCAAGCACACCCCGCCGTTCATGTGGAGCGCCTTGCCGTGGGTGGACCTGCGTGGTGAGAGGCGCTCCATGTCGAACAAATGGGTCTTCCTCGCCGTGGTGGCGGTCACCGTCATCGTGGTGGACCAGTGGACGAAGTTCCTGACGCTCGAGCACCTGTCGACGGCGTTCGAGGGCGCGTCGAGCCGCGTGGGTGTCTTCGTGGGCAACGCGCCGGCGCAGGGCTTCGACGGCTACCACTACCGCCCGACGGCGCCCGTGGTGCTGTCGGACTCGTTCTTCCGCTTCCGCTACGCCGAGAACCCGGGCGCGGCGTTCGGGCTGTTCCGCACCCTGCCAGAGAACCTGCGCGGTCCCCTCTTCCACGTCGTCTCGCTCGGCGCGGTGGCGCTCATCCTGTATTACTGGCGGCAGCTCACCGGCGCGAAGGTGGAGCGCTGGGCGAAGTGGGGCCTGCCCCTCGTCTTCGGCGGCGCCATCGGCAACTACCTCGACCGGCTCGCGCGCGGCTTCGTCATCGACTTCATCGAGGCCCACTGGTTCGAGAAGGCGTACTGGCCGGCGTTCAACATCGCCGACAGCGCCATCGTGGTGGGCGTGGGCCTGCTCGTCATCGACTCCTTCGTCCGCAAAGAGACGAAGGTCGTCAAACCCGCCGCGGCGTGAGCCTCACTGGCAGGACGGCGGGCCGCGTTGAACCGTGGCGCTGTCCTTCGACTTCAGGAAGGCGAGGAGGTCGGCGAGTTGCTGATCCGTCAGCCGCGGGTACGCCTGCATGCTGGCGCAGAACATCACGCCGTCCTTGCCGATGCGCTCGCGCAGCGCCTTGTTGAACTCACCCTGCGTCCACCCGCCGATGCCGGCCATCATGTTGCCCGTGATGTTCGGGCCCGACGACGTGCCGGCCCCGTCCGTGCCGTGGCAGCCGCCGCAGGAGTTGTTGATGTAGACGGTCAACCCACCCATCACGTTGCCGACCGGCGAGGACCCAGCGTCGACCGGGGTGTTCATGCCACCGCCGCAGGCGATGACGACGAGGGACAGAACGACGAGAGAGGCTCGGAGCAGGTGGCGCATGGGGGGTGTGTCGGTGCGGGGATGGGGCTCCGGACCGGCCCGGAGCGTCAAGCTCGCGGAATAATGCCGACCTCACGCGTTCGCGCCACCGAAGATTCGGTGACGAAGCGCTGGGGCGAAAGTCGTGAGGCCAACCGGCTCGGCCGCTAGCAGTGGGGCCATGGTCGATGTCCTCATCGTCGGCGCGGGACCCATCGGGCTGTTCCTGGCGCTCCTGCTGCGACGGGCGGGCCTGTCGGTGACGGTCGTCGAGACACGGGAGGGCGCCGTCTTCGACCCCCGCGCCGCCGTCATCTGGCCCCGCACCGCCGAGGTGCTCGCCGCGAGCGGACTCAAAGCGGCGTTCGACGCGGTGTCCGGGCGGCTCTCGGGTGTGGAGCTGCAGGTCCGGGGCGCGCGACGGGGCTCGCTCACGCTGGGCCGCCTCGATGGGTCCGAGCCGAAGCCGTGGATCATCGAGCAACACCAGACCGAGGCCGTGCTGCGGGGCGCGCTGGACGTCGAGGTGCTCGGCCGTCACACCCTCACGTCGCTGGAGCAACGGAGCGACCGCGTGGTGGCGCAGGTGAACGGTCCTGCCGGAGCCACCACCCTCGAGGCGAAGTGGCTGGTGGGCTGCGACGGCTCACGCAGCGCGGTGCGCAAACAGCTCGGCATCGAGTTCGTCGGCCGCGCGCACGAGGGGCTCGAGTGCCTGCAGGTGAACGCGGCGTGTACGTGGAAGACGCCGCCGCGCGAGGAGTACTGCCGGTTCGACCTGACCGCGGGTGCGACGCTGCTGTCGATGCCGCTGCCGACGGGCGGCCACCGCTTCGTCTCCTTCCGCGCGGTGAAGGACGAGCCGCTCACGCAGCCGACGCTGGAGGACGCCGAGGCGCAGCTGTCGCGGGTGGCGCACGAGAAGCTCCGCCTGGAGCTGGTGGGCCCCAGGTGGCTCACGCGCGCGCGGTTTCAGGACCGGGTGGCGGCGACGCTGCGAACGGGCCGCGTGATGCTGTGCGGAGACGCCGCCGCGGTGTGGGCGCCCATCGGCGGGCGGGGCATGAACGTGGGGCTGTTGGCGGCGCACAACCTGGCGTGGAAGCTCGCGGCGGTGGTTCGGGAGGAAGCACCCGACTCGCTGCTCGACACCTACGACACCGAACTGCGTAGCGTGATGACGCGCATCATCTCGATGCTGCCGTTCAACCGCATGGAGTACCCCACGGGTGCGGTGGGGCTGCGGTTCATCGACCTCGCGCTCTTCACCGCGATGAAGCAGACGAAGATTCCCGCGCCGATCGAGCGGCTGTTGTCGCTCTACGACGTGGCGCCCGGCGGTGGGGCGTGGGTGCCGTGGCGCTTCGCGCGTGCGGGCGAGCGGCTGCCCGATGCGGTGCTCTCGGATGGACGTCGCGTGCATGCGGTGCTCGAACCCGGCCGGTGGATGGTGCTGGGCGTGGGCTGCACGGTGGCTCCGCAAGCGGGCCTGGTGACGCGTGAGGTGCCGCTTCGAGATGGCGCCGGGCGACCGTGGATGTCCCGACGACCGACGGTGGTGGTGGTGCGGCCCGATGGCGTCATCGCCTCACTCAACCGACCGGCGGATCCTCCGCCCACCCTGGAAGCGGCGCTGCGCCCGGCGCTGATCAGCCGGAGCCGGTAGTCGCGGTGGTGGAGCACGTCGTCTGCGCCGACTGGAGCGCCCGGCCCTCGAAGCGGGTCGTCTTCGAAGCCCTTGTGCCGGAGCGCGTCGTCCGATGCGTACCGGCTCCTGACGACGGGTGGACCTTCGAGCGGCTGATCACCACCGCGAGGCGACGCGACCCCGGGCGAACGCTCGTGGCCATCGATGCGCCGTTTGGCGTCCCGACCCGCTTCCTCGCCGCGGCCCGCCGAGCGCTCGACCTCGGCCCCGACGCGACGCTCCTGGAGCTGATCCGCCGTGTGCCATCCTCGTGGTTCGAGCCCGTGACGCGGCCTGGAGACTGGTCCGTGGCGAGACCTTTCTTCAAGGTGCCGAAGGGGCGTGGTGCGTTGACCGCGTTCGCCACGGCAGCGAGCGCGGCGGCGTGCGACCTCGTTCGCGCGATTGACCGAACGACCGGCGCGAAGTCGGTCTTCATCACGTCGGGAATCCCGGGCTCGGTCGGCTCTTCGGCGATTGACCTCTGGCGCAGCCTCGCGGCGATGACGGCCGCTGACGCGCCCCGGGTCTGGCCCTTCGACGGGCGCCTCGACACGCTGCTGGCCACCGCGCAGGTCGTCGTCGCGGAGCTGTATCCGCGCGCGCTGTACGCCACGGCACTGCTCGATGAGCCTCCGTCGCAGCGCCCGCGCCTGTTGGTGGCGAAGACGGTTCCAGCGATTCGACGGGCGGCCGTCACAGCCCTCGTCACCCGGGCGTGGTTCCGCGACCTCGAGGTCCGCCTCGAGGACGCCCGGTCGATGGAAGAGAACGAGGACGCGTTCGACGCCGGGGTCTCGGCGCTCGGGCTCCTCCGCTCGATGCTGGCCGACGAGCCGCTGTCGAATGGGGAAGAGCCTGTGGCCGAAGGCGGCATTCTCGGTACCGGCGCCATTCGGCTGGATCAGCCCGAACGCCGGTACTCGGCGAACCCACCGCGACGGTGATGCGCGGGTCAGGCGGCTCCAGCGCGCAGGAGCGTTTCGACGCGGCGCGCGAGTTCGTCTCCGTGGTGAGAGCGGATGGCGTCGAGGAAGACGTGAGCGAGCGGCGCGCAGCGAGTGAGTTGGTGGCGCGGGTCGCGACGACCGTGCTGGCGTCCTCGAGCGGGAGCGGCCGGCCCATGGGCTCCGAGAGGACTTCGGAGTCGCCAGAGACGACGTCGTAGACGACGTGGAGCGCGTCGAACGGGCCGAGGGTGGGGCCGTTGGCGAGGCCTCCAGCAGCACCTTCGCTTTCGCCCGCCCAGCACCTCCTTGAAACGCCCTCGCTCGGTGCGAATCCGCTGCGCCTTCAAGGGGCAGCACCAACCAGACGTCGCGCAGGCGCGACATGATGGCGGAAGCGCAAGCGAGCGCCCTGCCCGAGCGCGTGGTGCGGTGAAAACTCGCGCTCGCGCCAGGTTCTCGTACACTTCCCGCCATGTGCGTAAGAAGGCGGTCACCAGCCAGTAGGAGCATGAGCGTCGGGACGACGCTCTCGAGCACCGGCGAGGCAGGGCCACGGTGGGGGGCGCTGCACACATGAACCGGATCCTGGTCGCAGGTGGCGCGGTCCTGGTCGTCGCGGTTGGCGTGTGGGTCCTGAGCTTCAGAGGGGCCACGCGCGGGCCGGCCCCATCCGAGCCGACCGTGACGGACGCGGCGGTTCCTGGCGATGGAGGCGTTGAGCAGCGGCCGACCCAGGCCTGTCTGATGCCCCTGATGATCAATCGCGACGAGCTCATCGCCGCTCTCGAGGCCGATGATGCGGGTGAGGTTCTCGACGAGCTGGCCTTCCTCGAGTGGAGGGACCCCCTCGGCGTGGGGTTCGTGTGCGATGACATGCTCACCCAGAACGCCGTGTGGCTGAGCCACTCACAACTCGCGGGGCTCGGGCTCGATGCGGGCTCGGCGCTGGCGGTCTCCATCGCGAACCTGGAGCGTCGACTCAAGGGCCTCGAGTTCGTCCCAATCAAGAATACCGGCGTGGGCACCAACCGCTACGACGACGTCTATGCTGCCGGGTTCTTGCTGCTCGACCGCGAGTGGGACGCCATCGAAGCGGCGCAGGGCGACGTGCTCGTCGCCGTCCCGAGCCGGGCTCGCATGTACGTCTCCCCGTGGACGAAAGAGGCCGAGGCGCCGCTCCGGCAACTGGCAGCGCAGGCCTTTCGGGTCGAACCCAACCCGCTCACCGAGCTCGTCCTGGGCCGGCGTGACGGTGGGTGGTCCTTCCTGCCTCCGCGATGACGCAGCTCTGCAGAAAGTTCAGTGGAGAGCCCTGAACAACGATCATGCTGCACCCCTGAACGCTCGGAAGCCCCTGAAGTTCCGGTGCTCCTTCGTGGCGCGCTCTGTGCTTCGAAGAGGTCGTTCGGTTTGCCTCGAGGGACGACATGCGCACTTCCACCTTCAGACTCGCACTCACCATGGCGCTCCTCGCGAGCGCCTCTGCGTTGTCCCAGTCGGGTATCGCAGGGCTGAACGGCGGGCTGCCTCCGAAGCTGCTCATCATCTTCGACACCTCGAACTCGATGCGCAATCTGCCGGACTACGACCCGAATTCAGGTCAGACCATTCCCGACTTTCCTCCGCGTGGTCTGAACTACCTCAATGACGACTGGGATCCCTCGACGCCCACGGCACCGTGTGACAACCGGTTCTGCATCGGGAAGCGAACGCTCACCCAAGTGCTCCCCGGGTACTCTGATTCCCTGCAGCTGGGGTTGGCGGGCTACTTCCAGTACCGCTCCCGGTTCGTCAGCGCAGGTGGGCAGACCCAGTGCGTGTACGACGTGCTCGCAGGCACTGGGACGCCCTACACCTTCCGTTCGAACACATCCGGGCTCGGCGGGACGAGCGTGGTGCCCCCGCGGCAGCAGGCCATCTGCGCGGCGTCGACGGCGGCACTCCACACCTACCCCATCACGCTCCAGGCGACGATCCCGGGAGCGCCGCTGCAGTGCAACCTCTACCGGAGCGACGTGCCGGCGACAGCCACCCCTGGAGCCAATCAGCTGCTCGAGGGCATCGGGCCAGGGGCCAGCGGCTGCGCTGACTGGCCGACGGTGTCGTTCACCCGGGGCACGCCCCTGCGCCAACGCTCGGGTGGAATGACCGATGACACCTCGAATCTGTTCGTGCGACGTGACCGTGGCCTCACCTGCCCCACGACCGGCTCGCTGCTGTTCCAGACCAACGGTCTGTCGGACGGCAACGCCGACTCGTTCGTCACGCCCACACCCTTCTCGGTTCGCGTTGACGGCAACCGGGGCCTGTATCGACTCAACGGCGGGGGCTTCGAAGACGTTCGACCTTCGCGTCGGACCGGCACCCACGCGTGGCTGGCCAACTGCCTCCCTGGCCCCAACAGCAACCATGCGCGCCGATGCCGGCTCGAAGCAGTACCCTCGGGAATGGTCTCGCTCGGCAACGAGACCTCGACCGTCCACATCTGGCGGAGCCGCCATGGGACACCCTTCAGTGCACCGGCTGCTGGCTTTTCGTTTACAGAGGCTGCGCCTGCGCGCACCTACACATACGACACCGGCAGCTTTACCACGTTCAACATGACCAGGGCGCCGACGGCTGGGACGTGCCAGTGGCACGATGGCGCGATGGTGACTGGGCCCAGTGAGACCCGCATCATCACCACCACCGGTGGGCTTCCGGGTGGCTTCACGAGCGCTCCTTCAGCGAACTGCAGGACGGACTCTCCAAACAACGGTTGTGAAGTGCAGTTCGTCAACCAGAACGCGACCGGCTCTCAACCGGGTGCGTGGACCCCGAGTTCACTTCCCGTCCGTTACACGCGTTCCGCTCCGTCCAACGGATCAGCGACCTGCAGCGGCACTGGGCTCCAGTCGATTCCGTATACCAACACCGGCACGCAAACCAACGTCACTGTCTCGAGAATGGCATTTGGAAGTCTGGCCGCTGCCTGCCCTGCTCAGCCGGACTCGACCGATGGGACGATCGGTGGACGGTCATTGTCCTGGACTTCCCCGCTCGCCTGCACCCCCACCAACCCTTGTGAATTGAGCGCAGGTGCTTCCACTGTTCAGACCAACACGACAACCTACTTTGCCCCGACCACCTTCGGTGATGAGTGGCAGCTCGCGCCTGGTTTTCCGGCCCCCGCGACGGCTCGGGTTCCGCGGACCAACTTCACGACGGCATGTATGACGGCTCCCCGGACCGTCACGGACCCGATGCAGATCGCAGGGTGTACATCGTCGACACCGTGCCAAATCACGGCCTCGACCCTCGACGATAGCGTGGGGCTCGCACCCGATCAGGACAATTGGTTCAGCAATGCCATTGCACCGTACTATCGCATGGCGTCCGGCGCGAACGTTCAGTTCAACGCGGTACCCTCGAGCAGCACAACCGTCAACGGCGTGTGGGACGTCATCAAGCCAGTGGCGGGCTGCGCGACCTCGCTCACCCTCACCGGCAACGAAGACCTGACTGCGTTTGGTGCATCAGACATGTGCTCGGCGGCGCGCCCGTGTCAGCTCACCTTCCAGGCAGAGCGCTGTCTCGACGTCAGCGGCGCGGGTCCACCGTATCCGGTGCGTGCGTGTCCTGGGCCGACCGAGAGCGACTCGCTCGTGCAGCGGCGCTGTGTCTACTCAGCAGTCCGGACCCGCTATACCCCTCCATTCATTGGGGAGTGCGTGTACACGCGCATGCAGTACCGGTACGAGCGGCCGACCTGTACCTACACGGCCCGCCAGTGGACTGCGAGCTTGCCTGCGTGCATGGAGCCAGCCCCTGGCGCGTGTAACTTCCGCATCAGCCGGTATCAGTTCCGCTTCCCCGACCCGTACACCTATTGCCGCGTCGTGGGGGAGCAGGTTCCTTTCACGGGCAACGCACCTGCGAGCTACGACTACCGGTACGAAACGAAGGGTGGTGAGTTCATGGGGACGGTCACGGTGAACCCGACCCGTCCAGGCCTTGCCACCGCGATTCAAAACAAGCTCCAAGAGCGCAACTTCTGCGAACTGAACCCTCCGCAGTACAGCGACTTCGCCTCGGCGTGCCCCGGCACTGTCGACTCTTCGAATGCAGCCTCGTTCGCCATGTTGACCGAGTGTGGAACGGGCGGCCGGAGCTGTCGGCTCCGCTGGCGGCGCAACATCTCCACCTTCCCGCTCGGGCGAATCAGCTACTCGCTCGCGGGGCCCGACTATGAGCTGTACGATCTGTCCGCCCCCAAGTGTCTGGCCCCCGACCGGCCACTCGGAGAGACGACAACGCCCGCGGCGACCTCTCTGCTCACAGGGGCCGACACCGTTGGTCTGCTCCAAATCAACCAGAATGCTCAGAATTACTTTGGCGGCGGGTGGACGACCTACCAGTCTGGCTGGAAACTGAACACCAGCCTGGGCGGAATCTACACGCTGTACGCTCGGTCGTTTCCCATGCAAGCCGGAGGCGAGCACATTCGGGTGGGGGCCAGGCTGTGCGTTAACCCATCGTCACCAGCGACGTGCGTCACGGCGCCGACCCTGACGACGACGGTTCCGACCGGCGGCACCGAGGTGTTGGCGTGGCGCTTCAACCTGCCCGGAAACACGACGTATGACATCCAGTTCAACTTCGAGAATGACTACTATGACTCGGCGACAGGCGCGGACCGAAACTGGCGCATTCGCGGCACCTCGGGGGCGGTCGACATTGTCGACAATCGCTCCGTGTGGATTGAGAAGCTGCCCGACGACTTCTGCCGCGGCACCGGCTTGAACGCCGTGCAGGTTCGGGTCCGTTCGGACTGGTACGACCCATCTCTCACCAACCCGGTCGCTCCATCGAGTAACATTCCTTATGCGACTTCTACCAACAACCAGTCGCGAAAGACGAGCGGCTGGAGTCGCCGCGAGGACGGCGGCACGGGAGATCTCTTCGTGCCCATCGAAGTCGGCAGCACCGCCATGCCGAAACTCACGACGGCGCTTCGACGGTGCTCGAGGCCGGCCGACCTGACGACTCCAACCGATGGTGGCTTCTGCTGGTCTGACCAACGCACCTGCGGCCCGGGCGGCAATGAGAGCTGCTACGATACGAGCATCACCTCAGGCATGACTGACTTCACTCCGTTGTATGGGTCGCTCACCAATGCGCGCGACTTCCTGCGCGAAGAGTTGCTGAACGACAATGGCTCTGAATGGGAGTGCCGCGACTATTACGTGCTCCTCATCACCGATGGTCTCGAGTCGACGCCCCGAAATTACAACAACAGCGACCTTATCGCGGCGGTCAACGCCCTCCGTGGCCTGGATGCCGGCACGCGCTCCAAGGACGTCAAGACGTTCGTTGTCGGCTTCGGCGCCGGGCTGACCGGTGGAACCGACGCCGGGCAGCTCGACCTGATGGCTCGTGCTGGCGGTACGGCCATGCGGCGGACCGGTTCGACCTATGCCTTCGACCTCGCGGGTGGCTACGCCCTCAGCGCCGTGAGCGCGAACGAGCTGACCGACAGTCTGTCGATCGTGCTCAGCAACATCACCGCGGGCCGGTTCTCACGCAGCCGCCCCTCCCTCACGACCGATGGGCAGCGCCTGTACCAATCATACTTCGACCGTGGAGCGAGTGACGGCGGTACGCAACGCGAACTCAAGGGCAACCTGATCGCCCTTCGGCTCGACATCAGCGGCAACATCAGCGGCACTCCGGAGTGGGAGTGGCGTGACAAGGTGGATCGCCAGGGCCCGGGTACGCCCAACAGTCCGTCGGTGCCCGCGACGCGGCAGTTCTATACGTGGATTCCGCACACCGACGGTGGATTCAGCGGGCGTCAGAACTTCGAGCCAGGCAATTCGACCGTGACGAGCTACATCGACACCGTGGCGGGCTCTCCCTCGAGCCCGGGCGCCGATGTGGTGCGGTTCGTGCGCAACGACGGGATCGGGAGCAACGCCGCCGAGTCCTACGGCAGTGGCCTGCTGCGCCGGTCGTCCCGCGCGGGCGCGGTGGCCTTCTCGGGCCCGATTGCCGTCGGGGCGTCACCCTTCCCGCAGGACTACGGCGGCGCCTCGGCTGAGCCCTCGTTCTCGGCGTACGGCACGTTCAAGACGGCGTTCCAGAACCGGCCGATGCGCGTCATCATCGGCGGCTGGGACGGCCTGGTCCGTGGCGTGATGGACCGCACCAGCACAGGAGCTGACTGTACGCCCGAATCCTCAGCGACGTGCCTCAACGGGGCTGAGGCCTGGGCGCTGGTTCCCCCGGCGGCACTCACGCGTCTCTACGATGTCCGCCACAATGAGCTGGGTCGCGTCGACGGGCCGACGGCGGTCGCCGACGTGTGCTGGACGTCAACGAACAATGCCGCTGAGTGCACTGCCAGCGACTGGAGGACCGTCATGGTCACGTCGCTTCGTCAGGGTGGGGAGGAAATCGCCGCCTTCGACATCACGGATGGTGGTGTTCCGTCGCTGCTGTGGCGCTTCAACGACCGGACCGACCTCGTCGACGGAACCAACGACGACCTGGGCGAGACCTACGCGCCGCCCATCGTCGGGCGCGTCTCGGTGGATGGGAACAAGAAGTGGGTCGGCTTCTTCGGTGGCGGACTTGGACCTGGAGACGAAGGCGACGGGATCTACGTGCTTGACATGCAGAACGGTCAGCCGCGCGTGAAGGGCGGGAGCGAGGGCATCACGAAGTGGGTCGGTCCTGCCGACGACGAAGACATCGTCGGCCGCCCTGCGCTCTACAAGCGCACGGGGCTCCCGGACGTCGAGACCGCCTTCTACGGCACCCTGCGCGGCACCCTGTGGGCCCAGCGCACGTGGGACACGAGCGACCCTGAAGACGATTGGGAGCCGACGCGTTTCTACGACCCGTGGGACAACATGTCGCGCGAAGACGTGAACGGGGACGACGCCATCGTTCAGTACGTCGACAAGACCACTGGCGACCGCCTGTCGACTGGTTGTCGCATGGAGCTCGGGCGTGGTGGTTCACCCAACGCACCCTTCAACAACTCGTCGCATCCTGCCTATCTCAACAACTGCAGCACCCTGGGCACCCGCCGGCCGTTCTTCAACCGGCCGCGTGTGACGAGCGTGTTCGACTCATCACGCAGTCAGCCCGACATCTTCATCGGCACTGGTGACGTCAACAACCTGAACAGCAACCCTGACCCTGGCAACCCGGAGCGCAACTTCTTCTTCGCGATTCATGACCGGACGTTCCCGTTGGGGACGGCGCCGAGCTTCGGCACCAACGGGGCTAACAGGGCCGGTCAGAC
Organism: Myxococcaceae bacterium; assembly: GCA_044352295.1. Taxonomy (GTDB): domain Bacteria; phylum Myxococcota; class Myxococcia; order Myxococcales; family Myxococcaceae; genus Xiheimicrobium. Next base: position 29,573 of record JBILEB010000073.1, read on the forward strand.
CATGTGGGTGTACATGTTCGACCGGAATGAGAAGGTGATCAGCGAGCCCGCCTTCGTCGGTGGGTCGGTGGTGGTGGCGACGTACCTGCAACCGAACCTCTCGTGTTTCGGGCTCGGCGACTCGTACCTCTACGCGTTCGACCCGCGCACCGGCGAGCCACGCCGGAGCCTCGAGGACCCCTCCGCCCCCGGGTCGTTCGTGTCGGTGGTGCGGCTCCAGGGCGCTGGCGTGCTGTCTGACCTCGTCGCCGCGAACGGTCGCGTGTACTACGCGCGTGGTGACGGGCGAGCGGCGAGTACGAACGTGCGCCCGGTCGGCATCTCAGGTCGCGTTCAGGGGTGGAGGCGCGTGCGTTGAAGCCCAGGCCTGTTCAGCGGCGCGTGCGCGGGGTCACGCTCATCGAGATCCTGGTGGTGGTCGCCATCATCGGCGTGATGACGTCGCTGGCGCTGGTGGCCATGGGTGACATCCAGTTCGTGTCGCGCTCGAACGGCGACCTGGAGGTCATCGGGCAGTACATCCGGAACGCCAGAATGCGAGCACTCGCCCAGGGGTGTGCCCACGTCGTCCGCGTCTCTGGGTCGCAGGCGCCCGCGCCGGCGACGAACCGCCGCGCCGCCGTCGAGCTGTTCCGCAAGGGGAACTGCCGGGGTCTCAACGTCGCGGCCGATTGGATTCCGACGGGCACCGCCGGGCGCAGCCCGCGCGTCGAGGACGGCGATGTTCCGGTCAACAGCGCCTCGATGGGGGTGCAGACCCGGCTCCGCACCGGTCTCGACGACATCCGAGCCTTCGCGACGCTCGTCACCGTTCTCCCCAACGGCGCTATGCAAGTGTACCGCGATGACGGCTCGGCGGTGACCCTCACAGCGGTCGCCGATTTCAACGTCCAGACGAAAGACGGGGTCGGCGTGGTGCGGACGTTGAGGCTCAATGGGGGCAACAATGTCGGGCTTGACTGACCGCGCACGTCGAGGCGCCAGCCTGATTGAGGTGCTCACCGCGGCGGCGATTCTGCTGCTCGGGGCGGTCGGCGTGGTGGTGTTGTTGACGGTGGCAGCACGCTCCTCGAATGATTCACAGCGGGATATCGACGGAGCGCTCCTCGCCAATGCTGCCGTCGAGGAAGTGTTGATGCGGCCCTACGGCTCGTTGGCGCTTGGCACCTTCGACGCCGGCACGGTGTTCTTCACTGGCACCGATGGCGGTCCCGCCCTGCAGCAGGTGGCGTTCACCCGCACCGTCACCATCACGAACCTGATGACCGACCCGGCGGCCATTGACGCGGGCGCAGCCCATCCCGGCTTCGTCGTGCGCGCGAACGTGGTTTACCGCGACGGGCTCTTCCAGAACCGGACCCAGACCTATGCTTCCATTTATTCGCATCCGCACGATGGCGGGAACTAGGGCGGGCCTGACGCTCGTCGAGCTCCTCGTTGTCGCTGCGATCTCGTCGGTCCTCATGCTGGCGGCCGTGTCTCTGCTCGTCTCGATGCAGCAGACCAGGACACGTTCCCGTCAGCAGCTCGAACGCATCGACCAGACGTTCTCGGCTGCGGTGCAGCTCGAGCGGCCGTTGCTCAACGCCGGTTACAATTTCCCCTCGTCGCGCTACGCGGTGCGGTTCTACAACAACGTGGCGGGCCCCACGCTCGTCGGTCAGTTCGTGGGAGGGACGTGCCCGACGTGCATCGTCCCCGACACCGATGTCGTCGAGGTGGTGGAGGGCATCGGGCAACCGTTCGCGCGCGTCATCGGCCCTGCCAATCGCTCGGGGTCTCCCCCGCTCAGCGCCCGGCTCGAGCCGCCCGGTTTCCGAGTGCAGCCGGCTGACGTCAACACACGACAGTTCCTTTTTCTCTTCACCGATGATCAGGGCCGGAACTGCCTGGGCCGCGGCCTGGTCCGCAATGGTGGTCCGTGCCCCACCTGTGAGCTCTTCTTCACCGACGTCGACCGTGAAACCCTCACCGATCAGGCCGCGAACTACTTCGGCTCGACCGCGCCACGTGACTACCAGTGCCCTGCCGCAGGCATGGCGGCGACCGCCGCGGGCATTCGGCGAAGGTACTTCGTGAACCAGGATGCCGCGGGGAACTTCTCGCTCCGGCTGCTTGAGCTGAACCCGGTGACACTCGACGGGGCGACTGGAGCGCTCTCGGTGGTCTCGCAGGGCATCGACAACCTGCAGGCCATTCCGCTCGTCGAACGGGGCCCGGCAGCATTCACGGCGGGGTGCCAGAACAACCTCTGTGAGTGCAACATCCGCGGCGCCGATTGTGTGATGAACAACCAGTTCGACCTGACGGAACGGATTACGGGCATGAAGCTGCGGCTGAGTGCCCGAGTCACCTCGGTCTCGCAGAACCTCGGCGTCGACACCACCTCGGTGCTGGCCGACGAAACCCCGCGGGTCGACCGCATTCCCCGCCAGGTGCAGGAGCAGGCGTATTCCTTCCGTAACT
>JBILEB010000331.1:0-2901 GCA_044352295.1 Myxococcaceae bacterium
TCATCCAGACCCTGGCCTGGCAGGACGCGCTCGACGTTCGGGTGCTGGTGGGCCTCATCGTCAGCTCGTACCTTGGCAAGCTCGTCATCGCCGTAGGCCTGACGCCCCTGGTGTACCTGGGCCATGGCGTCGTCACCCGCTGGCTGGGCATTCCTCCAGTGGCACTGGACGCGGCGGGCAACCCCGTCGAGCCCGCGCCGACCTGAGGGAGACCGGAAAATCAGCGTGTCCGGGCCTGAACTTGGACCAACCCCCGCGGGAGTGCTTCGATACGGTTGGCGTGACGAGTTCGGTTTCTTTGACGTCGACGACGGACATCTTCGAAGGCCTGTCGCGCGCCCGCCGGGGTGTCTTCGGTGGGAGCCTCGTGCTCGATGCCGCCTTCCAGGTCCTTCGCCTCGACGCGCGCGCCCGAGAGGTGGTGGACCTGCCGGTGGGCGCATCGCTCCGGGAGCGCCTGGCCTTTCTCCCGGCGACGCCTCCGGCGGCCGTGACGCTCTTCGAGAGCGCCGAGACCGGCCCGGTGGTGGGCGTGGTGCTGGTGCCTGAGGGAGACCTCCTCGTCGCGGCGCTCCTGGTCCCGTCGACGGCCGAGCTGGCCTTCCACGCGCTCCCTACGCCCGCGTTGATGACCGATGCACAGGCGCAGGTCGTGGCGGTGAACGAGCGCGCGCGGGTCCTCTTCGGCCCTTCCCGCGAGCCGGTCGGCCTGCCGCTGCTGCAGCTCATTCCTTCCCCGGTGCTGGTGCAGCTCATCAAGGCCACCATGGCGGGGGGCTCGGGCCCGGGGCTGGTGTCGTTCGAGTGGAACCGTCCCGAAGGCCGCCGGGTGTTCGAGTTCGTCTGCGCGCATCACCTGCAGCCGCGGCCGCACTGCGTGGTGACGCTCACCGATGTGACGGAGCACCGCGCGAAGGAGCTCGAGCGCGAGCGGCTCCTCGAGGCCGTGCACCAGTCGCAGAAGCTCGACGCCATCGGGCAGCTCGCCAGCGGCGTGGCGCACGACATGAACAACGTGCTCGCGGTGGTGCAGACGTGCGCGGGGACGCTGAAGGACGAGGTGCAGGAGCCGCTCCACAAGGCCGACGCGGAGCAGATTCTGCTGGTCACCCAGCGGGCGAAGGACCTCATCCACACGCTCTTGTCGTTCTCGCGCAAGTCGCCGGCGCGCAACGAGCGCTTCGACGCCGTCGAGATGGTGCACGAGGCGATGAGCCTGGTGCACCGGCTGCTGCCAGCGATGGTGAAGCTCGACCTGCGCGTGCCCGAGGCGGCGACGAGGCTCGAGGGCGACCGCTCGCAGCTGCAGCAGACGCTCATCAACCTGAGCCTCAACGCCCGCGACGCCATGCCACGCGGCGGGACGCTGCGGGTGACGGTCACCGCCAACGAGCGCCGGCTGACGTTCCAGGTCGCCGACACGGGCGAGGGCATGACGAAGGACGTGCGGCAGCGGGCCTTCGAGCCCTTCTTCACCACCAAGCAGCGCGGCGCTGGTACGGGCCTGGGCCTGTCGATGGCGTACACGACGCTGCGCGCGCACGGCGGAGACATTCGGCTCGAGTCCGAGCCCGGCCGCGGCACCACGGTGACGGCGTGGCTGCCGCTCGAAAGCGGGCTGCCCGACGCCGATGGCGTGACGCCGCTCCCCCGGTCGCGGGGCATCGCCGTGGTGGTCGACGACGACGAGGCCCCGCGCAAGGTGCTCTCGCGGTTCCTCAAGAAGCTTGGCTACACGGTGCACCTCGCGTCGTCAGGCGAGGAGGCCGTGACGCTCCTGCGCGGCGGCCTGCACCCGTCGCTGGTGGTGTGCGACCTGGTGCTGCCAGGCCTCGACGGGGCCGAGACGGTGATGCAGCTCCTGGCGCTCGAGCCCGCCATCAGCGTGGTGATGACCTCGGGATTCTTCGATGAAGGGCAGTCCGTCACGGCGCTGGGCGTGGCCGGGCTCTTGCGCAAACCGTTTTCGATGGCTGACGTGGTGCAGGTGGTGTCGCAGCTCGAGCCGTGACACCAGCCGACGAGCCAGTCCATGACGCCGTCGTCTTCAGTCGGGACAGCACGTCGACCTCGACGTCATCGCCTCGCCCGGGCCCGCCGTGCACCACGTTCGCATCTTCTCGAACGACCCCGATGAGCCGGTCGTCACCGTCGTCGTCACCACCCGCTGACGCCAGCTGGCGTCGTGACGTCAGCGGAAGGCGTCGATGAGCCAGTCCATGACCGCCCGCACCCGCGGCGAGAGGGGCTGGGCGGGGGCACACCGGGCCGTGAGTGGACGCTCCTCGAAGGCCCAGTCGTCGAGCACCGACGTCACCACACCCTGGGCGACGGCGCTCTGCATGAGCAGCTCGGGCTCACGCGCCAGGCCCAGGCCCGCCAGCACCAGCGCCTTCACGGCGTCGGGTGAGGCGCACGACAGCCGGCTCTTGATGGGCACCACCACGTCCTGGCCCGCGGCGCTCTTGAAGTGCCAGCCCTTCTCGGCGCCGCTCGCCACCAGGCAGTCGTGCTGCGAGAGCGCCTCGGGCGTCGTCGGCACCCCGCGCGCCGCGAAGTACGAGGTGGCGCCATAGACGCGCACCACCGAGGTGGTCAGCTTTCGCTGGATGAGGGCGGAGTCTGGCGGGCGTCCCCAGGCCAGCGCCACGTCCACTCCGTCCTTCATCGGGTCAGCGTCGTGCTCCGGCGTCGAGAGGTCCAGCACGAGCTCGGGGTTCGACGAGAGCAACAGCGGCAGCTTCGCCACCAGCACCTCCCGGGCCACCGCGCACGGCACCGCCAGCCGCACCACGCCCCGCACCTCGGTCTTCCCGTGGGCGACGTCGCGCTCGGCCTCCTGCACGTCGACGAGAATGCGTTTGCAGCGCTCGTAGAAGACGCGCCCGTCTTCACTCAGCG
>JBILEB010000074.1:0-31781 GCA_044352295.1 Myxococcaceae bacterium
ACCTTCACGTCTCGCTCGGTCTGGCCGGTGCGGAACACCGCGAGCAGCCGCGCCTCGGTCTTCGTCAGCAGATCGAGCCGTGCGTCCTTGTAGAACTTGAAGAGGTCTTCGAAGTCCTTCACGAAGCGCTTGTCTTCGAGGAAAGCGCCCGCTTCCGAGTTGGGGAGCGTCGAGAAGTCGAACGCGCCCTCGGCGGTGCGCGCGAAGGCGTGAATGGAGAACACGTCGCTGACGGCCCGCTCCTGCTTGAGGCCCATGAAGACGTTGAAGCCGAGCAACAGGTGCTTGCCGACCGGCACGATGTTTCGCGCGACGCAGTTGTTCTCGGTGCGCACGCGCTCGGAGCCGATGACGGTGAGCTCCTGGCCGCCGAACTCGGTGCGGCGCCGTGTGTTGAGCCCGTCGACCTTCGCGCCGAGCTCCTTCGCCTGCGCCAACAGCCGGCCGCGAATGACTTCGTAGCTGCCGCCCTCGAGCGTGGACTCCTGGGCTGGGGCCTGTGCCTCGGTGGCCATCGTGGTGCCTCGAACGGATCGTCGAAAAGGGTCCGAGGCGACCTGCAGCGTGTGCTGTCAGGCCGCCCCGGAAAGGCGCTCAAGAAAGGTAGGTCACTTCGTCGGCTTCTCGTCCCGCACCAGCCGGCTCATCAGGGCCGCCGAAGCGAGGTTCTGCACGTCCTGGCTGGCGCCGGGCCGCGAGAGAATGGCCTTCAGATCGTCCGGCAACGAGCGGCCGCCCTCGAGGTACTCCTTGAGGAGTACCTTGAGCTGCTCGGAGTTGTTCACCGCGCCGTCGACCGACTGACCGAGCGACACCGCGCGGACGAACTGGTCGAAGAAGGCGCCGTCGCCGCCGACGATGTTGATCTTCGCGTTGGCCATCGCCTGCGCGAGCACCTGGGCCTGCGAGGCCGCGATGTCCTTGCGCACGTGGAGCGCCTCGAGCTCGACCTGCTTGTCCTTCTCGAGCTTCAGGCGGAACTCCTCGTGCTCGCGGGTGACGCCCTCGAGCAGCTTCATGGCGGCGGCCTTCTCGTGCAGACCGCGCGCTTCGGCGAGCAGCTTCTCCTGCACGCCCAGCGCCTCGGCCTGGACCTTCGCCTTCACCGACTCGGCCTCGGCCAGCCCCTTCTTCTGAATGACGTCGGCCTCACCCTGCTCGATGTGAATGCGCGCCATACCCTTCTTCTCATCACCTTCGGCCTCGGCGACCATCTTGGCCTTGAGCGCGTTGGCGGTCGCGGCGCCCTGCTTCTCGATGGCCTGCGCCTCGGCTTCGCGCACACGCACCACCGCCAGGCCCTTCTTCTCCTCGGCCACGGCCTGCGCCTCGAGCACCTTCGCCTTGGCGAGCCCATCGGCGGCGGCCTCGGCTTGCGTCCCTTCGGCCATGCGCATCTTCGCGCGCGCTTCCTTGTCGGCGGCCTCGAGATCGGCGTCGGCCTGGATGAGCCGCGTCTTCGCCTGGTGCTTGGCGACCTCTTCACCGGCCTCGGCGGCCTTCACCTGGGCCACGACGCTCTGCTGCGCCTTGCCCTCGGCCTCGATGATCGACGCGTCCTTGTTTCGCTGCGCCTCGGCCACCTTGCGGAGCGCCTTGATGGACTCTTCCTCGGCCGCGACCTTCTTCTCGACCGCGATGCGCGTGGACACCACGTCGGCGATGGCCTTGCGCTCGACCTCGAGGGCCTTCTCCTTGGTGATGCGCTGCAGCTCGACTTCACGCTCACGCGAGATGGCCTCGAGATCGCGATCCTTCTGCACGCGCTCGGTCTCGATGCCGACGACGCGCTCGCGGTTCTTCTGCGCCACCTCGACCTGCCGCGACTTGTTCTGCTCGTTGATGAGGATCTCTTCGTCGGCCTTGATGCGCGCGTTCTCGGCCTTGGTCTTCTCTTCCTGCTGCACGCGCTGGGTCTCGGCGAGCTCGCGCGCCTGGATCGTCTCGATCTCGCGCTTCTGCTTGGCGGCGGCCTCGGCGCGCTGGCGCTCGAGCGCGAACACCGCTTCGTCGGCTTCGACGTTCTGCTTGGTGATCTGCTTGCGCTCGGTCTGGCGGAAGTCGTTGGTGGCGACGTTCTGCTGCGTCGTCAGCTCGGTGATCTTCCGAATGCCCGACGCGTCGAGGATGTTCTGCGGGTCGAGCAGCTCGAGCGGCGTCTGCTCGAGGTAGTCGATGGCGGCGTCTTCGAGGTTGTAGCCGTTGAGGTCCTTGCCGATGACCTGGACGATCTGATCCTTGAAGGCCTCGCGCTCCTTGTAGAGGTCTTCGAAGTTGAGCCGCTTGCCGACGGTCTTGAGGCCTTCCGAGAACTTCGCCTCGAAGAGCTCCTGCAGGGTGCGCTCTTCCGAGGCGCGCGCGCAGCCGACCGACTGGGCCACCTTGAGCACGTCTTCGACGGTCTTGTTGACCCGCACGAAGAAGCTCACCTTGATGTCCGCGCGAATGTTGTCCGCGCAGATGAGGCCCTCCTTGCCGCGGCGGTCGATCTCGATGGTCTTCAGCGAGATGTCCATCACCTCGGCGCGGTTGATGATCGGCAGCACGACCGATCCGGTGAAGGCGACCTTGGGCTCCTTGCCCATCGTGTTGACGATGAGCACCTGGCCCTGGCTGACCTGGCGGTAGAACCGCGAGATCATGACGCCGATGAACAGCGCGAGAACAAACCCGGCGATGATCACACCGCCGACGATCAATGCAGTCTCTGACATGTTTCCCATCCTCCCCAGGAACGACTGGGCACTACGATGACACGGCTGCGCCGCGTTGGAATCGGATTCCTCACGGGCGACGACAGGTAAGGACACGGCGTGAGGGCACAACGATTTCGTGGGCCTGAAAACCGTTGATCCGTCGTTTTGAGATTGACGAAGCCCGTCAGGCCTTCAGCCGCGCGTCCGCATGCGCGAGGAGATCACCTGGCCAATGCGCTCGGGATCGTTGAGGGCTTCGAGCTCCTGGGGTTCGAGCCAGTCCATCGGTTCGATCTCCCAGGTCTCGGTGGAGTCGTCGAAGCCGATGATGAGGGCCTTGTCGCCCTTCTTGAGTCCGTTGGCCTTCTCGCAGACGACGTGCAGGTTGAGGCCGGCCCCGCCATCGCCCACCGTCGCGGTCCCGAACGCGCCATCGACGCGGCCCGAGGTGATCTCACAGACCTTCCCGATGAAGTGGTGCCGGCGTGCCGGAGGCGCGGAGTGGAACGCCTTCACCAGCGGACGAATCGCGACCGACGTGGACACGAGGCTCAACGCCATGGAGCCAAAGAGCACACCCGACTTCGCCAGCAGGCCCGCGTCGGCGCCCAGCCAGGACGAGCCGAACATGGTGAAGACCCAGCCAAAGAACACCAGCAGGCTGCCAGAGATGGTCGTCGGCACCTTGCCGAACCCGAGCACCGAGAAGAGCCCATCACCTCCGCTGGGCTTCATCGACTCCGCAGCGACCGTCGACCCGCCCGTGACGGCCTCACCTGCCGCCTTGACCCCGCCCGTGACCGCGTCTCCCGCAGCCTTCACGCCACCGGTCAGCGCGTCACCGGCCGCCTTCACGCCGCCCTCGAGCGCGCCATCGCCATCGAACGCGACGACCCCCAGCAGCACGAAGAGCCAGTAGAGGAACGAGATCCCCAGCAGCACCGTGAAGGGCACCGCGGGGTAACTCAGCAACGTGCGGAGGAAGCCTTCCATCGCGCTCAGGAGTCGACCACGCCACGGCAGCCAGCGACAATCGAAACGACCGACGGGTGCGGCGATTGCCCGCTACGCATCGAGGCGACGCACGGCGATGCCGCGCTCCTTCGAGACGGATACCGCCCACGAGCGACAACACACCGGACAGTCCTCGACGTAGCTGGCGCCGTCCGCGTCTTCGGGAGCCACCGTCACCGCGATGGGCTCTCCGCAGTACGGACAGTTCGCCGCGTGTTCGAGCGAGACCGTCGCGGGGCCTTCGCGCCGCTCCGCAGGCCAGATGGGCGTCACCTCGTCACCCGAGACGATCTGCCCCCAGGTGTCGATCACCGCGCCCTTGAGCGAGTCGAGGTCAATCCCGTCGAAAGACTCGGCGACCGCGGAGAGCCGCTCGAGCGCGCGGGCCAGCAGCCGTCGCGCCCCACCCCCGCGCCCGTGCTCGTGTTGGTGGAGCGCCGCGACCCACAACACGAAGACCTGCAGCACCCGCTTCTCGTCACCCCGCACCACCCGCCAGCCGTCCTCGAACGCCTCGTGCGCGGCGTGGAACGCGCTGGCCTCGAACAGCCGCCGGCCGGCCTGAAGGCTCACCTGGAACGCGGGACTCGCCATCACCCTCGACGAGTAGCCACACCACCGCGGCCGCCAATACAACTTTTGAACAGCCTCGCGCACGCGCTTGGAAAAATCTTAAGCCCGCGCACGGAGCCCGAGGCGAGCACGCGCCTGGGTCGGAGAGGCCACCGTGCGGCCCGCCTCCCGCGCCACCGTCGCCAGCGCCTCGATCAGCGCCCCGTTGCTCGACGCCTTCTGACCATCGGGCAGGTAGAACGTGTCTTCGAGGCCGGTGCGCAAGTCGCCGCCGAGCTCCGCACACCGGCGGTGCAGTCCCCACACTTCCTGCCGGCCGATGCCGATCACCTGGAAGTGCGTGCCGGGGATCATCTCTTCGAGCAGCAGCGGCAGCCACGACGGCTTGTTCGGCATGCCCGACTCGACGCCCATCACGAGGGAGACATGGGGCGGGTTGGACACCATGCCTCGGCGCGCGAACATCGCCACGCTGCGCAGGATGCCGGTGTCGAAGCACTCGCACTCGGGGACGATGCCGTTGGCCTTCATCACCTTCTCGAAGGCCTCGATCTTCTCCACCGGGTTGTCGAAGAGCATCGGCGGCCAGGCCCAGTCGTTGTTGGAGCGCAGCTTCAGATAGTTGAGCGAGCCCGCGTTGAGCGCCGCCATCTCGGGCTTGACCCGCTCGAGGCACGCCACGGGCCCGCTGATGTCCGGGCCCACCACGCCCGTCGACAGGTTGATGATGAGGTCCGGGCACTCGGCGCGAATGGCGTCGCACACCTTCTGCGCGTCGTCAGGATCCCAGCTGGGCAGGCGACCGAGGCCGGGCTCCTGGTTGCGCACGTGGACGTGGACGATGGAGGCGCCGGCGTCACGCGCGCGGCGGGCCTCCTGCGCCATCTGCTCCGGGGTGACCGGCACGCCATGCTGCGAGGGATCGGTGAGCACGCCCGTCAGCGCGCACGTGAGGACCGCGAGATCGTTCGCCATGATCGCCGCAGATAGCACGCCGATTGATTCTTGAGTCAACGAAGCCGGCCGTCACCAGCTCTGGCGCACGGGCTTGCCCTCGTCGAAGCCGGCGGCGCCCTGGACGCCGACCAGCGCGTTGGCGTGGAGCTCCTCCAGGTTCGCCGCGCCCGCGTAGGTGCAGGCGCTCTTCACGCCCGCGACGATGTGATCGATCAGGTCCTCGACGCCGGGCCGAGCGGGATCCAGGTACATGCGCGAGGTGCTGATGCCCTCTTCGAAGAGCTCCTTGCGGGCGCGATCGAACAACGAGTCCTGCTGCGTGCGGGCCTTCACTGCGCGCTGGGACGCCATGCCGAAGTTCTCCTTGTAGAGCTTGCCGTTCGCGTCGAGGCGAATGTCGGCCGCGCTCTCGTAGGTCCCGGCGAACCACGAGCCGATCATCACCGTCCCCGCGCCGGCGGCGAGCGCGAGCGCTACGTCCCGCGGGTGCCGCACGCCGCCGTCGGCGCAGACCGACTTCCCCAGCGTGCGGGCGGCCTCGGCGCAATCGAGCACCGCCGAGAACTGCGGCCGTCCGACCCCGGTCATCATGCGCGTGGTGCACATCGCGCCGGGGCCCACGCCCACCTTCACGAGGTCGACGCCCGCGCGGATGAGATCGGCCGTGCCTTCGCGCGTCACCACGTTCCCCGCCATGAGCGGCACCTTTGGAGCGAGCGCACGCACCGAATCGATCGCCTCCAGCATCTTCGTCTGGTGGCCGTGGGCCGCGTCGATGACGAGCAGATCGACGCCGAACTCGAGGAGCGCCTTCGCGCGTCCGATGACGTCGCCGCTGATGCCGACCGCCGCGCCCACGACGAGCCGGCCCTTCGCATCGAGGGCGGGTTGGTAAAGCGTCGAGCGCAGCGCGCCCTTGCGGGTCATCACGCCGACGAGCGACCGCCCCTTGAGCACGGGCGCGCAGGTCAGCCGCTTCACCGCGAGGCGTTCGAACATCGTCTCGAGGGGCGTGCCCTCTTCGAACGAGAGGAGCTCCGTCGACATCACGCGGTGCAGCTGGGTGAAGCGGTCCTGCCCCTCGGCGTCGTGCTCGGTGAAAATGCCCACCGGCTCGTTCGCGGCGTCGACGACGATCACCACGCCATGGGCGCGCTTGTGAATGAGGTTGAGGGCCTCCTGAATCGTCTCGTGGGGCGCGAGCGTGATGGGCGTCTCGTAGATGGGATGCCGCGCCTTCACCGACTCGACGTTCTGCTTCACGATGTCGAGCGGGATGTCTTGGGGCAGCACCGCGATACCGCCACGCCGCGCGACCGTCTCGGCCATGCGCCGGCCCGCTACGGCGGTCATGTTCGCGACGACGATGGGAATGGTGAGGCCCGCGCCTGGCGGTGGAGAGAGGTCGACCTCGTGCCGCGAGCCCACCGTCGAACGGGTGGGCGCCATGAAGACGTCGTTGTAGGTGAGCTCGTGCTGCGGTGGCGTGTCGGCGAAGAAGCGCATGCGGGCGCGCTCCTTACCCCGTCACGGGCCCGTGGTGCCGGACGGCCGCGGGTGTATGAGAGAGCCGTGGACCTGTTCGACCACGCGGCCTCTGCCGATGCCGAGAAGCGCGCGCCGCTCGCCGAGCGCATGCGCCCCCGCACCCTCGAGGAGTACGTCGGCCAGGAGCACCTCACCGGCCCCGGCAAGCTGCTCCGCCGCGCGATCGAGCAGGACCAGGTGCCGTCGATGATCTTCTGGGGCCCGCCGGGCACCGGCAAGACGACCCTCGCGCGCGTCATCGCCAACGCGACGGGCGCGCACTTCGAAGCCGTGTCGGCGGTGCTCGCCGGCGTGAAGGAGCTGAGGGAGGCCGTGGCGCGCGCCGAGGAGCGCTGGAAGCTGTCCCGCAAGCGCTCGCTCCTCTTCGTGGATGAGATCCACCGCTTCAACAAGGGACAGCAGGACGCGCTGTTGCCGCACGTCGAGAAGGGCACCATCACGCTGCTCGGCGCGACGACCGAGAACCCGTCGTTCGAGGTGAACGCGGCGCTCTTGTCGCGAATGAGGGTGCTGACGCTGCGCGGGCTCGAGGAGGACGAGCTCCGGGGCGTGCTCCGGCGGGCCATCGACGATGCGCGGGGGCTCAACGGCGGCGTGCAGGTCGATGACGACGCGCTCGCCTTCATCGCGATGATGGCGGCCGGAGACGCACGCCGGGCCCTGACCGCCCTCGAGGTCGCGGCCCAGCACGGGGGCGCGCGCGTGACGAAGACCTCGGCGGAAGAGGCGATGCAGCAGCGCACGCTGCTCTACGACAAGTCTGGCGAGGAGCACTTCAACGTCATCTCGGCGTTCATCAAGTCGATGCGCGCGTCCGACCCCGACGCGGCGGTGTACTGGATGGCCCGCATGGTGGAGAGCGGAGAAGACGTGCGCTTCATCGTTCGCCGCATGGTGATCTTCGCGAGCGAAGACGTCGGCAACGCCGACCCCCGCGCGCTCCAGGTGGCGGTGTCGGCGCTCCAGGCGGTGGAGCTGATGGGCCTGCCCGAGGGCACGCTGCCGCTCACGCAGGCGGTGACGTATCTGGCCATGGCGCCCAAATCCAACACAGCGCTGACGACGTATGCGAAGGCGCGCGAGGCGGTGGTGAAGCACGGGCCGCTGCCAGTCCCCCTGCACCTGCGGAACGCGCCGACGAAGTTGATGAAGTCGCTCGGCTATGGGTCGGGCTACCAATACCCGCACGACTTCGAGGGGCACTTCACCCCCGACCAGGGCCTGCCGGAAGGGCTGCGGGGCGAGCGGTTCTTCCACCCGTCCGACAGCGGTGAGGAGAAAGCCCAGCGTGAGCGCCTCGAGCAGCTCCTCGCCCAGCGCGCGCCCGTCGAGCCCGGCAGTGACGGCTGATACGGAAACTCAGGGAGACCGGTCCGCCATTCGCCCCCAAAGAGCCTCGCCAAGCTCGAGGACCCCTTTCAGGCCGCGAGCCCTTCCAAGACCCTGAGCAGAACCCTCGAACGTAGCCTTCGTTCCGCTCTCCGACTGGCTCGCCAGGCAGCCCCCCCGCCCAATTCGAGCGACGAAAGGATCCAAGTTGTCGAAAGCAACGGCGCCTGAGCGAACTGGAGCTCGGCGCAAGAAGAAGACCTGAGCGGGCCGTAGGGCTGAGTCAGAAGCCGCGCTACAAGGTTGGCCCCATGACGACGCCCTTCATCCACCTCCAGTCGAAGACCGCCATCATCACCGGCGCCTCCCGCGGCATCGGAGAGGCCATCGCGCATGCCTTCGCCGACGCTGGCGCTGCCGTGGTGCTCGCCGCTCGCAAGCCCGAGGCCCTGCACGCCGTCGCCGATGCCATCACCAAGAAGGGCGGCCGAGCGGTCGCCGTCCCCACCCACACCGGCAAGAAGGACGACGTCGTCAAGCTCGTCCAGGCCGCGGTCGAGGCCTTCGGAAAGGTCGACGTCCTCGTGAACAACGCCGCCACCAATCCCTACTTCGGGCCCATGCTCGACATCGACGACGGCGCCTTCGACAAGACCTTCGAGGTGAACGTCAAGGGCGCCTTCTGGCTCACCACCGAGGTCGTCAAGCACCTCCAGAGCCGCAACGCCCCGGGCTCCATCGTCAACGTCGCCTCGGTCGCAGGCCTGGGCTCCGCGCCGATGCAGGGCGTCTACGGCATGACGAAGGCCGCCCTGCTCTCGATGACGCGAACGTTCGCGGCCGAGTTGGGCGGCTCCAACATTCGTGTCAACGCCATCGCGCCCGGCCTCGTCGAGACGAAGTTCGCCGCGGCGCTCACCACCAACGAAGAGATCCTCAAGCTCGTCACAGGCCGTACGCCCCTGGGACGTCACGGCCAGCCCAACGAGATCGCCGGCGCCGCGCTTTACCTCGCCAGCGACGCCTCGGGCTTCATGACCGGCCAGACGATGGTCGTCGACGGCGGCTACACCATCGCCTGATCACGACATCGCGAACTCGTCACCGCTGTCGTTGTCATCGAAGTCGTCGTTCGCCGGAGAGCCGTCCTTCTTCATCGTCCGGCCCGCCACCTCGTACTGCTTGAGCAGCCGGCGGAAGTTCGAACGGTCGACTCCGGCCGCGCGCGCTGCGCTCGACACGTTCCCGTCCGACTTCTCCAGGAGCGCCGAAAGGTACCGCCGCTCGAACGCCCGCATCGCGAGCTTCTTCGCCTGGGCGTACGGCAGGTGCGCCAGGCTGTAGAGTTCGACGTCAGCCCCACCCTTCTGGTTGCTGCGGATCTCCGCCGGCAGATCGTCGACCTCGATCGCCTCGGTCGTGTTGAGCACCACCGCCCGCTCGATCACGTTCTCGAGCTCGCGCACGTTACCCACCCACCGCGCGGTGGTGAGGGCCTCCATCGCGCCCGTCGACATGCCGCTGACCTTCTTCCCCATCTTCGTCGCGTAGATCTTCAGGAAGTGGCTCGCGAGCAGCGGAATGTCCTCCGGGCGATCGCGCAGCGGCGGCAGCTGCACCGAGATCACGTTGAGCCGGTAGAAGAGATCTTCGCGGAACCTGCCGGTCTCCTTCGCCTTGGCGAGATCCACGTTCGTCGCCGCGATCACCCGCACGTCGACCTTCAACGTGTCGTTCGCGCCGACCCGCTTCACCTCGCCCTCCTGCAGCACGCGGAGCAACCGCACCTGCGTCGCCGCCGGGATGTCACCGATCTCGTCGAGGAAGATCGTCCCGCCGTCGGCCGCCTCGAAGAGGCCCTTCTTGTTCGCCGTCGCGCCCGTGAAGCTGCCCTTCATGTGACCGAACAACTCACTCTCGAGCAGCGTGTCGGTCAGCGCCGAGCAGTTCACCGCGACGAAGGGCTTGTCCTTGCGCGGGCTGCGGAAGTGGATCGCGCGGGCCACCAGCTCCTTGCCCGTGCCGCTCTCGCCCTGGATGAGCACCGTCGCCGTCGAGTAGCTCACCGTCTCGACGAGCTTGAAGACCGAGCGCATCTGCTGTGACTGGCCGACGAGATCCTCGAACTGGTGCTTGACGTTGAGGGCCTCCTCGAGGACCCGTGTGCGATCGCGCAGCGCCTTCTTCTCGGCGGCGCGCGCCACGGCCAGGGACAGCACGTCGATGTTCTCGAACGGCTTCGTCAGGTAGTCGTACGCGCCCGCCTTCACCGCCTCGACGGCCGTCTCCACCGTCGCGAACGCGGTCATCATGATGACCTCGACGTCCGGCCGGCTCTGCTTGAAGGCCTTCAGCAGGTCCATGCCCGAGAGGTTCGGCATCTTGATGTCGAGCACCGCCACGTCGAACGACGGGTCCTTCGCCGCCGAGAGCCCCTCGACCGCGTCGTCGATGGACACCACCAGGTAGCCCTCGCGCGAGAGAATCTCGCTCGCAGCGCGGAGGACGATCTTGTCGTCGTCCACCACCAGCACCTTGGCCTTCTTCGTCGTCGTTTGCGGAATGCTCATGGGGTTGCCCCTCCAGGCTGAACGGGAATCATGACGGTGAACGTGGTGCCCTGACCGACCGACGACTCGACGACGAAGTGTCCGCCGTGGTCCTCGACGATTCGGTAGGCGATCGCCAGGCCGAGCCCGGTACCTTCACCGGGGGGCTTGGTCGTGAAATGCGGCTCGAAGATACGCGACAGGTGTTCCTCGGGAATGCCGCACCCCGTGTCGGTCACCTTGAAGAAGCAGTGCGCGTCGATCAGGCCCGTCTGCACGGTGAGCGTGCCTTCCCCGTTGCTCAGCGCCTGCAAGCCGTTCTGGAGCAGGTTCAAGACCACTTGCCCCAGCTGCGCGGGATCGCCGTAGACGGGCGGCAGGCTCGTCGCGAGCGTCGCGTCGAGCATGAGCCGGGGATACTTCTTGGCCTGCGCGCGAAAGAGCACCACCGTGTCTTCGACACATTTCGACAGATCGAACGAACGGCGATCCTCGACCTTCGAGCGGCGGCTGAACTTGAGCAGGCTCTCGACGATGCGCTTGCACCGCAGCGCGCTCTCTTCGATGAGCTGGAGCGACTCGAGATCCGACGCCGTGCGCGGCTCGTCCCGCTGCATCAACTGCGCGAACGCGAGGATCCCGCCGAGCGGGTTGTTGATCTCGTGCGCCACGCCGCCGGCCAGGTTGCCGATCGCGATCATCTTCTCGCTCTCGACCATGCGCCGCGTGAGGCTGCGCTCGTCGGTGACGTCGCGGTAGCTGCACACGGCGACCGGCTCGTCCTCCATCGGGAAGAGCTGAGCCACGTAAACACGGCCCTCCTTCGCCATTTCGACCGTGGAGGGCCCGGCGAGCGTGGGACCGATGGGACAACCCGGGCACGGCGTCTGTCGGCCGAAGAGGAACTCGTGGCACTTCGGCTTCTGGCCGATGGCGACGATCTCCCGCCGCGCCACCTCCGCCGCCGCCCGGTTACCCCGGCGCACCGTCAGATCCTCGAGCTGTACCACCAGCAGCGGGTGATCGATGGTGTCGAAGGTGAGCTCCCAGTCGCGCTTGGACTTCGACAGCATCACCGTGCGCTGGGCGACCCGCTCTTCGAGATCGGCGTTGAGCGTGCGCAGCTCCTGGTTCTGCTGCTGCGTGAGGCGGAAGAGGCGATCGTTCTCCGCGAACAGCGCGTGCTGCTCGAAGGCGCTCTTCACCGTCAGCACCAGCTGCGCGTCGTTCCACGGCTTGGAGATGAAGCGGAACACCTCGGAGCGGTTGATCGCCTCTTCGATGGCCTGCTGATCCGCCTGGCCCGTCAGCATGATGCGCTGCGTGCGCGGCGAGAGCTCCTTCACCTTCGCGAGGAACTCGACGCCGTTCATGCCCGGCATGCGGAAGTCCGAGAGCACCACCTCGGGTTGGAACTGCGGGAACATCGCCAGCGCAACTTCGGCGTCTGGCGCCGTCTCGACGTGCCAATCGCCCCGGCGCAGCACCCGCTTGAGCGATCGACGAATGTTCTCCTCGTCGTCCACGAGCAGCAGACGACCAGGGCGAGCCGCGTCGAGATTCGGAGTCATGAGGGTGGCGGGCTCCACGATGGCCATGTGCTCAGCAAGGACACTGCCAACCCATGAGTCAGAGCAAACCCATGATGTTTCAAGGAGTGTGCGACAGAGGCCCCATCGCTGTCGAGGTCATCTTCAACCCACCGGGGTGTCAAGGGGTTCGGTTTGACCCAGGCGCATTGCCTGGCCCCGGGGTCAACCGCTCTCCGCCACGAAGAGTGACGACTGGAACAGGCTGATCTTGTTTCGGCCTTCGCGCTTCGATCGGTACAGCGCCTCATCGGCAGTCTTGAGGAGCAGCTCGGCGGTCGTGACGCCCCGACCTGGGAAGCCCGAGACGCCGAAGCTCGCCGTGACCCCGATCGCGCTGCCGGCGCGCACGGCCTTGAGCCCCTGACTCATGCGCTCGGCGACGGTGAGGGCGCCGGCCAGATGGGTCTTGGGCAAGAGCACCCCGAACTCCTCGCCGCCATAGCGCGCGACGAAGTCGGTCTCCCGCACGGCGGTGCGCAGCGCCTGGGCCACGCGGCGCAGCACGTCGTCCCCCGCGAGGTGTCCGTGCGTGTCGTTGATCACCTTGAAGTGATCGACGTCCATGAGGATCAACGCCATCGGGTCGTCATAGCGCTGGGCCCTCCGGAACTCCTCGCGCAGGCGCTCCTGGAAGGCGCGGTGGTTGGCGAGCTGCGTGAGGGCATCGGTCGCCGAGAGCGCCTTGAGCTGATCGCGCTCACGAACCAGCGCCTGCACCTGCTCCGCCGCCCGGATACAGCGACCGAGCCGCGCGAGCACCTCGGCCACCGGCGCCTGAGGCGACACCACGTCGGCCGCGCCCGCCTCGAGGAGCTCATCGGCGTGCTCCGCGGCCAGCACCACCACCGGCGCGCCGCGCTCGTCACTGCCAAAGTGAGTCACGACCGCCTGGCTACTCTCGCCCGGCATCGACAGCTCCACCAGCGCTCCGGCGAACGCCGTGTCCATCGTCAGTTGAATCGCCACCGTGACCGACGAGGCCCGGCTCACCGCGTAGCCCGCCGCCACCAGTTCCCGTTCCAGCGTGTCCCCGGGCGAGGCGCCGGCGTCGACGAGCAGCACGGGAATAGGTGAAGCCGCCGCGTCCATGAACCCGATCTCTTAGCGTTCCGCTCCAGCCGATACAGCCCCAACCATGGGTTTCGCGGTGGCTGGAATCCTTCAGCGGCAAGGTGAGGATTTTGCGGCTGTGCCCGTGACGGGCCGATGAAGTCGTGGTTAACGCCGCCTCATGTCCAGACCGTCGATCAGCCTGTTCCTGCCGGCGTGGAACGAAGAGGACTACGTCGAGCGCGCCGTCACCCGCGCCGTCACTGTTCTGGAGCGCCTCACCGACGACTTCGAGGTGCTCGTCATCAACGACGCTTCGACCGACCGCACCCGCGAGATCGCCGAAGGCATGGCCGCGAAGGATCCCCGCGTGCGCTGCATCACCCACGAGGTGAACCAGAAGCTCGGCGGCGCGATGAAGACGGGCTTCGCGTCGTCGACCAAGGACATCGTCGTCTACTCCGACATGGATCTGCCCTTCGACCTGCAGGAGATCGGCCGAGCGCTCCACCTCATGGAGTACCTCGAGGCCGACCTGATCTGCGCGTTCCGTCACGACCGCACGAGCGAGGGCCCCAAGCGCATTCTGTACTCCTTCGTCTACAACGCGCTCATCACCGGCCTGTTCGGCACCCACATCAAGGACATCAACTTCAGCTTCAAGGTGGTGCACCGCCGCGTGCTCGAGGCCATCGAGCTGAAGAGCCAGGGCAGCTTCATCGACGCCGAGCTGGTGGTGAAGGCGGTCAAGAAGGGCTTCAAGGTGTTCCAGATGGGCGTCGATTACTTCCCGCGCACCCGCGGCGTGTCGACGCTGGCCTCGCCGTCGGTCATCGTGAAGATCGTCAAGGAGCTCGCCGCGCTGTACGGCGAGGTGAAGGAACCGTCAGAGCCCACGCGGCCCGTGCGCCTGCCGGAGTCGGTCAAGCCGCTGAAACGTCCGTCCCGAAAGTCCGCCGCTGGCGCATGAGACTGGTCTTCAACGCCGATGATCTCGGCCTGCACCCCCGCATCGACGAGGGCATCTTCCGCGCGAGGGAAGAAGGCGTGCTCACGAGCGCCACGGTGCTCGTCACCGGCCGCACGGCGCGCCACGCGATCGAGCGCGCCACCTCGCTGGGGCTGGGCCTCGGCGTCCATCTCTGCCTGACGACGCACCTCGCGCCAGCCGCCAGGGCCAGCGACGTGCGGTGGGTCGCGCCGGGCGGCCGCTTCCGGAAGAACTGGGCGGAGCTGTCGGTGGCGTGGCTGTCGGGCCTGGTGCCGCGCGAAGAGGTCGAGCGCGAGTTCGAGGCCCAGCTCGCCCGGGCCCGGTCGATGGGCGCGAACATCGATCACCTCGACACCCACCAGCACCTGCACCTGCTCCCGGGCCTGGCGTCGGTCGTCGAGGCCCTGGCGGCGCGTGAAGGCCTGCCCGTGCGGTGGCCGAAGGAACGCCCGCAGCTGCGCTGGTTCGCTCGCCCCGGCCCCGCAGCGAAGGCGGCCCTGCTCTCCGGCCTCGCGCGCGCCCGGCCCACGCCGCGAGCCCACCGCGTTCGTGCGTGGGGCGTCTTCGAGTCCGGGCGGTTCACCACCACCCGCCTCGTCCGACTGCTCGAGAAGTTGCCCGACGGCGATCACGAAGTGGTGATGCATCCGGGCCTGGCGCCTGGCGTAGTGCCGGAGGATCCGTCCTGGCGCTACGACTGGGAGGCCGAACTCGAGGCGCTCACCAGCCCGGCCGTGCGCGACGCCCTCGTGCGGAGAAACGCCGAGGTCATCTCCTACGGGCAGTTGCGCTGACAAAAGCCTCACCGCCTGCGCGCAGGGGCTGTGGGAGGAATCGAGGCAAGGCTCCGACGCTGGGCCCTCTCCTGAACGGACGCCGACTGGAGGTCCTGCGATGGGCCCGCAGGCGACGCCCGGAGACCCAGGCGGACGCCAACCTCTCTTCGGTTCCCCGGGGAGGGCCGCTCCGGACTCGCTCGAGCGCGGCCGTGCGCGGTGACACCCGGCCACCACGCCCGGCGACCGCTGAAGCGCTGCTACTGAATGCTCGGCTCGCAGGTACAGGACGCCTGACGGCACGTCAGACTCGCTCCGCAGGTGTTCCCACAGTTCGGCGCACACACGCACGAGCGGCTGTTCGGATCGCACACGAACGGCGCGACGCAGGTGGCGCCGCACGGGTCGCCATTCGGGTCCGGCGAGTTGTCGATCCAGTAGCGGTAGCTGACGGCCACCTTCACTCCGGTCATGCGTGGAATGCAGGCGCCGTAGAACACGATGCGACGCGTGGCCGAGTCGATGTCCCAGCCATTCTGACGGCTGCGCGGCACGTCGTTGGCGTTGCACATGCCCGTCGTCTGGCCGGCCTCGATGGCGACCTTGATGGTGGCCGAGATCGGCGGACGCTGGAGCTGGCGGCCCGTGCCACCGATGGCCGCGGAGAGGATCGCGTCGATGGTGTTGGCGAGCGCCGGGCTGTTGTTCTGCGCGACGTTGATGTCACCGAGCACGCCGCTCGACGCCGCGATGGCGGCGAGGTTGCGGCGCGGGTTCGCCTGCGTCTCACCGCAGCTCTGCCCCTGGGGACACACGATGCCGTGGAGGACGGCGCGCCCGCCCTGCCCGTCGAAGTTCGCGTAGAACGAGTTGAGCTGGTTGAGGTTGACGTTCGACTGATCGTCAGCGTCGCCCAGCAGCAGCAGGTGAAGGTTCGCCCCATCACGCACCTTGTTGGCAGTCGCGTTCGTCGAGCGCGGCAACAGCACGTTCTGAATGTAGGTGCGCGACGACTCCAGGAGCCGCTCATCGGCATCACCGCTCGTTCCGAACCAGTTCGCCGCGCCGCCCGACTGCGAGAACCACGACTGCATCGTCTGGGTGTTGTTGGTGAAGGGGCGGAAACAGAACGGGGTCGTCCCCCGCGTGCACAACATGCTCCAGTACCCGGTCGTCACTGCGCCCGCGCGCCAGTCGAGACCGGCCGACTGCAGCTTCTGCGAGAACACCGACGCCGCATTGCCGATCGCCGCCTGGTAGCCGCCCATCGAGCACGAGTCGTCCACCACCCACAAGAAGTCCACCTTCGCGTTCACGGTGGCGTTGAACACCTCGCACTGGGTGGCCGTGAGATCGCCCGACTGCGCGACCGCCGTGCCGCCGCCGACGTCATCGAGCTGGAAGAGCGCCTGGCCGGTGTAGAGCGCGGTGGGGATCGCCGCGATGACCGCGACGGCGCGCGTGGCCGTGCGGCGCACGTAGACCGCCTGCACCTTGAAGGGCCCTGCCGAGCCTGCCGTGCCCGGGAGCGTGCCGCCCACACCCATGCCGATGAAACGGCGGGCCAGCTCGTTCGCGAAGTCCTTCCCGTCGCGCGGCGAGTTGACGTCGTACGTCGCGCGAATGGCCGTGAAGCCGTCCCAGGTCGAGTAGGTCTGCGTGATGGGAGAGCTGAGGCTGCCGATGCCGCCGATCGTGCCGCGGCCGGCGTTCTCTTCACCCGTCGCGTCGCCCGCCACGCCCATCGTCTTCGAGTACGCGATACCCGCGACCTTCGTGACCGGGTTGTAGAAGGCGATGCCGCGCTCGCCGTTGTTCAGGGTGAGCTTCGACACCTCCATGAACTCGGGCACCAGGGCGAGCTGCACGTCGGCGAGCGCCGAGCTGTGGAACTGCACCGGGCGCAGGTTCGCCGTCGCGCACGCCTGCTGCGCCGGGCCCATCGCGTCCATCGCGTTGTTGGGATCGAGCTCACCCATGTCGACGCGGCCGTTGCTGTTGGTGTCTTCGGCGCCGTCTTGCACACCATCGCCGTCGGAGTCCGCCGAGCAGGCGTTGGTGCCCGTCGCCGGGTTTGCGTCGAACGTCGTCGCCGCGACGTACCTGCAGCCCATCGCGTCGGCGCCGGGCGGCTGGAGCTTGCCCTCGACGCCATCGGTGAGCCCGTCGCCGTCGGTGTCCTTCACCGTCGGGTTGGTGGCGCAGCCCGCGGCCATGTCGCGGACCTCCTGCTTGTCGGAGTAGCCGTCGCAGTCGGTGTCCACGCGCAGCGGGTTGGGCTCGGTGCCGTCGCGACGGCCGTCCTGGTTGAGGTCTTCCTCGCCGTCCTTGAGGCCATCACCGTCGGTGTCGCCGAGGGTGGGGTTCGTCTTGCTGGCCCCGTCGGCGTCGGCGATGAACGACATGCCGCAGGTGGCGTTGACCGTCGACGTCTTGCCCATCTCGAGGCCGTCGGGCAGGCCGTCCATGTCCGTGTCGGAGTTGCAGGGATCGGTGCGCGCGCCGTTCCCGTAGTCGGTGCCGTACTCTTCCAGGTCGGTCAGGCCGTCGCAGTCGGTGTCGCGCGCGCCGTTGTCGAGCGCCATCGGATCGCAGCCGGTGACGATCGTGGAGCCGCCCGCGCTCCCGCCGCCGGTGGCCATGCCCGCCCCGGAGCCGCCGGTCGCATTCCCAGTGCCCGAGCCGCCCGTGGCGTTGCCCGCGTCGGAACCGCCAGTGTTTCCAGCCGCGCCGCGACATTGCCCCGAGAGGCACGTCTGGCCGAGCGCACACTCGGCGGTCGAGGTGCAGGTGCGCACCGGTGGGCTACACGAAATGACGCCAGCGCTCAGCAGCGCGACGAGGGAAAGACGCGTCATGGTCGAGGACTCCTTGTGTTGCTGCCGCGATGGTGAGTGCGGCGGCCCCTTTAAAACGGGAAGGACTCTACGCACAGTCTGCGACGAAAAGCACATGGGGGGTGGTGTACCCACGCGTCATGGAAAGGCTCTCACGAACTGAGAAACCTGTCTCCTCGAGTGCTCGCATCAATGATTCGCGAGGTTCGAAGCCGACGGCGCCGCTTTCGTGGGTTCGGCCGAGCACGCGCACCATGACCTGCTCCTGAAGCAGCGTCTTTCTCGCCCGCCACGAGCCATCGTCCTCGGCCTCTTTGAGGACGAGCCGGCCCTTCGGCGCCAGCAACGTGCGGCAGGCCGAGAGGAAGCCCGGCCAGCGTGAAGGCGGGAGCAGGTAGAGGACGTCGGCGACGAAGACCGTGTCGAACGCCCCTGGAGTCTTCACGGCGAGCTCGTCGACAGTGGTGGCCTCGAGGCGCACGTTCGGGAAACGGCCGATCGAGCGCCGGGCCCAGTCGATCTTGCGCGCGTCGGGGTCGATGCCCGTGACGGTGCGGTCCGGAAAGCCCACGGCCAGGAGCGCGGTCAGCACCCCATGGCCGCAGCCGACGTCGACCAACCGCGTCCCCGAGGCGCGAGCCGCCATCGCCTCGAGCGGCGCCGAGAACAGGCGCGCGCGAACGAAGAGCCGCTCCGCGAGCGGCAGTGACGAGAACGCAGCGAGGGCCGGGTGAACACCACGCATGGCTAGAAGCGGCCGACGAACGCGGGGCCGGCGAACCAGGTGGTGCTCCCCGGCCCTGGCGCGATGAACGAGAGCGTCGGCGTCACCTGCACCGTGTCTTTTCGGGGTGGCGCGTCGGTCGCCGCCGAGACCAGCGCGGTGACGCCCACCGTCAGTCCCATGGCCACCAACGCGCTGATCGCCGCGAGCTGCGAGACGCCGAAGAGCCCCGCTCCGACATAGAAGACCGCGAGCGCGACCCCCAGGGGCAGGCCGGTGAACCGCAGCACGGTGCCGACGGGGAGCTCCGTGAGCGCCGCGAGCAGTCCGCCCACCGCCGTTCCCACCGCCGGAGCGATGAGGGCCGGCCCAGCGGCCAACGGAGCTGCGAGCGCGACGTTCACGAGCACCGCGAGCGCGAGGCCGTAGAGCGCGCCGGAGCCCATGAGGGCCAGGTCGCCCGCCGAGAGGTCATCGACCGTCCACAACAACGCGAGCGGGATGAGCGCGCCAATCTGAGAGCCCACCAGGGACAGGACGCCGGGCAGCACGCCCGGAAGGTTCGGAATCGCCTGCGCGAGCAGGAAGGCCGTTCCCAGCCCCGCGAGCGCGCCCACGCCGATGCCCAGCGCCGCGGCGCCAGCAGACAACAGGCCGATGGGCTGGAAGTACTGCAAGAGCGCGCCGAGGGCTCCGAGGCCCACGCCGCCCACGAGCGCGCCGAGGTAGGCCCCCTGGGGAATCGCGAGCGGACTGGTGCCCGACGCGGTGAGCCCGGTGCCGATGAGGGCGCCGACCACGAGCCCGTCGACGATCTCGGCGAACGCGAACAGGGGCCCGCCGCGCCCCGCCGAGAACTTCGAGTACCTCGCCGCGCGTGGCGCCAGCGGCGTTCCGTTGCGCGTGGGCTCCGGCGTGGGCGTGATGGCAGGTCCCGGATCTCCCGGCGTCTCCCCCATCGGGCGGACCACCTGCGCCGAAGCGTGGAGCGCCAGCAGCACGGTGAGCACCGCGACGGCCCGTCTCATCGGTACTTGAGGAACCCACCCACGACGTCCCGCACCAGCGCGCTCACCGACAGGCCGTGGCGTCGCGCGATGACGGCGAGCTGATCGAACTCGGTGGACGCGAGATCGATCGTGACCGCCTTCCCCCGCCCGTCGCCGAGCGCTTGCGAGTCGCTGATCGGCTCGATGATCGAGATGATCTCCTCGGCCTCTTCTTCGACGACCTCCTCCGGGCCGGGGGCTCCGGGCTCGCGGAGCCTGGTGAGCCGCTGCTTCTCTTCCTCGAGCTCGTCGTCGAAGAGCTGCTTGAGGAAGTTCGCGAGGTGGATGTTCGACGGCGTGAACTCGTACTGGGACAGGAACTGATCCAGGTCGTACTGCATGTCCCAGGCGGTCTGGTACCGGCGCTCGCGGTCCTTCTCGAGCGCCTTCATGAGGATCGCCTCGACCCCCTCGGGGATGTCGGCCTTGAAGTACGACGGCGCGTAGATCTTCCCCTCGGTGATCGACTTGAGGATCGCCACCTCGGAGTCCCCGGTGAAGAGCTTGAAGCCGGTGAGCCACTCGTAGAGCACGGTGCCGAGCGAGAAGAGATCGCTGCGGTTGTCGAGCTGCTTCCCCATGCACTGCTCGGGGGACATGTACGAGAGCTTGCCCTTGATCTCGCCGGCGCGCGTCTGCTCGATCTGGTTGGCGGCCTTGGCGATGCCGAAGTCGAGCACCTTCACCGTGCCGTCGAAGGACACGAAGATGTTCTCGGGCGTGACGTCGCGGTGCACGATGTTGAGCGCGGTGCCGTACGTGTCGGTCTTCTGGTGCGCGTAATAGAGGCCTTCGCACACGCTCGAGGCGATCTTGAGCGCGTAGACCATCGGGAACGGGATCCCCAGCGAGTCGGCCTTCGGGATGATGCGACGCATGTCGCGACCGAAGACATATTCCATCGCGATGAAGTACGACTCGCTGATTTTGCCGAGGTCGTAGATCTGCACGATGTTGGGGTGGTTCAGCTGCGCGGCGAGCTTGGCTTCGTTGAGGAACATCTTCACGAAGTTCGGCTGCTTCGACAGGTGCGGCCTGATGCGCTTGATGACGATCGTCTTCTCGAAGTTCTCGATGCCGGCTTGCCGGGCCAGGAAGATCTCGGCCATGCCGCCGACCGCGATCCGGTCGATCAGGGTGTACTTACCGAACCGGGTGTTCTTCTTCGGGTCTGCTTGAGCCATCGCGCGGCTGGCACCTTACCAGCGTCTCGTGCGCGGGTGACACTTTGGTCGCACGGCGTGGTCTGCGGCGGCGCATGACGGGCTGGGACCGGGCGGGCGTGGCGCTGATGAGTCTGGCCGTGCTCGCGTGGAACGTCGCCGGTCCAGGCGTGCGCGCGCTGCTCGATGCCGAGGCCGACGGCTCGCTCTGCGAGCTCGACGCGTCCCACCTCATGCCGCCCCTCGTCGCGGCCGTGCTGACCGGACCGGCGACTCGCTGGGCGCTGGGCCCCCTCGAAGGGGCGCGGCTGGTGTCGATCGCCGTGCTCGGTGTCGCGCTGGGCCTCGGCGCCGGGAGCCTGGGCGCTGACTCCATCAGCGCACTGGGGTTCTTCCCGGAGAAGAGCCTGTGCCCGTCCGTGACGTGGCGCGGGCCTGTCGTGCTGGTCGTCTTCGTGCTGGCTGCCACCGGGCTCGCGAGCTGGCACGACCCACCGGCCGATCCAGCGTCACGGTCCCTTCGTCGATGACCGGCCGGGCGCGAACCGTTCGAGCTGTTCGGCGATCGCCCACACAGACGCGTCGACGACGGGTGTGTCGAGCGTGGCGCGCAACGTCTTGAGCACCTGACACACCGCGACCGCCAGCGATCGATCGAAGTCGTCTCCGGGTTCGGGAACGGGCCCGCTGCGCTCGAGGCACCGCGGCAAGGCGCGATCGAGCACGGCGATCAGCTCCTGACGATGGGCGCGGGTTCGATCGAGCCGCACGGTGCGACCCAGGTTCCAGCGGTACCAGGCCAGCTCCGTCTCGAGCTGAGCGCAGGTGTCGCCGACCACCGCGTCCGGCATCTGCCGCATGAGCGCAGCGTCCGCGCCAAAGAGGCGCTCGAACAGCGGTCCACTCGACGCAAGCCGCTCGGAGGCAGAGGCGGCCAGCGCGGGACACACCAGGCGCACGCGACGCGCGACCAGCACGTTCTTCACGCAATTGCCGACGATGACCCCCGCGAGGGCGACGCCCGCCGCGAGCGCGCCC
The DNA here is from genome assembly GCA_044352295.1 of Myxococcaceae bacterium. Lineage (GTDB taxonomy): Bacteria > Myxococcota > Myxococcia > Myxococcales > Myxococcaceae > Xiheimicrobium. Next base: position 21,887 of record JBILEB010000074.1, read on the forward strand.
ACGCGGGCCTTCGTCACACGTAGCTCTCGATCGGCGGGCAGCTGCACACCAGCTTCCGATCGCCCAGCACGTTGTTGACGCGCCCGATCGATGGCCAGAACTTGTGCGCCTTCACCCAGGGCAGCGGGTACACCGCGCGCTGGCGGCTGTAGGGGCGGGTCCACTCGTCGGCGGTCGCGACAGCCGCCGTGTGGGGCGCGTGCTTGAGCGGGTTGTTGTCCCTGGGCAACGTGCCGGCCTCGATCTCCGCGATCTCCGCGCGGACCGATTTCATCGCCGCGACGAACCGATCGAGCTCGGCCTTCGACTCCGACTCGGTGGGCTCGATCATCATCGTGCCGGCCACGGGGAACGACACGGTCGGCGCGTGGAAGCCGTAGTCCATCAACCGCTTGGCGATGTCCTCGACCTCGACGCCCGAGTTCACCTTCAGCCTGCGCGTGTCGAGGATGCACTCGTGCGCCACCCGACCGCCGAAGCCCCGGTACAGCACCGGGTACGACGCCTCGAGCAGCTCGGCCACGTAGTTCGCGCTCAAGATCGCCGCCTTCGTCGCGTGGGTCAGCCCATCCGCGCCCATCATGCGAATGTACATCCACGAGATGAGGAGGATGCTGGCGCTCCCGAACGGCGCCGCCGACACGGCCCCGCTCGCCTGCGCGCCACCGGTCTTCGCCGCGACATGCCCGGGGAGGAAGTCGACCAGGTGCTTCGCCACGCAGATGGGCCCCATGCCCGGGCCGCCACCGCCGTGGGGGATACAGAACGTCTTGTGCAGGTTCAGGTGGCACACGTCGGGGCCGAAGTCGCCCGGCCGGCACAAGCCGACCTGCGCGTTCATGTTCGCGCCGTCCATGTAGACCTGCCCACCCTCGGTGTGGACGAGCTCGCAGATCTCGCTGATCGCCGACTCGAACACGCCGTGCGTCGACGGGTACGTCACCATGAGCGCGGCGACCTTCCCGGCGTTGGCGGCGATCTTCCCCTTCAAATCCGCGACGTCCACGTTGCCCGCGTCATCGGTCTTCACCACCACCACCTGGTAGCCCGCCATCACCGCCGAGGCCGGGTTGGTGCCGTGCGCCGACGCGGGAATGAGGCAGACGTTGCGGTGTCCCTGGCCACGCGCCTCCTGGTACGCGCGGATCACCAGCAGCCCCGCGTACTCGCCCTGGCTCCCCGCGTTCGGCTGGAGCGAGGTGCCAGCGAACCCGGTGATCTCCGACAGCCACGTCTCGAGGTCGGTGAAGATCTGCCGGTAGCCCGCCCACTGCGACTCCGGGGCGAATGGGTGCAGGGCGTTGAACTCGGGCCAGGTGACGGGCTCCATCTCGCTGGTGGCGTTGAGCTTCATGGTGCACGAGCCCAGCGCGATCATGCTGTGGCACAGCGAGAGATCCTTCGCCTCGAGCCCGCGGATGTACCGGAGCATCTCGTGCTCGGTGTGGTGCGAGTTGAACACCGGGTGCGCGAGGTAGGGGCTGGTCCGACGCAGCGCCTCGGGCAGCACCGGCGCGGCGTTGGCCTTCTCGGCGAGCGACTCGGCGGTGAAGTCTGGCGCCTTGCCCGCGAACACGGCCAGCAGTGCGTCGAGCTGCGCAGCCGAGTGCGTCTCGTCGAAGGACACGCCCAGGCGGCCCGCGTCGATGCGGCGCAGGTTCATGCGCGCGGCCTCGGCGGCCTTCATCAGCGCGTCACCCTTCGACGCCTCGACCTTCACGGACACGGTGTCGAAGAACACGTCGTGCTCGACCGCGAAGCCCAGCTTCGAAAGCCCGGCCGCGAAGGTGCGGGCGAGCGCATGCACGCGGGTCGCGATGGCGCGGAGCCCCTGAGGGCCGTGATACACGCCGTACATCGACGACATCACCGCGAGCAGCACCTGCGCGGTGCAGATGTTCGAGGTCGCCTTCTCCCGGCGGATGTGTTGCTCGCGCGTCTGGAGCGCCATGCGCAGCGCCATGTGACCGTGCGCGTCCTCCGAGACGCCGATGATCCGGCCCGGCATGGAGCGCGCGAGCTCGAGCTTCGTCGACAGGAACGCCGCGTGCGGGCCTCCAAAGCCCATGGGCACGCCGAAGCGCTGGGCGGAGCCGATCGCCACGTCCGCGCCGAGCTCTCCCGGCGGCGTGAGCAGACACAGCGCGAGCAGATCCGTCGCCATCACCACCATCGCGCCGTGCGCCCTGGCCTTCGCGACGAACGGCCGGTAGTCGACGATGCCGCCGTCGGTCGCCGGGTACTGCACCAGCACCGCGAAGCACTTCGTGCCGAAGTCGAAGGTCGAGTGATCGCCGACGATCACCTCGATGCCCAGCGGCTCGGCGCGCGTCTTCACCACCTCGATGGTCTGCGGGTGGCAGCGCGAGGACACGAACATCGCCTTCGCGTCGGCGTCCTTCGCCAGCGAGTGCGCCAGGTGCATGGCCTCGGCGGCGGCGGTGCCCTCGTCGAGCAGCGACGCGTTCGAGATCGGCAGGCCCGTCAGATCAGCCACCATCGTCTGGTAGTTGAGGAGCGCCTCGAGGCGGCCCTGGGCGATCTCCGCCTGGTAGGGCGTGTACGCGGTGTACCAGCCCGGGTTGAGCAGCACGTTGCGCAGCACCACGCCCGGCGTCAGCGTGCCGAAGTAACCCTGGCCCTGGAACGAGGTGAAGACCTGGTTCTTCGCGGCGATCGTCTTGAGCTCCGCGAGCACTTCGGCCTCGCCCCTGGGCGCCGGCAGGTGCATGGGCTTCTTGAGGCGAATCGCCTTCGGCACGGTCTGTTCGATGAGCGCGTCGAGCGAGGGCGCTTTGACGGCGGCGAGCATCTCTTCGATGTCACGGGACGACGGGCCAACGTGGCGGCGGGCGAAGGTGTCGAGCGGGTGGAGCATGGGGCGCGCAGATACAGAAGGACCCCCTGTCTTCGCAACGGATTGCGCCTGACCCGATGGGTGTCGCTCATGGGTGCGAGGAGCCTGCCTCGGCGCACGTGGGTACCGTCAGGCGTCATGGTGCTTCGAGCCACCCGACGCGGACGTGCAGGCGGCGACGGGGGTGGCGCGGCCGGTGGCGTCGAGACGGCCTGCGCGTCTCCCTCGAACCGGTCCGACCCGTCGCTCCAGACGCGGCCGCGCGCCCGCTCCGCCTCCGGGCGGGGTGTCCATGCTGCGCCAGGGGCCCGCTCCCGACGGCGGGCGGCCGGGACACGCTGCGGAAGGCACCCGGAGCTGATCCGAGCGCCCTCCGCAGCCTTCAAGGGAGGGAGCCTGACGCTGCCGACCCTACATCCGAGCCTCCGCAAGCCACCCGGGCACTCAGCGCTGGGCCACCTCGAACGTCGCGCGTAGTGTTCCCGCAGTCTTCAACCGGGAGGGCACATGGGGACGTACATCGGAAGCATCGACTCGATGAAGGGACTGATCGCCGCGGGGGACCGGGTGAGGGAGCGGTTCGACGCGAGCCTCCACGGGGTCATCGCGGCCGACGTGAAGAAGTACCTCGCGTGGCACACCAGGTACGTGGCGCGGGCGCAGCGCGAGGAGCAAACCCAGGCCCAGCTCGAGGCGGCGCGTGGCGAGCTCGCCGATGCGGACGCGATTCGTGACGAAGCCACCCTCGCGCTCGACCGCGCCCTCATCGCCGACGGTGCACCGAAGGCGAACTCGTTCAAGGCCTGGGGAGCGCCAGCCCCATCGAGGTTCATCGACGCCCCCATCGCCGAGCAGGGGAAGCTCGTGCGCGGCCTGGTGGCGAAGCTGAAGCGCGCGAAGGCCACGAGCCCCGCCGTCAAGGCCTCGGTGAAGGGCCTGGAGAAGGCGAACAACGCGATTGATCCGAGGGTCACGCGCGTGAAGGCGCTCGCCCAGGCCCTCGAGGTCGCGCGCAAGGAGCGTGATGCGCTGGAGCGTCCGATGCGGCGCGCCCTCTCGGTGCTCAAGCTGCGCACTCGCGCCGCCGAGCTCGAGGGCGCTCCCGGGCTCTTCGCCGAGCTCTTCGCCAACGACGCCCCCAGCGCGCGGAAGCGGGAGGTCGAGGAGCTCCTCCCCGACTCCGCGCCCACGCCGCCGACCAACCCGCGCTGATTCTCACGCGCTGAGAGCCGCGACCGCGCCGGTCGTGTGAGCCCGACTTGACCATGGGGCCCTGGGTGACGTAGCCGCGCCGCGTCGTTGCCCGGGGACCTGATCATGCGCCAGTCGATTCTTGCAGCCGTGCTGTTGGGCCTCTCGTCCACCGCGTTGGCGCAGGTCACGATCAACCCCTCCGGCGGCACGGGGCCCGGCACCGGCGTTCGCGTGCACGTCGGGCCAACCGGCCAGCTCCAGGTGATCCGCAACGGGACGGGCCAGTTCTTCTCCCAGACCGCGACCCCCGGAGCCACCACCAACCCGGGCATCCTCACCGGCTTGTCCAACGGCGTCTATCTCGCGGTGGGCACCACCAACGTCTTCGGGCCGCGGCACTTCGCGGCGAGCACGGTGCCTGGGGTCACGGCCGCGGAGTTCACGCCGGTGAGCAACACGGTGACGCCCCAGCCCGGCGGGAGCGGCTCGGCCACCACGGTGCTGCGCGCGACGGTGGGCACTCGCAACTACGATCTGTCGGTTCGCTACGACTACACGTTCCCCAACGACTTCGTGACGGTGACGCACACGCTGACGGTGCCGTCGGGGAACACGGTGCCGGTGCGGCTGTACCACGCGCTCGACGCGTACCTGGGCGGTGACGACAACGGGCCCAGCTTCTTCGTGCAGGGGCCGCCGACGGTGATCGGCGGCTTCCGTCAGGCCTCCAACATCGTGCTCGCCTGGCGCTCCCGCGGCGGCGTCCCGTGGACCGGGTACTACGGCGGCTTCTACGAGTGCATGTTCCGCGACCTGCTGTGCCCGATGGGCTCCGGCGGCGGGAACAACGTCTTCGGCGCGCTCACGTATAACAACTGGGTCGACGCCACGGTGCAGGACAACGGCTTCGCCGTGATGTGGAACTTCGGCGCCGCACCCGGCACGCAGGTGGTGTCGAACGATCTCACGTTCTTCTCGTACCAGCCGACGCTCACCAAGGCCTTCGGGACCACGGCGCTCCAGGCAGGCTCCACCACCACGCTCACCTTCACCATCGACAATGTCCCCGGCGCGCCGGCCCAGGGCAACCTCGGCTTCCAGGACACGCTGCCGGCGAACCTGCTGCTCGCGAACACCACCGTCGCCAACACCTGCGGCGGCACGGTGACGCTGAACTCGACGACGCTGCCGCACTCCATTCGGCTCCAGAGCGGCGCGCTCGCGCCCGCGGTGCAGCGCTGCACCGTGGTGGTGAACGTGACGTCCTCGGCGGCGGGCGCGTACACGAACGGGCGCAGCAACATCTCGAACCTCTCGGTGGTCGAGAACCAGGTGAGCGATCAGATCCTCTCGGTGGTGCAGAGCGCGCCGGTGGTGACGCTGGCGTCTCCGGGGCTCGTGAACCTGGCGAACGCCACCGCGTATCCCGTGTCGGGCACCTGCCAGTCCATCGCGGGTACGGTGACGATCACCGTCGGCACGGTGGTGACCTCGGTGCCGTGTACGAGCGGGGCCTTCAGCGCGACGCCAAACGTCGCCGGCCTCCCCGACTCCGCGACGGTGAACGTGAGCGCAGCGCAGACGAACGCGGCGGGCACGGGCACCACCTCGCGCCAGACCTCGAAGGACACCATCGCGCCCACCGCGCCGGTCTTCACCTCGCCGTCGGACGCGGCCTTCGTCGGCACCACCACGCCGACCGTCTCGGGCACCGCCGAGCCCGGCACCACCGTGCGCGTCATCGTCGGCGGCGTCACCGTGTGCATGGCGCTGGCGCAGGGGAACGGCGTGTGGACGTGCACCACCTCGGTGCTCGCCGATGGCGACCGCACGATGACGACGAGCGCGACGGATCCCGCGGGCAACGGCTCTCTGGTCTCGCCGCCGCGCACCATCACCATCGACACCACGCCGCCCGCCGCACCGACGATCAACAGCCCCGCGCAGAGCGCCACCGTGGGCCCGAACCCGTCGATCTCGGGCGTCGCGGAGCCCTTCGCGCAGGTCACCGTCACCGAGGGTGCTGGCACCGTGTGTACGGTGACGGCCAACAACCTGGGCCAGTGGAGCTGCCCCACCACCTTCGGGCCCTCGACGCGGACCATCGCCGCGACGCAGCGCGATCGGGCGAACAACCCAGGCCCCGCCGCGCCAGCCCGCACCTTCACCATCGCGAACGTGCCGACGGTGACGCTCAACCCGCCAGCCGCCATCACGCGCGCGAACGTCGGGATGTACACGCTCACCGGCGCCTGCATGACGTCCGCGGGGACCGTCACCGTGCGCGTGGGGACGCTGACGACGATGCCGACCTGCACCGCGGGCACGTTCTCCACCACCCTCGATGGGTCGAGCCTCGCCGACGGGCCCGCCCTCGCGGTGAGCGCCGCGCAGACGAACGTGACGGGTACCGGGACGGACACGCGGACGGCGCTCAAGGACACCCAGGCTCCGGCGGCTCCGGGGTTCACCACGCCGGCCGATGGGGCGATCGTCAACACGACCACGCCGATGATCTCGGGGACCGGCGTGGCTCAAGACTCCATCACCGTGCGCCGCGGCGCGACGAGCGTGTGCACCGTCATCGTCCCCGCCTCCGGCACCTGGAGCTGCGTGGCCAGCCCGATCCCCGACGGCCCCGTCAGCCTCACCGCGACGGCGACGGATCCCGTGGGGAACGCCTCCGTCGCCTCGCCGCCGCGTGACTTCACGGTCGACACCGCCGTGCCGAACGCCCCGACGATCACCAACCCGGCCCAGGGCGCGACCGTCGGCATCAACCCCACGCTCGCCGGCACCGCCGAGGCGAACGCCACCGTCTCCGTGAACGAAGGCGCGCTCCTCATCTGCAGCGTCACCGCCAACGCGAGCGGCCAGTGGAGCTGCCCGACGACGTACCAGCCGGGCCTGCGGTCCATCACCGCCACGCAGCGTGACACCGCCGGCAACCTCTCGGCGCCCTCGGCCGCGCGCACCTTCACCGTGGCCCCGGTGCCGACCGTCGTCCTCGAGACCCCCGGCGCCATCAACGGCGTCAACGCCTCCAGCTATCCCGTGTCCGGCCAGTGCACGACCGTCGCCGGCACCGTCACCGTCACGGTTGGAACGGTGAACGGGACGACGCCGTGTTCGAGCGGCACGTTCTCCACCACCGTCGTCGTCACCGCCGTGGCTGACGCCACCTCGGTGCCGGTGGTGGCCGCGCAGACGAACGCCTCGGGCACGGGGACGGACACCCGCAGCACCACGAAGGACACCGCGCCCCCCGCCGCGCCGACGTTCAGCCGGCCGGCCGAAGGGGCGATCACCTCTGACACCACGCCGACGTTCACCGGCACTGCGGAGCCTGGCAGCACCGTGCGCGTCACCCGCGGCGGCATGACGCTCTGCACGACGCTCACGCCCGCGTCAGGCACGTGGAGCTGCGTCGCCTCCATGCTCGGAGACGGACAGATCGTCGTCACCGCGACCACCACTGACGTCGCGGGCAACACGTCCGCCTCGTCGATGCCGCGGACCTTCGCCATCGACACGGTGGCGCCGCCCGCCCCGGCCTTCTCGAGCCCCGCGGAAGGTGCGCGCGTCGGCCTCTCCCCGATGATCTCTGGCACCGCCGAGCCCTTCGCGACCGTGAGCGTCTTCGAGGGCTCCGCGCTCGTGTGTCAGACGACCGCCACGATGACGGGCGCGTTCGCCTGCCCCACCACGCTCGGCGTCGGCGGCCACTCGCTCACGGCGCGCCAGACGGATCAGGCCGGCAACGTGGGCCCGGCCTCGGCGCCGCGGACCTTCACGGTCGAGAACCGGCCCACCGTCATCCTCGGGACGTTGCAGGTGATCAACCGTGCCCGCGTGATGATGTACGAGGTGCTCGGCTTCTGTACCGTGGGCGCCGGGCCGGTCAGCGTGCAGGTCGGCGCGGTGATGGGCATGGCGACCTGCGTGATGGGCCAGTTCTCGACGACGCTCAACGTGACGAGCGTGGCCGATGGGCCGATGGTGCCCGTGAGCGCGAGCCAGACGACCGCCGGAGGCACCACGACCGATTCCCGCACGGTGCTCAAGGACACGGTGCCGCCGCCCGCGCCGGTCATCACGACTCCTGCCAACGAGCTCACCACCTTCACCGTCGACCGCCCCGTCCTCACCGGGACCGCCGAGCCGGGCAGCACCGTGACGATCTTCATCAACGGGCAGCTCGCCGGGACCGCGCAGACCAACCCGATGGGCGTGTGGCAGTTCACGCCGCCGACGCGCCTGGCCGATGGCCGCTACGAGGTGAAGGTCAACGCGACCGACCTGGCCGGCAACACCGGGCCCGACACGGCGCTGGTGCCCTTCTCGGTCGACTCCACGGTGCCCAACCCGCCGGTCATCCTCACGCCCGAGAAGGACAAGGCCTACGACCTCGATCGCCCGCTGGAGATCACCGGCACCTCGGAGCCCGCCGCGCGCGTGACGATCTTCCTCGACGGGCGCGCGACGTTCTTCGTGGTGGCCGATGCGCAGGGGCGCTTCTCCACGACGGTGCCGGCGAACTCGCTCGCCGAGGGCAACCACCTCGTCGCGGCCGAGGCGCTCGACCCGGCGGGCAATCAGAGCCTGCGCTCCGTGGACGTGCCGTTCTTCATTCGCGTCCCCACCTTGACCTACGCCGGCCAGGGCCTGGTGAGCTGCGCTTCCGTCTCGATGAGCGGAGGCTTTGCCCCGCTCGCCTTCGCGCTCGTGGCCCTCCTCTCCCACCGCCGTCGCACCCGCTGAATGGGCTCCATGACTCGCGTTCTCCTCGCAGGCCTCCTCGTCGCGCTGCCGGCCCTCGCCCAGGACGCGACGCCGCTGCCGACCTTCTCGCTCACCCGGTTCTCCCTCAACGACGCGCCGCTGGGCGGCATGGGCGCGGCGACGGGTGACGTGCTCCCGCACAAGAAGTTCCGCGCCTGGGGCGCCTTTCACTACGAGAACAACCCGCTCGTGCTGTTCCGCGATGGCAGCCGCCAGGGCTCGCTGGTGCAAAACCGCCTCAACCTGCACCTGGGCGTCGGCTACGGCATCACCTCGTGGTTCACCGCGACGCTCGAGGTGCCGCTGGTGCTGTACCAGGGCGGCGACGATCTGCGCGCCATCGCCCGCGTCGCCTCGCCGGATCAGTTCGGCCTGGCGTCTCCCCGGCTGTCGCTGCGGCTGGGCCTGCTCTCGCAGCGCAAGGGTGGCCTGCTCGCCGACGCCCCGGTCGATCTCGCGTTCCAGCTCGGCACCGCCTTTCCGTTCGGCTTTGGGAACGCGCTCGCCGTCGAGTCCGGGTGGAACGTGTTTCCCCAGCTCTCGGCCGGCCGTGACTTCGGGCCCGTGCGCTTCGGCGGCGAGGTCGTCGGGCTCGTGCGGCCTGCGCCCGTCAACCTGTCGAGCGCCACCGCGATTCGGGATCAGATCGGCAGCCAGCTCGGCGTGCGGGCGCTGCTGTCGAGCACCGGCGATGGCGCGCGCTTCGAGGGCTCGTTCCACACGTTGATTCCCCTCGGCGCCGGCACCACCCCGGCCGGCTTCGAGCTGCTCGGCGGCGCGCGCGTGCCGGTCGGCCCCCTGGAGCTCTTCCTCCTCGCCGGCCCGGGCTTTGGCAGCCTGCCCGGCACGCCCACCGTTCGCGTGCTGGGCGGCCTGGGCCTTCGTCCGGACGACAACGACCCCTGCTCGCAGGGCCGCAAGCACACGCCGGCCCAGTGCCCCGATCTCGACGACGACGGCGACGGCATCGTCAACCGCCTCGATCAATGCCCCCTCGAGGCCGAAGACGTCGATGGCTTCCAGGACTCCGATGGCTGCCCCGACCCCGACAACGACGGCGAC
>JBILEB010000075.1:0-31650 GCA_044352295.1 Myxococcaceae bacterium
CGTACGACCCGGCGGGTCGCTGGAGCCAGCGCTTCAAGTTCGGCGGCTACAGCCAGACGAACGCGACCGAGGGCCGGGCTGTTCGGTACCGTGCGGCCGCCGTCGACCAGGCCATCGGGTTCGACGGCCGGGTGTGGCTGCACCGGTTCCGCTGAGCTGCTCGCCTCTCATCTCCCGAAGTGCCCCTGCCGGCCAGACCCGGCGTGAGCAGCGCGGAGCCCCCGTCCTCGATGCTGGCACGCGCGGCACGAGGTGACGTTCAGGCCTTGTGCAGAACACTCAGGGCCCGGTCCGTCATCACGCCGACGCCCACCAGCACGAGCCCGATGACGACGTGCAGGACGTCGTCAGCCGTCTTCCACTGGAACGCCGCCTTCGCAGCAAAAGGCCCTGGTGCGCCCACTGGTGTCCCTGGTGTCGCCGACGAAAGCGCACCGCCAAGTGTGTCTGTTGTGACACCAATATAAATCTAAGTATCACTTCGAATTACTTCGTTGCCTGGGCTGTCGATGCGTCGTTAGGCAACTCGCCGGGAGGGGGGTTCTCATTGGCGTTGATCCAGCCCGACGTCGTCCGTCATCCGGCGCAAGCCCTCCGCTCCCCTGGCTCGACACCGGAGCGTCGAGGCCCGTGAGGCCCTCCGACGCGCTCACACCGGAGCCGGAACTCGACGGCCCGGCTCGCCGGGCCCGCCTCGAGACCTTTCGCGAGGTCGCGCTCGCGCTCCAGCGCGCGGCCGAGAGCGCCCGCAACTACGCGCCGGAGCACCCCAGCGTGTCCCAGGCCATCGACAGGCTGCAGGAACGTTTGACAGCGACGCTCGAGACGTTCGGGGCGCTCGAGTTCGAGCTCACGACCGCCGGCTTCGTCTTCGATGGTGAGCCGGTGACGCCCCGCCCCGGGGTCCGCGACTTCCTCACGCGGAGGCTCTTCGCTGAGGGCATCCGCCGGGTCGCCATCCTCCCGGGCGCGCCCGTGGCGGAGGTGCGAACGCTCCTCGAGCTGTGGACGAAGAGCCGCGGCCCGGGCCAGCCGGCCGACGAGAGCCTGTCGAGCCGCCTCTGGGAGGCCGACTTCAAGTTCATTCAGCTCGTCATCCTCGAAACGCTCAACCTCGACGACCACGAGGGCGAGAGCGAGGAGCGTGCCGGCGCCGACTCGGACTGGCGCAGCACCTTCCACGACGAGGTCGAGCTGCTCGTCTCGCTGATGCAGCTCGACTCACAGCCGGTCGCCGTCATGGAGGCCGGCAGCGCCACGGGCCCCACCGAAACGCTCGTGCTCCTCGAGAGCGAGGGCATCGGCGACCTCACCGCCGACGACCTCGCCCGGCAAGACGTCGCGGGCCAGCGCCTCGACGAGGTCAGCCCCGAGATGCTCGCCTCGATGATGGCGACCATCACCTCGGAGCTGCCGGAGCCCGAGCCACGGTTCTTCCAGGCGCTGCTCAACGGCGCCCTCGCGCTGCCCGCGGCCCGACCCGGGTTCGTCGCCGCCAGCACCCGGGCCGCCACCCGGCTCACCAACGAGGGGCGCTTCGAGCAGGCCATCGAGGCCTTCCAGCGCACGCTCGAGGCCGTCCGCGCCAGCCCACGCCAGGACCCCGCACGCGTCGAAGTGCTCGCCGAGCTGCGCAAGGCCATCACCGTCGACGAGGTGATCGCCTGGCTGGTGGCGGCGCTCGACGACGAGCTCGCGGCCCCGGGCGCCGAGCGGTCCCTTCGAAAGCTGGGCAGCGCGTTTGCGCCGAAGCTGCGTGAGCTGGGGAGCGCCCTGAAGACCGAGGCAGGCCAGGCCCGGCTCAACGCCCTGGTGGGGGCGAAGAGCGCCTCGCAGCGGTCTGGCGAGGCCGCCCACGACGGCCCCCTCGCCAACCTCTCCGGGCTGGCCCCCGCAGAGGCCGCCGAGCTCATCGGCCTCACCCTCGGGCACCGCGACGTGCAGCAGCGAAGGGCCGCCGCGCAGTCCCTTGACGAGAACAACGCCCTGCTCGTCCGCAGAGCCCACCTCCACAGCCGCATCTCCGACACCGACGCCCTCGTCCGCCGCCTCGTCATTCGAGCGCTGGGCCTCATCGAAGACGTCTCAGCGGTGCCGCTGCTCGGGGCGCGCCTGCGCAGGCCGATCCAGGCCGAAGAGCGCATCTCCATCTACACGGCACTCACCGAAATGCGTGCACCCCAGGCGCAGGTGCTGCTCCTCGAGGGCGCGCTGAACGAAGCTGACGTGGCGGTGCGCGTCACTTGCATCGAGGGGCTCGCGAACTACCCGAGCCCGCGGGTGGTGAAGGCGCTCGAGGGGCTCGCCAGCAAGTTGCTCGTACACCCGAAGGTGCAGAACGCCGCCAGCAAGGCCCTCGAGAGGCTCGACGAGGGGCAGGTCCGGTGACGACGACCGGCGCGACCCGCGCGACGACCCTGCAGCGGGTGGCGCAGACGCTGAAGGCTGCGCAGGTGCACGCGCTGTCGAACCAGCTGCTCGTGTCGAGCGTGCAGCAACTCCACGAACTCATCGAGGGCCTCGACGGCGCACCCCTCACCCTGCTCTGGGCGGCCGACGCGATGTTCGTCAACAGTGCCCTCGTCACGCCGGGGCCGGGCCTGACGCAAACGCTCGAGGCGCTCACCCGGCTCTTCGAGCGCCTCGGCGTGCACGAGCTGCGCTTCGACGCCGAGGTGACCCACGAGCAGCTGCTCGCGTTCATCGCGGCCTTCCAAAAGCATTGGCACAGCACGTCACCCCACGCCATCGTCGACGAGCCGGGGCCCGTCCGCTTCCGCAAGCTGGGCGAGGACGAGCTCGAGGCGGCGGCCGTCGGCGCTCTGGACCGGCGGCAACGCCTGTTGCAGAGCTACGCGCGGCTGGCGGTGCTGGCGAAGGTGGTGGTCGACCACGTCTCGAGGCGCCAGCGCTTCCAGCTCGGCGTCGTGCGGCGCGCGGTGCAGCGGCTCGTTGAGGTCAGCATCGGCTCCGAGGCGCTCCTCGCCGGGCTCACGCGCTTCCCCAACCTGCAGGGGGACCTGCACTTCCACCTGACGGCCACGGCGGCCTTCTCGCTGCTGATGGGTCGGCGGCTGGGCCTGCCTCGCAGGGCGCTCGTCGACCTCGCCCTGGTGGCGCTGCTGCACGACCTCGCGCGCCTCGAGCTCGCCAGCGCCGACCTCGAGCTCCGCAAGGCGGCCTCGCTCGAGCAGCCGGGGCGGTCACTGCTGGCCGTCGCCTCGCTGAGCGAGGCGCGCGACGCGCTGCTGGCAGCCGCCATCGCCTTCGAGAGCGGGTTGCCGGCGAACGGCGACGACTCGCTGCTGCGTCCGGGCGCCGCCGCGAGGCTCGTCGCCGTGCCGTCGCTCTTCAGCCGCCTCACCACGCCGCTGCCACCGCGGAAGGCGCTGGCGGCCGACCAGGCGCTGCGGCTGCTCCGACGCCGGGCCGGCGCCAGCCTCGACGCCGACACCGTCGCGCTCTTCATCTGCACCGTCGGCCTGTTCCCGGTGGGCACCACCGTCCGCCTCTCGACGGGAGAGCTCGCTCTCGTGCTCGAAGTGCCAAAGGACCCGGCGAACGGCGCGCGCCCGGTGGTGAAGGTGTTTCGCGATGCCGCGGGCGGCCCGGCCGACGCCGTCGTCGACCTGGCCACCGACCCGATGCGCGGCGCCGTCCTCGAGTCCGTCGACGCCGCCGAGGCCGCGAACCCGGTGCCGTTCCTGCTCGCCTGAGCGCCGGCGTCAGTGGGCGTCACGGTGACGCGCGAGCGCTCCCGTCAGCGCGGCGGTGGCGAGCGCACGCCCTTCAGCTCATCCATGGCCCGGGCCGCCAGCGCCTCGCCCTCGCGCCAACCGAGGTCGCGGGCCTGCTCCAGCACCGCGTCGAGGTCGGCCATGGCCGCCGCCGGGCTCGACGCCAGCACCACCCGCGCGCGGTTGAAGCGCACCCGCAACACCCCGACGCGGTCGCCTGCCTGCTCTGCCAGCGCCATGGCCTCGGAGAGCAGCTTCAGGGCCGCGGCTGCGTCACCCCGCTGGGCCCGCGCCACCGCCAGGTTCGTCACCGCCTTCGCCTCGCCGGCGCCGCTGCCAGCCCGCTTCGCCCGCAGGCGCGCCGACTCGAAGAACTCTTCGGCGGGCGGGCCCTTGCCAGCGCGCAGGTGGAGGCGGCCCAGGGCGTTGAGGTACTGCCAGGGCAAGTTCGGGTCCTTCAGTCGCGGCGACGACACCAGCGGCAGGCCATCGAGCAGCATCGCCGTCGCGGCGGCGAGGTCGCCGCGGGCCTCGAGGACCCCGGCGAGGTCCACCTTGAGGGTGGCCTGGAGCGTCTCGACGCCGTGGGCAGGCAGGCCAGCCTGCGCCTCTCGCAGGCTGGCCGTCGCCTCGGGCAGCCGCGAGAGCCGCTGGAGCGAAAGCCCGCGCTGACGGAACACCTCGACCCGCGCGAGCCCCCCCATCGACGGCGGGATGGAGGGGATGAACCCGTCGAACAGGGCGAGGGCGCGGTCCGGTGCCTGGTGCACCAGCGCCCCCATCGCGCGGCCGGCCACGTCGAGCAGCGCCACCGCCGCTGGCTCCGTCATCGAGCCGGCCTGGCTCGCCTCGCGCTGCATCAAGCCGAGGCACTGCGTGAAGGCGTCGGCCGCCGCGGCGAAGGCGCCGCACTCGAGCGCCCGGTCGCCTGACAGGCGGAGCGCGCGGATGGCCTTGCGCGGCTGCCCGGCCTCGAGGAAGTGCCGCGCGAGGGCCTCGAGGGGCTGCTCCGCGGCCGGCCGGCGCTCGAGGGCCTCGGCGATGCGCCCATGCAGGTAGGTGAGGTCGACGGGGGTGAGGCGCTGCAGGAGCGCCTCGTGCGTCAGGCTCTGCTCGAAGCACAGCTCGTCTCCCTCGCCGCGAGAGAGGGCCCCGCGCCGTACGCACTCTTCGGCGGCCGCCGCCAGGTCCAGCCGGTCGGGCGAGGCCTCGCCGGCCAGGGAGAGGGGGAAGGCGCGGCCGATGACGGCGCCCACCCGCAGCAGCGCCCGGGCCTGGGCGCTCAGCCGTGACAGGCGGGCGGCGACGACGAGGCCCAGCGCGTCGGGGAGCGGGGCCCGCGCCGTGTCTCCCAGCACCCACTGGGAGCCCTCACGCCGCGCAACGCCGAGCTCAACGAGGCTGTTGACGAGGGCCTCGACGAAGAAGGGGTTCCCCTCGGCGCGCTGGCCAACGAAGCCGAGGAGCGCGGCCGAGGGCTCGCCGTCGAGGAGCCCCGAGACGAGAGCGCTCGTCGTCGCGAGGTCGAGCGGGCCGACGTCGATGCGCCGAAGGCGGGGCGCCAGGCCCGACAGGTCACCCGGGCGGGCCGCCGCCAGCACGCCGAAGGGGTGCCTCGACGCGCGCCGCTGGAGCTCCTCGAGCAGCTCGAGCGACTCACGGTCGATGAGGTGCAGGTCGTCGATGGCGAGCAGCAGGGGCCTGCGGGCCGCCGCCGCGTCGAAGATGAGCAGCAGCGCCGCCCGGTCGCGCGCCGCGTCGTCGTCGCGGGGCGAAGGGGTGTCGCTGGAGCGCTCCAGGCCGAAGAGGCGCTCGACCCGCGCGAGGTCGTGGGGCGTGACCCCGAGGGGCACCAGGCCGGCCAGGGGTGACTTCCCGGCGTCGCTTTCGTCGAGGAGCGACTGCACGAGCTGCCGCGCGACTTCGAAGGGGGCCGGGGTGACGCTCCGCGCGCCCCGGGCCGAGAGCACCTGCACGCCGGCGCGCCGGGCCAGCGAGACGCCCTCGGCCAGCAGCCGACTCTTCCCGAAGCCGGGCCCGCCCACCAGCACCGCGCCGCCAACCTTCCGCGCGCGCACCACCTCGACCAGCCTGCCCAGCAGGCCGAGCTCGACCTGGCGCCCGACGAGCAGGCGGCCCCGGGTCTCGCGCTCGGCGAGGCCGAGGACCTCGTAGACGGGCTCCTGCTTCTGGCCGCCGACGACGACGTCGCGGGCGGCGACCTGCACGGCGCCCCGCACCAGCGCCTCGAGCGCCTTGCTGGCGATGACGAGGCCGGTGGGGACGGTGCTGAGCAGGCGCCGCGCGACGGCGGCCAGCTCGGCGACGCCGAGGGAGTCCGACAGGCTCGACTCATCGTAGGCGCTCGTCACCGTCGCCCCGTGGAGGCCGCTGCGCAGCTGGAGCGGCCGCGGCAGGCGGCGGTTCGCCTGGTCGACGATGGCGGCGAAGTCGAGGCACGTCTCGACGGCGCGCCGGGGGTCGTCCTCGTGGGCCTGCAGCAGGCCGAA
Organism: Myxococcaceae bacterium; assembly: GCA_044352295.1. Taxonomy (GTDB): domain Bacteria; phylum Myxococcota; class Myxococcia; order Myxococcales; family Myxococcaceae; genus Xiheimicrobium. The sequence goes on from JBILEB010000075.1 coordinate 6,248, forward strand.
GACGACGAGGAAGCCGGCGCCAGGCAGGCGCTCGAGCTGGCCCTCTCTGTTCCGCGCAGCCTCGGTGAAGGCCTCGGCGAGGGCCGCGGTCTGCGCCTTGGCCGCGGGCGCGCCCATCACCTCGGTGAGGCTCGCCTGGCCCGACAGCTCGGCGTAGGCGACGGTGAGCAGCCGCTTCTCGGTCGAGACGACGTGGCGCGGCAGGGCGGCGACGTGCGCCAGCAGGCTCGGCGACAGCAGGGCCTCGAGGCCCTGCGAGGGCCGCGGCGCCGTGCCGCAGGTGGGCAGCGCCTCAAGCTGGGCGACCACTTCGCGCATCGTCTGCGGGCGCTCCTCCGGCTGCTTCGAGAGGCATGACATCACCAGCCGGCGCAGCTCGTCGGGGACAGGCTCGTCGAGGCGCGTCGTCGGCGGCAGCGGCGGCGGCGGCCGGGTGATGACGTCGGCAGCGAGTTGGCCGTACACGGCCGCGTCGAACGGCGGAGCCCCGGTGAGCAGCTCGAACAGCAGGGTGCCGAAGGCATAGATGTCGGTGCGGGCGTCGACGTCGAGGCCGGCGGCCTGCTCGGGCGCCATGTAACGGGGCGTGCCCAGAACGTCGCCCATCTGCGTCTCGACCACCCGGGGCCCGGCACCAGCCATTCGCTTGGCGATGCCGAAGTCGAGCACCTTGACCCAGTCGGGGTCAGCTCTCGCGCAGAGGAAGATGTTGTCGGGCTTGACGTCGCGGTGGACGACCGAGACCGAGTGCGCGGCCACCAGCGCCTGCCCGAGCCGCGTCGCGATGCGCAGGGACGAGGCGAAGGGCAGCGGCTGGCGCGCGAGGCGAGCCGAGAGGGTCTCGCCCTCGAGCAGTTCCATCACCGTGTAGACGAGGTCGGGCCCCTCGACGAAGTCGAACACCTCGACGATGTGCGGGTGGTTGATGGTGTTGACGAGGGTCGCCTCCTGGAGGAAGCGCTTCACGAGTGACGTGTCGGACACCAGCGCTGCGTGGAGGTGCTTGATGGCCACTGGACGGCCCAGCACGCGGTGGCGGGCGCGAAAGACGGTGCCCATCGAGCCCCTGCCGAGCACGCCTTCGACGACGTAGGCACCGAAGGCCGCCGGTCGGTTGGAAGAGTCGATGAGGGCGTCGCGCGGGTCAGGCATCGCGGTCGAGGGAGCGTAGCCCAGCGCCCGGAAGCGCGCCGGGTCATCCCACTGGCGGCCTGCCGGAGGCCTGCGCTGTACTCGGCAACCACCCTTCTTCGATGACGCCGGCTTGCAGACTCACCCTGCCCTCACGGAGGCGTTCGCACGACGAGCGCATCGCTGGACGTGCCGAACGTCACGTCCCCTGCCACCAGCAACGTTCCCGACGGCTCGATGGCAAAGCCATAGCCGTTGAACCGCCCATTCCCAAACTCCCGACTCCACAGCACGACGCCATTCGAACTGCGCTTCTGGAGCAAGAAGGTCTCGCTGCCTGCTCGCCCGGCAGCCGGGTCGAGATGCCCTTTGTTGTTCGCGAGCAAGACCACATAGCCGGCGGCGTCGACGCGAATGTCAGCTGGGGAGATGTCTCTTTCAGACGGATTGTACGAGAAACCGGGCTCGTAGGCGGCCACCGCGGTCGACCACGCGACGTTCCCGAGTGAGTCATACCTGGCGATGCCCACGGAACTGTTCGCCCGTCTCCGTTCGAAGGCCACGTAGACGCTCCCGGCTGCATCCGCTGCCACCTGCCAAACCGCCCGCAGTGCCACCGGCCAAACCTCCACCAACACTGCCGCCGCCAGCACCAAGACCGCCAACGCCCCCGTCGGTCGGTTGACCGGTCGGTACGGTCGGATCACAGCCCACGAGCACCAGCGCCATTGCGACCATCACGATTCGAAACACGGTGACCCCTCGAAATGGGCGTGGTGGAGCTTGTAGCGGGAGCGCCGAAGAGCGCAGAAACGCTCAATGACCGTTCTCATCACTGCGCGAGCTCGCGTTCGCCGCGCTCGAGCGACCGAAGCGCCTCGGCGCGGTTCCACGAAGCGCTCACGGGAGTCGCCAGGTAGAAGTCGACCGCCTTCTTGAACGCGGACTCGAACTTCACAGACACCGCGTCCTCCATCGGCTGACAAGAACGGTCTGCCGCGCGGTCGTAGGCCGTGCCGACCTTTGCGGCCGCACGATTCGCGTCTGCTTTCGTGAAGATGTCAGAGGCGTTCGCCTGCTGATAGTTGACGTCTTTGAACCGTGACTTGAAGTTGGAGTCGAGGCCTGCCCAGCACGTCGAGATCCTGAGTCCGTCAGCGCTGTGGGCCCACCTCGGGTCGCGGGGACAGCCCTGGGTCTGGATTCCCTTGGCAAACTGCATGGCGCGCGGCGCGGCGACCGACAAACCGTCTCGAGTCACGCGAAGCTCTCGGCCGTCCACCGACCTGGCGGTGCTCCAGTGCGAGTCGAAGGCCAGGGCTGTCGGCATCACTGGCACGCCCTCCGCGTACAGGACAGACCCCGGAATGGGGTTGGTCCAGAGCGACAGCCAGTTCTTGACGTCACATGAATCGCTGGCCACCGGCTCGATGAAGAGCTGGAGCGCGGTGGGCAAGCGCTCGCGATCATGCTCGAGGACCGTGTAGCGCATACCGTTCGACGAGCCGACGTAGGCCAGCTGCGCAGTCGCGGTCACCTCCACCGCTGTGAGTGCGCATGCTCCCTCGGCGACGAGAGTGGGCAAGCCAGGGGCCCTCCGGCCCCAGTTGACCCGGAAGCGCTGCAGGGCTGCGTTGTCCTTCGGCGCGTCGTAGAAGAACCACTTGATCTCGTCATCCCTGCTGCCGCTCGCCTTGAGCTGGGGGAACGTCGAGTAGCATTTACCCGCCTGTGCCTTGAACGCGAAGGTGACTGGCTTGTCCTTCCCCCGCACCTCACCGCTCGCGACGACCCGACCGCCGAGCTGCTGGGCGAGGGCCTCGCCGGAGGCGGCCAGCGGGAGCCGAGCTGCGCCCTCGAGACGGTAGGTGAGCGTGACGTGGCGCAGGTAGGCGGCGGCGTCGGGCTTGTTGGACACCTCGAGCTTCGCCACCGTCGCGTCGAGCTCCGCGAGCAGCTCGGGAGGCGGAGGGGCATTCGACTCGTTCAGCGCCGCGTCGAGCTTTCGCGTCAGCGCCTTCGCTGCCCCCTTGAGGTCCTCCTGTGACGGGAGACTCTTCACGGCCGTGCTGGAAGGTCCTTCCGTTCGCGTGAGCCTGCTGGAGCTCGAGTGCTGCTCCACTGCTCGTGGAACGGTACGTGGCTCGGCGGCGCCGCTGGGCTGCTGAGAAGAGCTTCGCTCGGGGCTCGGTAGCCTCACCGGCTCTCCCGTCCGATCATCACCGGCGCGAGGCCTGAGCTGAGACCACCGCGCAGACGCTTCGCCCGCCTTCGACGCGGCGACCACGGCCATCCCCGGAATTCGGACTGTGCACGCGGCGGTGACCGCGGCGAGCAGCAGCACCATCGGCACCTTCAGACGTGTCATGACGTCTCCTCGACATGCACCCACATGTCGGTCAATTGGTCCGACCGTCATTTCTTCATTTATTGACGCCATTTTCAGCGCCTCGGACGACCTGAGGAGCAGCCAGGTGGCTTCGTTTCCCATGGGGGCGCTTTCACCGCGCCAGGTTGAACGAGACCTGCGTCCCAGAATCGCTCGTTCGAACTCGAGTCGGTCTCCTCGACGTCTTCATCGACTTGTTCCGAGCGAAGATCACCGAACTCGAGGCGCGCGTCTCAGCTCCACCCCCGTAGCCGTGCGGGGCTGCTCATCGCTCGTCAGCCCTTCATCGCACACAGCGAACCTGGAACTGGTCGGACATAAAGGCGGTAGACGCCTGTCCGAGTCCGAAGCTGACCTGCCACGCCGTGCCGAGCGCAGCGGCCCCAGTTGTCGACGACCAGAAGAAACCGCTGGCCTGGAGGTTCGGGAACGCAAACGCCGCCATGGTGGGGCTGGCACTTTGTTTCTCATCGATGAGCGTCTCCAATTCCTTTCTTCTGGGCAAACGCCAACCGTTGCTGAACCCACCCGCGCGAAGGCTCTGACAGACCGTGTCCGCCTCGGACCACGTATACACCCGACCACTGACGTTTCTCTGCCACGTGAGACCCGTCACCGAATCGAACACTGTTTCAGCCTCGATGATGTACCGAGTGAGTGGAGCCGCAGCGGGTGTGGTAATTCCGGCACGCACACACCTGACATGCTCCCGATTGCCCTGCCTTGACGAACGGGTTACTCCCCTCACGAACTCGACAGTCCGTGACTCACCACGAAGGTTCGCCAGCCCCGAGGGCGTTGACGTCCAGAACCGCTCGGTCGTCGAAGGGAATGCCGTCAGATTGATGGCGGGCGCGAAGCGCGAAGTGTCCACGATGCTCACCAGCTCGATTCGGGTCGGCAGTCGCCAATCTGAATGACCCTCCAGGGTCAGGCGAGTGCAGAAGGTTCTCGCCTCGTCCCAACCAAAGGCTCCCGCTTCCTCCCTTTGCCACATCAGTCCTGTGATGCCGTCTGTGACGGTCGCTGTTCCGATGGTGTACGCAACTGGAGCATCGGGTGGTGTGCCCGTCTGACTCCACTCCCGATCGACTCCTGCCCCTCCGAGCGCTCCCGCAGCGCCGCCCGCCAACCCACCGCCCGCCGAGCCCCCACCAGAGCTCCCACCGCCGCTCGGGAACCGCGGAAGCCCACATTCCCCGGGAAAACCGTTTGCGCCGCACGTTGCAGGTGATTCGCACGTCCCACACGACCCAACCGTTCGAATGACTCCACAGTTGTCGAGGCTGCTCAGCGAGCCGCAGCTCCGCCGCTGACGGGCGCACAAGGCTTGATCTGGTTCGGGTTGGCAGGGGCTATTTCCGAGGTTTCCAGCCAGTTCGCAGCCCACTCCGACCGACACGCTGAAGATGACGAGGAAACGCCACATGCGTGCGTGCTAACAGAAGCCGCTTCCCACGCACAACTCGCCCCCCCCGGTCCCCGGTCGCGGTTGGCCACAGGCCAACTCCACGTTCGGACGGCTTGAGCCAGCCCACGAGGACTGGGCAGTCTCGAGCCCGCGTGAAGCGATATTCACGAAAATGAACTCTGAAAAATGAAGGAAGCCGCATCGGGCCAATCATGGGCGATGCGAGCGATCATCAGATCTCCACGAAGGCAGACCTCCTCCGAGAACGGGCTCCGCGAGGTCTCGCGCGCGCGAACTCGAAGGTTGCGGGCGCTGGTGCTGGTCGTCTTCGCGGCAGCCTGTGATCAAAACCCCGTCGCGCCACCGCCCTCGAAAGACTGCGAGGCCGAGACCGACGGGGCCTTCTGTGCGCGTCTTGAAAAGAGGTGCGGCAGGGTGACGAACCTCGACAACTGCGGGGACGCTCGGTCGGTCGAGTCGTGTGGCACCTGTGAGGCGCCTGCGACGTGCGGTGGACTTGGGGTGTTTGGAATCTGTGGAGGAAACAGCGCTGGAGGTGTCGCAGGCGATGCCGGCACCGACGGAGGCTCGGGCTCGATGCCGGCGGCGCTCAAGCCCGAGGTGTTGCTGCTCATCGACAAGTCCGCCTCGATGAATACCCCCAGCACTCCTGACTGCACGGGCGCCTGCGCGACGCGGGCGCTCGATCTGAAGATCGCCTTGAACGAGACCCTGGCGGGAGGGCTTGCGGCCATGCGTCTGTCGCTGGCGTTCTTTCCCGACTCGACTGTTCCGCCCTCGTTCAGGCCTGCTGGCTGTGCGCCCACCCGAAACATCGCGGTCTGGCTTCCATCCCGGGGGATTTCAGACACCGACACGGCTGGTCTCGCCAACGTGACGAACGAAGTGAATCGCCAGATTCAATCACTTGGAATCGACATTCCAATCAGTGGCGGAAGCCCAATGGCAGACTCGCTTCGGTTCGTCGGCACCGTGCCTCAGCTCTTCGACCTGACGGACGCTCGTGCCGACGTCATCGTCCTCATCACTGACGGACTGCCAAATTGCAGCTCTTCGAACATGCTCACGTGCGCTTCGACGCCGCCACCAGCGCTCGACAAGTGCACTCTGAACCCGGTGCCGAACCCGAGAATGTTGAACAATTGCCTGGGTGAGTACTGCGCTGCTGGCTACGTTGACCGGTCGGGTACCGTTCAGGCCCTGAGCGAGCTTCGAAGTCGCGGCATCTCGACGCTCGTCATCGGGCTCGGGACCGACGTGGCGGCGTCGTCCCTGGTGGTCGAGACGCTCGACGCGATGGCGGCAGCCGGCGGCCTGCCTCGTCGTTGCCCGAATGGCACCAACGCGGAGTGCGGCGCCGGAGGAACCTGCACCATGAGCGGGGCATGTTCACGACAGTTCTTCGCTGCGAGCAGCGCGGATGAGCTGAAGCAGATCCTCTCTGCGCTGCCGGCCCTCATCACCCCGACGGCAGGTGGCAGTGCAGGCGGCGGCAGTGCAGGCGGCGGCAGTGCAGGCGGCGGCAGTGCAGGCGGCGGCAGTGCAGGCGGCGGCAGTGCAGGCGGTGGTAGTGCAGGCGGCGGCAGTGCAGGCGGTGGTAGCGCAGGCGGCGGCACGCCGACAGCTGGCGGCTCGGCGAACGCCTGTAACGCGACGAACTGCCCGTCCGGCTGCTGCTCCGGCAACGTCTGCGAGCTGGGAACGTCGAATAGCCTTTGCGGCGGTGGTGGCAATGCCTGTGCGGTGTGTGGTCCTGGGACCACGTGTCGGGGCAGTGCGTGTTTGCCGAATCCACCGTCATGCAATATTCGGAACTGCCCGAACGGTTGCTGCAACGGGAGCACCTGCGAGACCGGCACATCGAGTGCCGCCTGTGGCAGGGGCGGTGGTGCCTGCAGCGCCTGTCCAGGTGGGCTCACCTGTCAAAGCGGTGCATGCGCTCCCGTGAACCCTGGCAACTGCGGGCCGCAATCGTGCGCTGGTTGCTGCTCCAACGGCCAGTGCCGGCCGGGCGGCGACATGCAGGCCTGTGGTCGGGGTGGAGGTGTTTGCCAGGTTTGTTTCTCGGGCGGCAGTTCCCTCTGTCTCGGGGGGGTCTGCCTCAGCTCGACACCTGCGAATGGCGGTGGAGATGGAGGAACGGGGTCACCCTGCACGCAGGCGAGTCATTGTGCCGTTGGCTTTCCGCCAGTCGGTCCCTTTCCTGTGGAGACCGCTGCGTGCATTCTCGGTGACCTCCCCGACGGGGGCGTCACACCGTGGGTGTCGGGCTACTGCTCTTCAACCTGCGCGCTGGGCCAATGCGCTGGAAACGGCACCTGTGTTGGGGAACGCAGCGCTGGCTCAATTACGTACAATTGCTACTCGCCGTGTAGCCAACCCGGCCAGGGCCGCAGTTCGTGCAGGGTCGGTTATGTCTGCGAACAGCTCTACAATGTCACTGACGGCGGTGCGGAGATACCTATCGCTGGTGGTGGCTATTGTTCGCCTGATTGCCGGAACGTGGGAGCGCGCTGCGCCACCGGTCTGGCATGCAATTCGCTGGGGTACTGCAGTTGACCTGGTCAATCATGCGTGCGCTCGTGTTCGAACACGTCCCCCTCGCTCTCGGGATGCCCATGAGGCGAATGTCAAGGGCGATGCTCCACGTGTATTGCGCGGCGGTCCTGGGGTGTGGGTCGGCCAACCCGTCTGATGTTCTGCCAGCGCAAGGGTGTCGGGAGGAGTCGGACGCGGTGTTCTGTGCGCGCCATCAGCGCGTGTGCGGTTCGGTCACCAGTCTCGACAACTGTGGTTCGGTTCGCACGGTTCCATCCTGCGGCACCTGTGGAAGCGCGGACGCACGCGATGGAGGCTCTGGGCGGGGTGAGGCCGACGCAGGAACGCAGTGCCCGGTGTCAAACCGCGACCCGCCGAATCTCTTCCCGAATGGTGACTTCGAATGCGGTTCGGAGTCTTTTCAGTCCAGCGGAGGCAACGGTCGAGTGGACTTCGTTGCAGGGCGAACTGGAAAGGCGCTTCGCCTGACCGTTGCTCCGGGTGTCTTCAACAACGAGTTCACTTCGTCCTGGCGCTTTCGACTCGAGCAGTCTGGGGTCTATTGCGCTCGCGCCTTCGTGCGGGGGTCGGCAACGACAGTCGTTCTGCGATTGTATGTTGGGCCACCTGGAGCGGCAATGGGAGAGATGTTCAGCATGCCCGGGCCACGAGGTCTCTGGTCCATGTTGCCGCCGACGGTGACTGCAATCCAGGCGGCAGGAATGGCCGGTGACGAGGCTTTCCTTGTCTTTGCTGACTCGAGCCCGAGCGTCGGTGCCACGATCGAGGTCGACGACGTCGATGTCTGGCTCAGCAGAGACGGTTCATGTCGTGAGCGCTGAGTGAGTCGTCGTGCGGCTGATTGTTGATGTTGGAGGTCAGGTTTGTGTTGCCCGTGTGTGGAGGCATGTTAGGGTCGCCGACCGATGCTGCGGCTGCTCTCTTCGTCGTTGGTCGTCGCGATCGAAAGAGTGTTCTTTTCTGCCCGCGCCGTTCGATTGTCGATTCTTCTGATTTCTGCCCTGGGGTCGTCGCGCGCGCTGGCCGCTGAAGCGGCGCTGAAGGTGCGACTCGTCTACTCGCGTGTGGGCGAGACTCGCGATTGTAGCGATGAGGAAGTGCTCCGGAGCGCGGTGGGAGCCCGTCTGGGCTTCGACCCGTTCGACGACAGCGCGTCGACGACCATCGACGTGCGCGTCGAACGAAAAGAACGACAGTTGACGTCCGTGGTGCGGGTGCTGGAAGGGAGCGGACCGCCTCTGGTCCGGACCCTGACTTCGGAGGGAAAAGACTGCGCCGAGCTCTCTGAAGCGATGGCGCTCGCGGTCGCGCTCGCGATAGACCCCCTGGCGACTGGTCCCCGGCCTCCCGCGGTTGCTGTGCCACCGCATCCTCCTTCCCCTGCGGGAGCGCCGAAAGAGGCCCCTCGCCCGCCCCGTCCAGAAGTGGAGGACACCCGGCGATGGCACTTCCAATTCTCGGTGCTCGGAGCCCTCGGGTCGGAGCCGGGCCCGACCGGGGGCCTCGCGCTCGGAAGTGGGCTGCGGTTTTCGGCCTTCTCGCTCCTCCTCGAGGCTCGGGCCGATCTTCCAGGCTCCCTGGTCGTGGACTCGGGCCGGGTCGAAGCCAGCCTGCTCGTCGCGGGCCTGCTGCCGTGTCTTCACGTCGGAGTCTTCAGGGGCTGCCTGGTGATGCAGGCGGGCGTTCTCCGAGCGCAAGCGGAGCGGCTGAACGATGCAAAACGGCTTGTCTTTCCGCATCTTGCGGTCGGTGCTCGGCTCGGGCTCGAGTGGCCGGCCGAGGGGCGGTGGGCGCTCGTCACCCATCTCGATGTCACCGCGCCGCTCATTCGGGTGACCTTGAAAGTCAGTGAAGCTCCGGTGTGGAGCAGTCTTCCCGTCAGCGGCGCGCTTGCTGTCGGCGCCCTTATTCGGCTCTGATGAGTCGGCTCTGTCGAGTCATTCAGATTGAGCTCAATGACACACTCTCCACCAACGGTCGCGAGCCTTCCGCCCACGTTCGGAGAACTCTACCATGCCGAATTCGGGTTCGTGTTCAATCTGGTTCGCCGCTTCGGCGGGCGAGAGGCAGACCTCGAAGACCTGACCCACGACGTCTTCATGGGCGCCTGGCGCTCTCGTGCCAGCTACGACGCCTCGAGGCCGCTGCGCCCCTGGCTGATGGGCATCTCCTTTCGAGTCGTGTCTGATTACCTGGGGCGGGTCAGGAACCGGGTCGAGGTGGTGGCTCCCGAAGAAGCCCAGGCGGTGCCTGATCACTCGAAGGGACCCTTCGAGCAAACCGAGGCGCGTCAGGCCCAGGACCTCGTTCAGTCTGCCCTGTCTCGGATTGAGACCGTTCGGCGTGCAGTCTTTGTGCTTCACGAACTCGAAGACATGCCGATCTCCGAAGTTGCTCGTGTGCTCGAGGTGCCGGAGGGCACCGCCTGGTCTCGGCTGAGAACAGCCCGACGAGAGTTCAGTGCCGCAGTCCAATCGCTGGAACAGCGAGGTATGCGATGAGTGACGAGCTCGAACCAGAGATGCGTCGCCTGCTCGATTTCGAGCGCGCCCGTCCGGCACCTTCCTCGGAAGTCGAGCAGCGCGTGATGGCACGCCTGACTGCGTCGATGATGGCGGCACCGCTGTATCCTGAAGCGCCGGCGACTCCCGTCTCACAGCCGGTCGCGGGGCTGACCCTCGGTGGAGTCAAGTTGATGCTGTTTGCGGCTGTGTGTGCGGGCGCTGGTGCAGCGCTCCACTCGTGGCTGCGTGAGGCGGACGTGCGGATCGTTGAGGTGGTGCGTTCGGTACCCGCCCCCGAACCCGTCAAGCCGCTCGAGGCGCCTGCGAAGGTGACAGAGCAGGACCCGGCGCCGAAGGTTCTGCCACCGCCTCCGGAGGCCAGGCCCCGCAGCGGGCCTTCTCCTGATGACGAGGCGCAGGCGAGTCGAGCGCGAGACCGTGCGCTGGCTGCCGAGAGAGCGCTCCTCGAGCAGGCCCGCACCTCGTTGGCGCGCCAGGTTCCAGCTGATGCCCTCACGGCGTTGAACGAGCACGCGGTCCAGTTTCCTGACGGTCAGCTCCGAGAGGAACGAGAAGGTCTTCAGGTTCTGGCGCTGTTCGCGGCGGGAGAAGTCGAGCGCGCGAGGGCGAGCGCGAACGCATTTCGCGCGCGATACCCGCAAGGCGTTCTGCTGCGAGCCATTCGCCGCGCGGAAGAAGCGAATCGGTAGGGTGTGCTGGTGGACCCTTCAGCACCATCGGGCTCCACGAAAACAGCGACACTCCGGCGGGAGCGGGAGGGTCCCTGCGCCGACCTTCGTGCCGTCGTTGCTGAAGGCGGTGCCGTTCGAGACCTCGAAGACGCCCGCATCGGACACCGGGCTGACGGCTTCGACGGCGACCAGGGTCGAGCCGCCCTGCACGGCTGGCGCCCGCGGGTCGGTGGCGGACTGCCGGCTGCGCCGCCGCGAGGGAGTGCGTGGGCCGATCGCGAGTGGGTGAGCCACCGGTCCTCTTGAAGTGGTCCGTCGTTCCATCACTTTTCCGTCTCTGGGAGCGATGCGGTGCCGGGAAAGGGCTCGACGGCGATCACGCCCTTCCCCGGCGACGGGTCACCCGACGCGGCGATGCGCCGCTGCACCTCGAGGTGCCTCCCGAGGTGCGCCAGCTCCGCGTCGAGCCGCGCGCACTCGTCGGCCGAGGTCGAGCGTGCTTGCGCGGCGCGGCGGCCCTGCATCATGCGCTCGATGAGCTGCACGGTCTGGTCGGCCTCCCAGGCGCGCGTGCCGATGCGCGGACCGCGCAGGAGGTGCCGGAGCTCGTGGCGGCGCGCGATGACGAACCCCAGCCACACACCCAGCGGGATGCCGACGAGCAGGACACCGATCTGCGCGCCGGCCTCGAACTTCGTCCCGTGCAGGAGTTCGCGCGCGCCGTTCGCGAGCCCCAGGGGCAGCACGAACCCGAGCGCGATGCGCAGCCCCACGAGCCCTGGTGGCGGACGGTACATTGACGGCCATGCTTCTCGTCTCGTCGGCCGAGGTCAACCGACGTCCCTGCGGGGCGCCGCCGGCGTCACCCAGCGGACTGAGCGGTGAACGAGTCACTCAGTACCCCCAGCGCGAGCGCTCAGGGCTCGGCGACGAACGTCCACACGTCGAACTGGTCGTTCTGGAGCACCCGCCGCTGGTCGAACAGCGTCAGCGACCACGGGGCCTCGACACCATCTCGTGAGGACAGCACGGCCCGGGCCCGCCCCTGGTCCACCTCGAGCCGTACCGTCCCGACCGCGAAGTCGTCGGTGCGCCGCTGGGAGGGGCTGGGGCCTCGCAGGAACGCGAACCTCAGCACGCTGCCGTCCTTCCAGAACTCGACGCCCGAGCCGCCAGAGAACCCCATCAACGGAGACCGGCCGGTGTAGCGCTGTTCACCGCCACAGAAGAGCCACCGCCCGGTCAGCTGCGCCTCGGCGTCGCTCACGGAGTCGAAGCGCGCTTGGGTACCCCACGCCTCCGTCGGGCAACTCGTCGTCGGCTCCGTCACTCCGCACGGCCCCGCGAAGCCCAGCTCGCCGCCGCTCCCCAGCGGGACGCGCTCCTGACACGCAAGGCTGGCCAGGGCCATCACGAGGGCGACGAGCAGGTCACGGCGCATCGTTGGCCTCCTCCGTCGCCTGCGCGAGGTCGGCCCACCTGCACGCGATGCGAATGCGGGGGTCGAGTGCCATGGGCGGTCGTCAGGTGAGTGTCGCCGCGACGCGGGTTCCATCATGGAAGGTGCAGCTCGAGGCCAATCGTCAACCGGCCCACCGCCAGCCCCACGCGGTGCACGTCGACCTCACCCGAGGGCAGGTCGAGGACGAACACCGGTCGCTGCAGGTTGACGCCCAGCTCGAGTGAGGCGAACACCCGAAATGTCGGGGACAGCTCGCGGCTGACGGTGGCGCCTGCGAGCGCCGTCACGACCCGGGTCGTCGAGGGGAGCGGCAACGTGATGCCCGTGCCGATCGCCTGCACGAAGGCCACCTCAGCTCCCGCGAAGGGCCCCAGGAACCACTTCTCGCCTGGCTCGAAGAGCCACCCCGCCCGGCCCCGAATCGACGTCACCGAGAACCGCGCGCCCCGTCTTTCCTGGGTCTGGCTGTCGAGCCACTGGAACACGGCGGCCTCGACGCGCAATCGGCCGAACGCGAACGCCACCCCCACGCCCGTGCTGAACCCCGGCCCTGGGAGCACTCCAAGGGTGGTACCGAAGAGCCCCTGCACCCGAAGGCCCAGACGAAGTCGCAGTGGCGCCCCGCTCGGCCCGTCATCGGGGAGCGGCGGGGCCGGCGTCTCATCTGGGGGCGTCGAGGGTGGCGCCGGGGGCAAGACGGCGGGCCGGCTCTCGTCGACGGGCTCAGGTGGCATTGCCGTCGCCGCGAGCGTCATGACCAACAACGCGGCTTCGGTCACACGCGCACAGTCCGGGGCGTCGACCGCTCGCAGGCGCGTCTGGCCGTCCCTCGACGTCGTGGTGACGACCGCCCGCCATCGCCCCTCAGGCGACCGGGGCTCGTCCACCCGCACCGAGGCGGTGAACGTTCGCTCCTTCGGCAGCGCTTCGGCCAGCGTCGAGGTGAGCTCGGTCGGGTCCGGGCATGCCTCGGGCATGACCCAGTCGACCTGCACTCGGCTCGACCCCGGCGCCTGAGCCAGGATGAAGAGCAGCACGAGCGGAGTCACCAGGAAACACCACCGAGGCACGTTCCGTACGCTCGGCCACATGCGGCATCACAGGCCGCACACCCGTCCCAGGTGGTGGTCGGGCACCGGGCCTCACAGGACCGCCGCTCCGCCTCGCAGGCCAGGGAACCCGGGGACTCTGAGGACGTGCCGAGGCCCCGGCCGAGCTGCCGCAGACAGTCGTCGAGGAGGGCGTCGGCAGCGTTGAACGACGGCGCTCCGCCATCCGGTCGGCACTCGGCCGCTCGTGAGGCCATGCAGGCAAAGAGTGCTCCGTCGTTCGTCTGGGTGCAGGCCATCGCATCGAAGCCCTCAACATCGAACTCAGCCGGCGGGGCGAGGCCCGAATCGTGGCACACGCGGAACGACGGCGACGCCGCGGGCGCCAACCGGCAGTCTTTTGCGACGCGCCTCACGTCTTCGGGCGCGCACGGCTGATGACGCGAACAGCCTGTGACCCCGAGCAACACCACCGCGACGACCCGAACCATGGACCACTCCCATCGACGACGGGTCCTGGCCACCCGCGACCGATGAGTGTCGGGTGAGCTGCGTTTCCGTGAGGGTGGTTCGACGCGGCGTGGTCCGCCGCCGTCAGGGCGAGGGCGAACCGCTCGCGGACTCAGCGCTGCACCAGCGCACCGAAAGGTACCGACGTGTTGCGCTGCCCCTGCGGTGGCCGTCGCCGCATTCAAACCCTGTCCGTCAGAAGGCGGGGAACCGGATCGAGGGGCAAGAGGGACTGCCCGGTGGTCGACCTCACTCGTCTTCGTCGAGGTCGTCGCCTTCATCGAGCTCGTCGCCTTCATCGAGCTCGTCGCCTTCATCGAGCTCGTCGCCATTTCCACCGAGGGCGTTGGCGATGGCGAACCCCTCGAGGGTGCCGAGCACGTCGACGATGGGTTGACACCCGGTGATGGCGAGGTCGAGGGCCAGGGCCACCATGATGAGATCGGTGGTGGCGCTGAGGCGGTTGGCGAGCTCGACGTTGAGGTTGGCAAACGCCGGGTGGCCTTCGGTCGGTGGGCCCTGCGGCTCGCCTCGAACGGCCCGCTGAATGGCCTTGGCGATCTCGAGGTCGGTCGCTCCCGCGGCGATGAGCGCGCGGGCGCCCTGCTTGAGCTGGGCCCAGTAGCGCCGCTCTGAGCGCGCCGCGGGGTCCGGCTCGTCGAGCGCCAGGAGGCGGCTGCTGAGCCGGCTGACCCGTTCAGCGAGGTCGGAGGAGACCTCCGCGGGCATGGCTTCGGCCAGCACCCGGCTCAGACGGGGGATGGCGCCGGAGGGAAGCCGCGCGCCTGCCTGAACGATGGCCTCGAGCCGCTCGGCCGTCTCCTCAGCAGCGCGAAGCACCTCAGCGAAGGGGGCCCTTCGCTCCGCGGCGACCGCGACCCGGTTCCCCTGCACCAGCGCGAGGTTCACCAGCGGGTCCCAACGGTCCTCCCCCTGCGTCCGGGCGACCACCTGCTCCAGGAGCGCGACGGTGTCGCTCATCAACTGGTCGGCTTCGTCCAGGCGGCCGCGGCTCCACGCGAGCCTCGCGAGGTCGCCGAGTGAAATCGCGACAGTCTGGTCCTCGGGCCCGAGCGCGCTCTTCCGAAGCCCGAGCGCGGCGCGGTAGCGGTGCTCGGCGTCGTCGAACCGGTTCGCGACGTGCAGCGCAGCGCCCAGGGCGTGGTGCAACTCCGCGAGCGCCTCGGGCTGGTCCGCGAGCGCCTTCTCGCCGAGCGCGAGGGCGTACTCGAGCATCGCGACGGCCCGGGCGGCGCTGGTCTCGTAGGTGTGAACGTGGCCGAGCCGTTCGAGGGCTCGAGCCAGCAGCGCATCGTCGGCGAGCGCGGCCGCGCCGGCGACGGCCCGGTGGCCTTCCTCGAGCGCCTCGACGCCCTCACCGCGGAACGAGTGGCCCAGCGTTCGCTGCAGACTGCGCTCGACCGTAGCGACCGTCGGCGACTCGGCCCATCGCGCGACGACGCGAATGAACGGGACGGTGTCCCACAGGGCTTCGAAGGAATCGTCGCCCCTCGCCTCGTCGGCGAACGAGTCGTTCAGGGCGATCGCCTCGTCGAGGCTCGCGAGGGCCGCCTCGTGGTGCCCCGTCATCGCGAGCTCGCCCGCGAGGTTGAAGCGCGCCTGCGCCGAGGGCGTGTCGCGCTCGGCCGCGATCGCGTCGCGGTACCAGCCGACGGCGCGCTCGTGGAGCTTCAGTCGGCTCGCGTGTGTCGCCCGTGCGAGGAGCAGCTCGGCGCGGGCCGAGGGGTCGAGCCCCGAGGTGTCGAGCGCTCCCGCCTCGGCGACGAAGGCCTCGGCGCCCACACCGGCCAGGGCGCGGAGCAGGCGCGTGTGGAGCTGGGCGACGGTGACCGCGTCGGCCTCGCCGGAGTCGAGGCGGCGCTCGAAGCGCGTGAGCAGCGCCTCGCGGGGCGTCTCCTGGCGAGCGATTCCGGCGAGCGCGAGCGCCGTCCTCGACGTGGCCGCCGCCTCCTCCCACCGTTCGGCCTCGAGGTGCGACTGGGCCAGCAGCGCATGGCTGGCGACGTGCTTCGGGAAGGCGGCGATGGCCTTGTGTGCAAAGGCGCTCGCTGCCTGCTTCGCCTGGGCGCTGAACGAGAGTCGGAGCTCGAGCGCCGCCGCCAGGAAGTGGAGTTCGCCGGTTCGCTGGCCTGCCACCCCGAGCAGCGCGATGACCGCCTTGCGGAGCCGCTCGTCGGTCAACCGCGCGCGGCTGTCGAGCACGAGCTGCGTCACGTCGGTGTCGTCGTCAGGAAGGCGGGGACCCACCCCGGCGAGGACGGCGCGCGCCTCGCGTTCGCCGTCAGAGCCTTCGCGCTGGGTCGTGAGCCAGGCGGCGGCACACATCGCCCCCTCCCAGAGCCGGCCGAGACCGATGAGCGCGAGGGCACGACCTCGCCAGGCCCAATCGGGTGTGTCGTTCCCCTTCTCCCGGAACACGGCCCACGAGAGGGAAAGCGCCTCGTCCCAGCGCTTCGCGTCGAGGAGGCCCGAGAGCGAGGCCTCGCGTTGCTGCTTCGCGCGCGCCGCGGCGTCCTTCCGCTCGGTCTCCTCGGCGGCTTCACGCGAGCGTCTCCAGAGCCCGCTCGCCCACGTCAGATCGGCGCGGCGCTGGGCGAGCGCGAGGACGGCCGCCTCGAGCTCAGGCCAGAGCAGCTCGAAGGCCGCCTCGAGCGCGGCGTTGGCGACGAGCGGCACGTCGTCGTCGAGCAAGCGGGCAAGCGGTGTCGCCAGCTCGAGGCGAGTGACCGCGGGGTCGAAGCGCAGCCGACGCCCCACCTCGCCGAGGGCCAACGCGAAGACCGCGCGGTCGGCCTTGTCGCCGTGGGTCGCCCTGGCCGTGACCCACTGCGCGACGCTCAGCGTGGGCACGATGCGCTCGACGGCGGCGAGCAGCGTGTCGGGCTCACCGTCCTGGAGGATGAACATCGCGAGCCCCGTCGAGGCGCTCGTCACGAACGTGATGCGACCACCTGCTCTCGACCAGGCGCTCACCCGGTACGGCTCGCTCGCAGGTGGGTCGGAGGTCCGAACGAAGCCGTCGTGGACGAGCGCGTCGTTCACCGCGGCGCGGCTGACCGGCGCTGCGATGCGGATCATGACGACGACTCCGCTTCGGCCGGGGGCGGACCCAGACGCAGCCGATCGGTCGCCCACGCTCGGAGGTCCTCGGGCGCACGGTCGTCGAGCGCGACCCGGTACAGGACGCCACGCAGAGAGGCCGCGTCGGCGATGTCAGCCATCGCCGCGAGGCTCTCCTTCGACGCTGCGAGCTCAACCAGCGCCGAGAAGCTGGTGGCTTCTCCGGGCTCGAGCACGACCTCGGCCACGGCGAGGCGGGGATCGGGGCCGTTCGCTTTCGCGCGCCGGATCGTCTCGGGTGCGATGGAGAGGCCGCGGAGGAGCAGCGCCGCGAGATCGACCGGGAGGTCGGTCGGAAACACGGGGTCCCCGCCGCCGACGAACGGGATTTCGGCGACGAAGGGGGCGGGGTCGTAGCGGAACTCGAAGACGACCTTCCCGAAGGGGCCGAGCTCGATCGTCACGATGCTTCGCGACCAGAGGGTGCGCATCGAGACCGACGGCCGGCGGCCGCGGGCCGTCTGCTGCGCGCGTTCCCTCACGAGCCGCAGGTCGATCATCGACAGCGAGGAGGGGTCGGCAGGCCAGGGGTCGTCGTCCAACGCGTTGTGCCAGGCGGTGCCATGATCGAGCCACCGCTCGACCTGCCCGACCGTTCGCGCGAACTCGGCAAGGTCGTCGAAGCCGAGCTCGTCGAGCGTCTCGCGACCGATCCGGATGGTGCGCGTGAGCTCGGCGCGAGGGGTGAACTGGCTCGAGAAGTACGGCGACAACTCGGCCTGGATGCCGGCGAGCGTCGGAGCGGCGGACGGCCAGAAGACCGGCGGAAGAAACACGCCCAGCGAGACGACGACTCGACCCGGCAGCTCGGGGTCGAAGAGGATGATGGAGGGGTGCTCGTGCCCGGTGAGACGCACGGTGCGCGACGGCCCGCTGGCGAGAACGACACAGCGCTCGACGCGGGCCCGGTGACGCGCCTGAAGCGCCTCGCCGTAGGGGTACTCGTCGAGCGCGCGCAGGGTCAGGTCGCGGGCCTGGTCTCGCCGGTCCGGCTCGAGCCACCGAAAGCCGGAACCGGGCGCTGCAGCGATCTCGCCTTCCAGCGTCGCTGCCCAGGGAGGAAGAGCGATCATGGGCTGCCGAGCTCCGTGGTGTGGTGTTCCATCGCCACTCGCCAGGACCCCGGAGCGGAGGCCGTTGTGCAGAATCTCTGCACGCCTCACCCGGACCGATGAACGGCCCGCTCGGACCAGAGGTCCGTGCCATGACTGGCGAGCGCGGGCTTCACGCAGCTGTTGGTGGGGTCGAGCAGGGCGGCCATCGGGTGCAGCTCTTCGAAGGACCCGTCAATGCTGAGGGAGAAACCCAGCTTCCCCAGAGCTGGCTGGTCGACGACCAGGACGCCGTGAGGTCTCGCTGAACCTGGCGATCCGCTTCGCAGTCGCCCGGACGGGGCGGTTCGTGGAGACTCGAGATGACGTCACTCAGTGTCCGTACGCCGGATCGCCGTGAGTCGGGCTTGACGGCAAGTTGCGACCTCAGCGCGCGGGCCGGTTCTGCTTCCACGCCGCGGGCGTGCCGGGATGTCGCGGAGGCGGACGCGGCGTGACAGGCGTGGAAAGACGTCGGCGAGGTCCTCGACGGGGTTGACGTCGGCGAGCGCGCAGCAGCCGAGGACGGTGTAGCGATGGCGGCGCGCTCTCCGCCCGCGTCGCTGCCGGCGAAGATCTTCGACGCGGTCTCCCTGTCCGAGAAGATCGACTCCGCGCGCTGGTGCTCGACAGCGACTCGCCGCGCTCCCGCGCTGGGCTGACCCGCATGCACACGCTCGCCGAGAAGCCATTCGCGCGAAGAAGGAAGGCGGCCTCGTCAACACGCTGAAGCGGGGAGTGTACGCCGTGGGCATCGCGGCGACCTTCGTGCAGCTCATGCTGCTGCCGCCGACCCCCAACGTGCTGCCCGAGGAGACCCGCGTCGCGCCGGCGCGGTGAAGCCGGGCTTCTGGGCTCGTTCGACGCGCCTTTCGCCCCTCACGGGCGGGTGGGTTGGCAGACGACGCGCGGGTCGAAATGGCTCGGGTGACGGTTCGTTTCGTCGCCGAACCCCAAGGAGGTTCACCATGCGTCACCTCGTCGTGGTTCTGTCGGTCCTCTCCGCCACCAGCTGCGCCACCATTCACGATGAGGGCAGCGTGCCCGTCTTCGGCCGGGCCGTGGCCGACGCGCCACCCTGTGAGGTGACGATTCTGAGAGGCGATACGCCAGCCGGTCAGGCCGTCGGCACCCGTCAACTCGAAGGGAGCGTCTTTCTCGACGCCGTCGAGGCCGAGCGGCTCTTGCGTCGTGAAGCCTGCGCGGCCGGCGCCGACGCCGTGCACATCGCCCACGAGGCCTACGCCGTGCCTTTCTTCGGCACCCAGGTGGTCGCGACCCTCGTGCGTCGTCGCTGACGAGGAGGCCAGTCGTCCTCAAAGGCCCGAAGTCACAGTCACCCCGGGTCGTTGCCCAAGGTGGCGGAGCGTCTTCGCGGTGCTCGCTGGTGGATGCTCAAAGCCCGCCACCATGGAGCCAGTGGCCCCATCGCCGATCGGCGATGGAGCTGCGCTCCATGCGGTGCAATGCGCGAGCTGCCATGGGTCGGCTGCTCGCGGAGGCATCGGGCACGCGCTCGTGCCGCTGAAGCAGACCGCCGAGGCGCTCCGGCTTCGCATCGTGGCTGATGTCCCTGACGGCACCTTCCGCCTCACGCCGTGGGAGCTCGCGACCGCCCTCTCCTCCTCGTTGTGGCAGACGACTCCGGACGACGCGCTTCTCGAGCACCTTGGAGCGTCGAGCCACAGCTCGAAGTCGTTGGCCTGGGCAGCGACACGATCTTGTCGAGCGTCGCCCCCTTCGAGGGGCCTTCAAGGCACGAGGTCAATGAGCAGCCGTGCCTTGCTGTAGGGCCACCGAAAGATCGAGCAGTTCCCTGAGTTCGTCGCGCGCGCCTTGCGGACGACCTGTACCTTGAAGTTGTAGTTCCCCGCCGGGAGGCTCGTGACTCCGCTGAGGGTGACCTGGTCCATGTTGTCTGGTGAGGTGGAGTCGCCCGACAGAGTACCGGTCCAGTCGCCCGTCGTCGTCGGGAGCGTCGGGGGAATGAGCGGTGTATTGGTGATGTCTCGCACGATGCGAACCGAGCAATCCGTGAGTGCAGTCGGCGCAGCTCCGAAGTTGTAGATGCGACCAACCATGAGGTAGCGCACGTTTCGTGCCGCGGTCAGCGTCAGCGGAATGTTGATACCCTGAACGTCGACCCATGCGTCGTCGACGGCGGCGTTGGCGTCGAGAGAACCCTGCTCACCGTAGAGCCGCGATGCTGGCCCGGTTGCTGCCTCGAGCGCGGCGACCCGAGCCGTGAGCGCCGTCAATGAGGCCTCGGCCGTCGAGAGCCGCGCGTGGTTGTCGTCAACGGCGGTCTTGACGGCAATGAAGGTTGAGTTGACCTCGGCAGCACGAATCGGCGTGTTGGCCACGAACGGAAACGTACTTGGGAAGGTAACCTGGCTGGCGAGCGCAATGCCCGTCGCGACACAGAAGGCCAACAACATGACTCCGAGTTGCTTCACAGTATTCTTGTTCATGGATGTCTCTCTGAAATAGCCAGTTATTACTGCCAGTTCGATTGGTCGAAATTGGATTGATTGTAGACACCGAGGGAAGTTCCTCCGGCAGAACCGCCAGCTGCAGACCCGCCAGCTGCAGACCCGCCAGCTGCAGACCCGCCAGCTGCAGAACCGCCAGCTGCGGCCCCCCCAGCCGCGGCCCCCCCAGCTGCAGACCCGCCAGCTGCAGACCCCCCAGCCGCTGACCCGCCAGCTGCAGACCCGCCAGCTGCAGACCCGCCAGCTGCAGACCCGCCAGCTGCAGACCCGCCAGCTGCAGACCCCCCAGCTGCAGACCCGCCAGCTGCAGACCCGCCAGCTGCAGACCCCCCAGCCGCTGACCCGCCAGCCGCTGACCCGCCAGCCGCTGACCCGCCAGCCGCTGACCCGCCAGCCGCTGACCCGCCAGCCGCAGAGCCACCCGCCTGGCCTCCGCCAGCCGAACCTCCGCCCGTCGCTTCAACGCACATTCCGTTCACGCACAGCAGGACTCCTGGGCAGTCGCTCGAGCGGGAACACGTTGCCGGTGGGTTCTGCGGGCAACCAGAGAACACGAGTGCGAGTACGCAGAGAGCACCAAGGCGCATTCGACAACCGTACACGAGGCACTCTCCACTTCTCGTCGGGTGGCTCAAAGGTGCTATGGATTGGCATTTTCACACCGGAGCGCCGCGATTAGAGGCAAGTGGCATGAGCAGTTTCGTTTCGACAGATGGCGCCAGCGGCTTCGATGGAACAGGCCGCCGCTTCTACGCAGGTCGGTGCTTCGCCTTTTGGCAGGACGGCGTTCGAGCGCTCGGAACCGTGATGTGGGGCCGGCCGCTCGAAGCCGACGTCGAGCAGATGATCCCCTTCCTGGAAGTCGGGGCACAATCGCGCTTCATGGGCCACGCGTCCTTCGTCGATGGTCGCGCGATCGAGTCGGTCGACCTGCTCGCCTTCAAGAAACTCCTCGGCTACCTGATCGCGCGGCGGCACGCCTGGGGTCCGAATATTCGCAGGCAGGCGATGCTTCATTCGGGCGGCGTAGTGGGCGTCACGGTCGCGGGAGCAATGCAGGTCGTCAGGCCACCCTATTCGTTCCACTGCTTCGAGGCCGCGGTCGCTCAGGAAGCCTTCGACTGGTGTGGCGTCGAGGACTTGTTCCTTCCGGTCGAGGCGGTCTGCAGAACGCTGGTGAGCACCCCCAGGGTGGTTCGCCTCGTCCAGTCCTTGTTTCGGACCAACGGCCTGCTCTCGAAAGCCGAGATCGCACGGAAGCTCGGTCTGTCGGTCCGCACGCTGCAACGACGGCTCGACGACGCGGGCACCTCGCTGCGCACCGAGCGCAACCGCTACCTCACCCTTCAAATCGACGAGCTGCTCGCCGGCACCGAGCTCGATCTCGACGCCATCGCTTCACGGGTAGGCTTTGCCTCGGCTGCGCATCTGGTCCGCCACTTCCGAAAGGCCCACGGCATGACGCCGGGGGCCTGGCGCACTCTCCAGCGCCGCGGCGTCGGCGACGCTTCGAGGGCTCAGCACTCGACTCGCAGGTAGAGACGAGCTGCGCACCTTGCGGTTGGCACCAACGGGCTGGGCCAGCTCGAGGTGCCCGAGTCCTTCAAGCCGATCTCCCGTAGCGCTCGTTGACATGCCGGGCCTGGCGAACCCGGCTCCACTCGACCTTCTCCGCCGACATCTGGTCGCCCACGCCGGCGTTCGCGATGACGAGCTCGAGCTCGCCACACGACGCGTCGAGCGCGCGGGCAACGCTCCGGCAAAGGCAGCCGCGGCTGCGCACCACCTTCGAGGAGCTGGGGTGGAAGCAGCACTGAAAGGGAGCACTTCTGCGCCGTCGACAGCGCGAGGCGAAGCCCATCGTGGAAGCCTTCTTCGCGTGGTGCGACGACGAGTCCCTCGAGGTGTTCGCCGAACGGATACGGTGCTCGAGCGAAAGCCGAACGCACGGTGGAAGGTGATTCTCGAACACGCCCGGTTTCGCGCGCCTCCCTGATGGCGTGTACGGTGTCGGGGCATGCCTGGCATTCGCGCCTCCCTCACCGAAATCCCCCTCTTCGCGAGCCTGACGTCAGGCGAGCTCGACTCGCTCTTTGACGTGTCCGACGTGCGAGCGCTCGCCGCCGCAGAGGTCCTCTTCACCGAAGGCGACCCGGCCGATGCACTGTGGGTGGTGCTGCGGGGCGACGTGGAAGTCTCGAAGGCGACGGTCGTGCTCGCAGAGGTCGGGCCTGGAGCTGCGCTTGGGGAGCTGAGCCTGTTCCTGTCGAGGTCGAAGCGGTCGGCCACCGCGCGTGCCCTGTGCCCTGCCTCGGCGCTCCGCATTCCAGCCAACGCGCTTCGGAAGCTGACGGCCGCGAGCGACCTCGCAGCGTTGAAGCTGGTGAACAACCTCGCTCACCAGATGGCCGAGCGGTTGTCTGCGCTCAACGAACGACTCCTGTCGAAGAGCAAGGGTCTGACGGTCGCACGGTCGGAGCTGCGACGGCTCGTGTTCTGATTCACCAGCCCGAGGTCCCCACGCTCCCCTTGAACGGGCCGACCGGCGATCATCGGAAGCCCGAAGGCTCCCGAGCGTGCGTTTCTGCGGGCGGTGTTCGAGAGCGTCGTGGTTCCCGACGATGAGATGCAGGTGCTCGGGCTCGACGACCTCTTCGAGGTGCTGGGGTCGGCACATCGCGCGAACCTGTTCGTGGGCGGAGCGGTCGTTCCAGCGGCAAAGTCGCTGGTCCTCATTCGAGGCGACCTCACGTCGTTGGTGGTCCCGTTCTCTTGGTTCGTCGCGCGCCCGAATGGTCCGAAGCCCGACTTCACCGACTTCGAGGTCATCGACTCCGGCCAGACCATCAAGCTCGGAAGCCATGAGGCGGCAGTTGATGCTGTGCTCTACGAGCTCGACGCGAGGGCCTTCAGAACGTGAACGCTCGCCAGCGCCATGCGTGATGACCTGCGCCGCCGGGCGAGCGTCAGCAGCCCAATGGCCACCATCCACCAGACTCCCGGGGCAGAGGCGTCTGGCGAACACCCGCAGCCAACGCGCAGCGAGAGCTGCTGCTGGCCGCCATCGACAGCCCCCCCGCCATCGGCGCCGGCGTCGACATCGGCTCCAGCGTCGAGACCGGCGTCAGCGCTGGTTCCCGCGTCGAGTCCGGCGTCGACATCGGCTCCAGCGTCGAGGCCGGCGTCAGCACTGGTTCCCGCGTCGAGTCCGGCGTCAGCGCTGGCTCCCGCATCGAGTCCGGCGTCAGCGCTGGCTCCCGCGTCGAGTCCAGCGTCGGCGCCTGCGTCAGGAACAACTCCGGCATCAACTCCCGGCGTGCGCACGTGGACAGCGTTGGGCTGGCCACTGAGCCCGCCCACCAACCATCGAGAGGTCGCTGTCGAGGCCCCCTGACTCGGGTCCGCCAGCAACCGAGCCCGCCAGTGGTAGCCCGTGCCGGGAGCCAGCGACGAGAAGGTGAGCTGGGCCAGCGCTCCAGTCGTGCCGGTGTCGACCCAACCTGGAGACCGGATGAGGCCCAGGCCATTGAAGGGCACCCCGAGCGGTTTCACCTCGCCCTGCAGCCTCACGCGCGCGCGGCCGACAGGGAGCCGCGCCGTCAGCAACCCGATGTCGAAGGCCGTCGGGGATGCACGCAAGAGGCCACCTGGCGCGACGGGCGTCACGACGCCTCGCTGACGAGCCTGCGGCACCAGCGCAACGCCCTGCGTGCCGTCCTGGCCGTTGCCGAGGTACACGAAGGCCCGGCCCTCGTCCGGCTCCCCGTTGTCGAAGTTAATGGCCCCGATGATGACGTCGCCGTAGCCGTCTCCATTGACGTCTCCTGCCGAGGCGACGCAGACGCCGAAGTTCGCACCCGCCTGGTTCGACTCGGCCGTCCACGCGGCGGCCGTGGAGAGGCCCGACGCGGAGCCGAGGTACACGAAGGCCCGGCCCTCGTTCGTTTGCCCGTTGCCGAAGTAGACGGCCCCGACGACGACGTCGCCGTAGCCGTCCCCGTTGACGTCTCCTGCGAAGGAGACGGAAGAGCCGAAGTATGCGGTCGCCTGGTTCGACTCGGCCGTCCACGCGGCGGCCATGGAGAGGCCAGACGTGGAGCCGAGGTACACGAAGGCCCGGCCCTCGTCCGTTTGCCCGTTGTCGAAGAACCAGGCCCCGACGATGACGTCGCCGTAGCCGTCGCCATTGACGTCTCCTGCCGAAGCGACCGAAACGCCAAAATTCGCACCCGTTTGATCCGATTCGGCCGTCCACGCGGCGGCCGCAGAGAGGCCCGACGCGGAGCCGAGGTACACGAAGGCCCGGCCCTCGATCGTCTCGACGTTGGAGAAAAGGTACGCCCCGACGATGACGTCGCCATAACCGTCGCCATTGACGTCTCCTGCCGAAGCGACGGAAAAGCCGAATTGCGCACCCGCCTGGTCGGACTCGGCCGTCCACGCGGCGGTCGTGGAGAGGCCCGACGCGGAGCCCAGGTATACGAAGGCCCGGCCCTCGTCCGTCTCCCCGTTGTCGAAGGCGTTGGCCCCGACGACGACGTCGCCGTAGCCGTCTCCATTGACGTCTCCGGCCGAAGCGACGTAGTGGCCAAAAAAAGCGAGCGCCTGGTTCGACTCGGCCGTCCAAGCGGCGGCAGTGGAGAGGCCCGACGCGGAGCCGAGGTACACGAAGGCCCGGCCCTCGTCCGTCTCCCCATTGTCGAAGAGGAGCGCCCCGACGATGACGTCGCCGTAGCCGTCGCCATTGACGTCTCCTGCCGAGGCGACGGACCGGCCGAAGGATGCGTTCGCCTGGTTCGACTCGGCCGTCCAAGCGGCGGCCGCAGAGAGGCCCGACGCGGAGCCGAGGTACACGAAGGACCTGCCCTCGTCCGTCTCCCCATTGTCGAAGAGACGCGCCCCGACGATGACGTCGCCAAAGCCGTCGCCATTAACGTCCCCTGCCGAAGCG
>JBILEB010000076.1:0-31649 GCA_044352295.1 Myxococcaceae bacterium
GACCCGCACGAGCGTCGCGAGATCGAACCCGCCAGGCACCGGCCCCTTGAAGAGATCCCCGCCCACCGCGGTGACGCGCCCTTCGAGGCCAGCGGCCGCGAACCGGGCCCGTGCGCGCTCGGCGACCGCGGGCAGATCGAACAACGTCGAGGCGAGCCCGGCGGTGCGCGAGGCCGCCTGCACGAACGCCCCCTCTCCGCCGGCGAGATCGATGTGCCGCTGGTGTTGGCCGAACGGGTACGCGTCGAGGATGTCCTCGGCGATGAGGGACATCGAGCTGGCCATCAGGGCCGAGTACGCGGCCACCTGCTCGGGGCTCGAACGATCTCCCGGCCCGTTGCCGGAGTAGCTCCAGTAGCGGGACAGCTCGCTGGTCCGGGGATCGCCCCGCAGCAGGCCGATCGGATCGGCGAGATCGCGGTACAGCATGGCGTGGTGCTCGACCATGTGCGCCACCGACGGGTTCGCCAGCAGCGGCGCGCCGTAGACGCCCAGGCCGTAGCGGCCACCGGGCCTGCGCTCCAGCAGCTTGAGGCTCACCGCGGCGTCCAGGAGCCGGCGGGTCACGTCGATGGACAGATCCAGGAAGGGCGCCAGCTGCTCGACCGTCTGGGGCTCGTGTTGCAGCCGATCGAAGAGCTTGAGCTTCACGCAGGTGTACAGCACCTGCGAGTAGACGAACCCGGCCACCAGCTCGAACACCCTGGCAGCGCGGTGGCGGGCGATCACGCTCGCGATGGGGAACCGAACCGCCCATCGCTGAAACGCCGCGCTGGTGAGGATGCGGTTGCGGGTGCGAAACCACCAGTCGCCGAAGGACTCCCTCGGCTTGTCAGCGGGCTCAATCGAGGAACCGTTCTGCTTCGCGAGATCGTTCACCAGAAGCCCTGTCGTCGTGAAACCGTGCTGTCGCGGCGTTACCCCACGGCCACCGGCCCAAGGGAGGCCTTCGCGTCTACACCACGCGTCACACGGTGTCGCGTGAGCCTCGAGGTGGTGACGACATGACGACCAGCGACGGCCTGCGGCTTCAGTTCGACGCCCCGGTGCCCAGCGATGGGTACCGCTGGTGGTACGTCGACGCCATCAGCGACGACGGAAAAGAGGCGCTCACCTGCATCGCCTTCATCGGGAGCGTCTTCTCGCCCTACTACGCCTGGAGCGGCCGAAAGGATCCGAGCGATCACGTCGCGCTGAACGTCGCGCTGTACCGTACGGGCGCCGCGAGCCGGTGGGCGCTCACCGAGCGGGGCCGGCACGATCTCATCCGGTCGAGCGACAGCCTGCAGGTGGGACCCAGCAGCGTCGGGGTGCGCGGCGACCAGGTGACGTTGCACGTCCGGGAGCGCGGCTTCCCCATGCCGCTCGGCCTCAAGGGCACCATTCGCGTCATGCCGGAGCTGAGGGGTGGGCCGCCGCATCTGCTCTCCGAGGCCGGCGCGCACCACTGGTGGCCCATCGCGCCGAAGTCCCGCGTCGAGGTGCAGTTCGACGAGCCCGCCATGCGCTGGAGCGGCACGGGCTATCTGGACTCGAACTGGGGCGACGGGCCGCTCGAACGCGACTTCCAATCGTGGACCTGGTCTCGGGCGCCGCTGTCGAAGGCCGCGTGCGTGCTCTACGACGTGCAGCCTCGCGGCGGATCGTCGAGCGCGATGGCGCTGCACTTCGACGGGAACCGGGTGGAGCGCTTCGAGCCGCCGCCGCTCGCCCCGCTCCCGACCTCCCTGTTCCGCATCGGCCGCACGACCAGGAGCGAAGCGCCGGCCCGCCTCGTTCGAACCCTGACGGACTCTCACTTCTATGCCCGATCGATCGTCGAATCGACCCTGCATGGCGAGCGCGTGTGGGGCGTGCACGAGAGTCTCGAGCTCGATCGCTTCAAGACCGGCTGGGCGAAGGTGTTGTTGCCGTTTCGAATGCCTCGAAACCCCGGGAAGCCTACCGGCAACCCGGCGCTCCAATCGGGGGTGTGACCCATGTTCGTGCCTCTCTGGGCGCTCGTGCTGGTGGGCCTGGCGCTGCTGTGGGCGCTGTTCGCGCTCAATGGTCGCAACCTGCTGCCCGTGCCGGATCTCGGCTCGAGGATCGTCGCGACGCCGTCCGTCGAGGCCCAGCGGGCGATCGTCGAGCTGCTCGCGCTCCATGGCCTGCGCCAGCGGTTTCGCGGCGACACCGAGGGCGTCAAGCGCGCCATCCTCTGGGACGGCTTCACGCTCATCACCGCGGTCAGTCCGTCGGTCCGCGAGAAGCTGCTGGGCACTGCGGGAGGCCTGGGCGTCGTGGTGAAGGATCCCGTGGTGGCGGCCGAGGCGGCAGCGACGTACCTCCGGGCGCGCGGCTTCTCGGCGACGGTCGTGCGTGACGCCGAGCCCGAGCTGCCCATCTGCCATGTGGTAACAGACGCGCTGATCGGAGTGAACCTCAACTTCCGCAAGCACGCGCTGCGGCTTCCGCTCCCACAACGGGTGCCGTCATGAGGTGGGATCGCCTCGAGCGGCCCTGCGAAGGTCCGCAGCGGGAGGTCTCGAACGAACGCAGCGCAGACGCGGACCGGCGCCCCTTCGTCGATCGACCGCACCTCCGACTCGTGGAAGGAGGGCCTGCATGAGCGCGGCCCCAACCATGGAAGCCATGCTGTACCGGCCACCGGCGCCCGTTCCCCGCGGTCCGGTGAGTTCGCTGGCCCGCGTGGTGGCGCGCCGGGAGAACAACCTGTTGAGCCTGCTGCCCGACGTGGCCTACCGCGAGCTGGTGACGCCGCTGGGCATGTCGGTGCGCGGCATTCTGCTCGTCAACGATCCGACGCTCGTCGCCCAGGTCATGGAGACCAGCGTCGAGCTGTTCCCCAAGAACGATCTCTTCGTCGGCGCGCTCGAGCCGCTGGTGGGCGACGCGATGTTCGTGTCGAGCGGCGAGCGGTGGAAGCAGCAGCGCCGCACCCTCGAGCCGGCGTTCTCGCACATGCGCATCAACCGCGCGTTCCCGGCGATGGCGGCCGCTGTCGACGAGGCGTGCACCACCTGGGACGCCCACGCGACGGAGGGGATCCAGTTCTCCCTCGACAAGGCGATGGGGCACCTCACCGCGGACATCATCACCCGCACGATCTTCTCCCAGCCCCTCGCGGCCGGCACCTCGCGCGACGTGTTCGAGTCGTTCGACCGCTTCGAGCGCACCGTCGAGAACGTGAGCATCCGGCGGCTGCTCCTCGAGCGTCCCTGGGCCCGCATCCCTCAACCGCCGGCGGTGCTCGAAGCCTGCGCGCGGATTCGCGAGCTCGTCGGCGAGCTGCTCGATCCACGCCTGGCCTCCGATGCGCCACCGCTCGACGACATCGCCAGCGCTGCCGTCGCCGCACGAGATCCCATCACCGGCCAGGGCTTCTCGCGAGACGAGCTCATCAACGAGATCGGCGTCTTCTTTCTCGCAGGCCACGAGACGACCGCCAGCGGGCTCACCTGGACGCTCTTCATCCTCTCGCAGCAGCCGCAGATCGTCGCCCGCATCCGTGAGGAGGTGGCGCGAGTCGCCGGTGACGGGCCGCTGGAGCTGGAGCACACGCGTAAGCTTCCCTTCGTGCGCAACGTGTTCCGCGAGGCGCTGCGGTTGTACCCGCCCATCACCTTCCTCCCGCGGGTCGCCGCCGAGGATCTGACGCTGGGCGACCGGAAGGTGAAGCGCGGGACGATGATCATGATCGCACCCTGGGCCCTCCACCGACATGAACGGCTGTGGGAAAACCCGGATCGCTTCGACCCCGATCGCTTCGATCGCGAGCTGCCCGCCGGCGCGTACTTGCCCTTCGGCGCGGGCCCCCGCATCTGCATCGGCGCGGCGTTCGCGACCCTCGAGGCGACCCTCGTCATCGCGCGCCTCGTACAGCGCTACGACGTCATCGCGCAGGCTCCCGACGACGTCTGGCCGCTCGCCCGCCTCACCACCAGGCCCGCGCGTCAGATCGCGGTGACCGTTCGCCGCCGGGAGGCCCCATGAGCGCGCTCGCCCACCGCCGCACCGTGTTGCTCACGCTCGGCCGGTTGCCCAAGTCGGTCGAGCTGATCCGTGGCTTCTCAGCCCAGGGCTTCCGGGTGCTCGTCGCGGAGCCCCACCCATGGCACCTCTCGCGCATCTCGAACCAGGTCGACCGGAGCTTCGAGGTCGTCTCCCCCGTCACCGATCCCGAGGGCTACCTGCGGCAGCTGCAGGACATCGTCACCCGGGAACGCGTCGAGCTGGTGGTGCCCATCTCGGAAGAGACGATGCACGCCTCGGGCCTCAAGGCGCGGCTGCCAACCGGCGCGACGATGTTCTGCCCCGACCAGCGCACCCTGCTCGAGTTGCACGACAAGTTCCGCTTCATCGAACTCGCCAGACCGGCCGAGGTAGCGGTTCCAGAGACGGTGGCGCTGGGCGATCCCCAGGCCCGTCGCCTAGCCGAGGCAGGCCCCTTCGTGGTCAAGCCCCGCTTCTCGTGCTCCGGCCGCGGGGTCGAGTTCTTCGAGAAAGGGGCGCCGCTCC
Source organism: Myxococcaceae bacterium (assembly GCA_044352295.1). Classification (GTDB taxonomy): domain Bacteria; phylum Myxococcota; class Myxococcia; order Myxococcales; family Myxococcaceae; genus Xiheimicrobium. Next base: position 4,522 of record JBILEB010000076.1, read on the forward strand.
CGACCCGGAACGAGCCGTGCGTGGTGCAGGCGAAGGTCGAAGGCCAGGTGCTGAGCACGTTTTCGGTCGTGCGGGACGGCCGGGTGCTCATCACCGTCGTCTACCGGGGCCTGGTGATGGCCGGCACGGTGTCGGTCTGCTTCGAGCAGGTCGACTTCCCTGCGATCGATCGGTGGGTCGAACGCTTCGCCGCGCAGCACCGGTACTCGGGCTTTCTGTCCTTCGACTTCGTCGTGGACGAGTCGGGAACTCCGTTCGGCATCGAATGCAACCCGCGCATCACCAGCGGCGTGCACTTCGTCGAGCCGGCCGACCTTGCCGCGGCGATGATCGCGGGCCCCACGCAGACGCCCATCGTGCGGCTGCGGCCCCAACGCACCGCCCAACAGTTCTACCCCACGCTCACCGAGACGGAGCGCGCGTTCCTCAAGGGCGAGTTCGCGAAGGCGCGCCGTTCGTTCCTGGCGATGTGGCGGGCGCGCGACGTGGTGTGGAGCTGGCGAGATCCCCTGCCCTTCCTCACCATGCCGCTCACCGCCTGGCGCATCTTGAGTCACGCCATTCGCAAGGGCACCAGCCTGGGTGAGGCATCGACCTTCGACATCGAGTGGTACGGCACGCCGCCCGAGGCCCAGGGCGCGAGCGCCACCATGGAGGTGAAGACATGAGCGCCGTCGTGCTGGCCTTCAAGACGTTCATCGTCCTCCACATCCTCGTGGGACTCGTCGGGCTGGTGTCGTTCTGGGTGCCGGTCGTCGGACGCAAGGGCGCCGAGGCGCACCGTCGGTGGGGCCGTGTCTTCACGTACTGCATGCTCGCAGCGGGCACCTTCGCGGTGTGCATCGCGACCTGTTCGCTCATCGCCCCGCTGGAGACGCACTCGACCTTCCCGCCTCCCTTCACCGACGCGGCGCTCGTTCGCGGCATCTTCGGGTGGATGATGATCTACCTCGCGGTGCTCACCATCAACCTGGCCTGGTACGGCCTGATGTGCGTGCAGAACAAGCACGCACACTCGCAGAACCGCGGCGCGGTGAACCTGGCGCTCCAGGGCCTCGTGTTCCTGGGCGCGCTCAACTGCATCCTCCAGGGCGCGCTGCTCGGCCAGCCGCTCATGATGCTCGCCTCGTTCATCGGGTTCGCGACCGTCGGCACGAACCTGCGCTTCATCTTCGCGCGCGCACCGGCGCCCAATGACTGGCTGCGCGAACACCTCAAGGGCCTCGTGGGTGCGGGCATCTCCGTCTACACGGCGTTCCTCGCGCTGGGCGCGGTTCGCCTCGTTCCGTCGCTGGCGTTGAGCCCGCAGTTGTGGGCCGTGCCGCTCGTCGGAGGCCTCGGCATCATCCTCTACCACTGGCGCAAGTTGCCTCGCCGTCCACGCACTCCAGCGTCGGCGTCCGTGGCGCAAGGAGCCGTCTGATGTCGACCGAACACGTCATCGTGGTGGGCGCAGGCATGGGAGGGCTCTCTGCGGCCCTTGATCTCTCGCGACGTGGCGTGCGGGTCACCGTGGTCGATGCGGCGAACGGGCCCGGCGGCAAGATGCGCCTCGTGGATGGTATGGACGCGGGTCCCACCGTCTTCACCATGCGGTGGGTCTTCGACGGGCTGATGGAGGACTGCGGCGAGTCGCTGGAGCGACACCTCGAGCTCGAGCCGATGCAGGTGCTCGCCCGGCACGCCTGGTCCGATGGCTCCCGACTCGACCTCTTCTCCGATCTCGAACGCAGCGTCGACGCCATCGGCCGGTTCGCGAGCGCCGACGACGTGAAGGGCTACCGGGCGTTCGTCGCGCGCAGCGAGGAGATCTACCGAACGCTGGAGAAGGACTTCATCGCCTCGGAGAAACCCTCGTCGGTCGAGCTCGTGCGCCGCATGGGCCTGGGACAGCTCGACGCGCTCTGGCGCACGATGCCGCTGACCACGCTCTGGGACGCGCTCGGCCAGTTCTTCAAGGACGCGCGCCTGCGCCAGCTCTTCGGGCGGTACGCCACCTACGTCGGCTCGAGCCCCATGCTCACGCCAGCGACGCTCATGCTGGTCGCCCACGTCGAGCGGAGCGGCCTGTACCGCGTCATCGGCGGCATGCATCGCGTCGCGAAGATGCTCGAGCAGCTCGCGAAGTCTCGCGGGGCGAGCTTTCGCTACGGCGCGAAGGTGTCGCAGGTGCTGGTCGATCGCGGCCGGGCCACGGGACTCCTCCTCGAATCGGGCGAGCGTCTGGACGCGAACGCGGTGGTCTTCAACGGCGACGTCTCGGCCATCGCCACGGGCCTGCTCGGGCCCACGGTGGCGAGCGCGGCGAAGGCCACGCCTCGGGAAGCCCGGGCGCTGTCGGCGGTCACCTGGTGCGTGACCGCGAAGACCAGCGGCTTTCCTCTGGCCCATCACAACGTCTTCTTCGGCGAGCGGTACGACGACGAGTTCGACGCGATCTTCCGCCGACGGGAGATCACCGAGCACCCCACCCTGTACCTCTGCGCGCAGGATCGTGATGGCTCCGAGGCGCCGCGGATCGAGGGGCCCGAGCGCATGCTGATGCTCGTCAACGCCCCGCCCGACGGCGATCTGCGAGCCGACCCGCCGGAGCAGCTCGAGGCCCTGCGCACGCGCACGTTCTCCCAGCTGCGACGGTGCGGCCTCGAGGTGGACGAGGCCACGATGCGACACAAGCCCACGGCGCCCTCGGGCTTCGAGCGCCTCTTCCCGGCCACCGGCGGTGCGCTCTATGGCCGGTCGAACCACGGCTTCATGGGAACGTTCGAGCGCCCCGGCAGCGTCTCATCGATCCCCGGGCTGTACTTCGTCGGAGGCTCCGTACACCCCGGCGCGGGGGTGCCCATGGCGGTGCTCTCGGGCCGCCTCTGCGCGGAGCGGCTGATCCGAGACACGGGAGACTCCCATGCGGGCTCCCGCGCCTACGTTCAGCTGAGAAGCTGATGCGCGTTTCCAGCGGCGAAGCGCCACGAAGTTGTTAATCAGCGGCACGCCGGGGGCCTTCGTCCCCGAAACGTCGGATCGAAAGGGTACCCACCATGAGGAACGCACTCGTCGTTGGAACGGCTGTCTCGTTGATGATGCTGGGCTGCAAGAAGGAGGAGGCTGCGAAGCCGGTCGAGGCTCCGGTCGCGAAGAAGGAAGAGGCGGTCAAGCCGGCCGAGCCCGCGCCGACGCCTCCGCCGGCTGCCGAGCCGAAGAAGGACGAAGTCGCCGCCGCGCCCGCCGCCGCCGGTGACGTGCTCGAGGTGACGATCACCGCGAGCGACGCGATGTCGTACGACAAGCTCGAGATCTCGGCGAAGGCCGGCCAGAAGGTGAAGCTCACCCTCAAGCACGGCGGCACGCTGGCGAAGAACGTCATGGGCCACAACTGGGTGCTGCTCGCGGCGGGCACGGACCTCGCCAAGTTCACGGGCGCAGCGGCCACGGCGGCGGCCACGGACTACATCCCCGCGGACAAGAGCGCGATCCTCGCCCACACCAAGCTCGTCGGTGGCGGTGAGTCGGTGACGATCGAGTTCACCGCGCCGGCTGCTGGCACGTACGACTACCTCTGCTCGTACCCGGGCCACTACGCGGTGATGAAGGGCAAGTTCAAGGTCAGCTGACTTTCGCTCCAGCGGTCGCTGTCCACGACGCCTCGGGTGACTTCGGTCTCCCGGGGCGTTGCTGTCTTCAGGGCCAGCGCTTCACGCGCCGGTAGAGATCGAACAGGTGCGCGGGCCCCGAGAGGGCGAGCCAGAACGCGGTGACGAGTGCGCTCCCGCCCACCAGCACGTTTCGCAGGGCGAACATGAGGAAGACGCCGGCGAAGACCGGGCCGATGAGCTCGGCCCACGACCAGGCCTTCCCCTTCGCGCGCAGCCAGAAGACGAGCACCACGAGCTCGACCGTCACGACGCCGAGGATCAGATCGATCGCGTGCCCCGAGGAGAGCCACCACTCGAGCCACAGGGGCGCGGCCATTTACGTGGTGGTTCCGAACCCGAGCAGGTGCGCCATGTCCTTGAAGAAGATCCGCACATGGGCCGTGGGGCGAGCCTTCACGAGCTCCTTGTGCATGTAGGCCTGCCAGGTGAGGTACTGCACGTCCTTGTCCTCGCACATCGCCACGAAGCGCTCGCGGCGCTTGTCACTCGAGTACCAGAAGTACTGCATGATCCCGAGGATCCAGAACACGCGGCCGTGGGCCTTCATGAAGTGCTTGCGCGCGAGCTTGAGCGCGGTGGCCTTGCCCGTCGACAGACACTCGAGCGCGGCTTCGGCGGCGAGCTGCCCACCCACCATCGCGTAGTAGATGCCTTCCCCTGACGCTGGCGCGACCACGCCGGCGGCATCTCCTGCGAGCACGACGTCTTTCCCGTTGTCCCACCGCTTGAGCGGCTTCATGGGAATCGGCGCACCTTCCCGGCGAATCGTCTTCGCGCCGGTGAGCCCGGCCTGGGTTCGGAGATCCGTCACGGATTGGCGCAGCTTGAAGCCCTGCAGCGCGCTCCCGGAGCCGACGCTGACGGTGTTCCCGTGTGGGAAGACCCAGCCATAGAAGTCGGGTGAGATCTTCCCGTCGTAGATCACGTCACAGCGGCTCGAATCGAACCCGGGCTGGCCCCGCGGCGCTTCGATGATCTCGTGGAAGGCGAACACGCAGGGCGGGCCGTCCTTGTCGACCTCCTGGCGGGCCACCTTCGACAACGCCCCATCGGCGCCGACGACGAGCCGGGTCTCGAGGGTCTGCTCCACGCCCGCCTCGTCGAGGTAGTGGACGCGCGTCACGTCCTGCTCGCGGGAGATGCGCTCGTAGGTGCCCTTGACGCGGCTGGCGCCGTGCTCCTTCGCGCGTTCGCGCAAGAACTCGTCGAACGTCTCGCGGTTCACCATGCCGACGAAGCCGCCGTCGATCGGCATGTCGACGGTGCGCGCCTTCGGAGACACCATGCGCGCCGCGCGGATCTTCGCGCAGAGGAGGGAATCGGGGATCTCGAAGTCCTTGATGAGCCGCGGCGGAATCGCGCCACCGCAGGGCTTGATGCGGCCCGCCTTGTCGAGGAGCGCCACGGCCTTGCCGGCCTTCGCCAGCACCTCGGCGGCCGTCGCCCCCGAGGGCCCACCACCCACCACTACGACGTCGAAGCGTTGCACGGTCATGTTGAGTTCCTTCCAGGGACGGCGGTTCAGGCAGCAACAGACAGGAGCGCCCGCATGGCGAAGGCGCTCGTCATCATTCCGGAGACGTACAGGGTGGTGCCGGTGGCGTTGTAGAGAGGCGCGCGCTTGCGGGGGTTCTTCACCAGCATCGGCATCAGCGCGATCTGCGCGAGCAGCACCGCCGAGACGATCGCCGCGTGCACGGGTTTGCCCTGCTGGAGCAGCATCGCCACCACCACCACCTGCGGCAGCGCCATCACCCAGCACGCCAGCACCGCCGCGTTGGTGACGCCGAGCTGCACGGGGAGTGTCCGTACGCCCATGGCCTCGTCACCCTCGATGGCCTTGAAGTCGTTGAGCACCATGATGCCGAACGCGCCCACGCTGTAGAGAACGGCGAGCGCGGTGATGCGGCTGTCGGGCATCGTCGCGGCCGAGAGCGCGGCGGCGCCGGTGAACCACGGGAGCCCCTCGTAGCAGAGCCCTACTGCGGTATTCCCGAACCAGCCGTTGAGCTTCAGGCGCAGCGGCGGCGCGCTGTAGAGCCACGCGAGCACCAGGCCGAAGACCGTCGCCGCGAGCACCCACCGCCCCAGCGCCGCACCGACCGCGAGCGAGAGGCAGGTCCAGAGGACCGCGATCCACAAACCCCACCGACCAGGAATTCGCCCCGAAGGAATGGGCCGGTTCGGCTCGTTGATGGCGTCGACGTGCCGATCGAACCAGTCGTTGGCCGCCTGGCTGGTGCCGCAGACGAGCGGCCCCGCCAGGAGCACCGCACCCACGATCGACAGCCAGTGCTCAGCGATGGGCAGGCCCGCTGACACCACCCCGCACGCCAGGGCCCACATGGGCGCGAACCAGGTCACGGGCTTGAGCAGCTCGAGGACGGCTCGGGGCTGGGGAAACGCCGCTTGTCCAACTGAAGTGTCCAGTACCGCTGACGTCGAGGTCGTGCTCGCCATGGTCGACCCAGCTTCTACCAAGGTTTGTCCAAAGCGTAAAGCCAGCTTGACGCCAAGCGGGCTTGACATACGAGGGTCTCAAGCCGTAGTGTGGAGCCTCGGTAGTGCCTGCGTGGAGAGAGATGCCCGTGACTGCTGGAAAAACACCACCAGCCTTGTACACACCCGAACAACGCAAGCGTCGGGATGAGACCCGGTGGACGCTCGTTCAGGGTCTCCTCGCGCCGGTTCAGTTCCTTGTTTTTCTCATCAGTCTCGCGCTGGTGCTTCGAGCGCTTCTCACGGGCGAGGGCGTGGGCGCCGCCTCGGTGAGCGTCGTGGTGAAGACGATCGTGCTCTACACGATCATGATCACCGGAGCTATCTGGGAGAAGAAGGTCTTCGACGTCTACCTGTTCGCCCACGCGTTCTTCTGGGAAGACGTCTTCTCGATGTTGGTGCTGGCGCTCCACACGGCGTACCTGTGGGCGCTGTTCACGGGCTCGCTGACGACGCAGGGACAGCTGCTCCTCGCGCTGGCGGCCTACGGCACCTACGTGATCAACGCGACGCAGTTCGTCCTCAAGCTCCGCGCGGCGCGCCTCGGTGCCGCCGCCGCGCAACAGCAAGTCTCTCTCGAAGGAGCGACGCGATGACCGCGGTGTCGATCCCCGTCAAGGCAGAGCGGCCGATCCTCCGGGAGCGTGGACAACACGAGGTGTTCTGCGGCCTCACGGGCATCGTCTGGCTGCACCGGAAGATCCAGGACGCGTTCTTCCTGGTGGTGGGCTCGCGGACCTGCGCGCACCTCATTCAGTCGGCGGCAGGCGTCATGATCTTCGCCGAGCCGCGGTTTGCGACGGCGATCCTCCAGGACAAGGACCTCGCGGGCCTGACCGACGCGAACGAAGAGCTCGATCGCGTGGTGAACCGGCTGCTCGAGCGGCGCCCTGACATCAAGCTCCTCTTCCTCGTGGGCTCGTGCCCGTCCGAGGTGATCAAGCTCGACCTCTCGCGCGCGGCCCTGCGCCTGTCGAAGCAGCACTCCGGCAAGGTGCGCGTGCTCAACTACTCGGGCAGCGGCATCGAGACGACCTTCACGCAGGGCGAGGACGCGTGCCTGGCGTCGATGGTGCCCGAGCTGCGCACGTCGACGACGGACGCCGCGAAGCTGCTCGTCGTCGGCTCGCTCCCGGACGTGGTGGAAGATCAGTTCCAGCGGCTGTTCGATCAGCTCGGTATCGGCGTGCGGTTCTTCCCGCCCCGGCGATCGACCCAGCTCCCGGCGATCGGCCCTGACACGAAGTTCCTGCTGGCCCAGCCCTTCCTCGCCGAGACCGCGCGGGTCCTCGAAGAGCGCGGCGCGACCCGGCTTTCGGCGCCCTTCCCCTTCGGCGTCGAGGGCACCACCGCGTGGTTGGAGGCCGCCACCCGGGCCTTCGGCATCAGCGCCGAGAAGCTCAAGGCGGTCGTCGAGGCTCCCGCGGCGCGCGCGAAGGTGGCGCTCGATCAGGCGAAGCAGCGCCTGGCCGGCAAGCGGATCTTCTTCTTCCCCGACTCCCAGCTCGAAGTGCCGCTCGCCCGGTTCCTCGCCCGTGAGCTCGACATGAAGCTCGTCGAGGTCGGGACGCCCTTCCTCCATCAGGCGCACCTCGGCGCGGAGCTCGACCTGCTCCCCGCGGACCTCACGGTGAGCGAAGGCCAGGACGTGGAACGTCAGCTCGATCGGTGCCGCGAAGCCCGGCCGGATCTCGTGGTCTGCGGCCTGGGGCTCGCCAACCCGCTCGAGACCGAAGGCCTCACCACCAAGTGGTCCATCGAGCTCGTCTTCACCCCCGTGCATGGCTTCGACCAGGCCGGCGATCTCGCTGACCTCTTCGCTCGTCCCCTCGTTCGGCGCATGAAGCTGGAGGTCTGAACGATGCAACTCACCGTCTGGACCTACGAAGGCCCGCCGCACGTCGGTGCGATGCGTGTCGCGACCGCCATGAAGGGCGTGCACTACGTGCTGCACGCGCCGCAGGGTGACACGTACGCCGATCTGCTCTTCACGATGATCGAGCGGAACAAGGTGCGGCCGCCGGTCACCTACACGACGTTCCAGGCGCGCGATCTCGGCAAGGACACCGCGGAGCTCTTCAAGAAGTCGGCGCGCGAGGCCTACGAGCGGTTCAAGCCGGAGCTCGTGCTGGTGGGCGCGTCGTGCACCGCGGAGTTGATCCAGGACGATCCCGCCGGCATCGGGCAGACGATCGGCATTCCCGTGCCCGTGGTACCGGTGGAGTTCTCTGCGTACCAGCACAAGGAGAACCACGGCGCGTCCGAGACGTTCTACCGGTTGGTTCGCGCGTGTACGGGCAATGGGGCGCCGCGTGCTGAACGGACTCCCGGTCCGAAGACCTGCAACGTGCTGGGGCCGACCGCGCTCGGTTTCCGCCACCGCGACGACGTGACCGAGATCGTCCGTCTGCTCGAGCAGCTGGGCGTGGGCGTGAACGTGGTGGCGCCGCTGGGGGCCAGCCCCGCAGACCTCTCGCGCATTCCGCAGGCCGACTTCAACGTGGTGCTTTACCCCGAGGTCGCAGAGACGACGGCGCGCTGGCTCCAGAAGACCTACGGCCAGCCGATGGTGTCCATCGTCCCCATCGGCGTCGGTGCCACGAAGGACTTCATCGCGCAGGTGGCCAGCCTCGCCGGCGTCGATCCCGCTCCAGTCCTCGCGAAGGCCACCGCCCGGTCGCCCTGGTACTCGCGGTCGGTCGACTCGACGTACCTCACCGGTAAGCGGGTCTTCATCTTCGGCGACGCGACGCACGTGGTGGCCGCAGCGCGTGTGGCCACCGAGGAGCTCGGCTTCACCGTCGTCGGGCTCGGCACCTACAGCCGCGAGCTGGCACGTGACGTTCGCGCGGCGGCACAGAAGTACGGCGTGCCCGCGCTCATCAGCGACGACCACCTCGAGGTCGAAGAGACGATCGCGAAGCTGCACCCCGAGCTCGTCCTGGGCACCCAGATGGAGCGGCACATCGCCAAGCGCCTGGGCCTGCCCTGCGCGGTGATCTCTGCCCCGGTGCACGTGCAGGACTTCCCCGCACGCTACTCGCCCCAGATGGGTTTCGAAGGCGCCAACGTCATCTTCGACACGTGGGTCCACCCGCTCATGATGGGCCTCGAGGAGCACCTGCTCTCGATGTTCCGCGAGGACTTCGAGTTCGCCGATGGCGCGGGTCCGTCACACCTGGGCGCGCACGCGCCGATGAAGCCCGTGGAGGCGCCTGCCGTCGAGGTTGCACCAGCCCCGGTCCCCGTCGCCGCCTTGAAGGTCGAGCCGACGGCCCCTCCGAAGCACGAGGCGCCCGCCGGCGCCACGGTCACCACCTGGACGGCCGAGGCCGAGAAGGAACTCAAGAAGATCCCGTTCTTCGTACGCGGCAAGGCGAAGCGAAACACCGAACGCTTCGCGCAGGAGCGCAACATCGCGTTGATCACCCTGGAGACGCTGTATGACGCGAAGGCCCACTTCCGCAGCTGACATCACGCCCATCCGCGTGGTGGTGCTGACGCTCGACTCGCACATCGCGAGCGCGATCGAGCGTGCGCGCGCACAGCTGCTGAACGAACTCCCGGGCCTCGACCTGCGCTTCCACGCGGCGACGAACTTCTCCGATCCCCAGGCGGTGAAGGCCTGCGTCGAAGACATCGGCCAGGGCGACGTCATCTTCGCCAACATGCTCTTCATCGAAGAGCACATTCGCGCGGTTCTGCCGGCGCTGAAGGCCCGCCGCGATCACTGCGACGCCATGGTGTGCGCGATGAGCGCCGGCGAGGTGATGCGCGAGACGCGGCTCGGCGGCTTCAAGATGGACGGCTCCTCGAGCGGGCCCATGGCGCTGCTCAAGAAGCTACGCGGCTCGAGCGGCAAGGGCGGGAAGGCCTCCGATGGCGGCGCCAAGCAGCTCGCCTCGCTCAAGCTGCTGCCCAAGCTCCTCCGCTTCGTGCCCGGCAAGGCGCAGGATCTGCGCGCCTACCTGCTGACGCTGTCGTACTGGCTGTCGGGCTCGGCCGAGAACCTGGCCGACCTCGTGCGGCTCCTCGTGAACCGCTACGCCGACGGGCCTCGCAAGCACCTGCGTGAGCGGACCGAGGCCGCGCCGCCGAGGGAATACCCTGAAGTCGGCCTGTACCACCCGCGCATGCCGGGCCGGATCACCGAAGACCGCGCCGCCCTGCCCTCGCCTCAGAAGCCGGTCGGCACCATCGGCCTGCTCCTCCTCCGCTCGTACGTGCTCTCGAACGACGCCGGTCATTACGATCGCGTCATCGAGTTCTTCGAGAGGAAAGGCCTGCGCGTCGTCCCTGCCTTCGCGGCCGGCCTCGATGGGCGCCCCGCCATCGAGAAGTTCTTCATGGACGACGGCAAGCCCACCATCGACGTGATGGTGTCGCTCACCGGCTTCTCCCTCGTGGGTGGACCCGCCTTCAACGACGCGAAGGCCGCAGAAGAGATGCTGGCCCGCCTCGACCTGCCCTACGTCGCCGCGCAGCCGCTCGAGTTCCAGACGATCGAGGCCTGGCAGGACAACGGCGCCGGGCTCTCGCCCATCGAGAGCACCATCATGCTCGCCATCCCCGAGCTCGACGGTGCGACCGGACCCATCGTCTACGGTGGCCGTCCCCGCGTGCCGAAAGAGGGTCGTGCGCCCGACATGATGGGCATCGACGAGCGCATCGAGATGCTGGCCGCGCGCGTCGAGAAGCTCGTCACGCTCCGCACGACGCCGGTCGCCGAGCGTCGGGTCGCCATCATCCTCTTCAACTTCCCGCCCAACGGCGGCGCGACTGGCACCGCGGCGTACCTGTCGGTCTTCGAATCGCTCTTCGCCACGCTCAAGCAGATGAAGGCGCAGGGCTACACGGTCGACGTGCCGGCCGACCTCGAGGCGCTCAAGGAGCGCATCCTCGGTGGCAACTCCGCCCGCTACGGGACCGACGCCAACGTGCTCAACCGCATGCCGGTCGACGCCTACGTGCGCGCCGAGAAGCACCTCGCGGAGATCGAGCGCCAGTGGGGCCCCGCGCCCGGCAAGCAGCAGAGCGATGGTTCGAGTCTCTTCGTGCTCGGCGAGCGCTTCGGCAACGTCGTCGTCGGCATTCAGCCGGCCTTCGGGTTCGAGGGCGATCCGATGCGGCTCCTCTACGAGGCCGGCTTCGCGCCGACGCACGCCTTTGCGGGCTTCTACCGGTGGCTGCGCGACATGTTCAGCGCCCACGCCGTGCTCCACTTCGGCACCCACGGCGCGCTGGAGTTCATGCCTGGCAAGCAGACCGGCCTCTCGGGCGCGTGCTGGCCTGATCGACTCATCGGCGACCTGCCGAACTACTACCTCTACGCCGCCAACAACCCGGCCGAGGGCGCCATCGCGCGCCGACGCTCCGCGGCCACGCTCGTCTCGTACATGACGCCGCCGGTGTCGGAGGCGGGCCTCTACCGGGGCCTCCAGTCGCTCAAGGAGTCGCTCGACCGGCTCCGCGGGTTGCCGCCGAACGATCCTGAGATGGCTCGGCTGGTGCCCGTCATCCAGGCCCAGGCCGTCGAGCTCGACCTCGCGAAGGCCGAGCCTCAGTGGACGGTGGACTCCAGCGCCGAGCTGGCCACGCTCCTCACGAACCTGCTCGAGGTGGAGCAGACGCTCATTCCCTGCGGGCTCCACGTGCTCGGCCAGCCGATGCCGGAGCCCGCGCGCCGCGACTACCTCAAGGCCATCATCGACGGCTCTGCGATCAAGTCGGCGCCCCTCGCGGCGATCGACGCGCTCCTCGCCGGCCAGTCGTCGAAGGACGCACTGCGGGTCTCGGGACTCGAGGCCACTGAAGAAACCACTCGGTTGTTCGACGAGCTCTCGCGCACCAACCGGCTGCTCTCCGAAAACCCCGAGCTCGAATCGCTCATGCACGCCATCGGCGGCGGCTTCGTCAAGCCCGCGCCTGGCGGTGACGTGCTGCGGAACCCCGCGGTGCTGCCGACCGGCCGCAACATGCACGGGTTCGACCCGTTCGCGATCCCCTCGGCCTTCGCGGTCATGGACGGCGCCCAGCAGGCGGCGCGCCTCCTCGCCAAGCACGTGGCCGAGGGCAACCCGCTCCCCGAGTCCGTGGCGATCGTCCTGTGGGGCGCTGACACGCTGAAGTCCGGCGGCGGGCCCATCGGGCAGGCGCTCGCGCTGCTCGGCGCACGGCCGCGCTTCGACAGCTACGGACGGCTCTGCGGCGCCGAGCTGCTCCCGCTCGACACCCTGGGCCGCCCTCGCATCGACGTCCTCATCACCCTCTCGGGCATCTTCCGCGACCTGCTCCCGCTCCAGACGCGCTTGCTCGCCGAGGCGGCCTACCTCGCGGCCGAGGCCGACGAGCCGCTCGATCGCAACTTCGTGCGCCGGCATGCGCTCGCGTACCAGAAGAAGCACAACTGCGATCTCGAGACGGCCTCGCTGCGGGTGTTCAGCAACGCCGACGGGGCCTACGGCTCGAACGTCAACCAGCTCATCGACGCGGGCACCTGGGACCAGGAAGACGAGCTCGCCGAGACCTACACGCGGCGCAAGAGCTTCGCCTTCGGCCGCAAGGGCGCGCCGGTGCAGCAGGGCCAGTTGCTCAAGTCGATGCTCGGCGGCGTCTCGCTCGCCTACCAGAACCTCGAGTCGGCCGAGCTCGGCGTCACCAGCCTCGATCAGTACTTCGACACCCTCGGTGGCATCAGCCGCGCCGCTCAGCGTGAGCGCGGTGAGAAGCTCCCGGTCTACATCGGCGATCAGACGCGCAGCGAAGGCACCGTGCGCACACTGACCGAGCAGGTGAACCTCGAGAGCCGCACGCGCTCGCTCAACCCGAAGTGGGCCGAGGAGATGCTCAAGCACGGCGCCGAGGGCGTGCGGATGATCGAAGCCCAGGTGACGAACACGCTGGGCTGGTCCGCCACCACGGGACAAATCGAGCCGTGGGTCTACCGCGAGCTCAGCAACACCTACGTCCTCGAGCCCGTCATGCGAGAGCGCCTCGCGCAGCTCAACCCCAAGGCCTCGGTGAAGCTCGCCAACCGCCTCATCGAAGCCAGCGAACGCAACTACTGGCAGCCCGACGACGCCACCCTCGAAGCCCTGCGTAACGCCGGCGAAGCCCTGGAAGACCGGCTCGAAGGCATCTCCCCCGCTGCCCCCTGACGTTCGACTGGAGAACCACCCATGACTCAGCTCCCCGTGATCACGAAGGACCGCCAGGGCGACGGCGAAGGCAGCGTGCAGTTCCACGCCACCAAGGTCGCCTTGAGCAACACCAAGGTGTTCGCCGTGTACGGCAAGGGCGGCATCGGCAAGTCGACGACCTCGTCGAACCTCTCGGTCGCGTTCTCGATGCTCGGCAAGCGGGTGCTGCAGATCGGCTGCGATCCGAAGCATGACTCGACCTTCACCCTCACCAAGCGCCTCCAGCCGACCGTCATCGACGTGCTCGAGAAGGTCGACTTCCACCCCGAGGAGCTGCGGCCCGAGGACTTCGTGGTCGAGGGCTACAACGGCGTGATGTGCGTCGAGGCGGGCGGGCCCCCGGCGGGCACCGGCTGCGGCGGCTACGTGGTCGGCCAGACCGTAAAGCTGCTCAAGGAGCACCACCTGCTCGACGACACCGACGTCGTCATCTTCGACGTCCTCGGCGACGTGGTGTGTGGAGGCTTCGCGGCGCCGCTCCAGCACGCCCAGCGCACCGTCATCGTCACCGCGAACGACTTCGACTCCATCTTCGCGATGAACCGGATCATCGCGGCCATCGAAGCGAAGGCGAAGAACTACCAGGTGCGCCTGGGCGGCGTGGTGTGCAACCGATCGAAGGACACCGACCAGGTCGACCGCTTCAACGACAAGCTCGGCCTCAAGCGGCTCGCCCACTTCCCCGATCTCGACGTGATCCGCCGCAGCCGGCTCAAGAAGTCGACGCTGTTCGAGATGGAGTCCTCGCCCGAGCTCGAGGCCGTGAAGGCCGAGTACATGAAGCTCGCGGCCACGCTGTACGCCGGCACCGAGCCGCTGGCGCCGAAGAGCATGAAGGACCGCGAGATCTTCGACTTCCTCGGGTACGAATGATGGAAACCTCCACGTATCTGGTTCGCAGGCAGAAGCTCGAGGCGTACTTCGACCGCACCGCGGCCGACGCCTGGGCGAAGCTCACGTCCGATGGGCCGGTGAGCCGCATCCGCGCCACGGTGCGGGCGGGCCGCGATCAGATGCGCGCGACGCTCCTGTCGTCGCTGCCGATGGATCTGCGGGGGGCGCGGGTGCTCGACGCCGGGTGTGGCACCGGAGCCCTGGCCGTCGAGGCGGCCCGTCGCGGCGCCGAGGTGACCGCCATCGACATCGCCGGCACGCTGGTCGATCTCGCCCGGCAGCGCGCGCCCCACATCGACGGCCCGGGCCGCATCGACTTCCGCGTCTCGGACATGCTCGAGCCCTCGCTCGGTCGCTTCGACTGGGTCGTGGCGATGGACTCGCTCATCCACTACGACGCGCCGGATCTCGTCGACATGGTGTCGAAGCTCGCCGCCCGCGCCGACAAGGGGCTGGTCTTCACCTTCGCGCCGCGCACGGTGCTGCTCACGCTCATGCACTGGGCGGGGAAGATCTTCCCCCGGTCGGATCGGTCACCCGAGATCGAGCCCATTCGTGAGGCCACCCTTCGCCGCCTCATCGCCGCGCACCCCCAGCTCTCGGCATTCCGCACTGCGGGCACCACGCGGATCAAGACGGCCTTCTACATCTCGCAGTCTCTCGAGGTGCTGCGCGCATGAGCCGTCGCCCGCGCTCCATGGCCGAGCTGTGGCAGTCGTTGGGCACTCGGGTGCTGCCCTTCGCCGATGCCGCCACCACCGAGCTGCCGCTGTCGCGGTTGCTGCGGCTGGCGCTCTTCCAGGTCTCGGTGGGGATCGGGCTCGTCCTGCTCAACGGAACGCTGAACCGGGTCATGATCCTCGAGCTCGGCATTCCGGCCTCGCTGGTGGCGACGATGGCGGCGCTCCCCGTTCTCTTTGCGCCGGTGCGGGCGCTCATCGGCCATCGGTCGGACCACCACAAGTCCGTCCTGGGCTGGCGCCGGGTTCCCTACATCTGGATGGGCACGCTCATTCAGTTCGGCGGGCTGGCGATTCTGCCCTTCGCGCTCCTCGTGCTGTCCCGTGGCGCCGAGGCGCCTCCGCTCGTTGGTCCCATCGCGGCGTCCGTCGCCTTCTTCATGGTGGGTGCCGGGCTGCACACCGCGCAGACGGCGGGCGTGGCGCTCGCAACGGACCTCGCACCTGAGGCCTCACGGCCCCGCGTCGTCGCGCTGCTCTTCGTCATGTTGCTCGTCGGCATGGTGACTGCGTCGCTGACGCTGGGCTGGCTACTCACCGACTTCAACCCGATCCGGCTCATCAAGATCGTCCAGGGCGCTGCGGCCGTCGTGTTGGTGCTCAACGTGGTCGCGCTCTGGAAGCAGGAGGCCCGTGGAACCGCGCCCGCTGCGGCCGAAGCCACGCCTCGCTTCATGGACTCCTATCGCGAGTTCATGCGTGGTGGACCCGCGACCCGTCTGCTGGTCGCCGTGGGCCTGGGCGGGGCCGGGTTCAACATGCAGGACATCCTCCTCGAGCCGTACGGTGGCGAGATCCTCGGGCTGTCCGTCTCTGGCACCACCACCCTCACGGCGCTGATGGCCGGTGGCACGCTGTGCGGGCTGTTCATCGCCGCGCGCTGGCTGAACAAGGGCCGCGACCCGCATCACCTCGCTGCGCTCGGGGCCGTCATTGGAATCGGCGGTTTTTCGTCCGTGATCTTCAGTGCCCCGCTCTCGTCGCTCCCGCTGTTCCTCTCGGGCATCGCCTGCATCGGCGTGGGCGGCGGCTGGTTCTCGGTCGGCACCCTCACCGCCTCGATGGCGTTGTCGACGCGCGGCCAGAGCGGGCTGGCGATCGGCGCCTGGGGCGCGGTGCAGGCCACCATGGTGGGCCTCGGCGTCGCCACCGGCGGCTTCCTGCGCGACCTCGTCTCACGGCTGGCGGTGGAGGGCTCGCTCGGGCCCGGCCTCACCACCTCGGCCATCGGCTACAGCTTCGTGTACCACCTCGAGGTCGCCCTGCTGTTCGGCACCCTCGTCGCCATCGGACCGCTCGTGCGGCCCGGCCGGCGGGCAGAGCAGACCCCTTCGCAGTTTGGCCTTGCAGAGTTCCCCACCTGACGTCTCCGCCTTCAACCCACGAGGAGTCACATGCACAACCCATCCATCGATGTCGCGCAGGTCCTGATGTACGTCTTCTGGGCCTTCTTCCTTGGGCTCATCTACTGGCTGCGCCTGGAGGATCGCCGCGAGGGCTACCCGCTCGAGACGGATCGCACCCGCCGGGTCAGCTCCGTGAAGGACCTGCTGCTCCCCTCGCCCAAGACGTTCCTGTTGCCCGAGGGCGGCAGCGTCACCGCGCCCAACTTCCGCCGCGACGAGCGCGAGATCAACGCGAAGCGCACCGGCGTCTCGGACGGCTCGACCAGCGAGCCCCTCGGTGATCCGCTCCTCTCGAACGTCGGCCCGGCCTCGTACGCCGATCGCCACGACAGCCCGGAGCGCACCCGCGACGGCCGCGTGCAGATCGTCCCCATGCGCACCGGCACGGAGATCTCGGTGCTCGCCGGCTCCGATCCCCGCGGCTGGCGCGTGGTGGGCGGCGACGGCAAGACCGCTGGCACCGTGAAGGACCTCTGGGTCGACCGTGCGGATCTGCTGGTGCGCTACCTCGAGGTCGAGCTCGGTGAGAACGCCGGCGCGACGGGCACGCGGCTGGTGCCGATGCCGATGGCGCGCGTCAACTCCGACCGCGGCATCATCGAGGTCTACTCGATCCTCGCCAAGCAGTTCGGCGCCGTCCCCACGCTGAAGAACGGCGACGAAGTCACCGTGCTCGAAGAAGAGAAGGTGTCCTCGTACTACGCGGCCGGGCGCCTGTGGGCGGAACCCTCGCGTAGGGAGCCGCTGCTGTGAGCGACATCGACTTCGAAGAGATCCCCGGCGTCCCCGGGAGGCTCCCGCCAGGCGAGTACGTGCTGTGGCAGGGGCGACCTGGCTGGCGCTCCATCGCGCGGCACACGCTCAAGGTCCGCTGGGTCGCCGGCTGGCTGGGCATCTTCACGGTGCTGCGTCTGGGTGTCGATCTCGAGGCGGGTCAGCGGCCCGTCGGCGCGTTGATGGCGCTCGGCGCCTCGCTCGCGTGTCTCGGCATTCTCGCCGCCACCGCCGTCGCTTTCGCGCGCTCGACCATCTACACGGTTACCTCGAAGCGCCTCGTCCTGCGCATCGGCGTCGCGGTGCCGATGAGCGTGAACGTGCCCTTCTCGATCATCGAGTCGGCCGACCTCCGGCGCCTCCCAGACTGCGGCGAGATCGTGCTTCGCCTGGCGGGGACCGACCGCATCGCGTGGCTGAACCTGTGGCCGCACGTCGCGTTCGGATCCTTCGCGCGACCGCGCCCGGCACTCCTCGCCCTCGCGAACGCCGATGAGGCTGCGAAGACCCTGCACCAGGCCGTGAGCCGATGGGCCGAGGCCGAAGGCCGCCGTCTCTCCACCACGCCCACCCCGGCGAGCCCTGAAGGCGCGACCGGACCCGTGGCCAGCCCCCTCGGAGCCTGACCGCCGTGACCACGTCGCCTGTCTCGTCCCACGACCCCCGCATTCCGCGCCCGGTGCTCTACGCCGCGGGCGCGATGATCGCGGTGAGCCTCACGCTCGCGGCCGTCGCCCGTCCCCGGCTGGTCGCGGAGCAGGCCCGGCCCCGACCGCAGCCGCTCGAGACCATGACGCTCTCGTTCGAGGATCAAGCCGACGGCAGCGTGGCAGTGATTGACGCTGCGACGGGGAAGCCGTTCACCTCGATCCCGCCGGAGTCCAACGGGTTCGTCCGCGGCGTCCTGCGGGGCATGAATCGGGAGCGCAAGCTCGAGTCGCTCGGCAAAGACGCGCGGTTCCAGCTCTCGCGGGAGCAGAACGGCCGGCTCTTCATCGAGGACCAGCAGACCCACGTCCGCATCGATCTGACGGCCTTCGGGCCCGACAACGCGGCCGCCTTCGCGCGGCTGCTGCAGAGCGGACGTCAGCAGGCCGTGCGCTGACGACAGGAGCCTGAGTGACCTTCGACGCCGCCCTCACCATCGTCGCCGTGCTGTTCGCCTGGTGGGCGAGCACCGGCCTCGTCCTGGCCCTGGTGTGGCTGGGCGCCGAGGCGCGGCGGGTGGCGTTCGCGGCGTCGAGTGTCGCTGCGCTGGTGGGCCTTGTGGGAACGGTGTTGACCGCGCGGCTCGAGACGATCTCCGGTGTGTGGCTGGGGTTCGCATCAGCGCTCCTCGTCTGGGGCTGGCACGAGCTGGCCTTCCTGCTGGGCCTCATCACCGGCCCGAACCGCACCGCCTGTCCACCCGAGGCGAGCGGCCTGCGTCGTTTCAGGCTCGCCACGATGACCGTCATTCACCATGAGCTCGCGCTGTTCTTCACGCTGGTCCTCATCGCCGCCATCACCCGGGGAGCGCCCAACCCCACCGCCGCATTGACGTTCCTGGCGCTGTGGGTCATGCGTCTGTCCTCGAAGCTCAATCTGTTCTTCGGTGTCCGAAACGTCGCGGAGGAGTTCCTGCCCGATCACCTCCGCTTCCTGCGTTCGTACTTCCGGCGCACGGCCCACAGCCCGTTGTTGCTCGGCTCCATCGTCGCGGGCCTCTCCGCGGTGGCAGGCGGCGTGGCCGTGCTCCTGACGGCGGGGCTGAACCCGACCGAGCAGCTGGGCCTCACGATCGTCACGACGATGCTCGCCCTCGGGGTCCTGGAGCATGTGTTCCTCGCGGTTCCCCTCGGCGACGCCGCCTTGTGGCGGTGGATCATTCGAGTTCGGGCGGAACGGCCCCCTCTCACCGACGCGGTCCCACGGGTGCAGCCATGACCGCTCTCAAGCCGCCCAACGCGCTGCGCAGTGTGTTTCCCTTCAGAACCCGCACCATGGAGCAGTCAGCACCGGTTCCTCGGCCGTCAAGCGAGGGGGAAGAAGCCATGGGTCAGCACAAGTCAGCCACCACCACCGTCGCCGTTCACGCCAACGCCGCACCGGGAGACCTGATGCAGACCATCGAGCGGGACATCATTCCGCGCCTGGTGCTAGCGCACCGCGACGAAGCCCTCGCGTCGTGCGTCGACTCGAGGCCGCCTCCCACCAACAACGAGATCGCCGCCTTCGGCCGACTGGTGACGGTACAGAACCTGTCCACCGCGCTCGAGGTCATCGACGAGCTCGCTCGCCAGGGCCTGGCCCTCGAGTCGATCCTCCTCGATCTCGTGGGCAAGACCGCCCGCTGGCTGGGCGAGCAGTGGCTGGAGGACGCGATCTCGTTCGCCGACGTGACCGCGGGCCTGGGGACGCTGCAGCAGATCGTCAACGTGCTGGGTCCCAGCTTCAACCAGGCAGTGCCTTCGCGCGGCATGGTGCTCCTGACGACGACGCCGGGAGAGCAGCACACACTGGGGCTGTTCCTTCTCGGCGAGTTCTTGCGCCGCGCGGGCTGGGGCGTCGACGTGGTGCCTGGCCTGACCCCGATGGAGCTGTCGAGCTACCTCACCCGGAGCACCGTCGAGGTGGTGGGCTTCACGGTGTGCCGGGACGAGCTGCTGCCGTCGCTGGCGCGCTCCATCGAGGTCGTTCGCAAGGAGTCACGGAACCCAGATCTCGATGTCATCATCGGAGGGCGAATCGATCTGACTGGATTCGCGTCTCAACACGGCGTCACCGCGCTCGAGAGCCCCACGTGGGCGGTGCGCTGGCTGGATGAGCGTGGTCCGCGCGCACGCCGTGTTTCCCGAAGTAGCAGCCCATGACGAAAACTCCGTCGCCGTCCTCTGAAGCCTTGTGGCGGAGTGGAGTCGGCTCGCCTGACGCACCGTGGCGTGCGCTGCTCGAGGCAGCCGTCGACTTGACGCTGCTGGTCGATCGCGCGGGATCCATCAAGGAGGTCTCGGTCGGCCGCGGCAGCCCCTCGCGCGATCAGTTCCTCACCTTGCGTGGCCGCGCCCTGGCCGACGTCGTGGGCGTCGACAGCCGCGGGAAGGTCGACGCGCTCCTCAAGGTGGGACCGAACACGCCGGCGACGCCGCGCGAGCTGAACCTCATTCTTGGTGAGCATCTCGAGTTCCCCTTCAAGTTCGAGGCGGTGCGCTTCGAGGGCGACGAGTCCGTGCTCCTGCTGGGACGGGAGCAGAGCGCGCTCGCGGCCCTCCAGCAGCGCATGGTGTCGCTGCAGCAGTCGATGGATCGCGAATACAGCCGGCTCCGTCAGGCCGACACGCGCTACCGGGTGCTTTTCCACGTCAGCGCCGAGGCGGTGCTGGTGGCCGAGGTGAACGGCCTGCGCGTGCTCGAGGCGAACCCAGCTGCGGCGACGTTGACGGAGCTGCCGGTGCAGGATCTCCAGCGCACCGCCCTGCCCGAGCTGCTCACGCCCACCACGCGGGGCGAGCTCGAAGGCCTGGTGACGGCGCTCGAAGCCGGCGGACGAGGCTCGGACGTGCTGGTGAAGCTCAAAGACACCGGCCGCGAGGTGCGCCTGTCAGCGTCCTTGTTCCGTCAGGGCGGCAACGCGTTGGTCCTCGTTCGCCTCTGGCTCCCGCAATCGGGCAGCACGGCCGAGTCCGCACGCGCAGCCCGGCAGCAGGCGGTGCTCGAGGCGATGCCCGATGGCTTCGTGGTGATCGGCGACGATCGGAAGATCCAGTACGCGAACCCGGCATTCTGTGAGCTCGTGCAGCAGGCGAGCGAAAAGCAGGTGCTCGGTGAGACGATCGATCGGTGGATCGGCCGCGCCGGTGTCGACGTGAACATCATGCTGGCGAACCTCCGCGAGCACGGGGCCATTCGGAACTTCTCGACGATCGTCCGCTCCGACGTGGGTCCACCGACCGAGGCGTTGGTCTCGGGCGTGCTCGCGTCGGCGGGCAAGGCGCCGGTGCTGGGCTTCGTGATCCGTCAAGTGACGTCGCGGGTACTCTCGTCGCAGGGCGCGCTGCCGCGCTCGGTGGAACAGCTCCGCGAGCTCGTCGGCCGGGTGTCGCTCAAGGAGATCGTGCGTGAGTCGGCGGATCTCATCGAGAAGATGTGCATCGAAGCGGCGCTCGACGTGAGCGGAAACAACCGCGCGTCGGCGGCCCAGCTCCTCGGTCTGTCGCGACAGGGGCTGTACTCGAAGCTGCGCCGGTTCGGTCTGTCGGAGTCCGAACCGGTCTGATCAGCCCGCGAGATGGAGGCCGGAGCGAACGAGGGCGCGCGGGACCTGTAGGCCTTCGTGACCTGCGACTCTGCGCCGGGTGAGCGCAGGCCGGAATCGAGCTGATCAGCTGCCAGGCGTGCGAACCAACACGGCGACGAACTGGGTGCCGAAGAAGGGCAGGCCATAGGCCTCGTGAGCGATGTGCACGGGATTGGCGCCGATCGCGCAGGCTTCCCCACGCAGCAGTCGCTCGGCCTCCACCGCGTTGAGGAAGATGCTCCCTTCGAGCTGGCGGGTCCCCAGCGCCCGCCCCTGGGGCGTCGCCCCCCCTGAGGATCTCCACCTGGCATGATGGTGCGTCGACCGCAGCGCGACCGAACACCGGCACACTGCGTGCGTCGTGAATGGTGGCGCAGCCGGTGAGGGCTGGGAGGAACAGCATGGCCGCAGGACGCATGGCGAACCTCCCTGGGTGCGGTTGACTCGACGAACCGTCACGACAAGGACCAACGAGGCGTCAGGCCAGCGAACGCACTCCACGCTGGGTTTTGGCTGATGAACGAAGCGAGAAGGCCACCTTCACCACGCCGGCGCGACGCGGGTCTTCTCGGGCAACACGTTGGGGATCGTCGGCAGCAGCATGAGCTGGGCGAAGGTGGCGGCGATGCCCACCGCGTACGCGCCTCGCTTGAGGGTGTTGAGGAAGCCGCCCTCTTTCTTCGCCCGCATGGCCTTCTCGGCGAGCCGGTGCATGCGGGAGAGCCCAGCGCGGTACCGCGGCGAGTCGGTGTCGAGCAGCACGGGGAAGACCTGCTTGCTGATCTCGGTGGTGATGCGGAACACCTGGTAGTCGTACTCGTCGGAGTCCAGCCCCATCGCCTGGTGCAGCAACGGCCGGGTGTGATCGCGCACGAACATGGTGGCGTACACGGCGGTGAGGAAAAACCGGATCCACCAGGTATTGAGGCCGCGGAGCAGGTGCGGGTTGGCGCGCATGATCAGCGCGAACGACTCGCCGTGCCGGAACTCGTCATTGCACCACCGCTCGAACCACTTGAAGATCGGGTGAAAGCGCTTTTCCGGGTGCTTCTCGAGCTGACGGTAGATGCTGATGTACCGCGCGTAGCCGATCTTCTCGGAGAGGTAGACCGCGTAGAAGATGAACTTGGGGCTGAAGTACTTGTACGGCTTGCTCTTCTGCAGGCCCTTCAAGTCCACCGCGAGGCCGTAGTCCTTGAGCGAGGCGTTGATGAAGTTGGCGTGCCGGGACTCGTCGCGCGTCAGGTAGGTCATCAATTGCTTGATGTCCGGGTTGTTCACGCGTTGGCGGATTTCATTGTACAGCACACAGCCCGAGTACTCGCTGGTCACCGAGGTGACGAGGAAGTCGAGGAACTCCTGCTTGAGGACCGGGTCGAGCTCTTTGATCTCGGCGGCGAAGTCCTCGGGGCGCTTGAAATGATCGTAATTGTTGTCGCCCTCGTACTCCTTCATCATCACGTCCCACTCCGCGCGAACGGGGGTGACGTCGATGCGGTCCATCGCGGCGTAGTCGGTCGTGTAGAACTGCGGCGAGAGCACCGTGGCCGCGTTGGCGCGCTCGGTGGCGGCGGCGGCAGAGTCGATCGGCGCGACGAGGGTGTCGGGAGCAGTGGGTGTCATGTGAAGTTGACGGTAGCGATCGTCCACTTCCGCGTCAACCCCCAAAGACCTCGAAAAATCGATGGTTTGACACACCAGTGACCCACTGGAGGGGTCTTTCAGACCAGTGGGGTGTACCATCAGTCCACCATGCCCCTGCCCCGGTTCGAGCGGCTGCCGCAGGCCCGACAGGACGCGCTGCTCGACGTGGCGCAGCGGCACCTCGCGGGAGCCGGGCGTTCAGGGGCCTCGTACAACCAGATCATCGCCGAGGCGGGGCTCTCGAAGACATCGGCGTACCTCTATTTCGACGGGCGGGAGGACCTGGTCTCCGCGGTGGTGGCGAGGGTGCTGCGGCGGCTGGTCGCAGTGCTCGGCCCGTGGACGCCGGTCGGGGACGTGTCGGCTTTCTGGAGGCAGCTGTCGACCCAGCGTGCAGCGCTCCAGCGGCACCTGGCGACGCACCCGGAGGAGCTGGCGATCGTCGCGCAGCTCGAGGTGACTCCGTGGCCACAGGCCGAGGCGTGGCTCGAGGCGATGGTGGAGAATGGGCGCGCGCTGGGGCTCGTCCGTCGGGAGGTGCCGCGCGAGGTGATGGCGAAGGTGACCCGCGCGGTGCTGACCGCGATCGACGGCGTTGCGGTGGAGGCGTTGCGGGCCGGCACGCCTTTCGATGGTTCCTTGTTGGAATCCCTCCTCGGCGGCCTGTGGCGTGGAGGCCGGTCGTGACGCCCTCCGCGTCAAAAGACGTTCTTTCCGGTCTCGGTCACCGGCGGCACTGAAACGGCGGGGAGATCGCCCGTGGAGCTGCGCCGGTTCGCCACCTCGACGACCATCGTCTTGAGCTGCCGGGACATCACGCGGAACATGCCGCCGAGGAGCTCCGGGCGATCGCCCAGCAGATCGAGGAAGTCACGGCGATCGATCACCAGCACCGTCGTGTCGGCCGTCGCCACCACCTCGTTGATTCGTGGCGCACCGTCGAAGAGCGAGGTCTCTCCGAACGACTCGCGGGACTTCATCGTGAGCACCACCTCGCTTTCCCGCCGCGCCTCACACGCGCCCTCGACGATCACGTACAACGCATCGCCCGGATCGCCCTCGGCGTAGACGTGCTCTCCTGCGCGGAAGAGCTGCTCCTTCGCGACCCCGGCCACGGCGGCGAGATCGTCCACGTCGCTCTGCGCGAAGATCTCCACGCCCTCGAGCGCAAAGAGCCGCTTCACCGTCACGTCACTCATGTCGTCCTCCTTCGGAGGCTTCGTCCACACGCCAATGCTGCGCCCCACCCGCCGCGCGCACGCACGCAACGCAAAGTCCTCGCTGCGGCACAGCTCCTCGACGAAGAACGGGGCGGTCTCTTCGTCTCCCAACGGCAACGCCCGGTGGGGCCGCTCGATGGCCTCGCCGAGCAGGGCCCGCTCCTCGTCGGTGAGGAGGTTGTCCACCAGCTCCAACGCCCACGCCCGCCGCTTCGAGTCCGGCCCGGTGAGGTGCGAGTGCGCCCGGCGCAGCGCCCGTGAGTCATGCAGGAGCCCGAGCAGCCAGAACGTGAGCTCGAACGCCTGATCGAGCCTGTCGCCCACGATCCGCGTCAGCAACGACGACTCGCCATACGCCGCCCGAATCGCGCGCCACGCTGGCAGGAGCGCTTCGCGCAGGTGCCCGCGGCGGACGAGGGCCTCCATCACGCGCGTGCGATCGACGAGGAACTCGGGGTGCTCGTCGTGGATGCGCGCCATCGCGTCACCCACGCGGTAGTGCAGCGCGGCGTCGTCCCGGGCGTTGGACTGCAAGAGCGCATCGAACGCCGTCTGCGTGCCGATGCGTCGGAGCACGCGCGGCAACTGCGTGCGCAACGACAACGCGCGGGTTCGATCGTCGAGCGTCGCCGTGAGCAGCGGCACCACGTCATCGCCCATCGCCGCGAGGGCCTCTCGCGCCGTGCGTCGCTCGTCCCGCCACGAGAGGAACCGCAACAGCCGCGGCGCCAGCTCGACGAGGAGCCCTTCCCCCGTCGCGGCGATCGCCACCTGCCGGACCGAGCCCTCACCATCGTCGAGGTAGCGCGCCAGCAGTCGGGCGTGGGAGGGATCTCCAAGCCGACCCAGCAGCCGCGCCACTTCGCGGCGCTCCATCGTCGGTGCGGTTCCACCACGCTCGACCAACCGCTCGAAGACGCCCAGCGCGCCCGGGTGTTTCTCACCCTGCAGCGACAACAGCCCGCCCACCGCGGCCGTGACCAGCGCGATGTCATCGCGGACCACCAGCGGCGGCAGCACCACCCGCGCGCGCTCGGGCGCCAGCCGCGCCAGGGCCCACACCGCCGCGTCCCTCGGCCGGCGCGCGCCAGACTGCACCAGCGCCTCGAGCGGCTTCGCCAGCGCCGACGCGCGCAACGCCTCAGCCACCTCCACGCCCCGGGCCTGCACGCGCTCATGGGGGTGCCCCAGCATGACGCGCGCGTGGGACTCGTCGATCGCCTCTGCGTACTCGAGCAGCTCGGCCGCCCGCAGCGCCCGCTCCGGAGACGGAGAACGCAGCATCTCGCCCAGCAGCGACAGCTCCGCGCCGACGAGGTTGGCCTGCGTCTGACCGGCGACCCGAAGGTGCAGCGCCTCGAGGTAGCGCGGCCGGATCTTCCACAGCACCACCCCCAGACCTGCGCAGACGCTCAGCACCGCCACCAACACGCCCCACGGCCCCACCGCAGCCGACACCGCGAGCAGCACCACGCCGGCGACGCCCATGCCCACCTTGCGAAGGAGGCCGTCGATGGTGCGCCGAACGCCGTCTCGAACGTCGTCGGGAAGCGGCGCGTAGAGCAGCTGCACCGCCACCGGCAGCAGCGACCAGCTCGCCGCGCTCTCGAACAGCTTGAGGGCCCACGCGCCCCACACCGACGGCCAGACGCCCGAGAGCACCGTGAGCGCCGCGATGACGCCGGGTACCACGGCCACGTACCGGAGAATGCCCAACCGCCGCAAGAGCGGCTCCGCGGCCACGAACTGAAACACCACGCAGAAGACGCCCGTCCACAGTTGATGGGACGCGAAGACGTCGGCCATGTCCGCTTCGCCGAGCAGCTGCACTGCGCGCTGGCGGAACACGAAGTCGGTCAGCTGCTGGATGAGCGAGAAGCCCAGCACCAGCAGCGCCAGCAACGACGCGTACGGCAGCTCGATGACGGTGCGCACCGAGGCGACCGCCGAGCGCGAAGGAGCGGCTCCCGTGCCGTCACCGCGATGGAAGCGGTACGCCAGGGCCCCGAGGATCAGCAGTCCCGCGCCACCGGCGAGCAGCATCGGCGCCCCGGCCACCCGCGCCGCCACCTGCGCGAGGAAACCGCCGACGATGGCGCCCGACATGCCCACACCGTTGATCCACGTGAAGGCCCGCCGCGCCTCGCGCGCATCGAACGCCTCGCCCACCGAGCCCCAGAACGCGAGCGACACCTGCGTCGCGAAGGCCTCGGCGAACAGGTACGCCGCCAGTGGAGTGAAGGGGACCTCGAAGCGCACGCCGAGGAGAAACAGCACCGCGCCGACGGCCCCCAGGAGGGCGAGCCGCCCGGGGCTGCTGCGACGGCCGAGCCTCGCACCCAGCATGGCCAGCGTGCCCGTCACCACCGCCGCGGTGAGGTACAGCCACGGCATCGCGTCGGCCTGAAAGCGCGAGAGCACCAACGCATTCGTCGCGGGCTTGAGCATCGCCACCGCGCCGATGAAACAGAACTGGAACGCCGCCGCCGGAGCCAGCCGGGACGCCCACGAGCGGGCCATGGGGCCTCACTCTCCCGCGAAGACGAGCTCGGCCTTACCTGCGGCCGAGGCGATCTTCAGCGTCATCGCGCGCGTCTCGACCTTCGGGAAGCGCACGCGGTAGCCCACCCAGAAGGGCTCCATGTAGGAGTAGTACGAGCGTTGTTCGGTGTTGGCGCGCCCGATGCGCTCGATCAGCTTCGGGGGGTACTCCTTGCCGTCCACCACGAGCGCGAGGCGCCACATCGAGGAGGGGCGATCGAAGTCGTCCATGCGGGGATCGTTCGCGTGCACGGCGAGGTGGAACTCGACGACGTCGGAGAG
>JBILEB010000333.1:0-2861 GCA_044352295.1 Myxococcaceae bacterium
CGCGCCGACGATGAAGAGCTCCTGCCCGGGCACCAGGCCGTCCGGCTGACCTGCGCGCGCGTAGGTCTTGTCGCCATCCGCGAACACCTCGGCTGCCCGCTTCACCTCGAGCGTGTCGCCCACCGAGGCCAGCTCCTTCACGTCACCGATGGCGACGAAGCGCTCCCCCGAGGCCTTGCCGGCGGCTTCGTCGAGCGCGAGCCGCGACATCCTCGGGAAGACCTCCATCACCGTCCCGGTGCCCAGCTTGAACCGCCGCCCGTCCGCCTGCGGCCCGGAGACGACGACCACCGTCTGCCCCACCACGAGCCCATCGGGCTGCCCCGCGCGCGCGTACGTCTTGTCGGCGTCGGTGAAGAGGTCGACCGCCTTCTTCACCTGCACCGGCACCGGTCCATTCACCGTCGGCGCCGCCGTCACCTTCACGTCACCCAGCGCAGCGAAGCGCGCGCCGGCCACCTTCGCCGCGGCGTCGTCGAGCGCGACCCGCGACATCTTCGGGAAGACCTCCATCACCGTGCCGGCGCCGACCTGCGCGCGCTTTCCGTCGGCCTGCGGCGCGCCGACGATGACGAGCGTGCTGCCCACCACCAGGCCGTCACCTTGACCTGCGCGCACGTACGTCTTGTTCGCGTCGACGAAGAGCTCGGCCACCTTCTTTGCCTCCACCACGTCTCCCGGCGCGGCCGTCACCACGTCGCCGACCGGCGGCACGAGCACTGGGGCCGGGTCCTTCGGAGGCTCCGGCGGTTGGTTGTCATTGGAGCCGTTCGAGTTCGGCGTCACCTTCGGCAGCGGCACCACCGGCGCCTTCTGCACCACCACTGGCGGCTCCACCGGCTTCGCCTTCTGCGTCGACAGCACGTACCCGCCCGCGAGCAGGCCCATGGTGACGAGGACGCCGACGGCGGCGAAGAGCGGGGCTTTGCTGGGCGGCATCGCCGCGGCCTGGAGTTGAGCGGTGTTCATCGGAGGCTCCTGGGAGGTGGTGGGTGGTGCAGCACGCATGGCGCGCGTGACGGCCGCGTGGCCAATGCCAGACATCACGGTGGGCTCGACGAGGGGCTGCGTCGGCAGGCCAGCGGCGTTCACCGTGCGAATGGTGGACACGCGGGTCAGCAGCGCCTTCGTCGAGGCGTACTCCGCGGCGCAGTGGGCTTTGACGAACTCGCCAATCTGCAGCTTCGACGGCATGCCCGACAGCCGCACCAGCTCGTCCATCAACGCGCGCGCGAAGTCGTCGGTCGAGGCGTAGCGGTCGGCGGGCTGCGGCGCGAGCGCCTTGAGTACTACGTGCTCCAGCGAGGCCGGCACCTCGGGGCGCAACGGGAGCAACGGCTTCGGTGTCGGGTGCGCCATCGCCACCACCATCTCGGTCAACGTGCCACGCGGCACGAAGGGGCGGTTCGACAGCAGCTCCCACAGGATGATGCCGAGGGAGTACTGGTCGGCGCGGTGGTCGACGCTCTCTCCGCGGGCCTGCTCCGGCGCCATGTACCCGAGCTTCCCCATGACGGACGGCGCGCCGGTGTGCTGGCTGCGGGCCTCGGACTTGGCGATGCCGAAGTCGATGACCTTCACCTCGCCCTCGTACGAGACCATCAGGTTCTGCGGCGAGACGTCGCGGTGCACGATGTTCATCGCCGAGCCGTCGACCGCCGCCTTGCGATGCGCCGCGCCCAGGCCCTCGGCCGCCTGCTGCACCAGGTAGATGGACACGGGCACCGGCAATACCTGGCCCTGGTCGCGCACGTGGGCGTGCAGCCGCGAGAGGTCGATGCCCGCGACGTACTCGAGCGCGAGGTAGAGGGTGCCCGCCTCGTCGCCCATGTCCAACACCTGGGCGATGTTCGAGTGCTGCAGCTGGGTGAGCACCTTCCCCTCGTGCAGAAAGCGCGAGACGAAGGACTGGTCCTTCGCGATGGCTGGCAGCACCGTCTTGACGATGCACAGCTTCTCGAAGCCGTGGGTGCCGGTGAGGCGCGCGAGCCAGACCGCACCCATGCCGCCTTCACCCAGCTGCTCGAGGAGCTCGTATCGGCCTAAGCGGGAAGGGCTCGCCATGCGTCGACTGTCGATTCTGACGCGCCTTTGACGGGAGGCCACGAGGTTTCTGCATTCCGCCTCGTCCCATGGCTTTGCGAGGTGCGACGGGTGTGCTGAACGCAGCGCCATGACGACGCCGTCGCTCGCCGACTTTCCGGCCCGAACCCACGAGAAGCTCCGCTACGCCGACACCGACCGGCAGGGGCACGTCAACAACGCCGTCTTCGCCACCATGCTCGAGACCGGCCGCGTGGAGCTCCTCTGCGCCCCCGAGGCGCCCGTCTTCGAGCCCGGCTGCGCCTTCGTCATCGCGAGCCTCCACCTCGACTTCCTCGGCGAGGTGACGTGGCCGGGCCAGGTGGACATCGGTACGAAGGTGGCCGCCATCGGGAAGAGCTCGGTGACGCTCGAGCAGGCGCTCTTTCAGAACGGCGCGTGTGTCGCGCTGGCGAAGACCGTCATCGTGCAGGTGAATGAGTCGACCCGGCGGTCCCAGTCCTTCAGTGAAACGGCTCGCCAGCGATTGGCCCGGTGGGCGCCCGCTTCGGCCGGCTGAACGAACCCGCGTGCCGCCCTACGGCGCCGCCGCGGCGAGCAGCTTCGCCGTCTCCAGTGTCAGCGTCAGCAACACCTCGAGCTTCGGGCCCGAGAGGGGCTTGTTGAAGTGCACCAGCACGCCGTCATCGAGGCCTTCGAGGTGCGCGTTCATCGGCGCGACGACGTCGACGAAGAGCTGGCTGCAGACCCATGATTCGAAGGGCACGAGGGTGACGACCGCACCAGTGCTCACCAGCAGGACGCCCAGCGCGACAAAC
>JBILEB010000090.1:0-28724 GCA_044352295.1 Myxococcaceae bacterium
CGCCGCTCCATCGTCGAGCTGCTCCCCGCGGGGAAGGCGCTCGACCGGAGAGAGGGCGCGAGCATCGAAGGGGCCATCGAGGCGCTCCTCGACGACACGCCCGACGCGAGGGCGACGGCGGTGCGCCAGTTCCTGCGAGACCTGGTACAGCGGGTCGACGGCATCGCGACCTGACGGGCGCACCGCCCGGGCCTGCGTCGACTCAGCGCCCCGCGGCGTCGTTCGAGAGCCGGTGCAGCGTGTCGACCGCGAGGCCGCGCTTCGACGACGAACCCGTCGGCCACTGCACCGTCACCTCGACGCGACGAGACGAGCTCGAGGGAGGCTTCGGCGCGCACGCGTGGGCCACCGTAGCGGGCGAGCGTCGCCTCAGTCCACGAGGCCGATCTTCTCGTCCTGGTCCTGCTCCGACAGCAGGGGCTGCGGCAGCGTGTCGAGCACCGGGCGCAGCACGTTCATGGCCGGGGCGACGTACGGCTCGACCTCGGCACCCAGCTCACTCACGTACGACTTCGTCACCTCGACCAGCCGCTCGTCCTTCGAGGGGAAGCTGCCCGCCGCCTCGGCCGTCCATGCCTCGCGCCCATCGCCGCAGCGCAGGAGCGCGGCCTTGAGCTGAACCTCGAAGCCCGAGCCCTGCTTCACCATCACCGGCGACAGCCGCAGGACACCTTCGATGGCGTCGTCTCCCCCACACAGCGAGGCAAGCTCAGGCGCCGTGGCGATGACCTTCTCCTGCTTCACGAGGAAGTCACGCTTCATGTTCACGTAGCGCCTGGCGATGCGCGCCACGAGCTCGCCGGCCTTCTCCTGGCCATCGGGCAGCGGCTGCACGAGGAGCACCAGGCGCTTCACCTTCGAGCGGTCGACCGTCGCCCAGTCGTCACGCACGGTGTACCGCTTCACGATCGAGCACCCACTCAACAGCGCGAACGCGACGAACGCCGCCAGTCCCCGAGTCGTCATGGCTGGCCGCGTAGCCAAACGACTCGCCGAAGTCATGCGCGCACCGACCTCGTCGCACCCCCACCCGCGAGAGGATCGCACCTTGCACCACGCCAGAGACCGGGTGCGCGACATGGATTCGACGCGGGAAGGCGCCGTGACAGAGGGGCCGATCGATCAGGCGCTTGCGCTCGTCGCTGCGTCGTCGGGCGCGAGCGTCTTGCTCCTCGAGACGGGTTCCTCTCAGACCCGGTGGGGCACCGACGACCCGGGCGGACACCTGCCAGTGGTGAAGACACCGTTGCTGGTCCGTGACGCGCGCTCCGATGGCCAGTTCTCGAACCACCCAGTCATCGCGAAGCTCTCGGTGCGGGCGCTCGTTGGCGTCCCCCTGCAGGCGGGTCCGCAGCGGCCCGTGGTGGGCACGCTGTGGGCGCTCGCCACCAGCCCTGACGCCTTCCTGGAGCCCCAGCTCAAGCTCCTCACGCAGGCCGGAGCGTTGGTCGGGGAGCTGCTCTCGCCGAGCGCCACCGAGCATGAGCTGTTCCGACTGGTGATGTCGCTGCCAACGCCGGCCATCGCGGTGGTGGGCGAGCGGCTCAGGCTCAACGCCACTGCGGCCGCCATCACGGGATACACCGGGGACGAGCTGCCGACGCTGGAGCGCTGGTTCACGGCACTCCACCGCGCCGACGCGGCCATGGTGCGCGAGCTGTACGAGACCGACCGGTCCACCGGCTTCCTCGACGCACGCACGATGCCCATCACGCGCAAGGACGGCTGGGAGCGCCTGGTGCAGTTCCACGCGACGTCGGTGGGTGACGGCGAGCTGTGGATGCTCACCGACATCACCGAGCGCGTCGCCTCGCAGGAGCGCTTCCGGCTGCTGTTCGAGCAGTCGTCCACCCCGCATCTCTTGCTCGACGGCACGGGCATCGTCGACTGCAACCCGGCGGCGGTGGCCCTGCTGGGGTACCAGTCGAAGTCCGCCCTCTTGCGCCTGCACCCCAGGGCACTCTCGCCCGAGTTGCAGCCCGACGGCCGACGCAGCCACGAGAAGTCCGTCGAGATGGAGCAGCTCGCCTTCGAGCAGGGCAGCCACCGCTTCGACTGGGTACACAAGACCGCCGCCGGGAAGAGCGTGCCGGTCGAGGTGACGTTGACGCCGCAGACATTTGGCGCGCAACGCGTCCTCCTCGTGGAGTGGCACGACCTCACCGAGCGGCTGCGCTACGAGGAGGGCCTGACGCGAGCGCGTGACTCGGCCATGGAGTACGCGCGCGCGAAGAGCGACTTTCTCGCAGTGATGTCGCACGAGATCCGCACGCCGATGAACGGCGTCATCGGAATGACCCGGCTGCTCCTCGACACGCCGTTGTCGGGCCAGCAGCGCGAGTACGTCGATTCGCTGCGCGCGTGCGGTGAGGGACTGCTCGCGCTGATCAACGACATCCTCGACTTCTCCCGCCTCGAGGCCGGGAAGGTGACGCTCGAGCAGATTCCCCTCTCGCTGCGTGACCTCGTCGATGAAGCCGTCTCGGTGGTGGCTGACGCGGCCGACTCAAAGGGCCTCTCGCTCTTCGTGCTGGCCGATGAGACCGCGCCCGACCGGGTCGTGGGCGACCCGACCCGATTGCGCCAGGTGCTGCTCAACCTGTTGTCCAACGCGGTCAAGTTCACCGAGCGCGGCGGCGTGGAGGTGCGGCTGTCGTCGACGCACACGGACGACCGCGGGCGGCGGGTGGTGACGTTCGCCGTGAAGGACTCGGGCATCGGCATCGCCGAGAACGCGCTCCCGCGGCTCTTCAGCTCCTTCAGCCAGGAGGACTCGAGCACCACGCGACGCTTCGGCGGCAGCGGCCTGGGCCTCGCCATCTGCAAGCGCCTCGTGGGCCTCATGGACGGCGTCATCGACATCGTCACGGGCGAGCACGGAACGACCTTCTCGGTGAGCATCGGCTTCGACGAGGCGCCGTCGGTCTCTGTGCTGGGCCTGCTGTCGGGCCGTCGTGTGCTGGTGGTGGCCCCGCCGTCGGTCGCGCGTCTGGGCTTGCAGCAGCTGCTCGTCACCGCGGGCGCCCGGGTCGAGACCGCCGACAGTGAGCTGAGCGCAAGGGCCGTCTGCGAAGGGGCCGAGGTGGTGGTGGTCGACGATGAGGCCTCTGGTGCGTCCGCTCGGGCCCTCGCCGCCCGGCTGGTGGCGCCGCACCGCAAGGTGGGCCTCCTCACCTCGTCGCGGACGCCGACGACCGAGTTCCCGCCAGGCTGCTTCCGCCTCACCCGCCCGCTGCGGCGGCGCCAGCTGCTCGATGCCGTCAGCCGCGCGCTCGAGGTGACGCCGCCGCCTCGGAGCGACGCCCGGCCCGCCGAGGTGGCGCCCTTCCCGGGCTTGCGCGTGCTGGTGGCCGAAGACAACACCATCAACCAGCGCGTCATCCGGAGCCTGCTGGGCAAGCTCGGCTGCACCGTGCAGGTCGTCGGCAACGGACAGGAAGCGCTCGACGCCCTCACCGAGCAGCGGTGGGATGTCGTCTTCATGGACTGCCAGATGCCAGTGCTCGATGGCTTCGAAGCCACCCGTCGCATTCGCGCGAGCTTCGGCGACGCGCTCCCCGTCATCGCCCTCACCGCCGGGACGATGGGGGGCGACAAGGAGCGCTGTCTGGCGTCAGGCATGAGCGACTTCCTCGCCAAGCCGGTTCGGCCCGAGGACCTCGCGCGCACGCTGAAGAAGTACTCAGAACCCCTCGTGCTCCGGCTCACCGCGGTCGGCTGACGCACGCCGAGACGTCAGGGGTGGCCTTGCGATCGGGCCCGGCCCCTGCATTGATGTCCGTCACGTCGCGTCTGCCTCGCCAGCCCCGCGAATTCACGACATCTGTCCTGACGAAAAACTGAGGGTTCCCCATGAAAACGCGTCTCCTTGCCGCGGCTTTGGCGTTCACCACCGTGCTGGCGTGTGCGCCCGAGAGTCCGACGGGAGGTGGCAATAGCGCGTCTGGCTCGGTGGCCATCAGCCGCGACGACGCGCTCGTCTACGCAGTCGACGCCGACCTCGACACGCTCTTCGTGGTGAACGCGAAGGACACCAGCGAAGCGGCGCGCAGCATCGCGGTGGGCCGCATGCCCGAGAAGGTCCTGGTCGCTCCGGACGACACCGTCTACGTGGCCAACCGCTACGGGCGCAGCGTCAGCGTGGTGCGCCGCGGCGAAAGCCAGGTGAGCCTGACCCTCGACGTCGGTGTCGAGCCGGTGGGCCTCGCCGTGTCCGAGGACGGCAAGGCGCTCTTCGTCGTCAACAGCGCGCGCCGCACCGACCTCGAGGTGGGCTCGGTGATGGCGTTCGACACCGCGACGCACACGCTGCAGTGGGAGACGGTCGTCGGCCCCGAGCCCCGCGCCATCACGCTGCTCCCGGGCGGCAAGGCGATGGTGACGCTCTACAAGTCGGGCGACGTGGTGATGCTCGATGTCGTCAAGGGCACCGTCACGAAGTCGGGGTCGGACCTCTTCCGTCAGCTCAACCGCTCGGCGCTCGGCATTCCCACCACGCCGGGTCACGGCCTCGACCCGGCACCCTTCCCGGGCGGCATGGCCGGGCCCCGCACCCGTCGCGCGCGCGCCCTCGAAGCGGTGACGGCGAGCCCCGATGGCAAGCAGGTCTACGTCGCGGCGCTGCTCTCGACGGACTCGGTGCTCAACACCCGCCCCAAGGACGCACCCGGCGGCTTCGCAGGCGGCTCGGCCGGGAACTCTGGCGGCGGGCCCGTGGGCGTCGGCAGCACGGGCTACGGCTCGTCGGGGAGCTGCGGCATCGTTCGCCCCGTCGCCGCGGCCTCGCTCCTCACCTTCGACCCCGACGGCAACCCGAACGTGGATGACGCCACGGCGGACGAGTGCCGTGGCTTCGCGCAAGAGGGCGCCACCGAGCGCCCGCCTCTCTTCCTCACCTCGAGCGCGCCCGGCATTCCGGTGCAGGGCCCCGCGGCCATCGCGGTCGACCCGGGCGGCGGGTTCATCTTCGTGGCCAACCGCGAGTCGAACAACGTCTCGGTGGTGCCCACCACGGGCACCAGCACCGGCTCCGGCATGGGCGTCAATGTCGGCAGGCCGGGCATCGTCGGGCCGCGGTCGGGCCAGCAGGTGGTGAACGTCGGCGCGGGCCCCACGGGCATCGCGGTGTCACGTGATGGCAGCACGGCATGGGTGTTCAACGCCTTCGACCACTCGTTGTCGAAGCTGAAGGCCGAGGGCGGCATCGTGCGCCAGCGCGAGGTGAAGGCGCTCGGCGCCGACGTGCTGCCGGCGAACGTGGTGGCAGGCCGCAAGTTGTTCTTCAGCGCCGTCAGCCCCGACATGAACGACCCGAACCTCGGCATCAGCTGCGCCACCTGCCACGTCGAAGCGCGCGAAGACGGCCACATCTGGAACACCACCGAGGGCCCACGCAACACGCCCGCGCTCACCGGTAAGCTGCTCGCGAAGACGGCGCCCTTCCACTGGAACGGCGAGTTCAACACCGTCTCGCAGTTCATGTCGCACACCACCAAGGACCGCATGGGCGGCCGCGGCCCCTCGCAGGCGATGGAGGAGCAGTTGATGGCCTTCATCATGTCGGTGCAGGCGCCGGACAACCCGTTCACCACCGAGACGCCCGTCGACGTGAAGGCGCGCGGCAAGGCGGCGTGGGACAAGGCTGCCTGCGGCACCTGCCACCGCGGCGAGGCGCTCACCGACGACCGCTTCTATGACGTCGGCACGCTGGTGACGACGGGCACGGTCATCGACCGCCGCGAGTTCCTCTTCCACGGCGGCCTCAACACGCCGTCGCTGTTGGGCATCGCGCGCACCGCGCCCTTCCTCCACGACGGCAGCGCGCCGACGCTCAAGGCCCGCATCCTCATGGGCAAGGAGCGCGATCGGCACGGCCTCACCTCGCGCCTGTCCGAACAGGAGGTCGACGACCTCGTGGCCTACGTGCGCGCCCTCTGAAACTGGCTGGCGCGACGCCTTTTCGCCGGGGCATGGTTCCGGCGAGAATGGTGGGATCATGTTCAAGCTCGACTCCGCCACCGCGCTCCTCGAGACGTTTCGCCCGAAAGACCGCAACGCCGTCGAGCTGGCTGCGGAGTTCGCCTTTCCGCTCGTGGTGAAGGACTACCTGGCGTGGCGGCATCCCGCCGGTGGGCGGACGTTCCTCGTCTTCTCGACGCCCGGTGGAGTCCCCACGGGCATCGCCTTCGACTCCAACGGAGGCTCTTCCTCGGCCGCGCCGGCCATGTGCTCGTGGTGCCACTGCACCTCACCGGGCACGGGCGTCGGCTTGCTGACCGCGACGCTCAACGGCGCCAAGCGCGTGGGGGCCATCGTGTGTGAGGACTTGAGCTGCCGCGACAAGCTGGAAGACGCCGCCAACCGCACGGGCGCGAGCGTGCGGCCGGCCATGGAGAAGCTGGTGGGGCGCATGGGCAAGTTCGCGAGCGACGCGTTGCACATCGACTTGTCGGGCGCCGGGCGCTGAGGGCCCTCGGCTCACCGCCGCGCGCGTTGGTGGAGCACCCGGCGGACGTCGTCCAGCGTGAGGCCCCGCCCCTGGAGCGCCACCAGCGTGTGGTACACGACGTCAGCGCCTTCCTCGGCCGCGCGCGGGTCGTCTCCGTCGGCCAGCGCCAACACCAACTCCGCGGCTTCTTCTCCGAGCTTCTTGAGCCGCAGGTTGCGGTTGGCGAGCAGCTTCGCGGTGTAGCTCGCGTCACTCGCGCCCTTCGCCCGCGCCGCGATGGTGGCCGAGAGGGTCGCGAGCGCATCCCCCGTCGGCGCGCCGAAGCAGGTGACGTCGCCGGTGTGACAGGCGGGGCCGGCCGGCTCGACGCGCGCCAGCACCGTGTCGCGGTCACAGTCGAGGGCGAGGGACACCACACGCTGCACGTTCCCGCTGGTGTCGCCCTTCTTCCACAGGCCGCGGGTGCGTGAGCGGTAGTGCATGAGGCCCGTCTCGACCGTCTTCGTCAGCGCCTCGGCGTCCGCGTACGCCACCATCAACACCGCACCGGTGAGCACGTCTTGCGTCACCACCGGCACCAGGCCCTTCGAGAAGTCGACCTGCGTGACGTCGAACGCCACGGCGCTGGAACCTCGGGGACGAAGCGCGTCGCGAACGGTGGTGGCGAGGCGCGCGTTGGTGGCGACGGCGCTCTTCCCGAAGCCGGTGCGCGTGCCGTCCATGGCGGTGAAGACGCCTCCGGCCTCTTCGATGATGGGCCACAGCGCCGCCGAGTCCCAGTCGTTGAGGACGGGGTCGACCATCGCCTCGGCGCGGCCCGTCGCCACCAGCAGGTAGCCGTAGCAGTCCCCCCACGTCCGGCTGACGGGCGCGGCGTCGAGGAGCGGCCGCAGGGGCCTCGCGAGCGTACCGGCGTCGGTGGTGAGGAGCGTCGCGTCGGAAAGGGCGGCCACCTCGGAGACGTGCGTGCGGGTGCCGTTCCAGAAGCAGCCCTTCCCCCGCTCGGCGGCCACCAGCTCGTCGAGCGCCGGACAGAAGAGCGCGCCGGCGAGCACCTCATTCCCCTCGGCCACGGCCACCAGGGTGCCCCAGAGTGGCACGCCGCGAACGAAGGCCTTGGTGCCGTCGATGGGGTCGACGTACCAGCGGCGCTTCGCGTCGGGGCGAATGGTGTCTCCCTCTTCGCCGACGATGCCGTCGTCGGGGAAGTGCTGCGCAATCGACGCGCGGGCCACGGCCTCGGCCTCGCGGTCGGCCACCGTCACCGGCGTTCCGTCGGACTTCGTCTCGACCGTGACGCCGCTGCGGAAGTATGAGCGCGCCTTCTCTCCGGCGAGCCGCGCGACCGTCGAGACGGCCTCGAGCCACGTCATGAGCGCACCTCACGCACGTCAAGGCCCGCGCCGGCCAGCTCCTGCTTGAGCGCGCGCACGGTGGTGGTGCCGTCATGGAGGATTCCAGCGAGCAACGCGGCCTCCGCCCGTCCGAGCTCGAAGGCCTCGGCGAGGTGCTTCGCGTTCCCCGCCCCACCCGAGGCAATCACCGGCACGTCGACGGCATCGGCGATGGTGCGGGTGAGTTCGAGGTCGTACCCGCCGCGTTGACCATCACGGTCGATGCTGGTGACGAGGAGCTCTCCTGCGCCGCGCGCGACGGCTTCCTTCGCCCACCCCACCGCGTCGAGCGGCGTCTCGCGCTTGCCACCGTGCGTGAAGACCCGCCACCCGTCACCGCTCCGCTTCGCGTCGAGGCTCACCACCACGCACTGCGAGCCCACGGCCTTCGCGCACGCGGTGATGACCGAGGGGTCCTTCACCGCGGCAGAGTTGAGCGACACTTTGTCCGCGCCCGCCCGCAACGCCCGGTTGACGTCTTCGAGCGAGGAAAGCCCTCCGCCAAGAGTGAGCGGAATGAAGACCTGCTCGGCGGTGCGGCGGGCGACGTCCCACAGGGGTGCGCGCTCTTCGGCGCTGGCCGACACGTCGAGAAAGACGAGCTCGTCGGCACCTTCGGCTTCGTAGCGACGGGCGAGCTCGACCGGGTCTCCGACGTCGCGCAGCCCCTCGAAGGACACGCCCTTCACGACGCGGCCGCCCTTCATGTCGAGGCACACGACGATGCGCTTCGTCGTCACGTCGTCACCTTCCAGTCGACGCTCCCCTTGGTGCTGAACACCACGCCGTCGTCGCGCAGCGCCTCTCGCAACGCGAGCCCCGTCGCCTTGAAGGCCGCCTCGATGAGGTGGTGTCGGTCGGTGCCACGCAGACGGCGCAGGTGCAGGGTGGCCTCGGCGGTGGTGGCGAAGCTGCGGAACCAGTGCGTGTAGAGCTTCGACGGCAACTTCCCGACGAAGTAGGGCCGCCCGCCGGTGTCGATGACGGCCTGCACGAGCGCGTCGTCCATCGGGAGCGTCTTCTCACCGTAGCGGCGCGCGGTCGCTGGCGTGGCGACACGGACCAGGCGACCCACGGCCAGCGCGACGTCTTCCATCAGGTGATGACGCAAGTCGCCGCGCGCGTGGAGGACCAGCGGCAGGCCCGCATAGGTGCCGAAGGTGTGCAGCATGTGGTTGAAGAAGGGCAGCCCGGTGTCGATGCGCACCGCGTCCTCCAGGGAAGCGCGAACCGTCGTTTCCTTCGTCTCTCGAGTGACGGACTTCATGAGGGGAACTCCCGTGCGATGGCGGGCGCGTCGAGGCGCCCGGTGTAGAGGGCCATGCCGATGACGGCGGCGTGACACCCGGTGGATTGAAGGGCCCGCAGGTCGTCCGCGGTGGTGACGCCACCCGACGCGATGACGGGAACGGCGGAAGCGGCGACGACGTCACGGAACAAGCCGACGTCGGTGCCCTGGAGCTGTCCCTCGAGGTGCACCGCGGTGACGAGCACCCCGGCGAGGGGAAGCGGGCGAACGCGCTCGAGCAGCGCAGTCACCTCGAGCGACGTCTGCGCCGCCCAGCCACGCGTGACGACGGCGCGCCCCTTGACGTCAGCGGCCAGGACGATGCGGTTCGGAAACGCCGACGCGACGCGCTCGAGCCAGGCGGCGTCCTCCACGCCTCGCGTTCCCACCACGACGCGCGCCGCGCCGAGTGAGAGGAGCCGCTCCACCGACGCTTCGTCCCGCACGCCTCCGCCGACCTGAACGTCGGCGCCCTTCACGAGCTGTTCGATGAGCGCCGCGTTCGAGCCCCGGCCCGTCGCGGCGTCGAGGTCGACCACGTGGAGGGAGGTGAAGCCGGCGGCGCGCCACCCTCGCGCCACGTCAAGGGGATCCGGCAGGCGCACCCGCTCCTGCTCGTACGCACCCCCGACGAGCTGCACGCAGGCCCCCTCGCGCAGGTCGATGGCTGGAATCGCCTTCACGCCGTCACCTCGCGCACCACGGCCTCGAGGAGGGCGAGGCCGTCGGCGGACGACTTCTCCGGGTGAAACTGCACGCCCGCCACCCGGCCCTGCTTCACCGCGGCGGGAAACCGCTCGTCATCGTGGCGCGCCCAGGCTGTCACGACCGAGGCGTCCACCGGGCGGCAGGCGAACGAGTGCGCGAAGTACATGGCGCGGCCGTCACCCTCGAGGCGAGACCAGCCGATGTGCGGGACCCGGCGCGTCTGAAGCCGCGTCACCGTGCCTTCCACCACCGAGAGGCCGCGGCCGGGCGTGCTGGCGTCTTCCTCGGACGAGTCGAAGAGCAGCTGCATGCCCAGGCAGATGCCGAGCAACGGCTGGCCGGCCTGCAGGGACGCCTGGAGCGCGGTTCTCGCAGGCGCGAGCCGGTCCGCCGCGAGCCCGAACGCGCCGACGCCCGGGAGCACCAGGAGGTCGGTCTTCACGCGCGCGTCCGTCGAGACGTCGACCTCGAGCCCCAGGCGCGTCAAGGCGCGCCCCAGGGAGTGCAGGTTGCCCGCGCCGTAGTCGAAGAGCGTGGCCTTCATCGGGTGGCCTCCACCAGCGCGTTCAGGCACGTCTGCATCACGGCGGCGGGCCCGATGCTGATGCGCACCGATTCTCCGACGCCGGGGAGGCTCGGGAACGCCCGCACCGACACCCCCTGCGTCCGCATGCGGTCGGCCACCTCACCGGCGGGCCGCGACACCGGCACCAGCACGAAGTTGGCTTCGGACGACAGCGGCGCAAAGCCCTTCTCGACGAGCGCGCGCAGGAAGGCCGCGCGGTTCTCCTTCACGGTGGCGATGCCCTCGTTCACCCACGCCACGTCCGACTGCAACACGGCCAGCGCGCACGCCTCGGCGAGCCCGCCGACTTTGTAGGGCCCGCGCGTCTTCTCGACCTGCTCGATGAGCGCCGAGGAGCCGGTGGCGTAGCCGAGCCGCAGGCCCGCCAGGCCCCAGGCCTTCGACAACGTGCGCACCACCAGCAGGCGCTCGAACCCCGGCGCGCGCGCCGACATCGACGCCACCGCCGCGTACTCGACGTAGGCCTCGTCCAGCACCACCACGGCGTCGGTGCGAGCGAGGAGCGCCTCGACGAGGCCGGCTGGCAGCGTCGCGCCCGTCGGGTTGTTCGGCGAACAGAGGTAGATGAGTCGGGCGCCGCTGCGGGCGAGCGCGTCGACCTCGAGGGTGGTGGGCGTCGGCACCAGTCCGTTGGCGCGCGCGAAGGACGAGACGATGCCGAACGTTGGCGGACAGAACGCGACCCGGTCTCCGGGCTCTCCGAACGCGCGGAAGGCGGCGTCGAGCACGTCGTCGGAGCCACACCCCGTGACCACCTCGTCCACCTTCACCCCGCGGGCCGACGCGAGGGCCGTCCGGAGCGCATCGGCATAAGGAGACGGGTAGCGGGTGATGGCTGCGGCCGGCGGGCTCACGAGCAACCCCGCGACCGATGGGGGGACGCCAAAGAGGTTCGTGTTGTCCGTGAGGTCGAGCTCACACGGCGGGCGCTTCGGTACGTACCGCTCGATGGGCGCCAGCGTCGCCCGCGTCCGAAGCCGCGCGGGACGCGCCACCGTACCTGCACTCGAGAGCGCCGCCGCCGCGTTGGCGTGGGCGGGGAGCCCCTCACTCGTCGCCAGCGCCACCACGTCGCCGCTCATCGAGGCCGCGGCCGCGGGCGTCACGCGCTGCCAGGTCT
The DNA here is from genome assembly GCA_044352295.1 of Myxococcaceae bacterium. GTDB lineage: Bacteria > Myxococcota > Myxococcia > Myxococcales > Myxococcaceae > Xiheimicrobium. Next base: position 11,545 of record JBILEB010000090.1, read on the forward strand.
GCCACCGCACGAAGTCCAGCACCGAGAGCCCGCTGAAGCGGCGGCCCGCACCCGCCGTGGGCAACACGTGGTTCGCGCCCGTCAGGTAATCGCCAAAGGCCACCGAGGCGTTGGGGCCTACGAAGATGGTGCCAGCGTTGCGCACCTTCGGCAGGAACGACTCGGCGTCGGCGAGGTTGAGCTGCAGGTGCTCGGCGGCGAAGGCCTCGACGAAGGGCCACGCCTCGTCGATGGAGCGCAGCGCGAGCACCGCGCCCCGCGTGCGCAACGACGTCTCGATGGTGGCGCGGCGGGGTTGGCTGGCCAGCGAGGCCTCGAGCGACGCCACCACCTTCACCGCGAGGTCGTCCCCCAGGCACAGCGCCACCACGCACGCGTCGACGTCGTGCTCGGCCTGCGCCAACAGCTCGCGCGCGATGGCGTCGGGCTGGGCCTGGCCGTCGGCGACGACGAGGATCTCGGAGGGTCCAGCCGGCGAGTCGATGCCGACCTCTCCGGCGACCTGCCGCTTGGCCTCGGCGACCCAGGCGTTCCCTGGGCCGACGATGCGGTCGACGCGCGGTACCGAGGCCGTGCCGAAGGCCATCGCCCCGATGGCACCCGCGCCACCAATCGCGAAGACGCGCGTGGCGCCTGCGAGCGCGGCGGCGGCGAGCACGACATCGGAAGGAAGCCCGGTCGGGCCGGGCGGAGAGCAGACGATGATGTCCTTCACGCCCGCGGCGCGCGCCGGCACCACGCCCATCAGCACGCTCGACGGGTAGGCCGCCTTTCCGCCGGGGGCATAGACGCCGACCCGCTCGAACGGATCCGCTCGACGGCCGACGACGAGGCCGGGCTCGACCTCGACCTCGCTCGGCGCCGGCAGCGACGCCCGGGCCACCAGCTCCAGGTTCTTCGCGGCGCGCTCGAGGCCCCGGCGCACCACCGGGTCGAGCGTCGAGAGCGCGCGCTCGAGCTCGGCGCGCGGCACTTCGAGCGTCTCGAGGGACACGCGGTCGAACTCGCGCGCGTACCGCACGAGGGCGGCGTCTCCTTCGGCCCTCACCTCGGCCAGCTGCTTCGCGACCGTCGCCGTCACCCGCACGTCCATCGAGAACGACCGGTCGAGCAACGCGGCCCTGGCCTGTGTCGAGAGCGCCGCGAGCGCACCCCGGAACCGGACGAGGCTCATGGCATCAACCTCTCGATGCGCGTCACCAGAATGCCTTCGCACCCGAGCCCCTTGAGCGCCGCCACCGTCTTGTAGACCGTCGTCGCCGGCACCACCGCGTGCATGGCGACGAAGCGGCCACCGCCCAGCACCTCACTCAAGGTCGGGCCGTTGAGGCCCGGCAGGCGCTCCCGCACCTCGTCCAGCTTGTCCTTCGGCACGTTGGCCATGAGGTAGCGCTGCGTGCGCGCGCGCAGCACCGAGGACAACGCGAGGGTCAGCTCCTGCGCCCAGCCCTGGTTCGCCACCTCGTCGCGGCCGATGAGGCGCGCGGTCGAGTCCATCACCGTGGCCACCTCGCGCAGTCCGTTCACCTTGAGCGTCGAACCGGTCGAGGTGAGGTCGACGACGATGTCGGCGATGCCGAGGTGGGGCGCGATCTCGGCCGCGCCGCTCACCGGCACCACGTCGACCGCGATGCCCTTCGACTCGAAGAAGGCCCGCGTCAGCCGGGGAAAGACGGAGGCGACGCGGGGCCGGCCGGTGAGCTGGTCGACAGCGGTGAGGCCGCTCTCCTCGCGCGCGGCCACCACGAGCCGGCACTTGCCGAACTGCAGGTCGAGCAGCTCAGTGAGGAGCCGCCCGGACTCGGCCACCAGGTCCGCGCCCGTGATGCCGAGGTCCGCCGCGCCGTCGGCGACGAACTCCGGAATGTCCTGCGCGCGCACGAAGATGGCTTCGAACTCGCCGCCGAGCGACGCGGTGAGGCTGCGCTCGGACTTGCCACGAATGGGAAGGCCCGCGTCGTCGAGCAGCGCCTTCACGTCGTCTTGCAGCCGGCCTTTGTTGGGGAGTGCGATTCGGGGCATCGGGTTCTTCCTCGGACGTCGGGGGGTGGGGACCGGGAGCGGGCGACACGAAAAAGCCCGTCTCGGGGGAGGGACGGGCTTCATGCGTCGCTTCGAACTGCCGTGTGAGGTGCTTCAGCTCACACGCACGCGCGCATGCCCGTCGGGCCGATGATGATGCGCGTGGTGGTGGTTGAGGCTCGACACGGAGCGGCTTCGTAACGGCCCTGACGCGCGGTTGTCAACCCAGCAACCCGGACTCATCGCTGCCATCGAGTGGGGCCGCAGGCCGACGCCTGACAGGTCGGACTGAGGCGAACGTGATGCTGCTCGACCAGGAACTCCGTCGCGCCCGCGACGTCAGCGACGAGCGCAGACACGAGCACGATGAGCCCGATGACCCACCTCGGGTGCGAGCGGTGCCATGGACGGCCCATTCAACCCCGGTCGCTCAGCCTCGGCGACGGGCCAGCAGCTCGCGGCTGACCTCGAACGACGCGTGCGTCGAGACGGCTCCACCCGGGGTGTCGATGGAGTCGACCACCTCGAAGTCGACCTGCCACGACGCCTCGGTGACGGTGCACGCGGTGAAGCCGCGGCGGCCTTCGTAGGCGTACAGGAAGCCGGGCAAGCCGCCGACCAGCCCCTCGATGAGCGAGCCGTTCCCCTCACCCTGCGAGCCGCCGCTGCTGATGGAGTTGGTGACGATCTCCACCGCCGACGCGCGCGCGGTGTTCGGCCGCAGAACGCGGGAGAGCGCCCCCAGGTGGATGTCACCGCTGAGGATGACCGTGTTGCGCGCCGGCAGCGCGTCGAAGACGTCCAACAGGCGTCTTCGCTCGGCGGGGTATCCGTCCCACTGGTCGTGGTTCAAGAACACGCCGCCGCCGACGACGAAGTCCGAGAAGACGACCTGCTGCGCGAGCACGTTCCAGCGCGCGGTCGACCCACGCAGTCGCGCCTCGAGCCAATCGCGCTGCTCGGTTCCCAGCATCGAATCGTCGGCGGCGCCCCAGTCGGCGCACGCCATGCCAGCGCGGCCTCCACACACCAGGCGCGACCGGTACTGCCGCGTGTCGAGCACGGACACCGACAGCAACGAGCCGACCTCGAGGCCGCGAAACAGCCGCATCGAGCCGTCGTCGTCGGGCCGGGTACGAATCGGCATCCACTCCGCGTAGGCCCGGTAGGCGGCGCGACGGCGCTCGCGCAGCTGCTCCACCGACAGCGTGCCGTGCGACAGCCCACCATAGTTGTTCACCAGCTCATGGTCGTCCCAGGTGACGACCCACGGGCACGCGGCGAGGTTGGCTTGAAGGTCGACGTCGCGGCGGTACTCGGCGTGACGCGCGCGATAGCTGGTGAGATCGACCGGCTCGGCCGACTGGTGCGCCCGAACGCCCGCGCGGTTTCGCTCGTAGATGAAGTCGCCGAGGAAGAAGAAGAGGTCGAAGCGCTGGTTCGCCGCGTGCCGGTGCGCGGTGAAGGAGCCGCCGCGCAAGTCCTGGCAGCTGCCGATGCCGAAGCGAAAAGTCTCTGGCGCACCCGTGGCGCGGAGCGTGCGCGTGCGGCCGATGGGGCTCACCTGTCCCGGTACCACGAAGCGGTAGAAGAACGTGCCGTCGCCAGGAAGGCCGGTGGGCTCGACGTGCAAGGTATGTCCGGCGTCTCGCGCGGCGGTGGCGACGCCAGAGGCCAGGATTCGCTCGAAGCGCTCATCGGCGGCGAGCTCCCACCCGACCGAGACGTCGTCCCGCTCGGCGACCTCGAGGGCCGTCCACAGCACGATGCCGTCAGCCGTCGGGTCTCCCGAAGCCACACCAAACGCGAACGGCGACTCCGAGAATGGGGGACCCGGCACCTGCACGCGGGGGGCGCGAACTCCGGCGGGCCCACACGCGAGGAGCGACGCGCTGCCTGCGAGCACGGTGCGGCGATCGAGCATGCGCGCCTCGTACTGCACTTCCACCCGTCGAGTCCGTCACCGGTGGTTCACGAACGGAGCGGTCAACCGGCACGGACTGCAGCCGACGCGGGCACGGCCTTGCGGGCAAAGGCGAAGAACAGCGGCGCCAGCCGCGCGGGCATGTGCACTGGCTTGAGGGTCAGCTCCGGATGCTTCGGCGCGAGGACGAGGAAGAGCTCGTCGAGGAATTCGTCTCCCAGGTCGTGAACGCCCGTGAAGTCCACCTCGACCACGCCAGGCTGCACGTCGAGCAGCAACAGCCGCGCGGAGAGCCGGAACCGCGAGCCCGCCGAGGCCACCTCGACCCGCTGGGTGAGCGGACGAACGACCGACGAGCTGGACCTCACTGGCTCGTACCGCGTCGCCCGCGCACGACCCGTGGCAAAGACGATGCCGGACTGCACCAGGCGGCTCAGGTGCTTGTGAACGGCCTGTCGTGACGCGCCGGTGCGCGCGCAGATGTCGTGGCTCGAGAAGGGCACGCCGGTCTCCACGAAGCGCGCCACGGTGTTGACGATTCCCCGCATACCTCAGACGGTAGGGCGAGCGTGAGGTTGCGCCAGTTTTCGGCCGACGCGGTTGACGATGGGCAGGCGCGGGTTGACGAGCGGCTTTCGTCAACCCGCGCACCGAGCGCGTCCCGTCCGCGCCTGGATGGAGCGACTGACGTCGGGGCGTTCCCGGCTCGACGACGAACGGACGTGGGCCTCCGACCGCGGCCTCCCGAACGGGCACCGCGCGGGGCTTGGCGTCGCGGCGGGAGCACGTTACCTGTGGCCCCATGCGCCTCGCCGTCCTCGTCGTCTGCCTGCTGGGGTGCGGCCCTGCCCCGACGACGGCGCCCGAGCCCATCTCTCCCGGCGTCGTCTTCCGCTCCTCGAGCGACCCGTTCATCAAGGGCCCGCTGTCCGTCATGCAACGCGACCTGCGCCAGGGAGAGCTCGGCGCGCCGCGGCCCGTTCGGCTCACCGCGCCAACAGAGCCCGGCACGTACCCGGTGGTGCAGTTCCAGCACGGTTTTCTGTCCGACCGCCGCGCCTACGACGACATCCTCACGCACCTGTCCTCGCACGGCTTCGTGGTGGTGGCGCCGCAGATGTACCCGGCCGACGGCGTACCGCTGGGGAAGGAGGGCGCTCCGGATGAGGCCCGAGCCGCGCGAGACGTCGCCACCTGGGCGCAGGCATCTGCCGCCACCATCATGGGCAGCGCGGCCGACCCGCGCCCGCTCGGGCTCTCAGGCCACTCACGCGGAGGCAAGGTCGCCTGGTGGCTCGCCGCGCAGGAGCGCTTCCCCGCTCGCGGCCTCGTGGGCATCGACCCCGTCGATGGGCGCGGCGGCCCGCTGCTGGGCGCCCAACCCGAAGCGCTCCCAGGCCCCCTCGACAGCGCGCCACCCTCCCTCGTCCTTGGCATGGAGCTCGGCGGAAGCTGCGCGCCCGAAGGTGACAATTTCCGTCACTTCTTCGAGCGCACCACGCCGCCGGCCACGCTGCTCCTCGTGAAGGCGCAGGGCCATGCCGACATGCTCGACGCCGACGTCGACTCGGGCGGACTCTGCCAGACGGGCCCCAACCGCGACGAAACCCGGCGCGTCACCGGCGGCGCGCTGGCGGCCTTCTTCCGGTGGACGCTCCAGGACGACGAGGTGGCTCGCCGCTTCCTCGACGCGCCTCTCACCAGCCTCGAGGTGACCCGTGAGACTCGTTGAGCGCGGCTCCCTCGCGGGCGTGGTGCTGGTGTTCTCGCTCATCGGCACGGCAGCGCGGGCCGAACCGCCGCCTCTCGCCCAGGACCCGCTCGTCCAGTCTGACGCGACGAGCGCCGCATTCGCCAGCGACGTTCCACGCGAGGCCACGTCGACGCTCCTCGAAGGCACCTCCCTCACCTTCGCCCAGGCTGACGCCGCCGCGCTGCCGAGCGCCACCCCACCGGCGCGTCCCACCCGGAGCGCGCGCCTCCTCGCCGAGGGCGTCACCGGCGCAGGCCTGGGCCTCGCGCTGCCCTTCGCGGCCTATGGTGGGCTGACCGCGTTGCAATCCTTCGCCGGCTTCTTCGCCGGCTTCCTCTCGGCCACGGTGCTCGCGGTCGTCCTCGCGCCCATCGGCATCGTCATCGCGGGACGACTCATGGGCGCGGAAGGCGGCACCGGCCGGGCCGTCATCGGGGCGCTCCTTGGACTCCTCGCCGGCGTTCTCATCGGCCTGCCGCTCGCGACGCTTCCTGGCGCGGGCTACCTCGTCGGCCTCGCGCTCTTCTGGGCACTGCCAGCGGTGGGCACGCTGGTGGCGTTCGAGTGGGGCCGCGCCGAGCGCCCGCCGGCGGGCGTCGTCGTGCTGCGGTTCTGAAGCGACAGCCTCAGCGCACCGGCTGCGACGGGACGACGGACACGCCAGAGCTCGCCTCGGCCAGCTTGTTGAGCTCGTCCTGCTCGATGAGGATGGCGATGACGAAGGTGATGCCCGTCACGAGGCTCGCCAGGTCGAGCACCAGCACCAGCGTCGACTTGTCATCGTGCACGCCACGCAAGGCCCGCATGCGCTCGGTCACCAACTGCGCGTTCCGGTACCGCACGTAGATGCCGAAGATGCCGCACGTGACGAGGGTGAGGAGCAGCTCGAGGCCAGGGTTGAGGTCGGCCTTGCCCGTGACGCCCTTGAGCTCCTGGGTCGTCTGGTACTGCCAGTAGAACGAGTAGAGGCCACAGGTGACGAGGGTGAGGAGCCCGACGATGAGGAGATCGCGACGTTGCATGGAGTGTGTCACCCGCCCTCTTCCAGGCTCGAGGCCAGCTCGTCGCGCTCGATGATGGCGCGGTACTGACAGGGGTGGGCCTTGGTGGGGAAGAACTTCTCGACCCAGTCCAGCGTCGAGGAGGCGGCGTCGAACTTCTTCTGCTGGAACTCCGCGCGCGCCTGCATGAGGAGCTTGTTGCACTGCGTGTCGAGCTCGCGCCTGGCGTCCATCATCTTGTCGTGCGCCAGTTGGTACTGCGCGCCCCGCTGCTCGGCGGGCAGCGCCTCGTAGAAGAGCCACGCCTCGCGGAAGCCCCTGTAGGCCTCCCAGCGGTTGGAGGCGCCGATGTCACGCTGCTCCCACTTGCCCTCGGCGCGTTTGTAGCGCTCGGCGGCGTCGGCCTTGAGGCCATTCTCGTCCTTCTCGGGCAGCACCGTCACCTCAACCCACACGTTCCACAGCGCCCACGGGTCGGCCTCGGGCGGGTTCTTCGTGTTGTCGAAGGTGACGGTGTTCGTCGCGTTGCGCTTGAGGTGCTTGGCGGGGATGAGGAGCTCATGGTCGAGCTCGCTCGCGATGAGGGTGTCGGGCGGCGCGAAGCCCATGTCGACACCGTTGACGTTGATGGCCAGCTCGTTGTCCGAGAGGTCCTTGCACTGGTAGTGCAACACCACCATCACCTCGACCGGCGACTTGAGTTCGAACTCGAACAGCTTCTGGTCGGGCCGCTCGTAGCCGACGGTGGCGCCGAGGCCGAACACCTGCTCGACCGGCTGCTCCGTCAGCTCGCTCACCTCGGGGGCCTTCTTCTTGACCTCGGCCGGCAGAACGGCCGACAGGAACAACCCGACGATGAAGAGGAGGAAGAGCCCGCCGCCGCCGGCGATGGCGAGGCGCCTGGGCCGCGAGGCCTCCATCCAGAACAGCTGCGCCGCGCCGCTGGCCCCCTGTCGCTTGAGCCGCGCGCGCTCGGCCGCCGACAGCCGCTGCTCGCGGGCCGCGCCGCCCACCTCGATGGCCTCGAGGTCGGGGTTGCTCTCTTCGGGAGCCGCCAGCGCGCTGGGGTCGGGGCGCATCATCGCCGAGGGGCCACTGGAACGGCTGACGCGCGGGGGTTTCGGGGCGCTGGGCCGCGGGCCGCTGGTCACTGGCACCATCTGGGTGGAGCGCCGCTCGATCTTCTCCCGCTCACCGGTGTTGACGTTCTTCGGCAGCATCGCGACGCCCTTGTTGCGGGAGCGCTTGAGCTCGGCGGCGTTGACGACGCGGGTATGCTGGCCGGCCTCCTGGGGCACCTCGGTACCGGTCTCCTCGGGCAAGCCCTCGGACGCCATCGCGGTGAAGGTGAACTTCACCGGCCCCAGCGCGATGGAGTCGCCGTCCTTCAGCGGCTGCTTGGCCACCTTGCTGCCGTTGACGAGGGTACCGTTGGACGAGCCCAGGTCCTCGATGAGGAAGCCTTCGCCCTCGTCGAAGATGCGCGCGTGCCGGCGGGAGACGCCTGCGTCATAGAGAATGACATCGCACTCCGGCGTGCGGCCGATGACCACCGACTGCTGGTCAAAGAGGAATTCCCGGCCGGCCTCTTTGCCTTCGGCAATGACGAGTTGGAAAGCCATCGACTGGGTCGCCTACTCTAGTGAGGCTCGCGCAGCCTCGGCAACGCTTCGAATGGCCCAGGCGGGGTTCGTCACCCGCGCGTCGCCGCCAAACGACAGCACCCAGCCGGTGAGCCAGCGAACGGTGTCGCCGGGCACCGTCACCTCGAGCGCGCCGTCGGGCAACACCTTCGCGTCGGGGAACTGCTCCCGAACCCAGGGCGCGCGGGCTGGCGCGAAGACGACCGTCACCAGCTCGTGACTCGCCTCGGGCCCCGGTAACGCGGCCCGGCCCGACTCTCGCGGCGGGGAGGGGTCGTTCGTCACCTCGATGGGTCCCATGCGGTCGAGCCGGAAGAGCCGGTCGGCGCCTCGCGTGATGTCGAAGCCCGACAGGTACCACTGGCCGCGGTGGCTGAAGAGCTCTTCAGGGTGCACCTGACGACGCTCCGTCTGGGCGCGGCCAGCGGTGAAGTAGTCAAAGCGCACCGCGCGGCGCTGGACGATGGCCTGCGAGAGGCCCCCCAGGCCGACCGGCGCTTCACCCGCGACATCGAGCCTCTGGCCCGCCTCGCGAAAACGCTCCACGGCCTGAGGCGGCAACACGCGCTCGAGCTTCTCCAGGGCTGACTGCAGCGCCGGAGAGGCCACGGGCCCCAGCACATGCGCCGCCGCGGCCAGCGCTACGCCCTCCGCCGCAGTGAGGCGGGGCGGTACGGACAAACGCTGGTCGAACGAAACGTAGACGCGCTCGTCCTCCACATAGATGTCGACGAAGTCATCGGGCTGGAAGGGCGGCCGGCCCACCAGCGTGAGCAGCTCGAGCGCCTCGAGCAGCTCCGCGCGCGACAGCCCCATCGCCTGGGCGACCTCGTCCACCGGCCGGCCGGGGTTCCGGGACACCCATGGCACGAGGAACAACAGCCGTCGCAGCCGCTCCTGGTGCTCGGTCTTCACGGGCCCCGCCCCCCATGCGCCTCGAGCACCTTCGCCGCCAACGACTTCGCGCGCGCCACCGCGTCCGGTGGCGACAGCACCTTCGCGCCGGGCGAAAGAGACAGCACCGTCGTCACCAACGAGTCGAGGTCCGTCGCGCGGACCGTCAGGGTGGAGCCGTGCGCCGCCACACCGAACAGCTGCTCCGCGAGCGGCGCCAGGTCGTCCGACAGCGCCACCACGACGTCGACCGGCGCGTGGAACCGGTGCTGCCAGGGCCACACGGGGACCACCTCATCGAGGCGAAAGTCGGCCGGCACCTCGAAGTCCGGCGAGCGGGGCCGGGCGGCATTCACTTCGAGCGTGCGCATGCGGTGCACGAAGAAGGTGCGCAGCCCGTTGCGGAGGTGACAGTGGCCGGCCAGCGCCCACACGCCGCGCCGCAGGGCCAGGCCATAGGGGTCGACTTTGCGGTGCGTCACCTCGCCGGAGCGCGGCGAGTAGTACTCGAGCGTCACCGTCTTCTTCGAGGTGATGGCGCCCCACAGCGCATCGAGCCGCTCGGGCAGGGACTTCGCGTCGAACGCCACGCCGAGCTCGAGGCGCACCTTCGGCGGCGACAGCGGGCCCGAGGCAAAGAAGCGCACCTTGCGCAGCGCGTGCGCGAGATCGTCGCTGCCGGGGAACGCGCCCGAGGCCAGGGCGGCCGCGCCGGTGGCGTAGAGCACCGCCAGCTCCTCGGCCGAGAAGCCGGGCTCCGGCAGGTAGTAGGCCTCTTTGTCGACGAGGTAGCCGGCCTCGTCGTCGTCGGTGCGGGGGACGAAGCGCAGCGGAATGCCAAGCTCGAGCAGCTCGGCCTTGTCGCGCTCGAACTTCCGTTCACACGACTCCAGCGAGCCGGTGCCGTAGTCGGCCTTGAAGAGGGTCCGCAGGCGCTGCCACGACACCGGGCGCTTCTCGTCGAGGAACAGCGCGACGAGGTCGAGGAGGCGTTCGGTCCGTTCCATGGCGCAAGAAGGCAACCTACCAGAACGGGCTCAACCCGGACGCACGCCGAGCACGTCGAAGGCCTGCAGCAGCCGCGCGACGTCGTCTTCGGTGTTGAAGACGTGGGTCGACACGCGCACGCCTCCGCCCCGGGGCGTCGTCACCACCTTCGCCTCACGCAGCAGGGCCCGCACCACGTCTTCGGCCGAGCCCTGCACCGGCACCACGCAGATGCCGCTGGACACCTCGGCGGCGTCGGGCGCGGTGGGGACGAAGCCCCGCGCGCGCAGCCCGGCCCGCAACTGCGTCTGGAGGCCCTGCACGTGCAACAGCGTCGCTCCGCGCGGCAGGGCGGCGTGCACGTCGAGCGCCGCCTCGAGGGCGTGCCAGCCCACCCAGGCGGCGCCTCCGCCTTCCAACACCGAGGCGTCGCGTCGCGTCGACACCCCGTGGGCCAGAAAGCCGTTCGCGTCATCGACGCGAACGGTGCCGGGGAAGGCCTGCCAGAGCTGCTCCGGCGGCACCGAGAGCCAGCCAGCCGCTGGCAGCACGTCGTGCCATTCGGGCGAGACCACCAGCATGCCGGTGCCGTAGCCCGCGCCGAGCCACTTGTGGCTGGGCATCGCGAGGAAGCTGGCGCCCCACGCCGTGACGTCGAGGGGCACGTGTCCGATGGCCTGCGCGCCGTTGAGGCACAACACGAGGCCCCGGTCGCGGCACAGCCGTGAGAGCCCTTCGATGTCCACCCGGAAGCCCGAGTTGAACTGCACCAGCGACACCGCCACCGCGCGCGTGGTGGGGCGGAGCGCCGCTTCGAGGTCTTCGAGGGGATAGCTGCCGTCGGCCCGTCGCCGCACGCCCCGCACCGTGAGGCCCGCGTGGAGCAACGGCACCGTCGTCGAAGGAAACTCGTGCTCCAGCGACAGCACCTCGGCGTGCCCGCGCGCCTTGAGACACTGGGCCACGACGTGGAAGCCAAAGGACGTCGAGGGCGTGAACGCCACCGAGGCCGGCGTCGTGCCGACGAACGCGGCCAGCTTCGCGCGCACGGCGTCGCGCTGGTGCAGCCACTTCGGGAAGTCCAGGTCCCCGCGAAGGCGGGAGGCTTCCACCACGCGGGCCATCGCCTCGGCGACCGGCGTACAGAGGGGTGAGGACGCGGCGGCGTTGAGCCAGGTCCACTCCTCGAGCGCCGGAAACAACGCACGCACGTCGGCTGGAGTCAGCGCCATGGGAACCCTCGTTCAACCCGATGGGCTGTCGGGTGTCCACGCTCACGGGCCGCCTTCGACGCCCAGCGAATCACCATGGCCGCCCTGTCCCAACGGGGAGGCGGCCGACGTCTCCGGACGCGTGCCCGGAAATCGGGGAATGGGGCGCGCGTCGTGTCAGTTTGTCCGCGCTGCGTTGTGCGCCGGGCGCGGCCGTCACCGCGTCAACGTTGTCGGCGCGGGCAGGTGGCTGGAATCACTGAGCGCGGCCGCTGGTGCCGAAGTTGCTACGGGGAGCCACATGGTGCGGCTGGTGGACCTGACGAGACGGTGCCTGGCGCTCCCCCGCCGACTGACTCGCGTCGTCCGCGTGGTGGGGCTCCTCGCGCTGGTCGGTGTGCTGGTGACGGCGTGTGCTTCGGCGACCGACGTGACGCGTCCACCCGAGAAGCTCTACTTCGCCATTCGCGTCGAGCAGGACGGCCGTCCCGTCGGCACCCCGCGGCTGCTCGGGTTCGAAGGCCGGCGGCTCTTCGCCGAGAAGTGGACCCCCGGAGCCGCGCTGCCCGACTACCGCCTCCTCCTGCAGCCCGACGAAGAGGGCGCGGGCTACGGTGTCTCGCTCGACCTCGAGCTACCGACCGGGCGCTCGAAAGGGAAGCTGGGGCTGTTGCACGGCGAGGAGCGCACCATCTCGCTCGACGCGCGCACCCGGCTGACGCTGCTGGTGATGCGGGTGGACTCGCCGGAGTTCCGCGCCCTCATGAAGCAGAGACCCGCGTCACCGGGCACCATCTGACGACGCCTTGCGACGGGGTGGACGAGCGCGTCGCACCCGCTTGACGCGCGCGATGACCGCCACCGGCACCTCGGCTTTGAGGGTGAACGAGGCCGGTCGCTCCAGCCGCGCCACCACGCGCCACTCGAGCGCAAACCGCGCGGGCGCCTCACCAGCCTTCACCGCGAAGGCCGGCTCGAGCGCGCCCTCTGGCACCAGCAGCTCGAAGGGCCACGAGAGCCCATCTCGAAACGTGCGCTCCCCTTCGAGCTCCTTTTCGGCCTTCCACACCACGTCGCGCCGGTAGCGCATCGGGCCCTTCGCGGTGGTGGACACCGAGCGCCGGCGCGCCTCGAGCGTGACCAGCATTCGCCGGGCCTCGGTGAGGGCGGGCAGCGTCAGCGTGACCCGGCCCCGCACGGCCTCGCCAGGCGCCAGGGAGCGCGCCTTGACGTCGAGAATCACCCGGCTGACGTCGCCCATGGCCTGCGCTTCTTGGCAGATTCGTGCCGCCGCAGCTTCAAACAAACCGGGACGCGGCGCGACTCCCCGTTACACTGCCAGTGCATGCGCGTGACGCTGCTTCTCAGCGCAACCGGGGCCGTAGCGGCGGTGACTGGCGAGGGTACGTCGCTGGAGCCGCGGCTGCTGGCCGGCGTCCGCCTCGCCGACGTGCCGGCCCTCCAGCCCCTGGCCCGCGCCATTCAGCTGGCGCTGCGTGACGAGCGCGAGACGGTCAGCTGTGAGTTGGCAGGTCAGACCTGGGACGTCGAAACGGCGGCCACGCCGACGGGCACGTTCGTGACGCTCGAGACGCTCCCGGGGCGGCGCGGCGACTTCGAGCTCGCCGAGGTGCTGACGTCGGGCCAGCCGCTGCCACAGGTGCTGGAGGGGCTGTGCCGGCTGTGTGAGCGCAGGCTCCCCGGGCTGCTCAGCTCGGTGCTGCTCCTGGGCGACGATGGGCTGCTGCGGCCCGGCGCGGGGCCCTCGTTGCCGCAGCTGCTGAAGGACGCGACGAATGGGCTGGCGCCCGGGCCCGACCGCGGCGCGTGCGGCACGGCGGTGTGGAGCCGAGAGCCGGTGCTCGCCGTCGACATGCGCACCGACCGCCGCTTCGTCGCGTTTCGCGCGGTGGTGGACCAGCTCGACCTGCGCTCGTGCTGGTCGTGGCCGATTCGCTCGCGAACGAAAACGATTCTGGGCTCACTCTCGGTCTACGGCCCCGTGCCGGCGGCGCCCACCGCGGCGCAGTCCGCCCTCCTCGAGGCGATGGCCCGCTTCGCGTCGCTCGCCGTCGAACAGGCGCGCAACGAGCGCTCGAACCGCGAGATGCTGGAGCGCTTCCACCTGGTGGCCGAGGCCAGCACCAACGTCATCTACGACTGGAACCTGCGGACCGACCTGCTCGAGTGGAGCCCCCGGCTGGAACAGATTTTCGGCTACGAGCCTTCCGCTCCGCGCACCTTCGCGTGGTGGGAGAGCTGCGTACACCCCTCCGAGCGCGCGCAGGTGACGGAGTCGCTGAAGCTCGCCCTCGTCGAGCGGCGCAAGACGTGGACCGCGACCTACCGCTTCCGAAGGAAGGACGGCACGTGGGCCACCGTCATCGACCGCGGACACCTCTTGTTCGACGACGACGGCGAGCCCGCGCGCCTCATCGGCGAGATGCAGGACATCTCGGGCCAGCAGCTGTTGCAGTCACGCCTCGCCCTGACGGAGCGGCTCGCCTCGGTCGGTACGCTCGCGGCGGGCGTGGCGCACGAAATCAACAACCCGCTGGCGTGGATAACGTCGAACCTGCACTTCGGGCTCGAGGAGCTGGCGCGGCTGCGCATCGAGACGGGGCTGTCGGCGCTCGACGAGATGGCCGAAGCGCTGACCGACGCGCGCACGGGGGCCGAGCGGGTCAGCACCATCGTGCGTGACTTGAAGCTCTTCTCGCGGGCCCAGGACGAGCAGACGGGCCTCGTCGACGTGCGCCGGGTGCTCGAGTCGGCCATCACCATGGCCCGCAACGAGATTCGGCACCGGGCGCAGCTCGAGCGTCGCTTCGACGACGTGCCGCTGGTGAAGGGCAACGAGGGCAAGTTGAGCCAGGTGTTCCTCAACCTCCTCATCAACGCCGCCCACGCGGTGCCCGAGGGCGACGTCGCGCACCACTCCATCGTGGTGTCGGCCTCGCAGGACGCGCAGGGCCGGGTGGTGGTGTCGGTGCAGGACACCGGTGAGGGCATTTCGCCCGAGGTGCTGCCGCACATCTTCGACCCGTTCTTCACCACCAAGCCGGTGGGCCAGGGGACGGGGCTCGGCCTGTCCATCTGCCACAGCATCGTGACGACGCTCGGCGGCTCCATCGCCGTGGAGAGCACCCCGGGGCGCGGCAGCACCTTCCGGGTGACGCTGCCGGTGGCGCTGCCGGAGTTCCGGAAATCGCCGGTCCCGCAGGCCGAAGCGCCGGGCCTGGTGCGGGGGCGCATCGCGCTCATCGACGACGAGCCTTCGGTGTTGGTGGCGCTCCAGCGCGTGCTCGGCCCACACCACGAGGTGAAGAGCTTCTCGACGCCGAAGCAGGCCCTCGAGGAGCTGCCGACCCTCGACCCCGACCTCATCTTCTGTGACGTGATGATGCCGGAGATGTCGGGCGCGGAGCTGTACCACCGGCTCCAGGCGAACCACCCCACCCTCGCGGAGCGGCTCGTCTTCATGACGGGCGGGGCCTTCAGTGCGTCGGCGCGCAAGTTCCTCGGCGAGGTGGAGCGCCCGATTCTCGAGAAGCCCTTCACGGCCGATGGGGTGCGGCGGCTGGCGAGCGAGCAGGTGGCGAAGGCCCGCAGCGGCCGGCCGTAGTCAGGCCGCTCGACCCAACGTGTCGACGGACCCCGGGGTTTCGGGCTTTGATCACGCAAGTGAGTTCCTTGCGATGGCACCTCGGGGTCGCGCTGCTGAGCCTCGGCTGTGGTGAGGCGGGGGGCAAAGGGAGCGCACTGCAGCAGGCGCTTCCGTCGACGTCCCTCGTCATCTCTCAGGTGTACGGCGCGGGGGACACGACCACGCCGGCGCCACCCTACCGCACCGACTTCGTCGAGCTGCGCAACCTCTCGAGCCAGGCCGTGCCCCTCGGCGGCTACACGCTGCAGCACGCGTCGGTGATGGGCAGCAACTGGCTGGTGGCGGACTTCGACCCGGCCGCCTCGGTGCCGCCGCTGGGATTTCACCTCATCGCGTTCTCCGTCGGCATGGGGACGCGGGGCGCGCAGCTCCCGACGCCCGACACGACGAACGCGGTGCTCAACATCGGCCGCGCGGAGTTCAAGCTGGCGCTCGTCTCGGGCCCACTCGCCCTCACCGGAGCCTGTCCCCTCACCGGTCCGGACGCGATGCGGGTGGTGGACTTCGTCGGCGCGGGCACGGCGAACTGCAGTGAGGGAGCCGCCGCGGTGCCAGCCTCGGTGACGACGTCGCTGCACCGCCGGGGCGCGGGGTGCCTCGACACCGACCGCAACGTCGACGACTTCGAAGCGCTCGCGCCGGTTCCGCGGAACGGCATCGTGATGGTCGGGCCGTGCCTCGCCGATGGAGGTTCCATCGCGCCGCCGGACGCAGGGGCTCCTCGAGATGCGGGCGCCGAGGATGGTGGGGCGACGGCGGTCGACGCGGGCCCTTCGGCGAGCGACGCAGGGGCTCCCGTCGATGCGGGCCCCGGTGACGCAGGCCCGGCAAGCCTGACCGACGCGGGCTCGACGCCTGACGCCGGCCGCACCAGCCGAGATGCAGGAAGCCCGGACGCTGGCGCGGCCCCCATGCTCACAGCGCGGTCTGGCTGTCGCTGTAGTGGGGTCGACCCGGCCACGGGGCTCGTCGCGCTCGCGGTGCTGGCGCTCAGGGGTGGTCGGCGTCGGTCGGAGACGGGTCCCTCGCTCCGTTTTCGCTTCGTTCAGGGCTCTCGTCCGTCGATTTCGTCCCGTTCGGTCTGACCGGGTCCTGTTGCACCGTCGGACACACGGGCCAGCTCCGGCGCGTGGAGGGCCACGATGTCGTCGACCTCGTCCAGGCTGAGGCCGCCGTCTGCCCACGAGGCCGCGAGCAGCAGCGGCGTCATCACCAGCATCACCATCCACGCCTCCGGGTTCATCGCAGGCCGGTGCGATGTCCGAGGAAATGGAACGTCAGCGCTCGTTCGAGCCGGGCCAAGGCCTCTCGCTGTTCTGGCGTGAGCGACTCGCGTTGCCGTCGGGCCCCACTGACGGCAGCGCCCCCGTCGACGTGACCGAGCGAAGCGGCGAGGCTGGCCCGAAGCGCACGCGTCTGCTCGACGCGCTCGACCGCACCCGCCTCGGACACCTCGCCCGCTTCGTGCGCTTCGAGCAACAGGCATCGGTAGCGGCGACACGTGAGCGGCCGACGCTCGTAGACGGTGCAGGACAGGCCCTCGAGTGCGGCACAGGGCTGATCCGCGTGGTGGGCCCCATCCAGGACCTTGAGCGACACGCGGAGGGATGGAGCGTCCGACGGGGCGAGCGGCACGCGGGTGAAGAGTGTTCCATCGCAGCAGAAGCCGCAGGCGAGGCAAAGGCTCACGCCGCCCTCCACCGCCACACCCGCGCGGGGCGATCGACGACGCTGTCCCACGCGGGCCAGACGCGCACCGGATGGGTCGCGTGAAGTGACACCTGGTCGAGCGGCAGGAACTGACGACCCGGGTCCCCGACCAGCACCATCGCGCCGCGGGCCACCAGCGCGTGGAGCCACCTCGTGACCCGGGCGGCGAGTTCGGCTTCGTAGAAGACGTCGCCGACGAGCACGACCGCCCAGCCCGCGTCTTCGCCGATGAGGTCCCGGCTCGTCGCTTCGAGCTCGACGGCGTTGAGCGCCGCGTTGAGTCGAACCACGTCGAGGGCGAGCGGGTCGATGTCGTTGCAGGTGACGGTCGCGCCGAGCTGCGCGGCGACGATGCCCGCGAGCCCGCC
>JBILEB010000332.1:0-2869 GCA_044352295.1 Myxococcaceae bacterium
CCGCACGCGAAGTCGAGGACCTCGAGGCCGCGAACGAGGTGCGGCGCCGTCCGCAGGGCTTCGATGAGCGCGAGGCAGCCCGGCCAGGCGTGCCCAAAGAACGGCGGAGGCAGGTGCATGCCGAGCTCCGCCTCGAGGGCCTCCCAGAGCGGAATGGGCTCGGGTGCCACCAGCGCCGAGAGCCCGGGGGCGGGCGTCGACGGCACGAGGTGTCGCATCAGGGCGGCGCTTCGCATGCACCGAACACCCTACCCCGAGGCTGGGAGCTCCGTGCCGCCCAACGGCGGCTTCTTCGCGTGGGCTGCGAGGTTGTTGCCACTCGCTTCGTGGGGCCGCGGTCGCGGTCCCTCGAGCGGCAGCTCCTTCGACCCCCCCTTCGCGAAGATCCTCCACCTCGACCCCTCGCGCCGGCGTGGTCCTGCCTCAGCTGGTCCCTGACAGCCGCTCGTACGACACACTTTCGTGACGGGCCGCGCGCCGGGTCGCCGCATGTCACGTGCGCGCGGTGGGGCTGTCACTGAAACGGGACGAACGCGCCACCCCCACGACCGAACGACCTCGTAGACGGCCCGCATGTTCAGCGCGCACGACCTCGCCGCCGATGCCGAACGGGACAAGCGACTCGTCGCCGCCTCGTTCGCGGCCGTCGCGGTGCTCGCGCTCCTGATCGCCGGAGCGGTCGTCATCTCGATGCAGCCCCCCAAGGCCGCGAAGGAGAAGACGGTCGACGTGTCGTTCCGCCCGCCGCCGCCCCCGCCGCCGCCCGCGAAGATTGACAACCCACCGCCTCCTCCGCCGCCGAAGAAGGTGGCGATGCCCAGGCCGGCACAACCGGTCCTCGAGGTGCCAGTCCCCGTGGCGGCCCCGGCCGCTGCAGCGGCGATGGTGGCCCCCAGAGAAGCGCCGAAGCAGTCCGCGCCGGAATCCGACAAGGCCGTGGCGGCGATCAACGTCGCGGTCGGCGGTCAAGGCGATGGGCGGGGCACGGCGGTCGGCGTGCCGATTGCGGCCTCCGACGACGACACGCCCGCGCCGGTCGAGGTGAAGGCCGGCGCGACAGGCCCGGTGAATCTTCCCGAAGAGGCAGACCCCGCGGAGCCCGACGAGAACAACGAGCCGCCCGAGTACCCCGAGGCCGCTCGCACCACAGGGCAAGAGGCGCGCGTGGTGCTGAAGGTGGTCGTCGAGAAGAACGGCTCCGTCGGGAAGATCCAGGTCCTGAAGGGCGAAGAGCCCTTCGTCAGCGCGGCCATCGCCGCCGTGAAGACCTGGAAGTTCACCCCGGCGAAGCTCGATGGGCAGCCGATCGCCGTCTACCAGACCATTCCGTTGAAGTTCTCTCTGAGGGAGTAGCCACACATGTTCGACTTCGGAAAAATCCTCGGCCACATGGGCGTGCCCGCGATGACCATCGCGAGCGTGCTCCTCCTCATGGCGCTCGCCTCGCTGGCGGTCTTCTTCGAGCGTCTCTTCGCCTACCAGCGCTCGCGTTCCGCCTCTCGCAAGTTCGCCCTCGAGGCCAGGGCGCTGCTCGACGCCGACCAGACCGACGCGCTGGTGAAGAAGGCCGACGAGGAGAAGCACAGCCACCTGGCGAAGCTCCTCGGCACGGGCGCCAGGACGTACCTGAGCGCAGCGAAGAAGGGCGGCAAGGTGTCGCCCATCGAGCTGACGAAGCGGGAGCTCGACCGCACCACCGAGTCGCTCGCAGCCGACGTGAAGCGCGGCATGGGTGTGCTCGCGTCGGTGGGCTCCGTGGCCCCGTTCGTCGGGCTGCTCGGCACGGTGTTCGGCATCATCACGGCCTTCCAGGGCATCGCGAAGGAGGGCTCCGGCGGCCTGGGCTCGGTGTCGCTCGGCATCGCCGAGGCGCTCGTCGAGACGGCGTTCGGGCTGATGGTCGCCATCCCCGCGGTGCTTGCGTACAACTGGCTGTCGACGCAGGGCGACACCATCATGCTGGCGCTCGAGCAGGCCCGCGGCGAGTTCATCGACTTCCTCGAGACGCGCCACGGCGAAGGCGGCGAGGCGGCCCATGGGAAGTAGCGTGCAGGCCCCCGCGCGCGGGAAGAAGCGCCGCTCGGGCGTGGCGCCGGACATCAACGTCACGCCCCTCGTCGACGTCGTGCTGGTGCTCCTCATCATCTTCATGGTGGTGACGCCGCAGATGGAGGCGGGCGTGTCGGTGACGCTCCCCAGCATTCGCAACCCCGACGAGGGCAACGGCTCGCTCGAGCCGACGACCGTCACGCTCACGAAGGATGGCAGGTTCTACTTCGAGAAGGAGCAGCGGACGATCGACGCGCTCATCACCGAGCTGAAGGCGCTTCACGCCGCGAAGCCCGACAACCGCGTGGTGCTCAAGGCCGACAAGGAGCTCGAGTACGGCAAGGTTCGCGAGCTGTTCAAGGCCTGCCAGGACATGGGCTTCCCGGGTGTGTCGTTGCAGGTCATCGACGTCGCCAACCGGAAGAGCTGAGGTCACACGCCATGGGCATGTCGGTCGGAGAAGGTGGCGGCAAACGACGCACGGTGCGGCCCGCGATGAACGTCACGCCGCTCGTCGACGTCGTGTTGGTGCTCCTCATCATCTTCATGGTCGTCACACCGTTGCTCACCAAGCAGCTGTGGATGAACGTGCCCCCGAAGCCCGAAGAGAACAGCCCCCCCCCTCCATCGGACGCGATCCCGCCCATCGTCATCACCCTTGGCAAGGATGGCGTGACGAAGGTGAACAGCGAAGTCATTCAACGCGATGAGCTGGCGGCGCGCGTGCTGCGCATGGTGAACGCGCGGCCAGACAAGGTGGTCTTCTTCGACGCAGACAGCGAGGTTGCGTACGGTCAGGCGCTCGAGGTGATGGACGTGG
>JBILEB010000334.1:0-2843 GCA_044352295.1 Myxococcaceae bacterium
CACCCCGGGCGACGTGCAGCGCATGAGCGCGGGTACGGGTGTGTACCACTCGGAGTTCAACGCCTCGAAGCAGGACCCCGTCCACTTCCTGCAGATCTGGCTGATGCCCGACCAGACCGGCGTGACGCCCAGCTACGAGCAGAAGACGTTCGGCGCCTCGGACAAACAGGGGCGGCTGCGGCTGGTGGCCTCGCCCGACGGCCAGGAGGGCTCGGTGCGAATCCACTCGAACACCCGGCTGTACGCCGGCCTGTTCGACGCGGGCGAGCGCGCCGAGCTGTCGCTCGCGAAGGACCGCCACGCCTGGGTGCACGTGGCCCGCGGCGAGGTGACGCTCAACGGGCAGCCCCTCAAGGCGGGAGATGGCGCGGCGCTGTCGAACGAGGCGCGCTTCACCCTCGAGGGCGTCAGCGCGGGTGAGGTGCTCGTGTTCGACCTGGCGTGACACCCTACCGGGAAGGTGCCGGCTCGCTCGCCGGCGCCTTCTTCGGAGGCAGCGGCAGTACCATCGAGACCCGCTTCTGGTGGTCGGCGTAGTGCGGCCGCCGCGCCAGCGAGCGCTTCTCGGCCATGGGAATCGTCGCGCCCACGAACATCACCACCATCGCCACCCAGCCCAGCGCTCCCCACCAGGGCGCGCCGTTGGCGACGCCGAAGAGCCACAGCCCAAACCAGAAGCTCATCTCGCCGAAGTAGTTCGGGTGCCGTGACCAGCTCCACAGGCCCACGGTGCAGATGTCGCCATCGGCCCTCTTGCTGCGGCGAAACGCTCGGAGCTGCTCGTCGGCCAACGCCTCGATGACGATGGCTGCCAGCGTGACGACGACGGCCACGACGTCCAGCAGTCCAAAGGGCGTGGCGGGCGCGACGAGCGCGGCGTGCAGCGGCAAGCACCCCAGCAGCACCATGACCGTCGGGAACAGGTGCAGCGCGCTCAAGCTGACGAGCCAGTACGCCTTGCCCGTCTTCTGGCGGAACTCCACATAGCGCCAGTCCTCGTGGCGAATGCCCGCCCACCCGCGCGCCCAATTGAACGTCAGCCGCACGCCATAGAGCGTCACCAGCGCCAGCACGGCCACCTGACGGGCATCGAGACCCCGCGCCGCGCCAGGCCCCAGCGCGAGCCACACCGCGATGACGACGGGCGCGACCGACCAGTAGGGATCGTAGAAGCTCGTGTTGTCGTTCGCGAACGAGAAGGCGAAGACGGCGACGGTGGCGGCGACGTCGGCCAGCGCGAAGACGGCGATGGGATGCCACTCTGCGGGGAGCGCGTTGACCACCGCGCCAGCGACGACGAAGCCGACGAGGTACGCGAGGGTGACGACGGCGAAGTCCCGCCAGGGACGGTTGGGAACGAACGGCGCATTCATGGGCGCAGCACCGTAACGATGTCGTGACCGTGTCGCGAGCGGCTTTCGTCAGCGCCCTGCGTCAGGCGTTGCCCACGTGGCGCTTCCCCCAGAAGCAGGCCCAGCACGCCGTTCCGTTCCTCGAGCAGCACGGCCCGAACCTCCGTGCCGAGGCCAGGTGTGCCCCAGAAGGGGATGCTCACGGCGCGGCGGGAGGCGCCGGTGGCGGGGATGATGGAGGGCTGCGAGGCGCCGCCGGCCATCGGATGCCCGCGTCGGGGTGCCCAGCCGCCGTGAGGAGCGCGGTGGCCTCCTCCATGATGGCGGCGCGCTCAGGGACGGGCGCCAGCGCCGCGGCGTGCTCCCAGCTGGCGATGGCGGGGCCTATCTCACCCAACGCGAGGTTCGCTTGCGCGAGACGCCGGAACGCCGAGCTGGTTTCGGTGAGCGAGAGGCTGCGCTCCAGCGCCGCGCGCGCCTCGTCATGCCGCCCCAGCTGCGCCATGGCGACGGCCTGGTACTCGAGGGTCTCGGCGGTCGGTCCATCGCGCTGGAAGGCCCGCGCCAGGACCGGCAGCGCGTCGGCCGCAGCGCCCGTCGAGACGAGCGCCCGCCCCAGCGCCGAGGTGAGGCCCTTGCGGGTGGGGTCGACCTCCTCGAGGGCCCGGAGTTTCTCGAGGGCCTGCTGGGGAGCGCCGTGGTCCAGGTCCCACTGGGCGGCGTAGGCCAGGTCGTCCCGACGCTTCGCCTCGGCCTGGGCCTGCCGTTCCGAGAGCCAGTCACGGCCCAGCAGCACGGCGCCCCCGCCGACCAGGAGCGCCACCACGACCACGCCCAGTCGCCGACTCACGACGCGCGACGCCGGCGCCACAGGAGGAGCGCCAGCCCCAGCGGCAGCATCGACAGGCCAGCCGAGGAACACCCGGCGCCCTTCACGCTGATGCCATCGACGAAACCGTCACCGTTCGCGTCAGGGTCGCAGGCGTCGCCGGCGCCGTCGGTGTCGGTGTCCTTCTGGTCGAAGTTGGGCACCGTCGGGCAGGTGTCGCGGTCGTTCGGCACGCCGTCGCCATCGACGTCGGCGCTGCACGCGTCGCCCACCCCATCGCCGTCGGTGTCGCGCTGGTCGGGGTTCGGCACCAGGCGGCAGTTGTCGGCGCGGTCCTGGGCCATGTCGTTGTCGGAGTCGGGGTCGCGGTAGTCGCGAATGCCGTCCTGGTCGGTGTCGAAGGGGGGCAGCGTCGGGTCCGTGCGGCCGGCCTCGACGGCGTCGGAGAAGCCATCGCCATCGCTGTCGCCGTCGCGGAAGTCGGCCGTGCCGTCGATGTCGGTGTCGACGGGGGCGGTGGCGAGGTCGGTGTCTCCCGCCTCGTCGGCGTCGCGAATGCTGTCGCCGTCGGCGTCGAGGTCGCGGAAGTCTGGCACGCCGTCGCGGTCGGTGTCGGCGGCCGTCATGGCAGGCCCGGCCTCGGCCGCGTCCCGAATGGTGTC
>JBILEB010000077.1:0-31352 GCA_044352295.1 Myxococcaceae bacterium
GCCGCCGGCAGTACCACCCGCCGAGCCGCCGGCAGTACCACCCGCCGAGCCGCCGGCAGTACCACCCGCCGAGCCGCCGGCAGTACCGCCTGCCGAGCCGCCGGCAGTACCGCCCGCCGAGCCGCCGGCAGTACCGCCTGCCGAGCCGCCGGCAGTACCGCCCGCCGAGCCGCCGGCGGTACCACCCGCCGAGCCGCCGGCAGTACCACCCGCCGAGCCGCCGGCAGTACCGCCTGCCGAGCCGCCGGCAGTACCACCCGCCGAGCCGCCGGCAGTACCGCCCGCCGAGCCGCCAGCGCTGCCGCCCGCCGAGCCGCCAGCGCTGCCGCCCGCCGGGCCGCCGGCGCTGCCGCCCGCCGAACCGCCAGCGCTTTCGATTGAACACGGCGTCAGGCTCGACGGCGGTGGCGGTGGCCCACACCCCTCGCAGCCAACGCGGTAGGAACAGACGGCAACGACGAGCGCGATGGGGAGCTTCATCGAGTTGGCCTCGACCGGTCATGAGTCCCGTCGAGCGCTCGAGGTGCGCGCCGGGGTGGCGCCGCCGTCACGAACAACAACCCTCCGGAACGATCCTCCCGGTTGTTTGTCACGCAGTGCCTCGCGCTCAGGACAGACGTCGCTCCAGCCGCGTCGGATCTCACAGCCATATTGAGCCTGGGTTGAACAAGACTGCATGTCCCACTGAGTGGGAGGGTACGCGAAGGTGCGGAGGCAGGTCGAGGGAGTTGAACGGGCGTGGAGGAGCCTGGCGCGGGAGCGCCGAAACGCCTCGTTGGACAGGGGGGGGGCCAGGCGCTGCGAGCGAGCGAGGAGACTGCGGCTGAAGGTGCAGCGCCTGTCAGGAACGTCGGGCGTGAACTGGTGAACGATCACCGAGATCCGCGTGAATCTGGACGGTCGGCGACGACGTTCACGTTCACATCGCCGTCGAAGGCCCTCCGCACCACCGACGTCTCAGGCGCCCGTCGCCGCTCCCCGCCCGTCCCGCCCACGGCGAAGAGGTGTACTCCTCAGCCCTGACACACCCTCAGCTGCCTCAGCGTCACCGCGGCCTGTTGCTCGGCCTGTCTTCACCCGCCGCCGTGCCGAAGCCGCCGCCCGTCGTGCCGCCGCCGAAGCTGCCACCCGTCCCGGAGCCATCGGTCGACGAGCAGCCCAACAGCCCCACTCCGACGACCACACGGAGAAGACGCATGACGAGTGGTTGTAGCCGAAGTCGCGGGCCGTGAGCCGCTTCCCGCTTTCGTGACACACTCCTGGTCGAACATGGTGCTGCGGGTCATTCAGCGAGACGAGACTGGGTTGGTGCAGGCGCTTCGCGAGGGCCGCCGCGATGCGCCGACCGCGCTCTGGCACCGCTTCGGCCAGCGCATTCACCGGCTGGTGCTGCGTACGATCGGGCCCGACGTCGCGGTGGAGGAACTGGTGCAGGAGGCCTTCACGAGGCTGCTCGAGCGAATCCCTACCATCCGCCACGAAGCGGCGCTCGAAGGGTTCGTGGTCGCCGTCACGCTCAACACGGTGCGGCTCGAGCTGCGCCGCCGCCGCCGCCGCCGGCTCTTCTCGTTCCTCTTCCCTTCGGAGGAGCCAGTCGCCGATGACCCGTCGGTACGGCTCGAGGTCAAGCAGCTCTTCGACGAACTCGGCACCCTCACGGTCGAGCAACGCCTCGCCTTCACGCTGCGGCACCTCGAGCAGCTCGAGCTGACCGAGGTCGCTCAGGCCATGGGCGTCTCGCTTGCAACCGCGAAGCGCCGCCTGGCCGAGGCGAGGGTTGCCCTCGACGAGCGGTTCGGGGAGCCGACGCGTTTGCCTGGAAGGGAGGACCGCCATGGGTGACCGCTCCGAGACGGCGCTGGAGCAGGTGGTGGCCTCGGCACGCGCCGCTCTCGTCGCCGAGATGCCGATGCCCGACGTCACCGCCCTCGCCGCACGGGGGCGCGCGCGAAGGAGGCGCCGTCGCGCGGTCGCCGGAGCCATCATCGCGCTCTGCGCCGTTGGCGCGCTGCTGCTCGCGCGCCCCACACCGCAGCTGGCTCCCGTGGCCTTCGTGGTCGACGGTGAGGCTTTCGTAGACCTGGGCTTCGTCCGCACCGCACCGCACCAGCGGGCGACGCTGCGCTTCGACGACGACAGCACGATTTCGCTCTTCGACGACACCCAGGTGCAGGTCACCGAGCGCCGCGCGACCGGCGCCACGCTTCGGGTCGCTGCCGGCGCGGTCCACGTGGCGGTGGTGCACCGCCGTGACACCGCATGGCGCGTCGAGTCTGGTCCCTTCGTCGTGCAGGTCACCGGAACCCGGTTCTCGGCAGCGTGGAGCCCGACCCACGAGGAGGCGCTCGTCGAGCTGGAAGAGGGCTCCGTATCGATTGAAGGGCCTGGCCTCTCGGCGCCCGTGGTGCTCCGGCCGGGCCAGCGGTTCAAGGGGTCGGTGCGCCCCGGTGCCGTGGAGTACGCAGTGGAGTCAGCTTCGTTGAGGTCGTCCTCCCAGGGGCCTCCGGAGGCGAGCCCGGCGCCTGCGGTTGAGCTGCTGCCACCAGACGCGGGGCCCCCGCCAGTCGCCCCGTCGCGGCCCGTGCGCTCGCCCGCCGCGCCACGCCCTCCGAGGTCGAGGGAAGACTGGAAGGCCTGGTCGGCGGCGGGTGACTTCGAGGAGGTGCTTCTCGACGCCGAGAGGGAGGGCCTCGAGCAGGTGCTCGCGCAGCGACCAGTGGCTGATTTGCTGCTCCTTGGAGACGCCGCCCGCTACCTGTCGAACCCACGACTCGCCCAGCGGGTGTTCACGGTCGCGCATGGGCGGAGCCGGGGAACGCCCAGCGCGGCGGTCGCGTCGTTCCGGCTGGGGCAGTTGAGCGAACCCGATGACGAGGCCGCCGCCGACGGGTGGTACCAGCGGTGCCTGGCAGCGGCCCCTACGGGCCCACTCGCAGCCGAGGCCCTCGGCCGCCGGCTGCTGCTCGCGCGCCATCGCAGCGTCGAGGAGGCCCGGGAGCTGGCGGCAGAATACCTCGAGCGTTTCCCGACCGGAGGTGCCGCCGGCATGGCGCGCGAGGTGGTGAAGTGACGAGGCGCTGGTGGTGCGTGCTCGCGTTGATGCTCCTGGCCACGTCGGCCTGGGCCGACAGGCCGCGGGTGCTTCTGGTGAAGTCGAACGGCCCCCGCGAAGCCGGCGTCTTGCGCCGGCTCGAGGCCGAGCTCCGACTCGCGGGCTTCGAGCCGGTCCGGCGCGAGGTGAGCGGGACCATCGCGCGCGCGCTCCTCGACACGCTGGCCCAACAGGAAAAGGCCTTCGCCGCGGTCGCGCTGACAGAGGCCGGTCGCTCCATCGACGTGTGGATCGAGGACCGCATCACGGGCAAGACCCTCATTCGCACGCTGGTAGCCGACGACGACGGCGTCATCGCGACCCGCGCGGCCGAGCTCCTGCAAGCCTCCTTCATCGAGCTGACCTTGAGGCCACCTCCGGCCCCGGTTCCGCCCGAGGTGAGCCGGTTGGTGCAGCCGCGGCCGTTCACCGACAGGCCGTGGCTCCTCACGGTGGGGGTCTTCGGCGGTGGCGCTCCCGGGACTGGCGGCCGACTCGGGGCCGGGGTCGGGGTGCAGCGCGCTTTCGGAACCTTCGTCACCGGCCTTCGGGCGCTGGGCGGGGTGCTCGGCACCGTCAGCGGTGAGGCCGGCAGCGCGAGCCTCACCGAGGTGACCCTGGTGGCCGACGTCGGCGCGAGGCTCCCGGTGCGAGAGTCGCTGCTGCTCCACGCCTCGGCGCTGGCGGGCGGCCACTTCGTCTCGGGCGTCGGCTCGGCGCTGGGCTTCAACACCGCTCGCGTGTCGTCCGCGTGGACGGTGGCCGTCGGCGCGCGCTGCGAGGTGGTGTGGGCGCTCGACGCTCGGCTCGGGGTGCGTGGAGGGGTCGAGGCCATCGTCGGTCTGGGACCGGTTCGCGTGATGCTTGGCGAGGTGCAGGTCGCCTCGACGCCGGCGCCACTTCTCGTCGCGTCGGCGGGCCTGGTGCTGGCGCTGTGAGCCGTAAAATCGCCAGAGGACACTCTCGAGGCATGAAAGCGTTTCTGTTGGTCGTCTTCACCGTCGTCGGGTTGGGCTGCTCCCCCGTCATCGCGCCGGTCGGCCCGCCCGCGGTCGACCCCTGTGCGGGGCAGACGTGCGGGGGGCGCGGGACCTGCGCGGTGCTCAACGGCACCAACGCAGTGTGTGTGTGTGGCGGCGGCTTCTTCGCCGATGGCCTCGAGTGCAAGGCCGTCGTCGCGGGCGCCGAGTGCGACGGGGTCACGTGCAACGGCCTGGGGGTGTGTCTCGTGGTGGTCGGCATGCCCAACACGCCGAAGTGCGACTGCAACGCCGCCGCCATGTCAGCCGGGCCAACCACCTGTCTGCCTCGCCCAGTGCCCGACGCCGGTGGAAACGCCGGTGGAAGCGATGGAGGGATGGCTGCACCCGACCCTTGCGAGGGCGTCACCTGTTCTGGACGGGGGCAGTGCGCCGTCGCGGGAGGCACGACGCCGGTGTGTGTATGCAGCCCCGGCTACGTAGCCAGCAGCCTCGCCTGCGTGGCGCAAGGGACGGTGGGCGGGGACTTGACGTTGCTCGCCGGCGCGCTCGGCGGCCCGGGGTATGTCGACGGAAACGTGAATACGCGCTTCGACTCGCCCACGGGCGTGGCGCATGACGCGACCGGGAACCTGTACGTCGGCGGCCAGACCATTCGAAAGATAACGCCCAGCGGGAGCGTCTCGACGATTGCAGGGCTCGCCGGCCCGGGCAACGCCGGCTCGATCGACGGCGTCGGCTCCGTCGCGCGCTTCAATGACGCGCGCCACCCCGTCTTCGACAGTGCCGGCAATCTCCTGGTTGTCGATGTGGATGGATCGGGTACCGGTTCAGTTCGAAAGCTCACCCCGAGTGGTGTCGTTTCGACGCTCTCGCGGGGTCTTCTGTCTGTCTCTGGCATGACCATCGACGCGAATGACAATCTGTGGGCGACAGGTTTCTGCGCTTCCCGCAACAACGATGCGTGCTTGAGAAAGGTCACACCTGGTGGGGTCGTCACGTCGGTGCTCTACCTGCCGGCGCCGAACAACGCGCGGCCGTGGCCAGGGCCGGTGACGATGAGCGCCGACGGCAGCAAGGTCTTCACGGCGGACAGCGATGTTGGCATCTGGAGCATCGACACCGTCAGCGGCGCGGTCACCGCCGTGACCTCAGTTCCGAGGCCGGCATCAGGACAGAGGCTGCTCATTGGGGGCATCTGCCGCGACACCACAAACAACCTGTGGCTGACTTCCAGTGAATGGGGTCGAATCTACCGAGTGCCCAGCACTGGTGGCACGGCGACGGTCATCGCAGGAGATGCTTCCTCGGCGCGCAACACAGAGCCGGTCCACAGCGACGGACCCGGCCTGAACGCGCGGTTCTATCAGCCGACTGGGCTGAGCTGTGACCAGGCTGCCGGCAAGGTCCACGTCGCCGACACCGGGAACCACACGATTCGTTCCGTCGCGATGGCCGGCAACAACGCCGTCACCACCGTCGCGGGGACACCCCTCTCGCTTGGGGCCGTCGACGGGACGGGAGGCGCGGCGCGGTTTCGCTTTCCTCAGCAGGTCGTCGCTGACAGCGCCGGAAATTGGTTCGTCGCAGATTCTGCGAATGCAGTCATTCGAAAGGTCACCCCTGCCGGAGTCGTGTCTGTCTTCGCAGGTTCATTCGGCGTGCCTGGCTTGACGGACGGCACCGGAACGGCTGCACGTTTTCGCGGCACGGATTGCCTGCCGGGCTTTGGCTGCCGCGTCATCGGCCTCGCCATCGACTCGAGCGACAACCTCTACGTCGCCGATCGCGGTCGGAGGCCCGCCGGGAGTAACAGCCGAGAGCCCGACGCGATCCGTAAAATCACCCCTGCGGGGGTCGTCACCACGCTCGCCTCTGGGGTGACGCCGACGTCGGGAGTCGCCGATCAGTTCGACAGCATCGCGGTCGACAGCACGAACGGGGATGTGTACTTCAACGCCTCGGACGGCGTGCGTCTGCTGCGAGGCGGCACCGTTACACTCGTCGTGCCAAAGCAAAGCTCACCGGGTTCACAGGCAACTCTAGGCTATTTCTCGGTTGCCTTTGACAGCTCGAGGCGCAAGCTCGTCCTTTGCGAGAGGCCACCATCTCAAGGAGTGCGGGTAACTCGCTACGAGCTGTCTGGCGCGACGCCTGTCCTGGAATCGACGTTGACTGACCAATTGGCGCCAGCGCTGGGCACCCCGGGACTCGGCAGCGTGAGCCAGCTCGCGATCGCTCCGAACGGTGCCGTGGCTGCCGCCTTCCCGAATTCCGGCGTCATTCTCCGAATCGACCCGACGTTCACCCGCGTCGACAAGATCGCGGGTGAGTACGGGGTGCAGGGGGTCGAGCTCGGGCCCCTGCCAGCGCGGCTCAACACCCCGACTGGCGTGGCCTTCAACTCGGCTGGGCAATTCGGCATCGTCATGGGGCGGGCGGGCAGCTCATTCGGCGACGGGGCCTTGCTGGTGACGACCGGCTTCACGCCGTGACGGCCTCCTGCGAGAGGCGGCGCCGTGAGCTGACACAGGTCTGAGATGACCTCGAGCCCCCTGCCGCCGTCGAAGCCCGGCGAGCAGGTGTCACAGAATGGTCCTTCGACATGCGCTGCGCAACTGCAGCCGGCGGCGTCGCAGACACCAGTGCCAGAGCTCACTTCGCCAACACACGCCCCGCTGATGCGCAGGGTGAGCCCACACCCAAACCCGGCACACAGGACCAGGGTCCAGTTCCCACCTCGCCGCGCCCTGACGTACTTGAGCCCGAAGCGTCTTCCTCGCTTTCATGGATGTCGAGTTCGGATGAGCTGAGCGTGACCCGCCTCGTCGAAGTCGCGCGTTCGTTCAGCTTCCAACCGGCTTGCGCTGCTTCGAGAGGTAGCGTTCCAACACCTGCTCGAGCTTCGCGCGCGCGAGCGGCTTGGTGAGGCAGTCGTCCATGCCGGCCTTCCGGCACTCGGCGAGCTCTTCCGGGAGCGCCGACGCCGTGAGCGCGACCACCGGGGTTCGCGCAGCAGCGCCAGGGAGCGCGCGGATGCGCCGGGTCGCCTCGAGGCCATCGAGCCGGGGCATGTGGCAGTCCATCAACACGAGGGCGTACGCCTGCGCCTGGACGCCAGCGACGGCCTCGAGCCCGTCGCGCGCGACGGCGACCTCGCAGCCCGCCTTCTGCAACAGGGCCCTCGCGACGGTGAGGTTGATCTCGTTGTCATCGACCACCAGGACCCGGGTTCCATGGCCCGCGTGCCCTTCGTGCGCGGCGCGCGGTTTTGGGGGGCTCGAGGGCGCGCTGTGGGCTTCCACGAGCGGGAGCTCGAACCAGAACAGCGACCCCTCTCCCTCGCGCGAAGAGAGGCCGATCTCGCCATTCATCAGGCGCATCAACTGCCGACACAGCGCCAGGCCGAGGCCCGTGCCTCCATAACGCCGGGTGGTGGACGGGTCTGCCTGGTGAAACAGCTGAAAGAGGCCTGCTTGTGCATCGACCGAGATGCCGACACCCGTGTCGGCCACCTCGAAGCGGAGCTGGCCGGCCGCGCGTTGCACGGACACCGAGATCGAGCCCTGGCTCGTGAACTTCACCGCGTTCCCGACCACGTTCGAGAGCACCTGCTTGAGCCGTAACCCATCGCCCCGGACCCACGCGGGCACGTCACTGGCCACGGTGAAGGACAACGCCACGCCGTTGGCGGCCGCGCGTGCGCCGTAGAGCCGCGCTACGTCTTCGGTCAGCGCGCGCACGTCGAGGTCGACTGGCTCCAGCGTCAGACGGTTGGCCTCGATCTTCGTCACGTCGAGGATGTCGTTGATCAACGCCACCAGCGTCTCGCCACTGCGCTGAACGGTGCTCAACTGGGCGCGCTGCTCATCGTTGAGCGGCGTATCGAGCAAGACCTCGATCATGCCCAGCACGCCGTTCATGGGGGTGCGAATCTCGTGGCTCATGGTGGCCAGGAAGATGCTCTTGGCCTTGCTGGCGGCCTCGGCGGCGGCCACCGCACGCTTGCGCGACAGATCGAAGAACATGGCGAAGGCGAAGAGCACCACCAGCACCGTCACCATGCGCACCATGTGGACGTACCAGGTGGGCGTCGGGAGGCTCGCCTGGGTCGGGCTCAGCGCATCGAACGTCATCAACCCGATCACCGAGGCCAGAGAGATGATCAGCCAGCCGATGCCGCTCTTGCCGTCGAGGAAGAGCGCGCCAATGACCGGCAGCGTGAAGAACCAGACGAGAATCGAGGCGTCGATGGGGTGTTCGCCGATCGCGATGCCACCGAGGGCGAGGCCCAGGAGCAGCAGCGAGGAGTGCGAGAGAAAGACGAGCGCGCGCGTCCGGCGCAGCGCCTCGAGAATGAGCACGCCGCCGACACCGAGGGCCGATACGATTGCCGTTGCCTGGAAGAGCCCGGCCACTGCGTACGAAATGATGAGCGGTACGCACAGCGTGAACCCCGTTCCCCAGACCAGCACCATCATGCGCGGCCGATCGTCTGGGGAATCCCCGTCGTCAGGGACATAGTAGCGGACGCTGCGCGCGATCAGTTCCGGCAACACGGCAGGAGCTTCTCACACTCCTGCGTCACATCGCGCGGCTGCTCGACCCGTCGAAACGCGAAGCGGCCGCGTATGAATCGCGTGAGCGGGGCCTGGCGCTCAGCGCACGGATGAGGTGTCAGACCCTTTCTCACGCGGGCACCGGCTCGAGCAGAATCGGCGCCGCGTGGAGGGAGGTCGTGGTGCGGCGCTTCTGGTCGATGGAAAGCGCGAAACGGGTCGAGGCGCTCGAGCAGCCACATCCCCAGTGGCCCAGGCCCCGGCTGCCGCAGGCTCCGAACCTCGAAGCGCCCGCAGGGCCTGGGCTGCACCAGGTCGGTGCACGCGCTGCCGAGCCCTCGCTGCAGACACAGGTTCACGCCGCCCCGCCCGTCGTCAAAACGCTCGGCCCACACCCGGCACGGCCGGTCGAACGAGACGCGCCTTCCGGTGGAGCCGGGCAGGGCATCGAGCCTCGTCAGCGTCCACGCCCGGTTGGAGGCGAGGTGCGGCGTCACTGCGAAGGCTCGGCCCAGCCACGCCCTCGCCGCGCGGCGCCAACGCCCGCGCTCAGAGGCGCGTCGTGACGAGGTCGAGCGGGAACTGCGAGTTCGCGTGCGTATCGAGGCCTACCCGCAACGTCACGGTCGAGTTCGGTGGCACCGTCACCACCGCGACCTGCTCGGAGCGGCTGTACTGGGCCCCACCGCCGGGCTGTCCGAGGCGCACGCGCTGGCGCAACGACGACACGCTCGCCCCCGTCGCGCTCAACACCACCGGACCGTCGTAGCTCTGGCGCCCCGCGAGCTGGGCGCCGTCCTGGCCCTCCGGGGGCGTCGCCAGCCGCACCGCCATGCGCACCGGCGCGTCCGAGTCGTTGCGGAGCGGCACCGAGGTGGTGATGCGCTTGCCGTAGGCGCCGACGTCACGGCTCGCCGCGCCGGGCCGGGTCCCGATGAGCGCCGGTGGCTGGGCGTTGGGCAGCACGCGCACCAGGCTGCTCGCCCCGGGCGCGCTCACCACCAGCGGCGCGCCCGCCACCTCGCCCGCGACCGCGCCCACCAGCCCGTTCACCCGCCCGAGGATGCCGCGGTTCACCGCCGGGTCGAAGGCCGTGGGCTGGCCCCGGGCCCCCAGGGCCGCCTGCTCGCGCGCCCATGTCGTCACCTGCGCGTCCGACTGGGTGAAGGGGTCCGGCGTCACGCCGGCCGCGCGCATGACGAAGCGCAGCTCCTTCATGAAGTGCCCGTCCTCGGTCAGGCGGGCCACCGGCACGCGGTAACCGCGCTGCCCCTCAGTCGGCATCAGCGGCGCCTGGCTCGCGGCCGCGGCCGTCTCCCGCGAGCCCGGCGCGTGCGCCACCACGTCAACGTGCAACAGGCCCGCGCGAGCCGCGTCGGTGGCGGGCTCGAGCGTCGCCTTGAAGGCGATGAAGCCCCGGTCATTCGCCTCGGCGACGGGGAGCCGCACGGCGCCGCCCGGCGGCACCGTCACCGCCTTCGTCGTCGGTGCACGGCCCTTCGGGTCGCTCACCGCGATGGTGACGTTCAGCCTGAGCGGCACCCGGCCGGGGTTCGTCAGCACCAGCGACTGTGCGACCGGCCGGCCCGTCATGTTCTTGTTCGACGAGAACACCTGCTGCGACACCGGCCGCCCGTCGTTCACGAAGCCCACGCCTCCCGGCGCGACGGCCCGCGACGCGTAGCTGCGCCCGAGCTGGTCGATGACCTCGGGGTTGTTTCCGTTGTGCTGGAAGCCCGCGGTCCACCTCACCGGGGGCCGCTGAACGGGCGCCGCGCTCGCCGGGGCGCCGAGGGTGCGCGCGGCGAGGTCAGACCGGGCTGTGACGCCGGGGCGGAGGACGCGGCTTGGCATCGAGTCTTCAGTTCGTAGAGCCTTCCCCCGGCCCTGACAAGGAACAGAAGAGGAACAAGGCGCGAAACGGGTCAAGCGGTCGAGAGCCGACGTCGTCCCGCTCGCGTTCAGGAGCGAGGAGGAGGAGGTGCCGGCGGCGGCTCGAGGGTTGGGAAGAGGCAGAATTCGCCTCTCGGCCGCAGCTGTGCAGGCGCCGGCAACGGCGTGAGGCGCGAGGGAGAGACTCAGCCAGGGAGGGGGAGGCTGGGCCGAGCGGTGGCGGGCGGGAGTCGCCGCGCGGTGCTCCTCGCGCAGTTGACCGCGACGGGCCTCACCATGACGCAGCGAATTCGCGCCAGACGGTTACAGCATGTGCCGATCGTCGCGTTGACCGCGGGCGTGATGGACAGTGAACGCGAGTGGAGCGCACCTTGAGCTTGTGGCTCCTTTCTTTTTTCGCGTGCATCAGGCTCATCTCCGATCGGACTCGCCGACACCCTCGAGTGGGTCCGATATGACTCAAGAGTCAAGCGCCACTGCCGAACCGCCGCGCGATCACGAAAACTTGCGACGGTACGCCCGCTGCACACAGCAACCGCATGAAGCCCATCGCTGCTGCCTGGAGCGCCGTCGTCGGACCGTCGGCCAATGATCTACCTTTGAGCGTCGCCGCGGGGACCGCCACGACCGGTGAGGCGTCGCCCACCGACCCTGCGTCTACCGCGAGCCCCTCGCGACACTCTGACCTGACGGTACCGCCGCGACCGGGCAACGAAGAACTGCGACTGCACAGCCTGCGGTCGCTCGAGATTCTGGACACCCCCCCGGAAGAGCGTTTCGACCGGCTGACCCGCCTGGCCCGCTCGGTGTGTCGGACACCGATCGCGGTGGTCAGCCTCGTCGATGAGCACCGGCAGTGGTTCAAGTCGATCACTGGCCTCGAGGCAAAGGAAACGCCCCGCGACGTCTCGTTTTGTGGGCATGCGATCCTCAGTCAGGGTGTCTTCGTCGTCGAGAACGCGACCGAAGACCCCCGCTTCGCCACCAACCCTTTCGTGGTCGAAAGCCCGGGCATCCGCGCCTACGCGGGTGCGCCTTTGCGCCTGCCGAACGGTTCGGTTCTCGGCACGCTGTGCGTCATCGACACGGCCACCCGAAAGTTTTCCGCAGACGATCTGTCGGCGCTCGCAGACCTGGCGCGCCTCGTCGAGAATGAACTGCTGGCGGTGGAGATGGCCGCGCTCGACGAGTTGACGATGCTGCCGAACCGGCGTGGGTTGAACTTGTTGTCGCAGTACGTGATCGGTCGCGCCCATCGCGACGCACAACCGCTCAGTGCGCTGCTGATGGACATCAACGACTTCAAAGGCATCAACGATCGCCACGGGCATGCGTCGGGTGATGACGCCCTGAAGTGGTTCGGGACCGCGCTCAAGCGCGCCTTTCGGCAGAACGACGTGGTCGCGCGCCTGGGCGGCGACGAGTTCGTGGTGCTCGCTCAGGGCCAGCGCGCCCAACTCGTCGGCGTGTTGAACCGCCTCCAGACGGGCGTGGACGACCTGCTGCGCGCGAACCGCGCGCCGTTCGGCCTGACGTACAGCGTGGGCCTCGCGGAATACGACCGCGCTCGACATGCCGGCCTCGAAGCGTGGCTCGCGGAGGCTGACCAGCAGATGTACGCGCACAAGAGGGCGCGCCGCGGGCCCGGCTGATCCGCAAGCGACGCCCGAGCTTCAGCGCAGAGGTCTGCATGGCCCTGGGGGCGGGCACCCACCACCGAGCTCCGCGAGTCTCGCCTCGGCCGCGGCGCGGGTGGAGTGCACGGCGTGGATGCGACGACGGCCTCCGATGAACACGGACTCGCTCGATGGTCGCGACCCGTGCTCGTCCTCCGGCTATCCCTGGGTGCTCGGCCGATACGACCGCGCGTGGGGTCCGGAGCGGCCCATCTTCGGCTCGGCCCGCTCCATGAGCTCGACGAACACGGCGAAGAAGATCTCGGTGAAGGGGTACCTCGCGACGTATCGCGCCTGACTGTCATGCGACTGGACCGAGCATGGGGGCGAACTCATGCCGAACCGGCTCGTGGGGCGATGGTGAGAGACTGGCCCTCAAGGTGGTCACGGCCACCACACCGGTCGCCTTCTTCTCTCGTCTCGACGTGATGCAGCTGAGCCATGCACAAGCCGGGGAATTGGCCTGGGAGAACAACCGGTCTTGCGACAGCCGTCGCTGCCGGTGCGGGCAGGCATCGGGTTCACACGGGAAGGACTTTGAGCGCCCGTGGCATCTGATGACGTGGTGCCTGCAGAAGACAGCGAGGAAACATGCGTCAGGCGAATCGCGTCTGGCGAGGTTCGGGCGCCTGGGCCGCCGTACACGCGATACCGGAGAGTGGTGATGAACGTCCTTCGACATCAGGCGAGAGCAAGCGAGTTCGACGATCTCACCTTCGCAGCCAACAAGCGGCAGAGGTCGAGCGTGGCGTCGTGGGCCCATGCGAAGCCTTCGCTCCCATGCGAAGCAGGAAGGACACGAACTCCACGAACGCGAACCTCCCTGCACCGGCGCGCGCGCAGAACAAGAGCGTCTCCCGTGCTTGCACGGGCGGTGGGTTCGAGCGCAAGCTGCGCCCGGGGTGTCTCATGAGGACCATCGCGATCAGAGCGCTGCTGCTCGGTCTGTGGCCGCTGGCGGCGTGCTCGGGAGTGATTTTGGAACAGGGCGTGGAAAACCCCGACGTCGAATCGGGTGTTGGTCCTATCGGCACGGGCGGTGGTGGGGAGGGCACCGGAGCCGGAACAGGTGGGGGCAGCGGAGCCCAAATCGGAGGTGGCAGCGGCGCCCAAACCGGAGGTGGCGGCGGCGCCCAAACCGGAGGAGGCGGCGGCGGGACGGGCGCCGACGGGCTGACGGGCTACTGGGTGTGGGACGACCGGGTCGCCGACACCAGGTCTCTGGGCTTCGCCCATTTGAACGGGAGGGCCCGGATGAGGATGGCGTTTGGTGCCGGCAATACCTGCCACTACATCTGGAACGAGACCACCGGTTCCGACTTCCACACGGAGTGCACGTACAAGATCTCGGGGGACATGGTGACCTACACCAGGACCGGCACCGTTCCGGGTTACTCGTGTACCCACCCAGACTGGACCAGCTGGAACGACCGTCCCGCCGTGCAGTACGGCAAGTACAAGTTCGTCGGCGACAAGCTCTACCTGGGCGTCAATGCCTACTGGGGTTTCGGCGGAGCCGTGACCATCGGGAGCACCACGATCGGCGCAAACGGCTCGTGCAAGCGCTTTGGTTTTTGGGAGTCCCTGGGCCAGGCTGACTACGGCAGTCCATCCGGAACCCTTCCGACGTGGATCGTCTACAAGCGCGTAACGAAGGCGCAGTGGGATGCCTTCGGCAACGGCTGTGTCGCCTGCGCCACGTACCCTGTTCCGACGGTCTGCAGGTAGCGAGCGACCCCGGCGCTGTGTCGAGGTGGCCAGCTGCCGCCCCGTCACGTGAGGTCCGTGATTGACAATCACAGGTCATTTATTGACGACCGCACGCGCTTTCGCTGGGCGGTTTTCGTCGAAGTGCTTCATGTCGCGCGCTGGCTGGTCACCACGCCGGGAATGCGAATGACGAACGACGTCGGCCACCCGGGCTCGTCCTGCACGCCGATGTGCCCGCGGTGCGCGTCGACGCACAGCTTGCAGAAGTAGAGGCCCAGGCCCCAGCCGGCGCGGCGGTTCTCCTGAGCCGAGCCGGCCTGCACGAACTTGTCGAACAACGCCCCGCGCGCCGCCTCGGGAATCACCGGCCCGTCGTTGCGCACCGCGAAGAGCACCTCGTTGGCCTCCCCGCGCGCCTCGAGCCGAATGCGCCCCCCTGACGGCGTGTAGCGCAGCGCATTGCTCGCGATGTTCTCCAGCGTGCGCATCAGCAGCGCATGGTCAGCCTCGAGCACCACGTCCTGTACGTCGAGTTCTACGGAGATGCGCCGACCGCGTGCCTGGGCCGCGAGCTGCTTGTGCAGGTTGCCGAGCATCGAGGCGCAGGGCTGCGGCCGGCGCACCAATTCCAGCGCGCCGCTCTCGAGCTTCGTGATGTTGAGCAAGTCGCCGATCATTCCCGCGAGGCGGTCGGTCACCTGCCGCGATTCGGTGAGCGCCGAAATGACCTCGTCATCGAAGTCGTTCGGCAGCTCGCCCTTCACCCAGTCGAGGTTCGCGCGCACGGCGCCCAGTGGCGCGCGGAGGTCGTGCACCAACAACGAGGTGAGTGATTCTTTGTCAGCCTGCAACGCCACCATCTGCGCGTTCTGCGCGCGGGCGTCGACGAGCAACCGCTCGATGGTAGCGCGTGCTTCGGTCAACTCCGTCACCTGCTCGTGCTCTCGGCGCCACGCGACCTCGGCCGACGCGAGCCCGCGCACGAGATGGAGCACGCGCGCGCGCACGCCGGTCTCTGAGAACGCGACGATGCCGAGCACCATCACGGCCAACACCTGAGCGCCGACCCCGACGCCGGCCACGCGCATCAGCGTCACCTGCGCGACGGCCGAGACGACGGCCACCGCCCACGTCGCGCGGCCTCGCATCGTCGAAGACGCCATCGCCAGCAGCATCGCGAAGAGCCCCAGCGAGAACCCGGCGACGCCAGAGGGGAATGGGCTGCTCGGCATCGAGCGGCGTTGCATCTCGAACACCAACACCACGTCGAGCACGAAAGAGTACGGGGCGATGCGGGCCATCCACGAGCGGCGCCTGAGCACGTAGGCAGCGGTCGTGAACGCGCTGAAGAACACCATCGGTTCGAGGTACGCGTCCCACTCTGCCGTGCCCAGGAAGTCCAGGGTGACGAGCGCAGGCAAGAAGACCAGCACCGCGATGAAGCGCACCTTCGCGGCCGTCGCCGTCGCGCTGGCGGACTGCTCAGCGAGGGCTCGCGCCTCCGCGCCGCTTCGAACCGACTCGAGGCTCATCGTCTTGATTGGCTAACGGGGGCCTGCGCTGCGCGCGCGTCATGAACCTGACGCAGCGAAGCGCGACGGCGCGTTCCCAACGACAGGCGCCGGCGTCAGCTGCGCAGAGCTCCTATGCCGTCTCTGAGCTGCCCGCCGACAAGGGCTCGTGGCCATCACCCGGGTTGTGGAGGCCCTGGCGCACGGTGTCCCACGCGAGCACCACCAGACCGTTGAGGGCTGTCGTAGGCTGCTTCCATGTGCCGCTACGCGTTCACGACCTACAAGCAGCACTACGCGTGCTTCACCTGCCGCAAGTCCTTCAAGCGAAAGCTCAAGCAGGACGTCGACCCTGATGGTGACGAAAACCTCGCCGTGTGCCCGCAGTGCGGCAAACCGACCGCCGAGATGGGCCTCGACTTCAAGCCGCCTCCGCAGCAGCGGAAGAAGGACTGGGAACTCGTCCAGTCGCTCTGGACCCTCGGTGAGACCTTCCACTCCTGCGGCTGCGGAGGGCCGGGGTACCGGCCGAAGTCTCATCCCGAGTACCGCGCGTTCCTCGAGGAGCGCCTCGGCGAATACGAAGAGACGCTGAGGCGCTGGGTGGACGGACCTCGGGAGCAGCCTGGACGGGAGCAGGCGATTGCGGCGTGGCGAAGCCGCGTGGGGCGCATCGAGGCCGCGATCAGGAAGCCCTCACCCCGAAAGACGTCGCGGGGGTAACGCGCAGGGAGACGTTCTTCGTCGAGTCAGGCGTGGCCATGCCCCACCACTCCGCGCCCATCATGGTCTCGATGTTCCCGCCCGTTGCCAACGGCGCGAGGCGCTCGGTCTACGCGATGCATCAGGGCTCGGTTTGCCGGGTTCTTCTTGAAGACGGGCGGCCACCTTGCTGCGCAGGACGTTCGGCTTTGAGGTGCTCCAGCGCCCGTGTGGCGGTCGCCGCCAGGTGCTGGCCGCCGTCACAGACTGGGCGGAAATCGACGAGGCGCTGCGCAAGCGGGGGTTGGCCCCGAGCCTCCGCGCGACAGTGGTGCCCACTCACCGCGGCCCGCGCCAGGCACTCACTCCGCACCGCCTCGGGGTTGGCCGAGTTGCTCCTCGCCTCCTGACAGGCGCTCCAGCGACGAGCTCCACCAACCCCCTCGACCTGCCACTGCACGCTCGTGTAGCCTGCCCCGTTTGCGCGAGGGGTCTCATGCGGACACAGAGCCGACGAACCGTCCACCGCCCGTTGGTCTTTCTCGGAGCGCTCTCAGTCCTGGCCTGCGGGCCGACACCGCCAACCCTCACGGACGCTGGCATCACGGACGCTGGCATCACGGACGCTGGCATCACGGACGCTGGCACCGCGGACGCTGGCATCACGGACGCTGGCATCACGGACGCCGGCACCGCGGACGCCGGCACCGCGGACGCTGGCACCGCGGACGCTGGCACCGCGGACGCTGGCTCCACCGACGCTGGCTCCACCGACGCCGGCACGCGGGACTCGGGCGTCGTCTGGGAGCGCTGCCGCAGCGACGCGGGCGCTCCCGAATGCCAGCCGCTGGGGTCCGTCTGCAGCGCCCCGCGCCCGCTCTACGCTTACAGCTGGTACGTGCCCGCGCACTGGGACGGCGGCCAGCAGCCTCCGGGCGGCACCCTCATCGCGGGGGAGCCCATCTCGGCCCACGGCGGCGGCAACCTCTTCTGCACCTGGAGCACCGACAACGGCGCTCCCGAGTGTGTCAACTGCTCGGCCCCCGCCGCCTATTGCCACTGGAACCAGACCCGCTTCGCGCGGAACTTCGCCGAGCTCACCAGCCGTCTGCGGCAGCGCGCTCCGGGCCACCGGGCCATCTTCTGGATTCCGACCTTCGCCGACAGCGCGCCGCACCTCGACCCGCGAGACTTCAGCGACGGAGGCCTCCCCGACGGCGGCGCGGGCCCGACCATCTGGTGGGACCGCGGGGCGGAGCGCCTCGCCTCCGACGTCCGCACCGTCATGGCCGGCCTCGCCGACGCCGGCCTCACCGTGGACTGGCTGTTCGCCGACGTCGAGTGGTCTTTGTCGAACTGGACGATGGGCTCCTGCGACGAGGGCCTGCAAGCGCCGCCGAACCCGGCCGCCCAGGCACGCTCCCAGGCCCGCTGGCAGGCGACCCTCGCCGACCCGCGCTTCCCGGCGTTCGACCAGGTGTGGCGCTCCCGCTCCGACGCCGGCTTCTCGACCGTCGACCTGTGTCCGGTGACCTACGTCACCAACGGCGGCCAGAAGTACCTGCAGTGGAACGCGCTGATGCACGAGCGCACCGGCGCTTATTACACGACCGGCCTCTACGAGCCGGCACGCGCCGTCTTCCCCCAGGTGAGGGCGTCGAACTACGAGTACGCCTTCACGTCGCCGAGCCTGCCTGTCTTCGACATGCACGGGCACGTGCTGAGCCGCTTCGGCGAGGGCGCCATCGTGGGCACCCACCAATCTCCCCAGTGCTACGGCATGATGGGCCAGCTGGCGACTCGCAACATCCCCGAACTGGGTCCGCCGACGCCGGCGTCAAAGTACCTCGCCACCGAGTTCAACAGCTTCCGCTACGGTGTGAACACCTACCGCGGGAGCGCGCTGGCGCGGCCCACCGTGCCCATGGCCCCGTGGATTGCGCCCTGGCACGTCATCGACGACCCGCCGGCGCGCGCCAACCCACTCCCCATGGGCAAGACGCCGCTGTGGAGCGAGCTGCTGCTGCACGTCGGCGCCCACGCCCCCGACGCACTGATCTATTGGAACAACTTCGAGGCCGCCTGCACCGTCGGCAACGCCGCGAGCTGCGACGGCGACTTCACGATGTCTCCCTCGAAGGGCGTCTGCACGCCCGCGGGCTGCGTCTGCAACCTGGGCTTCACGCGGGCGTCGAACGGCAAGTGCAGGCCCGCGCCACCGCCCCCGGACGGCGGGACTGGCGATGGCGGCGTGCCCGCCCCTCCGCCCGAGTGGGTCAGCCCAGCCGACGTCGAGACCGCTGACCGCCTCTTCGAGACGACGCTCGCCGAGGTGAACCGCGTGTTGGGCTGCCAGGGGCGAACATCGCTGCAGACGGCCCTGGCCGACTGGTGGGCCCCGTGGGTGGTGTCGGGCGTGCGCACCGAGGGCCGGGCCGTGTGGCGCTTCACCCCGCAAGCCGCGGGCACCGTGCTCGCCGCCGTCGGGGAGAACCTCGAGGCCTCGGCCGGCGGGCGGACGCTCGTCTTCCCGCGAGCCTGGTTGGTGCCGTCGGGCGTCGGCTTCGGCCGCGGGCAGTGGGTGGTGCAGCCCGGCGACGCGCCGCCGCCCTTCGAGAAGCCGTGAGCCCGGCCGGCGAAGGCCCACCCGTCCATGGCCTCAGTCTGAGGCAACGCGACACTCACGCGCGCAGTGCTCGCGGCTCGGCAAGCCCGATGGAAGAGTCCAGAGCGCCGTCGCGGAATCTCATCCACCGCGCGAGGTTCGAGCGCGACGACGATTCATCTTCTCTCGTCACCGATGTCTGGCTTTGCATTGGCGACAGCAGGCCGCTGCGTCGTGAGTCGCCCGTTCAACACGTCTCAGTGAGAGTTCCCCATCCAGGCGCGGCCGGTCACGAACTCGGCGGGCCTCACCCGGACCTAATCGCCGATGACGTGCGTGATGCCGGGGCGCGCGTCGAGGCGAGAGCAGTGCTCCGCCTCACCGGGCGCTCGTGCCCTCGGCGCGGTGGGACATGAAGCACCTCGCCGGCGCATGGTCGCTGCACAACCCTGTGCCCTCGACGCAAGCAACAGGTCGTGTCGCCTGACCTGTCCGTCCCCCCCCGGTCTGATGGTTCTTTGGGCGCCGACCAAAACAGCAGAAGTCCTGACACAATCGCCGGTGGCGAGCGCCCTTGCTCTTTTCGATACTTCGCCATGCGAACGACCCGAGCTGCTGCGACGGCCAGGACCAGTCCGGTGACCGAGGCGAAGCCTGTCACTCCCGCGTCCCGGAACGTCGAGACGACGCCTCGCGTGTGGGGGCCGAAGTCGCTCCTGCGCCCGCGGTTGGATCTCTCG
The DNA here is from genome assembly GCA_044352295.1 of Myxococcaceae bacterium. GTDB lineage: Bacteria > Myxococcota > Myxococcia > Myxococcales > Myxococcaceae > Xiheimicrobium. The sequence continues at coordinate 19,468 of JBILEB010000077.1, forward strand.
GCGGTGAACCCTGACTTCAAGCACGACGGTCAGGTGGTCGACGTGCGAACTGGCACCGCGTCTGCCTTCAGCCTCGAGACGCTTCGAGGTGCCGTGTACACCCCGCGAGGCGCAGAAGGCCGGGCCCCGCTCGTCTTCACCGAGGGCGCCAACCAGTGGATGGAGGAGGGCTCGAAGCGCGCCAAACGGCACGCCGACCGGCTCGGCCTGCCCCTCGCCATCGTGCACAACGCGTCCTTCGTGAAAGAGGGCGCTGGCCAGAATGGTTTCCTCAGCCAACTCAACCGCGCAGCCGAGGGCCTCTCGAACGTCCTGCTGAACAAGAACCTCGCCTCGGAGGCCTCGGTGAAGAACCTCTCGGTCGCGATGCTCGACGCGGTCGAGACGGGAAAGCCGGCGTACTTTGGCGGCGAGAGCCAGGGGTCGATTCTCGTGGGCCAGGCGGTCGGCGCGGCGAAGGACGCGTACGTCAAGAAGCACGCTGCGTCGGGTTCGGCGGCAGACCGGGCACGTGCGGCTGCCTCGTTCGAGAAGAAGGCTGGAGCGGCGCTCAACGTCATCACGTTCGGCAACGCGTACGGCAGCTACCCGAAGGGCCCCAACTACCTTCACGTCTACATGAAGGGAGACCCGGTGCCCAACAACGGCACGCGGCCCGACAACGTGCCCGCGAACGCCAAAACGCAGTACCTCGTGTTCGACCAGCTCTTCGCCGGGAAGAACAACTTCGAGAACCACAACATCATGTTCCTCACCGAGCTGCTCAAGCGCACGAGTGAGCTCAACGGGCTGCCCGCTGGCGACCTCCCTGCGTTGTTCGCCGCGTCTCAAAAGGCCCAACGCACCGGGAGGCCGTTGACCATCGCCAGGCCCAGCGACGTGAAGTGGCCCAGCGACATGCAGTCGCTCGTCTGGGATCAGAAAAACGACGTCGCGAAGGCGTTGGCTGCGGCGCCGTAGCGCTCATGGTCGCTCGTCAAGAAGGGGCGCCCAGCGAGGACAAGTGGTCGTGATCAGGTGGTTGGAAGTCTCGGTGGTGTTGGGCGAAGGTCAAAACGGCAGGATCCCTGACAAATCCTCCCGTGGACCCCACCGCTTTTCCCAGCGACAATGGAATTATGCGAACGACTCGAACGACTCGAACGACTCCTACGGCTGTTCCGGCCGGGGCCAAGAACGAAGCCAAGCCGAGGGTCGCGACGAGTCCCGAGACGACCCAGAAGGCTGGTGGCTGGAAGCCGGCCTCGCTCGTGCGTGGAGCGCGCGCCGCGGCAGGCCAGGCGATGAAGCAGGCCCAGCAGGTGGCGGCAGAGCGTGGCTTGTTCCGAGTCGGCATGGACAACGCCAGCCCGACCACGAACGCCGACAAGACGGCCTATTTGAAGGACAAGGGCGAGGCGAAGGCGCACTTCGACGAGCGGCTCGATGAAGCGCAGAAGTTCCTCGCAGCCAGGGGCCTGAAGGGCGAAGTCGTCGCGAAGCTCGTCACGGCCGACATCGTGAACGTCGCCGGCATGAGCCCTGTCGAGCACGCTGAGTGGCAGTTCTTCCTCGTTCCGAAGGCTGCCGGTGAAACCTGGAAGCCCGACGCGAATGGCCTGCTGCAGCGTGGCGCCTCGAAGACCGCGCAGCCGGGAATGCTCGACGAGAAGAAGCTCACCGAGTGGGTGCAGTCACAGGGCGCGAAGAGCGAGGGTTCGGCGTTTCTGCGTTCGAGCGACAACCCCCTCTTCCTCGGCCGCCTCAACTACGGCACCGCGGGCTCGGGCATGTACACGAAGGTTCCCGACTACGCCGAGGTGGGTGGCCATCGCTACGACACGCGTCAGGTCGAAGGTCTCGCGGTCACCACGCCTGGCAAGGTGCGCGCGGCCATCGACGCGATGTACACGAAGCAGCCCGGCGCCTACTCGACCAACGGCGTCTGTCATCAGGGCGCGGTGCTCGTCGCCGACGCGCTTGGGCTCGACCCGGTGAAGGACGCGGCTCGGCAGATCGACTCACTGTGGGCGACCCGGGTGAAGTTCGGGCGGAAGGGCCGGACGCTGCCCTGAGTGCACGTCACGGACGACGACGATCGGTCACACCCACCAGGAAGCCAGACACCCAGTCGAAGGTCGTGGCGTCTTCTCCGCTGGAGATCTGCGTGACGAACTCGAGGTAGGTGTGTCGAAGGCCCGGTCGCGCGAAGTAGGTACCATTCGACGAGCGGTCGTAGCGGTCCAGCACACTCGCGGTGGCGTCGTTGAAGGCTTGAACGTTGAGGCCGTAGTTGAAGAACGGCGTGAGCGTCGAGTCGCGCATCGACGCCAGCAGCGCAAATCGAGACGACGGTGAGGTCGCCAGCAGGTGCTCGAGGTAGCGCGGGAAGTCCGTCGCGCACCCGATGCATGAGGCTGGCACGGCGAGGCCCCACGCGGCGCTCCACTCGGTCACGAGCGTCCCCGACGGGTTCACCAGCTGGGCGCTGTCGGCGATCACGTCGACGGTGACGTTCGGAAACGACGCGACGAACTTCGGGAAGTTCAGCTGCGCGCCGAAGCCGCCCGCGCTCGAGCCCACCAGCACGATGCGGCGAACCTGCGGAAACGTGGCCACCAGTCGCGGGAGCATCGCGTCCACGTTGCGTGCGCCGTGATGGGTCACGGTGACGACGCCATCGTACGTCGTCACCCGGGTGCCCGCGTGGACGTCGGCTGTGCAGTAGGGCACCACGACGTGGCTCATGGTGCGGAAGGGATTCCGGGGCTCCTGGCGCGAGAACATCGACCAGCGGCGAATCCCGTCAGCCGCGAAGTCGGCGGCCCCGTACCCTCGTCGAAGGTTCGCCGAGGTCCCCACGCCGCAGGTCGCCAGATTCCAGCAGGCCCCGCCACCGACGAAGTAGACCAGCAGCTCGTCCGAGGCCGGGTTCACGTTGACGCCGATGCCCGTCACCGACGCGTTGGCGCATCGCGACTCGGGGATTGGAGCGAATGCCCACTCGAGGTCGCGGACCTGGAGCCGAAGCGGGTTGGCCGCTCCCGCGTCAGCAGCCGCGAGGCCGGAATCGAACCCGGCATCGAAGACAGACGCCGCACCGGCATCACTCGGTGCTCCTGAATCTCCGACGACGGTCGTCCCCGCGTCCAGCCCGGCGTCGGCATCAATCGATGCATCTCGTTGCTGGGTCGCGGGCGGAAGGACCGCACCGCACGCGACGAGGAACGACCCCAACACCATCACGACGATGCGGTGCACTGTTGACCTCAGCCGATGAGCGAGCGTCGATTGTCGCCCCGCATGAGGGCCACGGGAAGCGCGCGGCTCTCGCTTCGTTGGTCGAGGCACAAGCCATGCGCTCGGGGCGCGATTCGACCGCATCACGAAGGCGGGAACCGCAGAGCGCGTCTTCGAGCGGGGAAACGCAAATGGGGTGAGCCCCTGCGTTGCATCTCCGCGCCGTCGACCGCCACCGTTCACCGTCGGGGTGCGTGGTTCCCGCGCGGCTGCGGGTCCGCTCCTCGCGCAAAGCTTCGCGCTGCTCGACGCCAACACCGCACTCAAACATACCGTGCTCCTGGCGCACCGACCCGACACGGGCCCGGCGTATGCGATGCCCGCCCAGTCGACTCCTGATGATGGCGGTGCGTTTGGCCGAGCGCGGAGCCGCTCGAACAGCGCCACCTCTCCTTCCGCATCGATGGCCGCCGTCGGCTCGTCGAGCGTCGACTCCCTGCGCCGTTCTCTCCCACGAGCGCCAGCTTCTCACCGGGCTCCAGCGTCGGCGTCACGTCGTGCAGCACCTCCTCCGACGGGGCTCGTGTGGTGGCGACTCACCGCCGACGTCGGTTCGTGGGACCAATCAGTCGTCACTCAGCTCGTCGAAGGCCAGATCAATCAGTGCACTCAGCAGTCCTGCCGCGACCGGATTCATCGGAGCTGGAGAGGCGGGGGTCGAGCCTTCCTGCGCACGACGCACCGTTGCCGCGCCTGAACGGGCTGGCGCACACCGCGAGCAGAAGTCGCCTTTCGGCGTCGAGAGACGAGTCTTCTCAGTCAGTCGGGACTGACACCCGGCACAACGAAGCGTTGCGCTGTTCGGCGTCGAGGCCGCCAGCGCGGCTTCGGCGAGCCCCTTCACCGCGAGCTGGGGGAAATCGGGAGTATCGAGCCAGACGCCCTTGCATGAACGGCAGGCCTCGCACGCGATGCTGCGTGGCAACTGAATGGGCGCCAGACCCTCGCGGCATGAAGGACATCGGCGCGGCGTGGCGCCTCGGCGCGGCCCTCGTTTGGCGGCATGGGCCATCAGACGCTCGAGCTGGGCGTCTGAAATCCAGAGGCCTCCGCAAGCGCAGGCATGGAAGTTCACAGGGCCCGTGGTTCGAACCAACACTCCGGCGACGAGCGGCTTCTCACAGTCCGCACAGATGAGGCTCACGGGTTCGAGCTTCTCTGAGGCCAGCGTGGCCAGCAAGCCGCGATGGTTGCGCCGTGCTTCGCCTCTTCGTGAAGAACGAGTCGAACAAAGCTGAAACGGGGAGGAGGGGGCGTGGGGGCCCGCCGGTCTGCGGGAAGGGTTTTCGGGGCTGCGCACGGGGAGACCGGGGGAGACCGAAGGAGGAACTCCCGGTCCTGGCGCCCCCTGGACAGACGAGTGCCTCACGGACGAGCACGGTGGACCTGCTTGACGCTCTCCGTAAACCGCCAGCGTGGCGCCGGCGACATCGACGACCTCGAGGGCCCGGAGGTGCGACCAGGCCCGGGCCGATCGTCGTGATGCGACCATCCTCGACAAGTACGTCGACATCGGTGCGGACGGGGGCGCCGGTGCCGTCCCAGAGGCGGGCGTGGGTGGGGAGGTGGCCGCTGGCGAGGGCGAACCCGGTGAGCAGGATGAAGATGGCTTTAGCGTAGCGCCACGGGGCGTGGGCGCGGCGGGCTCGGCCAGCGCAGCACGATTGCCCGCCTCGGGCGACCGCGCCGGTCTCACATCGCGCGTCGCAGCGCGAAGACGCGCGTCGTCCGCCGGTCGAGGTCGCTCCACGCGCGGACGTCGTGGCCGGACCACCGGTTCCAGTACGCGGCGACGTCCTCGGCCGCGAGCGCGGCCATCACCAGCACGGCGGCGTCCCACTGCGCCGCGCGCAGATCGCGCCCGCCGGCGAAGGTGCGCCCATCGATGGCCTCCAGCGCTGCCCGCAGCCGATCGTCGACGAGCTCCGCAGGTACCAGCACGGCGCTGGCGATCGCTGCGGCGTCGATGAAGACGACGATCAGCACGTGCGGCTCGCCCTCGCCGCGGAGGAGGCCCGGCCCAGGGCTGCCCTCGAGCTCGAGCGCCGCGGCATGCGCGCGCAGCACCTCGGGCGCCTCGCCCCCCGCGTTGAGGTCTTCCCAGAAGTCGGTCATGGCGCCGATGTCAGACATGCGCGTCGTGGCTCCCTCCGTACCTTGTACCGCGGCGCGCACGTCTCGGCGCGGGCCTCCCGTCGTGGGGGAACGTCGCGAGCCATGGGAGGCGCCGGCCTTCCACGCCTGGAGCTTTTCAGGCTCGCGCTACGGGAGCGTCGCCGGGGGGACTCCTTGGCGGGCGCGGGGGGAGGCGCGGCCGCTGCCGCCGCGGGCGCGAGCTCGGCGTCGACGCACCCCCACCAGATCTCCCTGCTGAGCACCACCGGAAATGAAGTCGTCGGTGTACCGGAAGTCAGTGGGAAGGGCACAGGAGCGCACGCCGGCCTTGCCACTCTTGATCGCCTCGGCCACGCGCAGTTCCAGGTCGTCGGTCTGTCCCTCGACGGTCCACGAGTCGTAGCCGTAGACGTTCAGCGCCGCCCCAAAGGGAACTCGCCGCGAACGAGAGCTCCCGTCCCGCCACCTGCCCTCATTCCTTGTCGGCGCGATCATGAGGTGGTTGTCTTTCAAGTCGACCCATGACCGCCTCTTCAGCGTCCGTCCGAGTCTTGCTGCTCCCCGTGCTCCTCGCCCTCCTGGGCTGCACCTTGATGAAGGCCGCAGTCCGTGAAGGGCTCGACGCGAAGCCGGCGCCGGTCTCCGCCGCGAAGCCCGTCGCGCCGACGCCCCCAGCCACGACTCCCGCGAAACCACAGCGGAGCATGGAGGAGCTGGAGAAGGACCCCCGCTACAAGTACTGGGTCGAGTTCAAGCGCCTCTTCGACTCGTCGATGGAGCGGAGCGCGGTGTTCGCGTCGTCCCACCCCGGAGCGCGCCTCGCGGTGCTGCTCTTCTTCCGCAGGGCCCCGACGACGGTCTCGCTCGAGCGCTTGCAGGCGGAGGCGAAGGTGCTGTTCCCCCAGGTGCGCGAGCGCGCCCGCCTGAGGGCGCACGTGGTGTTGGACGCTTCGGTGCCCGCGGAGATGCGCCCGGAGTTCGACAAGCGGCTCAAGGCCAGGGAGCGCGCGCTGGCCCTGACCCCCCCGGCGCCAGGTGTGCCGACCCTCACTCTCTTCGTGGACGGGCCTGTCACCTTCGAGGAAGTGGAAGGTCTGGTGACGCTGACCTCCCGGGGGAACGACTTCAGCGCCGACGAGCACGTTCGCACGGCCTCCTCTTCGGTGCGGGCCGTCTGGTCGGACGGGTCGGGGCGGGCGCTGCCGGCGGTGAAGTTCAAGCTCGAGACGACAGATCGCTACCTCGTACACGACGCTCAGCCGAAGCTCCGCATTTCCGCGGAGCACGGCCACTTCCTCCCCCCCGAGGTCCACAAAGCCAGGCACCTCAAGGACGCGGGCGGGCTGCTCGCGGCGAAGGCGCTCGAAGTGATCTCGGCGCAGGCCGCCGCGTCGGCCCCCGCTGACACCGCAGCGAGCCCCGAAGCGAAGATCGAGCGGTTGATGCACGGCTTCCTCCGCGAGCCGAACCTGACCAAGGAGGCTGCGCAGCCGCTGCAGGCGGCGCTCATCGAGTGGGTGGCGATGCCCGTGCTGGAGGCGGACCGGAATGGGTCCCACGTGAGCGCAAACTCGATGTTCGACAAGGGCATGGCGGCCTGCGAGCTCGACGGTCGGTCTCCCGACGAGGTGAGGTAGGCCTGCACCGCCATGCCGACGGGCCAACTGCGCTGACGGCGCGGTGACGCGGGGCTGCGCCGCGACCTTGTCACCGCGCACCGTAACGGCCCCCCTCGAGCTCGTGCTCTACCCGCGCGACCACGCGCGCGCACACCAACCTTGACATGGGTGAGGCTGCGCTGAGATGCGTGGCGCGCCGCCCCGGTACAGCCTCCGCCCCGATGCTCAGCCCTCTGCTCCTCTCCCTCGCGCTCGCCCAGCAGCCCCCCTGCGCTCCGGGTGAGCGCCTCGTGATGACCTGCAGCGTGAAGAAAAAGGCCCTCACCGTCTGCGCGGGCCCGGCGACCGGCGCGCTCGAGTGGCTCCAGTACCGCTTCGGTCCGCCAGGCAAGCCCGAGCTCGTCTACCCCAGGGAGCGCGACGGCAGCCTCGAGCGCTTCCGCCTCCTGCGCCGCACGCTCCTCCACGGCACCTCGACCGCGCTCTCCTTCGCGCAGGGCGGCGTGGCTTACGAGGTCTCTACGCAGGACGGGAAGGACGCCGGCGGCGGCGTCAACGTGCGCGGCAGGGACGGCAAGGTCGTCGCGATCGGCTGCACGAGCACCTCGCTCGAGAGCTGGGACCTGCTCGGCACGGCGGTGCCCGAGGGTGATGTCGACGTCGCCCTGCACGCCGACCGATGCCGGCGCGCCGCCCAGGCCTACGCTGACGACACCTTCGCCGCGGGCAAGGGCCAGCTCGACGGCGTCCAGCAGTCCGAGTTCTTCGAGGCGGCCGACACCCAGTGCCGCGCCGGCTGGACCGCAGAGGCCGCGGAGTGCGTCGCTGCGCGCAAGCAGCCCTGCCCCGCGCTCACGGCGGCCCAGCGAAAGGCCCTCGACGTGCGCACCCAGGAGATCATCAACCGATGAACCGCCCTCTCACCCTGCTCTCGGTGTTCCTCGCTGCCTGCGCGCACACCCCGGAGCCCGAACCCAGCCCGGTGCGGCCTCCGCCGCTCTGCTCGACGGTGCCCTCCATCGCCGCGACGCGCCTTCCGAAGCCTGCGTCCCGGCCGTGCAGCGAGCGCGGCGCGCTCCGCCGCGCCTGCGAGGCCGCCGACCCGGTCGCCTGCTACCAGCTGGGCTACTGCCTCTCCGCCGACATCCTCGATTCGCGCTTCACCCCGGAGGAGAGGGCGCAGCTCGTCGATGCGGCCAAGACCGCGCTCGGGGTCTCGTGCAAGGCGGGCATCTCGGAGGGCTGCGTGCTGCGCGGAGGCGTGCGCCTGCTGAGCGGCACCCCGGAGGCAGAGCTCTGCGACGACGTGGTGCGCGCCTGCCAGCTCGGCGACGAGGTCGACGGCTGCATCGCGTGCTTCAAGTCCAGCTGCAAGTGAGGCGTTGAGGTTGCGCTGGCGACCCCTTCCGCTCTTGCTCGAGTACCTCAGGCCGCGCGTGTGCGACTCGGTACCGCAGCGGGTGAAGCGAAAAGCCAGTGCATACCAGCGCTGTGGAGACGTGCGGTACGGCTTCCAAAGGCGGAACTCCCGGTCCTGGGGGCCCCTGGACAGACGAGTGCCTCACGGACGCTGCTTGCCGCTCTCCGTCAATCAGCCAGAGGCAGCGAGGGCTGGGCCGTGGTGGGTGGGAGGATGATTCGCGAGGGGAGTTGATGGCCGAGCTGGAGCAGGCGCTCCTCAGCCGTCTTGCGGGTGGCGTGAATGGCGTGAATGCGGCGGCGGCCACCACAGCACCCGCCCTCAAGCGTCAGGTGTGTTGATGCTGAATTCGCCTCGCCACCCTCGCCACGACGCCATGGCGAATACGAACGCAATCACCGACGCCAGCCCAAGCACCGTCGGTTCCATGCCCGGCATGAACCAGCTGAACGCGGCGCCAGCCGCCAACGCACCAGCAGACCAGTAGAAGCCCCAGTGCAGCGTCAGCCCGCCGGTCAGGCAAACGCCGATGGCCACCAGGTAGTTGGTGAGAATCAGGTCGCGCACGCTCAGGCCCAGCCCCGCCGCCAACAGCCGGTGCGCCAGCGAGACCGCCACCGCGACGCCCACGATGCCGGCCAACCGTCGGTTGAGGCGCGTCGAGAGCAGCGCCCGGCGTCCGATGAACAGCAGCGCGAGGTAGGTCGTCAGCACGACGCTCAGCAGCAGCGAAACACGCCAGGTGCCCAGCGTCAGGAGCCACGCTCCGAGCGCCGGAACCAGGAAGGGGAGCACCACCACGCTGACCACCACCGCCGTCATGGCGACGAAGAGCCCCACGCGCTGGCGGCTCGCGACCGAAGGGTCCATCTCCTGGCTCAGGTGCTCGATGCGCGCCTGCCGCTGGCTGCGCGCGCGCAGTTCGGTCTCGAGCCGCATGAGCGCCTCGCGCAGTTCGGTCGATGGCGTGCCCAGCTCGCTGATGAGCGCGCGCGCGGCCTCGAGGTTGCCCTGTGACAACTCGTACTGCGCGGTGGCCTCAAGACAGCGTCGCAGGCCTTGCCGCGCTTCCTCATTCTCGGGCCATTCACGCAGCGCCTGCGTGAAGCCGAAGCGGCACTCGCTGAGCAGCGGGTACACCTGCGACCGGTCGGTCGACTGCAACGACGCCATCAGCGTCTGCAGGCGCTCGGACGTCGCGCGCGCCAGCTGCACCGAGCCGCGGTGGCGAAGAAAGCCCGTCAGCGCATCTCGAAACTCGAGCGCTGTCTGGAAGCGACGCTCGGGCTCCAGCGCCATGGCGCGACCGCAGATGGCCGTCAGCTCGGCCGGCACGCCTTGACCCGGCGGCGTGGCGCGGCAGACCCACGCAGCCTTGAGCACCTCTTGCAGCTCGGTGCCGCGCCACGGCGGCTGCCCCGTCAGCACCTCGTACAGCGTGGCGCCCAGGAGGAAGACATCGGTGCGCTCGTCCATCAGCGCGTCGTCGCCCGTGACCATCTCGGGCGCCATGTAGACGGGGGTGCCCACGAGGCTCGCGCGCCGCACCTCGTCGGGCTCGACCTTGCGCGTCGCCACGCCCCAGTCGGCCACGTCCACCTCGCCGAACTCTCCGATGAGAATGTTCGCCGGCTTGATGTCGCGGTGCAGGATGCCGCGCTTGTGCGCGAAGGTGATGGCGTTGCAGACCTGTCGCAGGATGTCGACGTGCACCTCGAGCCGGTCGGCGCCGCCAGCCGCCAGCCGCCCCCACGCCGGGTCTTCAGCGTGGCGCAGCAGCATGCTCCAGCTCACGCCGTCGACGCGCTTCATCACCAGCGCTGGCAAGCCCTCGGAATCGGTCGCCAGCGAATAGACAGGAATCACGCCCGGGTGCTCGAGCGCGCCGGTGATGCGGGCCTCATGGAGCAACGCGTTGATCGTCCCGCGCGACGCGTTGGTGCGCGGCACCTTCACCGCCACGTCGCGGCCCAGTGAATCCTGCCGCGCCAGCAACACGCGGCCCATGCCGCCTTCGCCCAACAGACCCGTCACGCGCAGGTCGTGCCGCGCCGCCGCGTCGGCTGCCACCGCTGGGGGCGTCAGCGAAATGCGCGGCAGGTCATCGCGCTCAGACGGCGGCGCGCGAACGTCGTGCTTGAGCGTGGCGTCTTCCCAGTCGCGCGTACGCGTCGACTCGAGCTCGACCGGCGTGCTGGCGTCAGCCGGCAGTGAATCGAGACCCAGCTTCAACCAGAGGTGCTCGAGCGTGTCGTTGCCACGGCTCATCACCGGTCTTCTTAGTAGCGGCTTGGCGGTCAGGCGTCATCGTCGGCCGCGAGGACGACGTGAGTCCGTGAGTTCTTCAGCTGCGGAAGCAGCCGAGAGCGGAATGCTGTGCGCCGTGGGTCAGGGTTTTCCCGTGGGTTTTTTCTGTTCACCCGGATTCCCGAACACACGGTAAGCTTTCTACAACCCGACTGGCTTTTTGCAGTGCCCCGCTCCCCGGAGGAATGAATGGTCCAGACAATCGTTGGTCGTCGTTCGCGCAGTGGTGGTCTTCGTCGCCGGATGCGTCGGGGCTTCAGCCTCGTCGAGCTCGGCATTGTGATCGCAGTCATCGCGGTGCTCGCGGCCGTTGTCATCTTCGGGCGAGGCTTCATTTCCGCCGCTCGGGTGACGAAGGCTGTCGACGCGTCGAACACTGCCCGAAAGGCCGCCTCGACGTTCGCCGGGACCAGCGGCGGCGCGTTCCGGCCCACCGCCGCGAACCAACTGAACATCTTTTCTGAACGAGGCCTCTTGCCACCCGTGCCCGCAGGCGGCACCTGGACCGTTTCCGGTGACCCCGGGAGCCCCGACGCCATCGCCGTCCAAGGGGTCTTCATCGGCCAACTGGCGCGCGGGACGCAGCAGTCCAACATCATTCGGCTGCAGATCCAGTTCCCCAACAACACCATGGCCATCGACTACGTGTCGTCGGTGCAGAACGACAACAACTTCAACGGCGCAGGGAACGTCGCCGGCACCGCCTGCCAGGCTGGTGGCGTCGCGGGCGCTCTCCCTGCCGTGGCGGGGAACGTCGTGCAGGCCTGTTTCTTCCTCTAGCGCAAACTCCCCGGGGAGTGCCTCGTGCCACACACCTGTCAGGGACGAGTTCCATCGTCCCCCGGAACCTCACCGCTCTGCTGGATGACCAGATGCGTCGTCACGATGGTCGTCCAGGTGAGCTTGTTTGCAATCTTTGCTGTCGGGTGCGCTCAGCAGAACGCCCCGGCCGCTTTTGACTGCAGTTCCGGCTGCGAGGCAGGTCAGGTCTGTGGTTCGACGGGCTGCCGCTCGTGTACCACGAGCGCGGAGTGCGGAAGCGGCCAGTCGTGCTGTGAAGGGCGCTGCGTGAGCGGGGCCTGCGCGACATGCACGACCTCGGCGTCGTGCGCCGCTGGCTCGGTCTGTTGCGCGGGGAGTTGCGT
>JBILEB010000078.1:0-31266 GCA_044352295.1 Myxococcaceae bacterium
CAACGAGACGATGAAGATCTTCAACGCGTCGGGCATGCACGCACGCTACGCCAGTTCGGGTCCCACAGACGAGGTGGTCCCGCGCCGTCGCCTCTGCGCGCGCCTCCCTTTCGCCCTCACCGTCCCGCTGGCCGCTCACGCCGCGATGCCGTCCTCGTCCTCGTTCACCGCGTCACAGTGAAGGACGCTGCGGTCGAGTCGCGGTACGAACGAGGGCATGGTGCGACTCTCGCTCGTCCTCCTCGCGCTGGTGTCAGCCGGCTGTCCGAAAGCGTCACCGGCTGACGCAGGCATCTCGGCTGCGCGTCTCGTCGACGACTGCACGCTCGCCACGCCGCTCGTCCCCGGCGTTCCCGGGAGCCCAGGCCACCTCATCGCCTCGGAGCGCAACCCCAACGGTGCCAGCGAGCTCGCCACGCACATGCGTCGCATGGCCGACGACCTGAAGTCCGCGCGCGCGGTGCTGCTGGATGGAGGCTCCGTCGCGCCCCTGCACGCGACCCATCGGAAGCTGCGCTGCGCGTGGCCGACCGACCCGAACGACCGCAACGCGGCCTACGACGCGATGGCGCAGACCTACCTCGCGAAGGTGCGTGCGCTCGACGCCGCGCCCTCGAGCCGCGACGCGTACACCGGCGTCGTCGCGGCCTGCCGCGCCTGTCACGAGCAGACGTGCGACGGGCCCATCGCGGTCATCGACGGGCTCGGGCTCGAGGCGTCGCAGCCATGACCAACGCGCTCGCGCTCACCGAGGTGCGGCGGCGCTTCGGCAAGGCGGTGGCGCTCGACGGGCTGACGCTCTCGGTGCGCCAGGGAGAGATCTACGGCTTCCTCGGCCGTAACGGTGCTGGCAAGACGACGACGCTGCGCATCCTCACCGGCGTGCTGCGCGCCGACGCCGGTACGGTCGAGCTCCTCGGCCAGGTGCTTCGAAAGGTGCCCGTCGACGTGAAGCGACGCATCGGCTCGGTCTCGCAGGAGCAACACTTCTACCCGTGGATGACCGGCGCGGAGCTGGGCCGCTTCGTCGCCGGGTTCTACCCCTCGTGGGACCAGCCCGAGTTCGAGCGCCTGGCGAAGGTGCTCGACGTGCCGCTGGCGAAGAAGTCGATGGAGCTGTCGGGTGGCACGCGCACCAAGCTGGGCCTGGCGTTGGCGCTGGCGCCGCGGCCCGACCTGCTGCTCCTCGACGAGCCCACCACGGGCCTCGACCCGGTCGCGCGCCGCGAGTTCAACGACCTCGTCTCGGCCATCGTGAAGGAGCGCGGGTGCACGGCGTTTCTCTCGTCACACCTGGTCGATGAGGTGCAGCTCGTCGCCCACCGCGTCGGCATCATCCAGGCGGGCAAGATGCGCATCGAGGGCGAGGTGCCGTCGCTGCTCGACTCGGTGCGACGGCTGCTCATCCCGGTCGAGCTGGGCTTCGAACCGCCGCCCGGCTTTTCGCGGGTCCGAGGTGACGTGTGGCGCGCGAACCCTGAAACCTGGGCCGCGGCCGTGTGGCCCGAGGGCGTCGCCGAGGCGCGGCTGTCACTCGAAGACGTGTTCCTCGCCTTCGCCCGCACCGACGCGGTCTGAGGCGTTCTCGGGCCGGCCGCCCGAACACAACAGCTGCTCGAAGCCCCGCTAGAGGCTGCAGCTGCCCCAGGCCGGGTTGCAGAACGAGGCGTCGCGCAGCACTCGGCGCACGCTGTCAGACACCCACGTACGGCCATCGGTCGAGAAGCGCAGCGTCGCCTCGAGCGTCGTCCACTTCGGCCCGTAGTACAGCCCCGACTTGGGCAACTCGAACCGGTAGCGGTAGTCGTTGCCGACCCGGCCCGTGAACGAGAGCGCCTGCGCAGGTTGAGCGACGCCGTCGAGCACCAGCACGGCCTCGGCGAACACCGCGTGCGGCTTGAGCCCGCCGACGCCATCGGTGAGGCCCGGCACGTAGACATCGGCCTCGTACCAGACACACGCGCGCTGCTGCAGGTAGCTGTCGAGGGTGAGCGTCTCGAGCGGGCCCTCGGTGCGCGCGCACAGGCGCGAGGAGGAGTACCCGGGCCGACCGACCCACTGCACCGGCGCGAAGGCCAAAGGTTCGACGTCGAAGCGGTAATTGGCGCCCAGGTTCGAGTCCCACGCCTCGCAGGTCGAGCCCGCGCCGGTGAAGTTCTTGAACCACACCTCGGCCGAGCGCGCCGTGCGGGGAATCGCGAACTCGAACGGCACCGACACCGCGCTCGAGGTGGTGGGCGTGCCCGTCGGCGAGTTGAAGCCGCGCACCGAGCCGCTGACGACGTCACCGCCCGGCGAGAAGCGCACGAAGGCCGTCACGTCCCACGCGGGGTGCCCGTTGTGCGTGCCCCGGCAGGTGGTGAGGCGCTCGAGCGCGAAGCTGATGACGCCGCGTCCGCCAGCCACGAGGGCGCCTTTCTGGACCTGCTGAAAGCCCGCGGAGAAGTCGAGGGCCGCGGGCGGCGGAGGCGGCGCGCACACCGTCGCGTCGTCGGCGATGGCCCAACGGCCCGCCTGCGACAACGTGTGGTTGTCGAAATCACCCAGCGAGCGCTGCTTGTCGAAGAGCCGCGCGCCGGTGGGCATGCGGATGAAGGGCGCCACGTCGACGCGCGCGCGAGAGAGCGCCGTCGCCGACATGCCATCGCTCATCGTGTTCCGGTCGAGCCGGAAGGAGAAGCGCACGAAGCCCGCAGGCGCGCCCGTGGTGCGTCGCGCGGTGAGGGACGACCAGCTCCGCGCGTCCTGGTTCTTCCACAGCACGCCGGGCCGTGCGCCCTCGGCGACGGCCCTGGCTGACACGTCCACCACGCCCGCCCACACCACCTGGCAGCCACCCGTCGTCGTGCAGCGCGTGGTGAAGCCCGGGCCGTTCGGCACCCGCGCCAGCGACCGCAGCACCACGTTGCAGCTGCGATCCGCCGCGTCCTTGCCATCGGCGCCCAGCAGCGGGCCCTCCGACACCTCGAGCTGCTCCTCGCCGTCCTCGTCGATGACGACGGCTCCAGTGCCACAGCCCACTGCCACCAGCGCGACGACCGAGATGAATGACCGCATGTGAACGCTCCTCCCGAGGTGCTGCCGACGTTGTCGGTGCAGGTAGGGAAAAACGCCACCCGGCGCAAGAGGGACGCAGGGTGTTGGATTTTCAGCGAAATCGGAGGGTCAGGGACCTTCGCTGCCAGGGTCGGTGCGGTCGGGGTCGTACTCCGGGGCCACCTCGTCGTCGGGGTAGATCTCGTCGTCGACGTCCCAGTCGGGAAGGTTCGCCTCGGCTTCCTTCATCTTCTGCTTCGCGAAGGTATCGGCCAGGGCGGGCTTTTGTTTGGCGAGGACCGGCCCGGCGATGGCCGCGGTCGCCTGGCGCTCCCGGTACCGGATCTCGTCTCGAACGGCGGTCTGGTTGGGCGGCGCGACCGGGTTCACCTTGAGCACCGGGAAGCTCCCGGTGCCGGGGGCGTTGATGACCGTCGACACCTTGCTCCGCAGCCGCGAGCCTTTCCCGGTCGACATCTCATCGCGGGTGAAGACCGGACGTTTGGCTGGAGGACCCTTCTTCGCTGCCATATGGCCCGAAATCATAGCGCCGAGTCTCAGAAGCAACAGGGCCTGTCGGCTCTCCTCATGTCCCACCTGTCGTTCGGGAGACTCTTCAAATGCGCCTCGTGGTCTGCGCGGCGGTACTTGTCGTGGGGTGTGCGCCTGAGTCGCCGGCATCCTTGCCTGCGGGCGGCGGTGAGGGCGGGGCGGTCGCCGCGCGTCAGCCGGCACCGCTGTTTGGCGGCACGGTGGCGGTGGCGAGCGATGGAACCACGGTCGCCGTCAGCAACCCCGACGGCGACCTGCTGTGGCTCGTCAACGTCGACCGGGCGAGCACCCGAGCGGTCCTGCTCCCGCCTGGCAGCCAGCCCGGTCGCGCGGTCGACGACGGCGCCGGCCACTTCGCGGTGACGCTGCGCAAGACGGGGCAGGTCGTGCGGGTGGCCATGTCGACCGGAGCGGTGTCGACGCCGATCTCCGTCTGCAATGAGCCTCGTGGCATCACCCGCACCGACACGGGCCTGCTCGTGGCGTGCGCGACCGGCGAAGTCGTTCGCCTCCAGGGCTCAGAGGCGACGGTGCTGCGCGTGCTGGAACGGGAAGCGCGCGACGTCTTCGAGGCCCGGGGCCGCCTCTACGTCTCCGCCTTCCGCGAGGCGGCGCTGGTGGACGTCGCCACGTCGGGCCAGGTCGTCCCGCCACCGGTGCGCGCTTTTCCCGCCAGCACGACGCCCGTCGTCTTCGTGCCGCGGGTGGCGTGGCGAACGTTCGCCCGGCCCGACGGCGAGGTGGTGATGGTGCACCAGCACGAGCGCCAGGGAGAGCCCACCCTCGTCACGCCAGGTGGAGTCATCGTGCCCGCGACCTCAGGGTACGGCCAACCACCGCGGCCTCCGCCGCCGGAGATGATGGCGCCTCCGCCGATGACGCCGCCGACACCGCCGCAGTGCGAGCAGTCGGTCATGCGCACCGCCGTCACCCGATTCCTTCCCTCGGGCGGCCTCGAGTCGTTCGAGGTGCCCGGCGTGTTGCCGGTCGACGCCGCGCTGTCGCCGGACGGAACGACCCTGGCCATCGCGCACGCCTCGAGCCACCAGGTGACGAGGGTCTCCCTCGCGGCCCCTCCCGTCGCGGACCCGACGTGTGGCCCGACCAACAGCCCTGCGGCGCTCCTCGACCAACGGCCGCTCCTCGAGCACCCGGTGGGCGTGGCGTACCTGCCTTCCGGAGAGCTCCTCGTGCACTTCCGCTCGCCTCAGGTCCTCGTGATGCGAGGGCCGTCAGGCAACGAGGTCGCTCGCATCGCGCTCCCGGGGCCGACCGCCGACAGCCGCGGTCACCGGCTCTTCCATCTGTCCACTGGGTCCATCGCCTGCGCGTCGTGTCACCCCGAAGGCCATGACGACGGCCACACCTGGACGGTCAACCGCATCGCCCACCGTACCCAGGCCCTCTCGGGTGGGCTGTTGGCGCACGCGCCCTTCCACTGGAGGGGCGAGCACGCCGACCTCAGCGACGTGATGCAGGACACCTTCGTCTCCCGGATGGGGGGGGTGATGCCCGACGCCGACGCGGTGGCCAGCCTGGGCCGGTTTCTCGACGGCCTGCCCGCGCCCCAGCCGCTGAGCCGACCGGCCGGCAGCTCCGAGGGCCGGCGGGTGTTCGTCATGGCGGGCTGCGCCGCGTGTCATGCGGGCCGCACGCTGAGCTCATCGGCCAGCGTCGACATCGGCAAGGCAGGCCCCACCCAGGTGCCGTCTCTGCAGGGTCTCTCGCGACGCGGTCCGTGGATGAGTGACGGGTGCGCCCAGACGCTGCGGCAGCGGTTCGACGCGGCCTGCGGCGGCGCGACCCATGGCGACACGGCGGCCCTCTCGCCGTCGCAACTCGACGCGCTCGTAGCGTACCTCGAGCGACTCTGACGGCAGTCCGGCTGGGCGTGGTGCCTCGGGAGGGCTCCGGACTGCGGCGCGCCCCGTCGGTGGCGGCATCGCTTCCCAGGGCACCTGGTCGCGACGACGCCGTCGTCTGGCGCCCTCCGGAGGGATGACGTCACGCCGGACGCGCTGGGAAACCGGTGGAGGTGTGCCTCGAGCTGGGCTGCTCTCGAGCGCAGCGGCGGACGCGCCCACGCACTCGCGACGTCCCTGCGCACGGCGAGAGGCTACGGGTTCGTGCGCGGCGGCGCGGAAGGACTGCCTGCGGTCGACTCCCTCGAACCCAAGCGCGGCAGCAGG
Organism: Myxococcaceae bacterium; assembly: GCA_044352295.1. Taxonomy (GTDB): domain Bacteria; phylum Myxococcota; class Myxococcia; order Myxococcales; family Myxococcaceae; genus Xiheimicrobium. The sequence continues at coordinate 5,778 of JBILEB010000078.1, forward strand.
AAGCCCGAGCGCGCCACGTAGGCCGCCCACTCGGGGTAGCGCGACATGCTGCGCTCCTTGCGCGTCATGTTGGGCACGAAGACGCCCAGCCACACCCACGCCAGCACCAGCCACGGCGCCCAGTGGAGCGACAGCGCCGCGAAGGACCCATAGAGGAGCATCTCGCCCAGGTAGTTGGGGTGGCGCACCCGCGCGAAGAAGCCGTCGGTGATGAGGCCCCGGCGCGCCTTGAGCACGAAGTACTTCTGGGCGTCGCTGCCCATCATGACCACCACCCCCAGCACGTACGCGAGCGTCGCCGCCGCCAGCAGCCACAGCGGTGCTTCGATGCGCTGCGTGACGATGAGCACCGGGGCCAGCCAGTACAGGCCCAGCGCGCCGACCCACATCATCACCGCGCCGCCGAAGGTGACGCGCTTTTCCCAGTTCGGGTCCGGGAAAAGCGTGTCCTTCAGCAGCCAGCACAACCCGTAGCTGCCGTGGAGCGCCGCGTAGGTCCACGCGGTCGGCGTCCAGCAGTCGAAGGCTGCCATGAGGCCCAGTACGAAGAGGAGCGTGCCGCCCTTCTGCGCGTTGATGACCCAGGCCGCCTTGAGCACCTTCGGCCCGCCGAGGAACTCGTCAGAGAGCCAGTCTCGAAACTTCATCCACCCATCGAGGGTCATGCGGCCTCCACCAGCAGCACAGTGTATCGGTCAGGCGGGCGTCGCGCCTGCTGGAGGGGTGGGCGAGCCGCCCTTGCGGCGCTTCACGAAGAAGAAGACGCCGCCGGCCAACCCCAACAGCGCGCCGCCGGCCGTGCCTCGCATCTGGTAGGTGACGAGCGTGTCGGCTCCCCGCTTCGCGGTGATGCCGCAGATGCACATGCCGTCCCCCTGCCCCGCCGTGTTGTCCCACGCGATGAGCCTTGGGCCTGCCAGCGTGATGGTGAGAATGCCGGCGAGTGCTCCCGCGACCACGAAGTTGAGCACCGCGCGCAAGAAGGCCATGGCGAGATGACATAGCACCGCCGTGCAAGGCGGCCTTGCAGCCTCTTGAGCGTCGAGCAACGCCCAGGTCCCTGAGCACTCGAGGAGACGCCCGCACCCCCACGGGTGGAGCACCCTCAGGCCATTCGTCAACGCACGTCACGCGCGCCGACCGGGCAACCGTGCGTGGGGTGGCCCGAGGCACTCGGTCACTGGCCGTGGCAGGCCGCGTGCATCGGAGGCCGCCATGCGCACCGTTCTCCTGCTGGCTCTCGTTGCCTTCCCCGCCTTCGCGACCGGGGAGCGGGTCGTCGTCACCTCGGCCGCCGAGCCGTTCCGCGACACCATCTGCGTGTCGATGAATTGCGTCAGCAGCGGCGCGCGCGAAGCCGTCGTCTCCGCCCGGGCCGTCAAGGGCGGCATCGAAGTGACGGTGAAGACCGCTCAAGGGCAGGTGAAGCTCGTCCACGTCGCCCCGCTGTCAGAGAAGGGTGAGCTCTCCACCATCGACATCGTCCGTGCCAGCGCCCTCGTCGTTCAGGCCATCGAGGCCCCGCGCCCGGCCCCCGCGAAGGCCGCTGCCGCCACCCCGAAAGCGAAGCTGAAGCTCTACGCTCGGCGCTGAGCCTTTTCATGATTCGTGAGAGAATTCGAAGGGTTGAACCCTTTGGCGCAACCAAACACCGCGAATTCACAAGGGCGGGGGTTCCCTTTGGGGTGGCGGTTCGTGTATTCCGCGCTCCCATGTACGACGATGTCAGGCTGGATTCGAAGCTGTCGGACCTGTCGCGCGACCTGAACACGCGGTCGCTGGGGATGGGGTTCACGATCGTCGAGGCCTTCACGATGAAGGGCTTCGATGAGGCGGGCAAGCCGGGGCTGTTCGCGCTCGTCCTCCTGTCGCAACACCCGATGCCTTCTCTCGAGACGATGACGACGGTGCGGGCGCTCCTCACGGCGCGGCTCAAGCAGATCGACACCGCGCTGCCGCAGTGGCCCATCGTGGTGCAGGGCGCGCCGGAGCTCATCGACGGTCAGGCGGTGGTGCCGGGCGGCCGCGAGTACTTCGCACAGGTGAAGGCCGAGCTGCTGGCCCGCAAGGAGCGCTACAAGGCGCTCGAGGCGCGCCGCATTTCCCTCACGCAGATGCCCGCCGTCACCGACGCGCCTCCCGCGCTGGCGAAGAAGCCTGCTGGCAAGCCCACTCGGCCCGCGCGCCGGCGAGTCGCCGCGACCCGCTCGAGCAAAGGCGCCCGCGCTGCTCGTCGCTGATCGGTCGTCCCCGGTGGGCCGCCGGAACACGGTGTGTCCATCACGCTGACGCCAGGAGCCGCGGCTCGTTCAGACGCCGCGCGCGTTGGGCTCCCAGACGTACTTGTGCTGCTGGAGCTGGAACCGCACCGGCAGTTTGTCGGCGATGATCCACTCCGCGAGCTGAAGCGGCGCCACCTGGTTGAACACCGTCGAGAACAGCAGGCCAAACGGCCGCTGCTCGAGCCGGTGGGCGCGGATCATCCCCACGCTCCAGTCGTAGTCCTCGCGCGAGCCGATGACGAACTTGAGCTCGTCGCGCTCGTTCATCGACTCGAAGTTGCGCAGGTCGTTGCGGTCGGACTCTTTCGAGGACGGGGTCTTCAGGTCGACGATCTTGTGCACCCGCGCCGCCACCAGCCGCACGTCGATGGCGCCGCTCGTCTCGAGCAGCACGGTGAGGCCGGCGTCGAGGAACGCCTCCATGAGCGGGTACACGCCCGGCTGGAGCAACGGCTCTCCGCCCGTCACCTCGACCATCGGCGCGCCCATCGACTGCACGCGCCGGAGCACCTCGGCGTTGAGCAGCCGCTCGCCACCCTTGAAGGAGAACTCGCTGTCACACCACGCGCAGCGCAGGTGACAGCCCGTCAGCCGCACGAAGGTGCACAGCTTGCCCTGGTGTGACGATTCGCCCTGGAGCGAGAGGTAGATCTCCTTCACCACCACGCTTTGGGCGTCGGCGCGGCGGCGGGGTTCGACGTGAGGGCGGGCGGCCAGCATGACGGGCGCTTCCTTGCGACTTTCGCCCCCTGAACGCAAGTCGGGCTCACTGGCCTGGCGGGAGCAGCCCATGAGAGGCTGCGCCTGACGCGATGAGTGACGAGCGCGCCCAACGAGACCTGCTCGAGCGGCTCCAGGCCGAGAACGCCTCGCTGCGGCTGCGGGTGGCCGAGCTCGAGGACGTCGAGGCGCGGGTGGAGGCCCTGGCCCACGAGAACGCACAGCTCAAACGGCAGCTCGAGCTCGCCGACGAGGCCCGGGACAAGTGGGGTGAGAAGCTCGCGGTGATGCAGCGCAAGGACCTCGAGGCCCACGTGCGCGTGCTCGAGGCCGATCTCTCGACCCGACGGCGTCAGCTCGAGCTCGCCGACGAGGTGCGCGACACCTGGGCGAGGGACGCCAGCCGCCTGCGGCGCGAGCTCGCCATCGCGCGCGAAGAGCAGGTGCGCCTGCGCCGCCTGCTCGACCAGGAGAAGCTCGACTTCAAGCAGCAGCTCAAGAACGTGAAGAAGGCGTCACGCGCCGGGCGTTGACGCCGGGGCCTTCTCGCCGAACCGGAAGTTGCCCCGCACGCCGAGGTTCAAGATCCACCCGCCCACCACGTACTGGCCGTTCCCGACGACCCCGCCCCTGAGCGAGGCGTCGGTCTGGCCCTGGCGCTGCTCGGAGTCGGAGATGTTGAGCGTCAAGGTCGGCGTCCACGTGAACCCCGCGACGACGTCGATGGGGCCCAGGTGGCCGGTGACGCCGCCGGTGAGAAACACCCGGTTGGGGTGGGGGAAGTCGAGCGCGAAGAACGGCAACGGCTGCGCGGAGGTCTCGTACCAGACGCCCGCCGAGAACGTCGTCCACTTCCACGGCCGCACGCTGCCTCCCACGCGCGCCGAGACAGTGCCGACCCAGTTCTTGGGGATGCGGAACGGCGCCACGGGCTGCGGCGCCTGGCCTCCGAGGGCGAGGGTCACGTCGAGGGGCCGCAGCGTGAGCGCGTCGAGCGAGTCCCAGCCCTGGTAGACGAAGTCCGCGTTGACGCCCCACAGCGTCGAGGGCGAGTACCGGGCGCCGACCCGAACCTCGAGGGGGAGGGTGAAGGTGAGCTCGCCCTGGTCGCCGCTCACCTGCGTGTTGAGCGCTCGAGCCTGCTCACCGAGCTGAAACCCAAGCCGGCCTCGCGCCCGAATCGGCACCGGCGGCCGGACCGAGGCGCCGAAGGCCAGCGAGTCGATGGGCCGCACCATCACGCCCGCGACGGCGGTGAAGCCGAGCTGGCCGGCCAGGTTCGCCGTCACCACCGAGTCGAACGACGGGTCCTCCTCCGAGGAGCGCGCCGGGTCGGTCAGCCCGCTGTAGACCGCCTGGTTGAAGTCGAACTGCGAGAGCACCAGCTGCAGCGAGACGCCGGCCTGCACCTTCGGGTGAATGTCGTACGCCAGCGACAGCGTGGGGAACGCGATGACGATGTCCTGCTTCACCAGCATGTACCGGTTCGGCGAGAAGCGGCGCGGGTTGCGGACGTAGCGGCTGGCCGGGTTGTCGGGCGTCTCCCGGCTGTAGTCGGGCGCGGGGTACTCGTTCTTCCCGACGGCCGGCGGCGCGTACAGGCCCAGGGCGACCGTCGCGCCCCGGCCGAACAGCTCGAAGCCGTACGAGGCGCCAAACATGGGCGAAGCGAACAGGTTGCCGGCGCCGAAGTTGGAGCCCGTGCGGGACACCCTTTCCATCAGCGTCGACGGCATGTCGGGGTTCCAGCCCGGGTCCTGGCGCCAGAACGTCACCTCGTTGTTCAGCAAGTTGCCGTCGATGAGGAACGACAGCCCGCGCAGCTGGGTCAGCCCCGCGGGGTTGTGCTGCATCGCCGAGAGGTCGTCCGCCTGGGCGGTGAACGCGCCGCCCTGCACCATCGCCTTCGCGCCGTTGTCGCCGAAGTAGAAGCCCGATGCGTGGGACGGCGCTGCCCCAAGGCCGACGAAGAGGACCACCGCGTAATGAAGGCGCACCAGACTCCCCGTTGTTCGCGTGACGAGCGCGCGCGGTGTAGTCGCCGTCGTGGCGTGAGTCGACAGGCGCGGGCGCGCAGTGCGTCACGGGAGGAGAGGCGTTGCGGGTCGGTGAGTGAGCTCCATCAAGCGGTCGCCGCGGGCTGATGCGATGCCCTCCACCGGCCTGGGGGCGCCCGCTCAGCCGGGCACTTCCCTCGACACGGCTGATCGTCTCGCACATCGCTTCGGGGAGCGCCTGAAAGCCCTGCGGCCGATGGGCTCGACCTGGGCGCCGATGAGCCGCTGTTCACCTTTCTGCCTGGGAGAGGAGCGCGAGGTCCTCCGTGGCGAGCGACGGCGTTTTGGGGAGCGACCGCCCGCGCTTCGTCGGCCCTGGCAGCGGCTCACAACTCGCCTCCGCGCACGTCGAGGCGGACCAGGGTCGGGCGAGAGAGGCCTGGTGAGCGCCTCGCGCAGCATGGGCGCCGCGCTCCGCTGGCTTGCGGTGGGGCCGCTGCGGGTGGCGGCCTGGACGCTCGGCGGCCGTGCACTCGCAAATGAACGTGGAGCCACCGAGCTCCCGAATCGGGCGAGCGGCGCCCAGAAACGACGACGGGCCGGAACGGTTCGCGTGCCGGCCCATCGCAACTCCCTTCAGCTGACCGTCAGCGCACGCCCGGCGGAGGCGGCGGCACCGGCCCACCACCACCGGGCATCGGCGGGAAGCCGCGGCGCGGAGGCATCGGCGCCCCACCCGGAGGCGGCGGCAAGTTGCTGGGCGCCGGCGGCAGCGGCACGGCGTAGGGCGGCGTCGGCGGCGGCGCCATGCTGGGCGGGGGCCGGCTCTCCGGGCGGAAGCCCTGCTGGAACCCCGAGGGCGGAGGCGGCGCCGCAGGCGGCGGCATCGCGGTGCCCGAGTTGATGGGGTTGCCGCTCGGGCCCACGAAGGCGCCGGGCGGCGGGGGCGGGGCGTAGCCGCTGTTGGTGCGACCAGGACCCATGTACCCGCCCGGAGGAGGCGGCGGCATGGCGGTGCCCGAGTTGATGGGCGAGCCACCGGGTCCCACGAAGGCCCCGGGCGGAGGAACCACCCCACCACCCGACGGCGGAGGCGGGGGACCACCGAACCCGCCCGGAGGAGGCGGCGGCGCACCACCGAAGCCGCCCGGAGGCGGAGGCGGGCCTCCGAAGCCACCACCCGGCGGCGGAGGACGCGGCTGGTTCCCGAATCCACCACCCGGAGGCGGCGGCGGAACCCCGGCGCCCGGCGGCTGCACGAATCCACCACCCGGAGGCGGAGGCGCGACGCCACTCCCCGGCGGCTGAACGAAGCCACCACCGGGCGGAGGCGGAGGCATGCCCGAGCCAAATCCCCCGGGAGGCGGAGGCGGCGGCGCTCCGACGCCGGGCGGCTGGACGAAGCCACCACCGGTCGGCGGAGGCGGCGGCATGCCTGAGCCGAACCCTCCAGGCGGAGGAGGCGGCGCGCCGACACCCGGCGGCTGCACGAACCCACCGCCCGGTCGGCCCGGAGGCGGAGGAGGCGGCTGGTTGCCGAAGAACCCACCACCCGCAGGCGGAGGGGGCGGCTGCTGGAAACCACCCGGCGGCGGAGGCTGGGCCCCCACCACCACGCCCGGACGACCCGGCGGAGGAGGCGGCGGCTGGCCCCAGAACCCACCCGGAGGCGGCGGCTGGTTGCCCACCACGGCCGGAGGCGGCTGGTTGTTCCACCCCGGCTGGTTGTTCCACCCCGGGTTCACCGGCCCGGCGGCGTGCCAGCCCGGAGGCGGCGGGATGTAGCCGGGCGGCGGCCGGAAGGTGCCCCGCGGCGGGATGTAGGCCGACGGGGGCAGGTAGCCCTGAGGCGGGTAGGTGACGACGATGTTGGGGGGCGGCAGCGGGTACGTGCCCGGCATTCCGAGCGCGTCGTAGTACCGGAAGCCGTCATAGAAGACGTAGCAGCCGCGCCACTCGTCCCAGTAGTAGCTGTTGGCGCAGGGCACGCCGGGCGCGCACTGCTGCTGCACGGCCACCCGGGGCGGCGGGTTGCGGTACTCGTACGTGCGCAACGTGCAGGCGCTTCCAAACAAGCCCAGGCCCAGCAGCGGTACTCCAGTCAACAAGCGGCGCATTGGTGTCCTCGTTTCGTGGACTTCAGGCCGATCCGACGACCTCAGCAGCAGTTTGATTCAATCGCGGCACGGACCCAACCGCATTATCCCCTCGAACTCTCATGCGTCGAATCCTCCTGATCTCCATGGGTCTTTGGGGCCTCGGCACGGGCTGTGACCGCCCCCTCCCTGAGCGCGCCAGCCAGGTGCAGGACGGGGTGGGCCGGCTGCAGGTCGAGGTCCGGGCGAACGGGACCGATCTGATCCCGGTCACCCTCGTGTTTCCGGCCGAGGCCGACGGGTCGCTCCGCGCCGCCGCGCCGCTCCCAGGCATCGTCTACATCCACGGCGGTGCGGTCAGCCCCGCCCGGTACGAGTGGCAGGCCATCGAGCTTGCGCGCCGGGGCTTCGTCGTTGCCCTGCCGCGGCACCCGAACGACCTCGCCTTCTTCGGCATCGACTTCGGCCGCGCGGCGCGTCGGCTCCTGGTCGAGTCCACCGAGGGCGTGCTCGCGGGGCGCGTCGATGGCGCGAGGGTGGCGGTGATGGGCCACAGTCTGGGCGGCGTGGTGGCGATGAAGCTGGCGCTGGGCGGTGGCTTCGGCGCGGCGGTGGTGCAGGCGAGCTTCCAGGACTCGGCCGACGACCCGAAGTTGGCCTCATTCACCGTGCCTACCCTGTTCCTCGCCGGGCAGGGCGACTGCCAGGCGAAGGAGGCGCAGGTGCGCAGCGGGTTCGCGAAGCTCGGCAGCCCCAGCGCGCTCGTGGTGCTCGACGGCGTCACGCACTACCAGTTCACCGACAGTGACGCGACCGACGTGCGCAACGGCTGTTCGCCCCAAACGCCGCTGGCCGACGCCCAGGCCCGCGTGGTCGAGGCGTCGAATGCGTTTCTCTCGGCTGCGCTCGCTGGGACCGGCCTGGGCGCCGAGGCCCTGCGCGGGGTCCCTGGCGCCGTCGTGGAGGTGAAATGAGGCGCGCCTGCGCGGTGGGGGTGCTCCTGGCCTCGGCGTCGGCCTTCGCGGAGGCCGGATGGCTGTCGTCGCGCGGCCGCCTGGTGCCCGAGACGCGCATCGAGGCCTTCGTGGGCTCCCGGTCATTCGGAGCCGGCTTCGTTCGAACGGACACGGGGAACCCGCGGGCCGGGCTCTCCTTCGAGGGCGTGGTGTCGTTCGCCGACCGCGCCGCTGAGCTGCGCGGCGCCCGGGTGTTCCAGCTGACGGAAACGCGCCTCGCGACGGCGTCGCTGGCCCTCGGAGGCGCCGCCTTCGTCGTGCCCGACCGCCGGGTCGACCTGGGCCTGGGGCCGCAGGCGTCGCTCAGCCTCTCCATCGGGGGCGAGCGCTTTTCGGTGGACCTGTCGCTCCAGACCGGGGTCGAGGTGTTCCTGCGGCAGGAGACCGGCCCGCGCTTCCCGCAGCGTGGGGTCGTCGGCTTTACCCTGCGGCTGTGGGAGTTCACCGTGGCGGCCTCCGCGCGGGTTGGCGCGGACCTCGTTCCCGGACGGAACTTCATCGGGCGGGGCGAGGTGATGGTGAGCGTCGGTTGGCTGGGCCTCGATGGGCTCGTCGGCCGCACGGTTTCGACGACACCTGCATCCGTCAGCCCACAGCGCTGATCCGCGATCGCGCGACAGTGGAAAACCGCGGGGGGGCCGGTACAGTCCGGTCGCCTTTTGGCAGTACGGCCGAAAGCAGCAGACAAAGGGGAATCACCACATGAAGCGTGTCTTCGCAGCGATGGCGGCTGCCTTGGGTCTGGCCGCGTGCGGCGGGAGCAGCACCAGCCCGCAGTCGGGTCCGCAGCAGTTCGAGCAGGCGCAGAAGCCGGTGTCTCCGAAGTCGGTCATCGCGGGGCGCGTCATCGACGCCGCCACGCAAGGGCCGCTCGATGGAGTCTCGGTGCGCGCGGTTGGCCTGTCGGAGACGACGACGGCCGCCGACGGCACCTTCAAGATCGAGAACGTCGTCGCCGGCAGCACGGTGACGCTGGTGCTGGCGAAGATGGGCCACGTGCGGGTGGTCCGCAGCATCACCACGCCGGCGTCGGCTGGCAATTCGCCCCTCGAAGGTGGCCTGACGAGCCTCAACGTCGAGCTGTTCCCGGCAGCGTGTTCGGTCTCGGGCTTCGTGTTCCTGCCCAACGGTCGGCCCGCGAGCGGCGCGACGGTGTTCGTGGACCAGGCCGGCGTCGCGGGCGAGAGCGTCGTGACGGGCCAGACGATGATGGACGGCGCATTCAGCTTGAGCGGCCTGGGCTGCCGGCCCTCGGGCACGTTCCACACCGTGCACGCCAACTGGTTCGACGAGAACGGTGACATGCAGGCGGACTACGCCGGCGTGAACCAGCAGGTGCGGGTGTATCCGGGGCAGACCGCGCGGGTATTCCTGACCTACTCGGCGAGCAGCGTTGGAAACCGCGTCATTGCGTCGAACGTCATCGACGGCGAAGTGGCTGCCACCGAGGAGCTCACCTTCACCTTCGCGTTGCCGCTCGTCACCTCCGGCTTCGATCAGAATGACCGGGACCAGTTCGTCCTCACCAACCTCACCCGGAGCACCACCGTCCCCGTCGAGGGAACGTTCATGTCGCCAACGCAGTTGCGGGTGAGTCCGGCGAACATGTCGCTTCGAGAAGGAGAGCTGTACCGCCTCTCGCTGAGCCTGCGGAACGCCAACACCACGTCGGGCACTGGCAGGACCTACCTCGCGTCGTTCGAGTTCCAGGTCCGTCCGGCGGTCGTGATGCCGTTCAACGTGGTGGTGAGCGGGGTCACCGTGCTGAACCCGAGCCCGCAGGCTCCATTCGGCGCCGACAAGTTCAACTTCGACAGCAACAGCTTCGACGTCTCGTTCAACCCGGCGGCGGGCGCGGTCCGGTACGAGATTTTCGCCCGCGACCAGCAGAACCCCAACTACGTCTTCTTGCAGTCCATTGATGCGTCCTCGGCGCCGCGCCTGCTCCGGACCGTCTCGCTCCCCAATTCGTTCGACACCCTTCCTGGCTCCCCAACCCAGCCGTTGGCGTTCGGGAACACCGTCACGTTCGCGGTGGTGGCCGTCGACGTGTACGGGAACCGCTCGCCGTTCATGACCGCGATGGGCGTGACGGTTCGCGACGAGATTCCGCCAACGCTGGCGACAGGGCCGACCGTGCTGCCCGATGCGACGGGTAGGACGAGCATCGACGCCAGCAACGAGACGATGACGCCCGCGGTGTACCGTGTGCGTCTCAGCTACTCGGAGCCCATGGACGTCACGACGGCCGGCGCTCCTACCTTCACGAGCGCGGCCAGCACGGCCCCGATGGCCGCCTGGTCGTGGGACCCCACGGACACCTCTCAGCGCAGGGCGATTCTCACCCTCACCATTCCGCCCAACGCGGACTCGACGGGCTCGTTCCTCATTCGCGGCGGACGTGATTCGTCCGGCAACCAGGTGGCGCAGGCAGGCGACATCGCAGGCTCGCTCGGCGGCCGTCGGGAGTTGCTGCAGAACGGGAACTTCCAGATGGGCAACTCGTGCAGCCTGACGGGGTGGACGCCGACGACCTCGAACTTCGTGCCAGTGCCGGTCACGGTGCCGAACAACGGCGCCATCGCCGGCAGCACCAGCCCCTGCGCGGCGCTGCTGGGCTCGCCTCCGGGCAGTGCGCCGTCGACGGGCCGCGCGCGCATCACGCAGGACGTCGCGCTCCCCACTACCATGATGACGGGGTTCTCCATCGAGGCCTCGGCGCGCACCCGGCCTGCTTTCACCGTCAACCGCGCGACGCCGGGCGCCTCCTACTCGATGTCCTGTCGGCTCGAGACGGTGGCCTTGCCGGCCATGGTGCTTGGAAGCCTCGGAGGCTTCGTCAGTGGCTTCTCCGACGTCACGACCGCCCCGTACACCTTGACCGGGCCCGTGTCCCTGACGGGCCAGGGCGGCAACAGCGTGCGGGTGATCTGCGAGTCTGACAACGCGACGACCTTCGCGGGCAACGGCGCGTTCTACGTCGACGAGATCTCCGTCGCGCTGGTTCGCCCCGGAACGCTCTCGCCGTAACGGCTCTCGGGCCGGGTGCTCCCTCGACCTCGAGGGTGCTTCCCGGCCCGTCGTCTGTCTGGCGCCTCTCGACGCAGAACGGGTCGCGAGCAAAAGCCCTCGCCAGCCTGTGGCCTTCGATCCTGCGACCAGGCCTGGTGCCGACGTCGCTTCCGGGTCGGCCCTCAGGTGAGGCGTGAAGCCCTGGCCGCCTGACCTCGGTGCCCGCCGCTCTCAGCGGCCTCACTCGTTCGGCAGCGGTTCGTCGAAGAACACGTCGATGGTCTCACCGCGCACGATGTCGGCCACCTGTGAGGCCTTCTGGCCGTTGCGGAAGGTGACGTCGAGGCGGTGGCGGCCCTCCCACAGCGTGATGGTGCGGTCCTTCACCTTGGCGCCGTCGACGAAGAGCGTGGCGCCCGCCGGCCGGTCGACCGAGACCCAGCCCCGCGCGAACTCGTAGCGGAGGAACGTGCGCTCCTCGGGGGCGGCCGTGATGGTCATCGTGCGCTTGAGGCCGAGGTCCTTGTTCTCGACGGTGACGACGTTGGGGCCCACTGGCATCGTGATGAGCACGGGCGTCAACCCGTAGTCGTCGCCGCTCCACGACACCTTCACCGTCGGCTCTGTCTCGAGGCGCACGATGCTGGCCGGAACGGTGGTCGTCACGAGCGGGAGTCCCCGGCCGGCGTCGACCTGCAGCTCCATGGTGAGCGGTGGCCGCGGCGCCTCCTTCGGTGCCACGAGGCCCATCGTGCCGTCGACAGGGGCCACGGGCTTCGGCACAGGCTCCATCGGCGGGGGCTTCGCCCGCGGCGCCTTCGCCATGGGCGTTGGGCGTGAAGGGTCCATCACGGGCGCGCGTCGGGCGGCGGCCACGTAGCCGAGCGCGAGGAGGATGACGCCGCTCGAGGCCAACAACAGCAGCCGCGTCGACTGCGACAGCGCCAGTCGCGGCACCTTCGAGGGTTTGGTGGTGACGCCGCGCAGCTGCGCCTTGGAGTCGAGCGCGACGAGCTCGGGCGCGGTGACGTCGGGCCTGGGGGCCGGCCGGGCGACGGGGCGGGTGGAGATGCCCTCCATGGCCTCGGCTGCCACTTCATCGCTCCACGCGGGCGTCGGTTGGGTCGTTGGCGGATCGGCCGGCGTGTCCGGCCAGGCCGGCGTCGGCTGCGTGGTGGGGTCGACGGGGGTCGAGGCGTCCTCGACGCTGGGAAGCGCCGCCGTCTTCACCTCACGGGGGTCGACCTCCTCGGCCACGATGATGGTGTTCGTCGGCCCGTCCACGCGCACGGGCGCGAGGGGACGTTCCTCGTGGGCCGGGCGGGGGCTCTTCTTCGGCGGGCTCACCAGCGTGCGAGTGTACTCCGAGTCCCCTCGATGGTTCGTCAGTGACGCGGAGGAAAGCCGGTGAGGACGCTGCTTCTTCAGGACGTGCTGTGGTGGCCGACGCGAGGCCGCTCAGTTGGCGCGGTACTCGCGCAACCGGTCGATGAGCACCCGTGCGCCCTCGGTGGATTCGCGGAAGATGCGCTTCTCGCCGCCCATGAAGAACGGGGGCAGCGTGCGCAGGTAGCTCATGATGAAGACGACGACGCGGGTGCGGCCGGGCCCGGCCGAATAGTGCGCCGTCCACGTGAAGGAGCCCTCGGCCGTGCGGAAGCCCATCACGCGGTCGAAGTCCCGGTTCTCCTGAAAGATGACGGCGTCGGGCGGCCCCTCGATGCCGGACAGCTCGAGCACCCGCGCCAGGCCCGGGAGCAGGGGGGCCGTGGCCTTCACCCGGGCCGCGTCGAAGTACTCGATGCGGAAGGTATTGGCCGGCATCTGCGAGGCGCGGAAGGTGCCGTCGTCGTTGCGCGACACCTTCGCTTCGCGCGCGATGGCGTTGATGTAGTCGACGTTCCGAGCGCGGGCCTCGGTGAAGAACGAGACGTCCTTCTCGATGGTGTACACGAGCCGGCTGAGCACCACGTTGGCGGGTTCGTCGAGTCGCTTCCAGACGTCGTGCACGTCGAACGCCCGGAATGCCGTGAACGTCGAGGAGTCCCCGGGCGCGCCGTCGGCGCGGAGCAAGGAATAGAAGTACTGCACCCCGCCGCGGTCCTGAAACGGCACGTCGACAGTGAAGGAGGCGCTGGACTCCCGGCGCAGCGGTACCTGGGCGAGGGCCGCCGACGACACCACGGAAACGACGAGGAGCCAGCGCGCGACCATCGGTTTCTGCTATGACGCCGAGGCCCGGACCACGCAACAGATCCGTGTCGTCATGGGGCCCTGCGACGGCGGAACCGCGCGGCGAGCGCGAAGAGGGCCAGCGCCACCGGGTCGGGCACGCTGGTGCAGCCTCCCTGGGGGAGGAGGGGGGGCTCCGGGAACTGGGTGCGAATGGCGGCCTCGTTGTTGGTCTCGACGAGGGGCTCGCCCTCTTCACCGAGGGTCTCGATGCGCAGCGAGCCGGGGCCGGTGCCGAGCGTGGGCGGTGTGCCCTGTCCCCGTTGCGAGAAGTCGACGGGCCGCGACGTGCCGGCGGGCGTGACGATGCGCACCTGGCCGGTCTCGCAGTTGAACTGCTGCCGCCCCGCGCGCACCCGAGGCACCTCAGGCAGCGATGGGTTGAACGCGAAGACGGGGTCCCGGGTCATGTCCTCGGGCGACAAGGTGGTGAACAGCCGCGTCAGCGTCGGGAAGGTGCGGAAGAGCTCATTGGCTTCCCGCACCGGAGCGACGTACTCGGCGAACACCTCGCGGGCGAGCTGGCGGGCGTCGAAGGGCGGATAGTTCGTGTAGTCCATCGGGTTCGACTGGCGCGCGTTGCGGTCGAGCTGCGCGAAGTTGCCGAACCACTCGTCGGGCGTGACGCCCTGGGCGACGAGGGTCGCGGGAATGGGCAGGTACCGCAGAACGACGGCCTGAAGCGCCGGCGCCAGACGCGCTGGAGGAGGTGGCGGGACTGCAAACTGAAGCGTCGGGTCGGCGACGGGAGGCAGCAGTCCGAAGCCCTGGGACCAGAGGAGCTGGACGAAGGCCTCTGGAGAGGTCGCCGTCGCGAGGACGGCTTCAGTGCCGAACCGGCCCGAGGGCACCAGCACGTCGCGCATGACGCTCGAGGGCCCCGCGTAGTCGGTCACGAAGGCATGCCGGCCCGGAGCTTCCTGGACGGCGCGCGTGACGAGGCTCTGGTACGACTGGCCGTTGGTCTCCCAGTCGAGGAGCGTCTCGTTCACCACCGCGTGGCGATAGTTGCGGGGAATCGCGCGCCCGTTGCCGACGAGGAACACCTGCACCCCCATGTTGGGCGTGGCGCCGATGCTGGTGAGCGTGATGGGAATCATCGGCAGCTCGGACGGGTACTCGACGACGATCGGCGTCAAGTCACCGGCCGTCTTGCCGCTCTTGAGCTTGAGCGCGAGGAAGTAGGCGCCGGGGCGCAGGTAGGGCGCGAGCGCGGCGTCGCTGGTGGTGGGCACCACGAAGCGGTTCGTCGACAGCCATCGCAGCATCTCGTCCTTGTTGTCAGCCTTGAGCACCGCCGCGTCGTAGGGGCCGACGGAGCTCTGGAAGACGAGGGGCCCTTTGGGTTGCGAGTCGGGGCTCTGGCCCGCTTCGTTCAAGACCGTTGCGTCCCCAGCAGACCTGGCGAAGGTCGGTCCACATCCGCCGAAGAGTGGTGTCGGGCGAGCGCGGCAGGTGCCGACCTGCTCGAAGGTCAGCGTGAAGCGCGGGTCGGTGGTGGCGGAGAGCTGGGTGAAGAGCTCATCGGTTCCGGCCTTCAGCACCGGCACGGACGGAAGCGGGAGCAGCCACCCGAAGTCCTTCGCGTCACCCGCGTACTGAATCTGGATGTGCGCCGTCACCTTGCCGTTCTGCACGGCGAAGAGAATGCGCTCTCCGGCCTGGATGACGGGCGTGGTGGCGGTGGTGGGGCCGGCGAAGCAGCCACACGCCTCCGCCGTCGTTGAACCGAGGACACTCAGCGCCGCGACGGCGGCGAGGGACAACCGAACGATGAGGGGCATGTCGCAGTCCGGCGGCCGGGCCCGCCGACTCCTGACGGGACTGTATCGGGGCCAAAGCCACGACGGAACCCCCGTCATCGGCGACAGCGGGCGCCGTGCCTCGGCTCAGTTCTCCGACAAGCCCAGGAGGCTCGCGAGTCGGCCTTCGGAGGCGGCGAGCTCCACTTTTCGAATCTCGAGCTGCGCGCGGGCCTGGGCGGCCGACGAAGCGGCGAGGAAGCGTTTGTTGTCCACGTCGCTCACCTCGAGCGAGGTGGTGAGGCCATTCTCGTAGAGCGTGCCGACCTGCTTCTGCGCGCGGGTGGCGAGGGTCGCCTGGGCTTCGGCCTGCTGAAGCGCGACCGCCGCGGCCTCGAGGTTCGTCTTCGCGCCAATCCAGTTGGCCTTCGCCCTCGCGCGCGCCGCCTCGAGCTGGGCCCGCTGCTGCACCACCTTCGCGTCGTTCTCCCGCATCTGCGCATAGCGCACGCCGCGGTCGTAGAGGTCCCACTGGGCGGCGACGATACCGTCGAAGATGAAGTTGGTGCCGGCGAAGCCGCGGTTCGAGTTGTAGCTGCCCTTGGCCTGGGCGATGACCGTCGGGAGCCACGCGAGCTTGTCGACGGACGAGATGCGCTCCTGAATCTTGAGGCCGACGGCCTGGGCCTTGAGCCCATACGAGCGCTCCCACGGCGTGTCGTCTTCGGGGCCGGCGTTCACCTCGAAGCGCGTCGGTTGGTCATCGAGCGGCCGCACCGGCTCGCCCACCAACGCCTCCAGCAGCGCCACCAGCGCGACCCGCTGTCCTGACAACGCCGAGAGGGTCGCCCGCGCCTGGGCGGTCTCACTCTGCGCGCGAAGCACGGCGATCTCCGTCGAGGTGCCGGCGTTCGCCTGGGCCTTTGCGTCTCGCTCGCGCTTGAGCGCCACCGTCTCGGCGTCGCGCGCGGCCTGCTCCAGCTGCGCCAGGCCTTCGAGGCCCAGGTACACCCGCGCCACCGCGAGGAGGATCTGCTCACGCGCCTCGAGGGTGCCCAGCTTCGCGGCTTCACCGCCCTCCCACGCCGCGGGGAGGAGGAAGAAGTTGGGCGAGAAGAGCACCTGCTGGAGGAGCAGTGTCCCGTACACGGAGTTGCGCGCGACGATGACGATGTCCTGCACCGAGTCGACCTGCTGGTTGAGCTGGGTCCGCAGCGGCGCGAGCTGGGCGTCGCTGGCGGGCATGCCGGTGAAGCTCTGGCTGATGAAGTTCACCAGCCCGATGGTGCCGTCGGCCTGGGCCCGCGCCGAATCCTTCGCCTTGAACTCCTGGGCCACGCTCGTGTGCACGTACGAGGCGTTGAGCGAGAGCGAGGGAATGGCGATCGAGATGGCCATGCGCGTCTTCGCGGCGGCGAGCTCGATGGCTTGACGCGCCGCCAGCAGGTCCTGGTTCTTCTGCTCGGTGATGGTGAGCGCCTCTTTGAGGGACACCGCGCGACGGCCCGCCAGGAAGGCCTGCTCGGTGGCCAGCGCCTGGGCCACGCCAGCCGGTTGGGCCTGATTCGGAGCCGGCGCTGACGCCTGCTGAGCCAGCGCGGGGACACTCAGACTGAGCGACGCCAGCGCCGCGACGATTCGGGTACGCATGAGAAGGGTCTTTCCGGGACGTGTCAGGCGGGGCGTGGCGCCGCGCCGGGAACGGTGGGGGTGGCGGCCTGCTCGCGCGCGGCGATACCGGGCACGGGCATGACGTGGGGCTCGGGCTGCGCCGGCTCCGCCTCGTCCTTCTTGATGCGGAAGCGCGGTGGCGTGAGCTTCTCGAAGACCGCGAACACCAGCGGCACCACGAACAGCGTGAGGAACGTCGAGGTGATGACGCCGCCGATGACGCCGATGGCCATGGGCGCGCGGAACTCGAAGCCCTGCCCGCGGCCGATGGCGGTGGGCACCATGCCGATGGCCATGGCGGCCGACGTCATGAGGATGGGCCGCAGCCGGCGCGGGCCCGCCTTGATGAGCGCGGTGTCGAGGTCGTCGCCGGCGCGGAGGTTCTGCAGCGCCTGGTCGACGAGGAGAATGGCGTTCTTCGTCACCAGGCCCATCAGCAGCACGATGCCGATGAAGGCGCCCATGTTGACCGAGAAGCCCGTGAGCATCAGCGCGAGGAAGGCGCCGATGAAGGCCAGCGGCACCGACATCAAGATGGTGAACGGGTGCTTGAAGGACTCGAACTGCGACGCGAGCACCATGTAGACGAACACCGCCGCGAGGAGGAACACGAGGCCGAAGGCGTCGTTCTGCTCGTCGAGGCTCTTGATCTGCCCGTCGTAGTAGAGCGACACGCCCGGCGGCGGCGGCTCCTTCTTGAGGCGGTCCTTCAGCGCGGCGGCGAGGTCTCCCAGTGCGCCGCCTTCACCCACCGACGCGGCCTGCACCATCACGCGGCGCTCGCGGTTGAAGCGCTCGATGATGCTGGGCGTGTCGCGCATCGACACCTCGGCGACGTCGGTGATGGGGCGCAGGCCGACGGGCGTGAAGACGTCCATCTGCTTGAGGGCCTCGGGCGTGGCGCGGTCCTTCTCCGACAGGCGCACCATGATGTCCGTCTCGACGCCGTCCTGGCGCAGCTTGCCGGCGAGCTGACCGTTCATCGCCAGGCGCATCTGCATGCCGAGCATCGCGCTGGTGAGCCCCGTGTCCTGCGCGCGGCTGCGGTCGATGGAGACGGCGAGCTCAGGCCGGGGCGGGTTGGCGGCGACGCGTACGTCGTTGGCGAGCGGCTTGCCGTTGGCGCCCTTGAGCTCCTTCAAGATGCCGGCGATGCGGTTCGCCTCGGTGTTGATCTGCGCGTAGTCGTTGCCCATCACCGACAGCATGATGGGGAAGAAGTCGCCGAGGCCCTCGATGGTGGGCGGGTCAAGCAGGCCGATGTCGGTGCCCACCGGGAGCGCCGCGACGAGCTTGCCGCGCACGTCCTCCTGAATGTCCTTGAGCGTGAGCGCGCGCTCCTTGCGCGACTTCACCAGCACGCGAATGCGGGCGCGGTTCGCGTCGGAGCCGGCGCCGTCCGACGAGGTGCCGACGACCGAGTAGATGTCGATGACGTCGGGGTAGGTGCGAATGACCTCTTCGGCCTTCACCGCGCGGTCACCGGTCTCGACGATGCTCGAGCCCTCGGGCAGCTTGAGGTCGACCATGAACTGGCTGCGGTCCTCGGGCGTGACGAAGTCGACGCCGAGCCCGCCCGCGATGGCCGCGAACATCGAGCCCACCACCGTCGCGAGGATGAGCACGGCGGTCAGCCAGCGGTGCTTGAGCGTCCACCCGAGCGAGCGGCCGTAGAGCCGCTCCATCCACTCGAAAGACAGTCGCAGGCTCCGCGCGACGGCGTTCTCCTGATGCGCCTGGCCCTTGACGCGCTGCTTCGAGAACCGCGCCGACAGCATCGGGTCGAGCGTGAAGCTGATGAAGAGCGAGATGACGACGGCGACCGACATGGTGACGCCGAACTGCTTGAAGAACTGCCCGACGATGCCGGGCATGAAGGCCACGGGCACGAACACCGCGACGAGCGAGAGCGTGGTGGCGAGCACCGCGAGATACACGTCGCGCGTACCGTTGCCGGCGGCGTCCATCGGCGTCTCACCCTGCTCGAGCCGGTGCGTGATGGCCTCGCGCACCACCACCGCGTCATCGATGAGCAACCCGATGGCGAGCGACAGCGAGATGAGCGTCATCTGGTTGAGCGTGTACCCGAGCAGGTACATCACGAAGAACGTCCCCATCACCGACGTCGGCAGCGCCAGCGCCGAGATCATCGTGCCGCGCACGTCGAGCAGGAAGATGAGGATGATGAGGATGGCCATCAGGCCGCCGAAGAGGAGCGCGACCCAGACCTCGTGGGTGTTCTCTTCGATGACGGTGGAATTGTCGATGATGAGCGAGGGCTGGAAACCCTGGCCGATGACCGGCGTCATCTCGGTCATGCGGGCCTTCACGGCCTTGGCGACCTCGATGGTGTTCGAGCCGGGCTGCTTGATGATCTCGACGACGACGGCCTCTTTCCCGTTGAGGCGCGCGATGGAGCGGCGGTCACCCACGCCGTCGTTCACCGTGGCCACCTCGTCGAGGCGCACCTGGGTGCCGTTCTGGTTCTTCGCGATGGGCAGCGCGCGCAGCTCGTCGAGGTTCCGGAACTGGCCGAGCGAGCGCACGTTGAGCTCGGTGGGGCCCAGGTCGAGGCGACCCGCGGGGACGTCGAGGTTCTCCATGCCGATGCGCTCGGCGATCTGCGCCGGCGCGATGCCCGAGGCCTTGGCCTTGTCGAGGTCGATGTCGACGCGGACCTCCCGCACCTCGCCGCCGACCGTCTTCACCTGCGCGACGCCGTCGAGCTGCGCGAGGGCCGGCTCGAGCTTGTCCTTGATGAGCTGACGCAGTTGCGAGCTCTTCATGTCGGCCGAGACGGCGTAGTTCATGATGGGCGCCGCGCCGAAGTCGATGCGGGCCACCTTCGGCACCTCGGCTTCCTTGGGCAGCACCTGCTGCACGGCCGACACCTTGTCGCGCGTCTCCTGAACGGCGCGGTCGAGCGGAACCGTCAGCTTGAACTGAACGAAGACGAGCGAGAGGTTCTCGCGGCTGATGGACTGAATGGACTCCACGCCCGCGATGCCGGCGACGGCGTCTTCGATGGGCTTGGCGATCTGCTGCTCGATCTCCGTCGGGCCGGCGCCACGGTACACGGTGGTGATGGCGACGAACGGGAACGAGACGTCGGGGAAGAGGTCGGTGCCGAGGCGGTTGAGGCCCAGGATGCCGAGCACCACGAGGCACAGCGACATCATCGTGGTGAAGACGGGGCGGCGAATGGAGACGTCAGAAAGCGTCATGGGAAGTGGCTCCTCGCGGCGTCAGCGCTGCGTGACCTTGGTGCCCTCGACGAGGGCCCCGGTCGGGTAGTCGACGATGGCGTCGAGGGGTTCGGTCGACGAGACGACGACCTCGCCGGGGCGGCGCTCGAGCACCGTCACGAAGACTTTCTTGAGCGTCCCGTCGGTGCCGACCGCATAGACGTGGTCGCCGCCGGTGCTGCTCATCGCGGTCGCGGTGATGACGTACGCGCTGCGAGCCTCACCCACCGGGAGGATGACGCGCGCCAGCGTGTTGGCGACGAACTCGCCCTTCGCGTTGGGCACCGAGACCTCGACCGGCACGCGGCGCGTCTGCGGATCCGCCGAGGGGATGACGACCTTCACCGTCGCGTCGTCGCTCACGGCCGAGCCGCCGACCGCCTCGACGCGCACCTTGAGACCGGGCTTGATGGCCGCGCGCAGGTTCTCGGGAATGGTGACCTTCACCACGAGCGGGTCGAGCTGCATGACGACCCACACCGGGTTGCCTGGGCCCACCATGCCACCCGCCGTGTCGGGCGCGTCGATGACGGTGCCGGGGAAGAGGGCGCGCAGGTCGTGCTTCTTGCGGCCGGCCTTCGCCTGGGCCAGCTGCGCCTTCGCGAGCGCGAGGCCTGCCTGCGCCTGCTTCGCGTTCACGTCGGCCTGCCGGTTCTGCACGTCCGACACGCTGCCCTCGGCCTTGAGCTTCTCGTTGCGCGCCGCCACGTCCGCCGCGAGCCCGGCCGCCGCCTCGGCCTGCGCCACGCCCGCCTCGGCCTGCAGCACCTGCGCGTCGACGATCTCGGTGTCGAGCGAGCCGAGCAGCTGCCCCGGCTTCACCAGCTCACCCTTCTGCACGCGCGACGCGGCGAGGCGCCCGCCGACCTCGAAGCCCATCGGCAACATGCGCGAGGGGAAGAGCTGTCCGGTGACGGTCTCCTTCGACGAGGACTTCACCTCACGGGCCTTCGCGAAACGGAGCTTCCCGCCCGCAGGCTCGGCCCCGAAGGCGGTGAGGGAGACGACCGACAGCAGGACGACGACGCGGTTCATGGCGATTTCCTCAAGGACACACTTCTGGGCGCACGGCGGTGCGGCACGGACACGGCGCGCGCCGACGACGATTTCGTGGCGCGGGGACTGACGACGGGGCGGGGCGCGGCGCCCTCGCCCACCAACAGGTTCATCTCGGCGATGAGGGTGTGGAAGTCGGGCTTCTCGTCCTGCGCCACCATCTTGCGCATGGTGAGGATCCACACCCCCATCAGCATCGTGGCCAGCACGTCGTTCGAGACGTCTGGACGAATGACGTTCACCTTCTTCATCCGCTCGCAGGCCTCGACGACGCGCTGCTGCTCCCGGTCGATGGCGTGCCAGATGACGCCGTCGAAGGCGGTGCCCTGGCAGCCGTTGATGAGTACGTGAATGACGTCACGCCACGTCCACATCAGCTCCATCGCGCCGATGTCGTGGCGCACCTGCAGGTCGGTGAGCGCGGCCAGCCGCTCGGTGCGCTGCGAGAAGTCCTTGGAGCGGAACGGACCGCTGCGGGCGAAGAAGGCCTCTTCCTCGGCGGTGCGGGTCTGGAAGAGCGCGTCGAGCTGCTGCTCGAACTGCATCACCAGCTCGGCGAACAGCGCCTCCTTGGACTCGTAGTGCAGGTAGAAGGCGCCCTTCGACAGGCCGCACGCGCCGGTGATGTCCTCGATGCGCGCGCGCTGAATGCCGTGCGCCCGGAACTGGGCCCGGGCGGCGGTGACGAGCGCGGACTTCGCATGTGGGTCGGCAGGGCGGGCCATGGGGGGTTCGGCGTCAGCGACGCGCCCATTTCTAAACGCCGGGTCAGAAATCGCAACGGCATTTCTGAACTCGGGGTCAGGAAACAAACTGCTCGGCGCACAAGCGCGGCTGATGGCGGCAGGTCGGCCCGTGCGCACACATGGAGGACGCGAGGAGATCCGGGGACCTGGCGCGGCAGTCGTGACAGGGGTGAAAAATTGATCAGCCCCCTCGTGGGCCTAGGGTGGCCGCATGAGACACATCCTGCGACATGTGGTGGCGGCCAGCTTCATGGTGCTCCTCGGCTGTGGCGGCGCCCAGGTGACGACGGGTCCGCGGTGCCTCACCCTCAACGCGCCCGAGGGCGTGGAGCCGCTGTCGGTGAGCAGCCCGTCGCGGGTGTCGCTCTTCTTCAGCGTCGACACCTGTGACGGCGCGCCGGTCTCGGGGCTGTCGGCCGACGCCTTCGAGGTGCAGGAGAACGGCCGGCCGCTCTCGCCGCTCGAGAGCCGGCGGTCGGTGCGTCCGAAAGGCCAGCGCTCCCGGCTCGCGTCGCTGCTTCTGCTCGACCTGTCGGGCAGCGTCCTGCGGGCGGGCGACTTCCCCGCGCTCAAGGAAGCGGCCGGGCGCTACGTGAAGTCGGTGCTGGGTCCCCGCGACGATGGGCAGCGGCTGGCGATCTACACGTTCGACGGCCGGGAGAAGCCCCAGGTGCTCGTCAACTTCACCTCTCACGCCGCTGTGGCCCTTCGCGGCCTCGAGTCGCTCGAGACGGTGGAGTGTTCGACCAACACCCAATGCGCCGGCTTTGCCGACCGTCGGGCGTGCGCGGGCTGGCGGTGTGTCGATGACTCCACCAACTTGAACGGGGCCGTGCTGCACGCGGTCGACGCGCTCGAAGCGAGCCTCGCCGCCGAGCCGCAGGTCGCGTGGAAAGAGGGCGCGCTCGTCGTCTTCACCGATGGCTCCGACCAGGCTTCGCGGGTGAGCACCTTCGAGATGCTCCAGCGGGCTTCGGCCTCGAACGTGCGCCGCTTCACCGTGGGCCTGGGCAGTGAGATCGACGACCAGGTGCTCGAGGCGCTCGGCTCGGACGGCACGTGGCCGGTCGCGCGGGCCAGCGGGCTGTCGGAGGCCTTCGACGAGGTCGCCTCGAAGGTGCTGGCGCGCGCCAACCGCTACTACCTGCTCGAGTACTGCAGCCCCAAGCGCTCGGGTCAGCACACGGTGAAGGTGGTGGCGCGCTCGACCACGGCGGCGGGGGAGACGTTGGTGGGCGGCTTCTCGCGGAGCTTCGACGCCACCGGGTTCAGCAGCGGCTGCGAGCTGTCGGAGTGATGGACTGACGGGCGGCGACGGGCCCGGCTTGCAGCGAGGCGGCTGGTTGCCGACACTGCGCCGCATGCGCGCCGCTCGCTGGCTGTTGCCCTTTGTCGTTCTCTGCGTGTCGGCCTGTCAGTGCACGCCTCCCGTCGGGCGCAGCTGCACCACGTCGGCGGAGTGTGGCCCCGGCCAGGCGTGCCTCGGAGGGGTCTGCCGCGCCGGCGGTGCCGACGGTGGTGCCACGCCCACGGACGGGGGCGCTCCCGGGAGCGACGCCGGCAGTGCGCTCGATGGGGGTGTCTCGACCGCGCTGAGAATCGCTCCGGCGATGGCCGAGCTGCTCGTTACGCGGACCGACCGGGACGTCACCCAGGCCTTCGTGGCCGAGTCGGTCGCGACCGGTCAGCCCGTCGCCGTGACGTGGAGCCTGACGCGGTCGGACCTCGGCGAAGTCGACGGCACCGGGCTCTTCAAGACGCGCTCGATGGTCGGTGGGGTCGTCACGCTGACGGCCACCTCGATGACCGGCGAACGGGCCACCGCGGCGATCACCGTGCGCGTGCAGCTGACGGACAACGGCCTGCCTGACGGCGGGCTCAGCGTCCCCTCGAACGTGGTGACGCTGCTCGATCAGACGGCGCAGGCGGACGCAGGCCCCACCACGACGGGGCCGCGCATCCTCTACCCCTACGCCAACACGGTCTTCCCGCGCGGCATCCTTGCGCCGCTGGTGCAGTACGCGGTGCCCTCGCCTCCGTCGGCCTCGCGGCTCACCATCACCGCGCCGTTCTTCACGTGGACGGGGTACCTCGGCGTCAGCACCTCGCAGCGTCCCAACGTCGTCGTGCCCGAGGCCATCTGGGACGCGGCCCTGCGCAGCGCGAGTGGCGCCCGGTTCTCGCTCTCGGTGACGGCGGCGACCGGAGCTGGCGCGGTGGGGCCGACCGAGTTGCCCTTGTCGGCAGCCCCCGGGTCCCTGAAGGGCTCCGTCTATTACATGACGTACGCCACCGCCGAGCTGGGGGTGTGGCGCGTGAAGACGGGGACGAAGGAGCCGCCCACCCACCTGGTGACCGACTGCACGGTGTGCCACTCGGTCTCGGCGAACGGCCAACGACTGGTGACGGGCGGCGAGAACAACGGCGGAGGCGTCTTCACCCTGCTGCCCGACGCCGGCCTCTCGCGCGTCGCCGGTCCGCCGGCGGGCCTGGGTGGTGATTCCCGCGGGCTGTCCTTCGCGGCGCTCACGCCCGATGGGAAATACGTGGTGCGCAGCCAGTCTGACTTCTGGGGTGGGGTGCAACAGAAGGCGTTCCGGGTCGACGAAGCGCAGGGCTCGTTGCGCGAAGCGACCGTCATGGGCCTGGGCACCGCCGTGTCGGCCTACGTGCCCACCGTCTCACCCGATGGGCGGTACTTCGCGTTCACCCAGGGGGCGCTCTCGCCTCGGCCCGCCAATACCTCACGTGCGCTCAAGCTGATGGACCTCACCATCGACGAGGCCGCGGGGCCGGCGGGAACGTTGACGTTCTCGAACGAGCGCACCCTCGTCGACAACGGCGCCAGCGGACCCATCGTGAAGTTCGTGACCTTCCTGCCGAGCACGCGGCGACTGGTGTACCAGGAAAGCACGGACGCCTGCCGCGACTACGATCACATGCTCCCGACGTGGAACACCTCGTGTGCGGGGTACTCGCGCAGTCCCGGCCGGTTGATGCACGTCGACACCTCGAGCACGCCGCCGTCGGTGCAGGCCCTGGCGCGCGCGAACGCGGGCCTGGCGGGTGAGGCCGAATGGCAGAACTACGAGCCGTTTGCGTTGCCATTCGTCGCCGGTGGAATGTATTGGATTGCGTTCACCAGCGTGCGTCCGTACGGCAACGTCTACCCGGTGGGCGAGGCTCGCAAGCAGTTGTGGGTCGCGGCCATCAACCCGTCTGCCGCGCCGGGGACCGACCCGAGCTTCCCGGCGTTCTATCTGCCCAACCAATTGCCCACCGAGAACGAGCGTGGCTACTGGGCGCTCGACCCCTGCCGGCCGACAGGCCTCGAGTGCACCTCGGGTGATGAGTGCTGTGAGGGCTTCTGTCGCGCGCCGCAGCCAGGGGCGCCGAAGGTCTGCGCGCCGCCACAGCAGACGTGTTCCCAGACGAACGAGCGGTGCCGCCTGGACGCCGATTGTTGCCCGCCGACCGAGGGACCGGCGCTCCAGTGTCTGGCCGGCTTCTGCAGCGTCGCGTCACCAGACGCCGGGATTCCAGAGATTCAGTAGATGTTCATCGGCTGGCGCCGCCCCCGAGGGATGAAGCTGGGGAGGCGAGACGATACTATCGCGACGCGATGACGGCGCAGAGGTCGGTACACGACTTGGTGCGATGGAGCCCGATCAGTA
>JBILEB010000214.1:0-9982 GCA_044352295.1 Myxococcaceae bacterium
GCCTCGGCACCTCGGCTTCGACGAAGATGCGCAGCAGCTCGGTATCGAGCTGCCCGCCCTTCGCCTCCATGTGGAGGATGTCGATGGCCTTCTCGTGGGGGACCGCCTTCTTGTACGGCCGGTCGCTCGCCGTGAGCGCATCGTAGATGTCCGAGATGGCCATCATCTTCGACTGCACGGGAATGCGGTCGCTCGCCAGCGCGCGCGGGTAGCCCTTGCCGTCGAGCTTCTCGTGGTGCGCGTAGGCGATCTCCGGCACGCGCTTGAGCACCCGTGTCCATGGAATCTGCGAGAGGAACTTGAAGGTGTGGGTGACGTGCGACTCGATCTCCCGGCGCTCGGTGGCCGAGAGTGAGCCGCGCGGAATCGACAGCACCTGAATCTCGTGCGCCGACAGAATCGTCATCGGCCGCTCGCGCGAATCGGTGAAGGCCACCTGGCCCAGGCCGGTGAGCCGCTCGAACCCCCCTTGCGCCAGCACCGTCGGCTTGTTGCACGAGACGATGAAGTCGAGCGCCTCGTCGAGCTCCTTGAGCTCACGGGTCAGCCGCGCCTCTTCCTCGTGTTCGATCGCACCCATCTCGCGATCGCCGCGCAGCTTCACCATCTCCAGTCGGCGCTGCAGCGAGGCGAGCTGCCGATCCTTCCGCGCGAGCTCGAACCGCTGCTTGATGACCTCGAACTCGTGCGGGTACAGCTTCTCGGCCTTCACCAGCACCGGCTCACGCACGCCGATCTTCCCGAAGTCGTGCAGGAGCGACGCGTAGCGGATCTCCTGGATCTGCTCGATCGAGAACCGCGTGCCCTGGTACGCGCCTGCTGGAGCGGCCTCGGTCGCCTGGGCCAGCCCGACGGTGAGCGAGGCGACGCGCCCCGAGTGACCGGCCGTGGTGGGGTCTCGAGACTCGATGGCCATCACCGAGGCCTGCACGAAGCCCTCGAAGAGCCGGCTGATCTCCTCGTGCAGCATCGCGTTCTCGATGGCCTGCGCGGCCTGGCCGCCGAGCGCGAGGAGCAGCTCTTCGTCTTCTCCATCGAAGGTACCGTCGAAGGCGTTGAGCGCCTGAATGACGCCGGTGATGTCTCCGCGGGTGTCACGCATCGGCACGCAGAGGATGCTCTTCGTGCGGTACCCGTTCTTCACGTCGAACTCGCGGTTGAACCGCGCGTCGTCGTACGCGTCCTTGATGTTGATGATCTCGCCCGTCGCCGCGACGCTCCCGGCGATGCCCTGGCCGATGGGGAGGCGGATCTCCTGGTTGGCGCCCTGGGCGACGCGGCTCCACAGTTCGTTGCGGGCGCGGTCGACGATGAAGAGGCTGCAGCGGTCGGCCTCCACCACGCGCGCGGCCTCCTTGAGGATGAGCGGCAGCAGCGTGTCGAGGTTTCGCTCGGCGATCATCGCCTTGGCCACCTCGAGGATGGAGGACAACTTGCTCATGCGCCGAATCGCCGCCTGCATCGGCGTGATGGCGGGGCTCGTGGTTTCGTCTGCCGAGAATCCGGAGGGGCTGGTAGACACGGTGAGCGATGTTCCTCTGGAGCACGAGCCGCCGCAACCGCTTCACCGTGGCGGTGTGCGTCTTGGCGCTGGGGAGTGGATGTGCGCTCCAGCGCTTCTTTCGCGTCGAGGAGCGCCGCATCGACGACCACCTGTGGTTCTTCCTCGGGGGCGGGGGCAACACCTTCGTCCTGACCCACGGGCCCGAGGCGTTCGTCGGTGACGTGAAGTTCGGCAGCGCCGCCCAGACGCTCCAGCACCGCGTGGAGGACGACGTGGCCCACGAGGTGCGGCGGATTCTGCTCACGCACTCGCACGGAGATCACTCGGGCGGGCTCTCGCGCTTCGTGCACCTCGGCCCGGTGCTGGTGCACCCGAACACGCGAAGGCGCCTGGAGGCCGAGGGCCACCGCGCCGATTGGATCGAGGTGACCGGCACGCTCCGACTCACCCTGGGCGATGAGGTCGTCCGCATCTGGCATCCCGGCAAGGGGCACACCGATGGCGACCTGGTGGCCTGGCTCGAGCGGCGGAAGCTGCTGGTGACGGGAGACCTGGTCACGGACGTGAACGAGCCTGTCATCGACGTCGGAGCCGGCGGGGACGTGCTGGCGTTTCGGCAGACGCTCGATGCTCTCCTCACCATCGACTTCGTGACCGCGCTCCCGGGCCACGGCGCGCCGGTCGGTCGCGACACGCTGGTGCGGCTGCGCGGGCTCTTCGACGGATTGGAGCGGGACGTTCGCGCGGCGCAGTCGAAGGGGCTCTCGGAGGACGAGGTGGTGATCGCGCTCGCCGACACGGGGCCCGCGCTCGAGCCGGTGCCCTTCGCGGCGAACCGGGAGAAGACGATTCGACTCATGGACCAGGCCCTGCGCGCGCAGGCGACGGCACCTCAGGAAGGCACCCGGTGATGACGAAGCCGGTGAAGGGACTCACGCTCGAGCCGGTGCCCTTCGCGTCGAACCGGGAGAAGACGATGCGACTCATGGACCGGGCCCTGCGCGCGCAGGCGACGACACCTCAGGAAGGCACCCGATGACCACGAAGCCAGCGAAGATTGCGCCGTCGATTCTCTCGGCCGACTTCGGCCGCCTCAGCGACGAGGTGAAGGCCATCGAGCAGGCGGGCGCCGACTTCGTCCACGTCGACGTGATGGACGGCCGCTTCGTGCCGAACCTCACCATCGGTCCGCTCGTCGTCGAGGCGGTGAAGCGCGCGACGTCGCTCCCGCTGGACGTGCACCTGATGATCGTCGAGCCCGAGAAGTACATCGGTGACTTCGCGAAGGCTGGCGCGTCCATCATCACGGTGCACCAGGAGACGTGTCCGCACCTGCACCGGACGCTCCAGCAGATCCGCGCGGCGGGCGCGAAGCCCAGCGTGGTGCTCAACCCCTCGACGCCGCTGTCCGCCATCGAAGAGGTGCTGGGGGACGTCGAGCAGGTGTTGCTCATGAGCGTGAACCCCGGCTTCGGCGGCCAGGCCTTCATCCCGTCGACCGTCGACAAGGTGCGCCGGCTGCGCTCGATGTTGGAGGCGCGCGGACTGTCTGACGTGGACATCGAGGTCGACGGGGGCATCAACGCCGACACGGCGAAGCAGGTCGTCGCCGCGGGTGCCACGGTGCTGGTGGCAGGCAACGCCGTGTTCAAGGCGAAGGACTACGCGCAGGCGATCGCTGCGTTGCGGCGCTGAGCCTGCCGCGTCCGATGCCGTCGCGGAGCGCGTGGGCGCACCGTCTGCTCACCCACTCAGCCCTGAGGCAGGGGCAGGTCATCGCGGTCATCGGGCGGCTCGAACGGGTTCCACTTCGGCAGTCGGAACGTCACCGAGGTGATGACGTTGTGGCTCAGCACGAGGCTGCGCGGCACCTGCAGCATGTAGCCCAGCTCGAGCGTGACCCACGGCGCTGGCCGCCACTGGAGCGAGGCCTGGGTGCGGTTCTGGTCGAAGCCACCCGTCACCACGTCACCGGCCCCGAGGGCGTGCAAGAAGACCTCGTTCTGCGCGAGCAGCCGCACCGTCTTCACCGGGAGCGGCGCCGAGCCTCGCACCAGGAAGCGCAGCCGCACGGCAGGGGACGCGAGGCCGACGAAGAAGCGCTGCTCGACGCGCGCGCGCATGACGAAGCGCAGGCGGTCGGTGTCGCGATCGAACAGCACCTGCTGCCACAGGCGGTTCTCGTCGGGCCGGCTGCCGTCGAGCTGCTCGAAGCGCGAGTACGCGGCCCACAGCGAGACGTCTCCAGGCAGGGTGACGCCGAGCGAGGGCGACAGCTGCACGGCCGTCAACTGAACCGGCTGCGCTGACAGGCCGACCCGCGTGTGCACTTCGAAGGCGTAACGCACCTTCGCCAGCTCTCCCTGCGCCGTGACGAAGGTCCACTGCTGGGCGGCCGGCGCCTGCGCCAACAGCACCATCGCGAAGGGGAAGAGGCCCATGTGCAAACGCCTCTATCGACGCTGATCGGCTTCGTCACGAAGACGTGACAGGGAGGCACGGGGAGCGGCTCCGAAGGTGTCGGCGTCACCGCGCCCGCCAGCGCCTGCCTGAGCGCGGAGCACCACCCCGTGCATCCCGGCGAGGTTCGGCCTGTTGCTCACGCAGGTTTTGCGCGGTGACCTCAATCCAGCCACGCGTTTTCCCGTCATGGCTCGGTTGATGCTGCGGCCGAGGGCTCACCTGTCGCCGGAGCGCACCCATGAAAGCCAGCCGTGTGATGACGAAGAACGTGACCTGCATCACGCCCGACGTGAGCCTCGATCGCGCCTGGTCGCTCATGAAGCGGCTCCACGTGCGCCACCTGCCGGTGGTGTTCTCGGGGCGCCTCGTCGGCATTCTGTCCGACCGGGACCTCTTGTTGCGTGCGCTCGCGGTCGAAGGCGGGGCGGTCACGTTCCCGCCGTTGGCGGTGGGCGAGTCGATGACGCCGCACCCCGTGTCGTGTCAGGCGACGGCGGCCGTCTCGAAGCTCGCGGCCCTCCTGCTGGAGCACCGCATCGATTCGATTCCCATCGTCACCACGCGCGACGAGCTGGTTGGACTGGTGACCTCGACCGACCTGCTCGAGCTGCTCACGGAGCCCGAGGCGGTGAGCACGCCGCTCCCGTTCACCTGGGAGCTCCAGACGCTCGACGCGCGCGCCGCGGCGTAGCCGTCAGGCCAGCAGTCCGTGCTTGAGGAGCCACGTCGCGATGAAGCCCGCGACCCAGGGCTCGCGCGCGCCCAGCCGCGTCTCGAGGAAGGCGACGAGCCGAGAGAAGGGCAGTGGCTGCTCGCACTGCTCCAGCGCGGCGCGCACGTCATCGTCGTCGAACACCACGCGCAGCTCCGGGTAGATGACCCAGGCCTGCCCCTGGCGGCTGAAGGGCGTTCGCGCGACGAGGCGTGCCGCATCGATGGGGCCGGTCATGAAGTGCCCGAAGGCCCTGGTGAAGTCGAGGCGCAGGGGATGAGGCGTCGAGCGCGGTGTCCAGGGGCTGGCAGCGAGCTTTCGCCATGTCGCGTCGAGCTGCGCGACGATGACCGGCCAGGCGTAGCGGGACCGTGCTCGCGCGCGCGCCGCGGCGCCGAGGCGGGTGCGCAGGGCCGGGTCCTCCACCAGCGTCGCGAGCGTCGTCGTCAGCGCCGTCAGGTCGACCTCGATGCTCTGACCCAACAGCAGGTGGAGCGGTCGCTCGTAGAGGAGCGGACCCAGCTCGGACACCATCGACCAGTCGACGCCCAGCCGCGTGGGCACCCGACGACCCACTTCGTCATCCACCGTGTCGCGGTAGCCGTCGAAGTCCGACACCACCACCGGCAGGCCCGCGGCCATCGCCTCGATGACGGACTGGCCGAACGTCTCCTGCACGTTGTCGACGGGTGAGACGAAGACGTCGGCCGCCGAGAGGAGCGTGCGCTTGTCGGCGTCGGCGAAGTCCACCACGAGCGAGACGCGCCCCTCGAGCTTGAGCACCTTCGCCCACAGCTCGAGCATCTCGGGCGTCTTCGTGCCCTGGCGCGCGCCGGCCAGGACGAGGTGCGCGTCGAGGCGGCGCTCATGCACCAGCGCGGCGAACGCCTGCAGGAGCGGAAACGCGTCGAGCTTGTCGAACTCGGTGAAGCGGGCGAGCGTCAGCAGCACCACACGTTCCGCTGGCAGCCTCAAGGCCGCGCGCGCGTCGGCCTTCGGGACCGGGGTCAGCGCCTCGACGTCGACGCCGAGCGGAACGTGCGGCAACGACCAGCGGGGAATCGGCCCGGCCAGGCCCCGCGCGCGAAACGCCGCCTCGACCTCGTCGAAGCACACCTCGAGCGTGCGACGGCCCTGCGTGCTGGAGCAGAAGATGGCGTCAGTGGGCGACGGCGCCAGCAGCGGCCAGCGCGAAAGCTCCTGGGTCAGGCGCGGGTAGGACAACGAGTGGATCTGCCCCGTCACGGGTATCGCGCGGGTGGCGAAGCGGTCGCGCAGCGCGACGAGGTCGAAGAGTCGCTCGACGTGGGCCGGGTGGTGGAGCACGTCGATGGCACCCTCGCGGACCAGGCGTGGCAGCTGGAGCACGTGACAGGCCTGCAGGCGCCCGGGTGGCAGTCGGAGCCGGGTGATGAGCGCCTCGAGCGCTGGAACGTCGGCGTCTTCTCCGACGGCGAGGAGCACCCGCTCGAGGCTCGAGTACCGCGCCAGCGCTTCGAGCAGGGCCGCGTTGGCGACCGTTCGGCCCACCAGCACGCCGCCCGCGTGCGACCAGGTTCCAGGAACGGCGAGGGCCGCCAGGGTGCGCATGGAGCCCAAGGCTAGCGCGGCGCTCGACGGGCGGGTGCGCGTTTGCGGGATGGCCTGGGGTCGCCCACCCGCTGATGCCCGGCCGAAGGGCGTTCAAGCGTTCGGCCCGATGCTGCTGCGCCTTCGTCGTGGGGTGCGGTGACAACCGGCCCCAGGGTGACGGTGCTCACCACGGGCGCTCGAGGTGGAGACCGCGCCCCCCGCTGGCTCGGGAGCACTGGCCCACGTGCCTGCGCCGGTGTGAACCGACTCGGTCTCAGGGCTTCCGTCGTCCAGTGGTCGGCTGGTCGTCGTGTCCGGACAGAGAGGGCACGGGAGGGTGGCCCGTCGGCGCGGCTGAGCGCGCGGCATGGGCTGGGGTAGGGTGCGAGCGTCATGACGACCCTGCGCTCCCGCCTTCTGTCGGCGCTCCTCGTCCTGCTCTCGGGCTGCGACGAGACGGACACCACCCTCGCAGGCGATGCCGGCATCGGTGAGTCCTTTGGTGAGCTGGCGGCGTCGCTGTCGACGGGCCCGAAGAAGCGGCCCGACGCCGAGGGGAAACGGCGGCCGAAGTCGATCCTCCTCGCCGAGGCGCGGGAGTTGGTGGGCTGGCGGGTCGCCGACGGGTTTCTGTCGAGGGAGGAGATCGTCGAGGCGGCGCTCGAGGCGGTCGATGGACGGGCGTCGCTGCGAAAAGATCTGGAGCGGTTGGTGGACGATGAGCTGCAGGCCCACAAGGTGCGGGAAGCCGACTGGCGCTTCGTCACCGACGCCGACCGCTTGAGCCGAGCGTTCGCGATGCTGGAGCGGCAAGGCGTGCTCGCGCGCGAGCGCTTCGCCGATTGCCGCAAGTGTGGGCTGGCCGACATGAAGCTGCTGCGCGAGGACCTCCTCGAGAAGGCCAAGCGCATCGACGGCTACGTCTTCTTCACCGACCAGGACGCCGATGGCGTCTCCCAGTCGGGCGAGCTGGTGCTGGAATACGGGAGCTTTCGCGCGACCGAAGAGTCACTCAGGAAGGTCGCCGATCGCGTGGAGCAGGTGCTCCGCGCCGAGGGGCTCGACGTGGTGCGCGAGACCAATGACGACGAGGAGCCCTACCTCGTGCTGTCGGAGCTGACCTGGCAGAAGCGCCGCTTCACCCGGTCGCCCGCGCGCTGAAGGGCCTTCCAGTTCAACTCTGGCTTCGCTCACCCCGGCGGTGATGGCCCGGCCACCGCGCCTCCACCCTTCCGTCCGCGTTCGCCTCCCCGCGGCCGGTCGGGACGGCGGCGCTACTGGGCGATGATGTTGAACTCGACGCGGCGGTTGTTGTCGCGGCCCGCCGGCGTGTCGTTCGTGTCGGCCGGCTTCTCTTGCCCAAAGCCCACGGACTTGAGGCGGGTGTCGGCGACGCCCTTCTTCACCAGGTACGCCTTCACCGAGTTCGCGCGGTCCTGCGAGAGCGTGAGGTTCTTCTCCGGAACGCCACTGTTGTCGGTGTGGCCCTCGACCTGGATGAGCTTGATCTCGTCGTGGGCCGCCATGATGGCGGAGATCTGATCGAGCAGCGTGTTCGAGCGCGCCTGGATCGTTGCCTTACCGGTGTCGAAGTACACCTTGTCCTTGATGATGAGCTTCTCGCGCGTGATGACGACGAGCTGCTTCACCTTCTCGGGGCAGCCCTGGTTCGACGCGGGGCCCGCCTCATTGAGGCAGTTGTCGACGCGGTCGTTGACGCCGTCCTTGTCCGCGTCGGGGTAGGGGCAGCCCTTGTTGTCCTTCTCCCCTGCGACGTCGACGCAGGCGTCGAGGCGGTCGACGGTGCCATCTCCGTCCTTGTCGGTGTCGGGGCAGCCGCCGTTCTCCTTCGGGCCGGCCTGGTCGGGGCACTTGTCATCGTTGTCCGTGACGCCGTCGTTGTCCTTGTCACCCCACGGGCAGCCCTTGTTCTCTTGCGGGCCTGGCTTGTCGGGGCAGCCGTCGAGGCGATCGACGAGCCCGTCGAGGTCCTTGTCCTCGTCGGGGCAGCCCTTGTTCTCCTTGGGGCCGGCCTTCTCGGGGCAGCCGTCGTCCTTGTCGAGTACGCCGTCCTTGTCCTTGTCGTCGACGGGGCAGCCGTTGTTCTCCTTCGGGCCGGCCTGGTCGGGGCACTTGTCTGCCTCGCCCGCGATGCCGTCGTCGTCGAAGTCGGCCTCCGCCGGAATGGTGTCGGGCGCGCCGATCGAGATGGAGAGCCCGGCCATCAGCACCTGGTGCGGGCCCATCAAGCGGAAGGTGACGACGGGGCCGATATGGAGCGCCTCGACGAGCGAGAACTCGTAGCCGGTGCCGATGTCGAAGCCGAAGCCCAGGTCGGCCGCGTTTCGAGCGGCGGCGTACAGGAAGTGCGCGTCGAAGTACCAGCTGCCCCAGAGGTTGCCGCGGTGCTTGGTACCGGGGTTGAAGAGGTAGCCCTTCTCGTCATTGAAGAGGCGGAGGCGGGCGCCGAGACCCACGCCGAACGCAGCGCCCTGGTCGAGGTAGCCGAGGAAGTTGTTGAAGCTCGACTTGCCGAAGAGCTCGACCTGCGGCGCGAGTGGTCCGAGCGCCTTGAGCAGGGTCGTGTCGACCTTGAGGGTCGCGCCGGTGAGAGGAACGGCGCGGTCGAGGCCGGTGCCTCCGCCGACGTCGAGGTGGATGTTGACCGGCGCTTTTTCGGCGTGCGCGGTCAGCGCGGCGACGAGCGCCGTCAGCGTGACGAGTCGGAAGCTGGAGTGCATCGCAAGAACCCTCGAAGAGTAGGCCTTCCCGAGGGGCGCGGACTTACGGCTTTTGGGGCAGGTGTCTAGCGGTTTCGACCGCGCCGCCTTCGACGCGCGACGAGCGTGACGAGGGCGGCGAGGCCAGCGGTGTCGACGCTGGAGCAACCACAGTCGGGCACGGGCAGCGCACGGGGGACGTGCGGGAGCACCACCACCGGCGGCAGCCCGCCGTCATCTTCGGGAACACCCGCGTCCGTCGACGGCAGGCCCGCATCCGGTCCGGCAAAGCCCGCGTCCGCAAGGCCAGCATCACTCCCGCCCGCATCCGGTCGGCCAGCATCGGTGAGGCACTCGGACACGTTGAGCGGACGCATCGAGGTGCAGCTCGCGGGCCCGCCGCACGTCGGGTCGGGCAGCGCAGGTGGTCGTGACGCGGTGCCCAGATCAGACAGGCGAGGGTACGCCGGCCGAATGCCGCGCCAGTGCCCGGGCGTGGGCGGAAACTCCATCCACCCCCAGACGCGCTCCTGGTACGGGGCCGAGCCCGACGGGCACATGCCGGGCCGACAGATGCCCCGGGTGGTCGAGAACGCCGGGTTGTTCGGGTTGTTGCTGGTCGACAGCCCGTTGTAGGCCCAGGTGGCGGTGTACCAGTGCTCGACGAGGCGCGGCTGGTTGTCACCGACGCAGTTGGTGACGCGCCACTTCTCCGCGAGGATCTGCATGCCGGTCGCGAGGTTGTAGAGCGGGTCGGACGCGACGCGGGCGCGGTCGTAGTTTGGCGTGGCATCGAAGCGCCGCATGCCGCTGGTGACCTGCCCGATGCCGTAGCCGCAGTCGAAGGAGATGATCGTCTGATCAGGTCGGCCGCGTTGATCCGCTGGCGTGGTGGGCGAGCAGAACTGCTTCCAGCTGCTCTCCTGCATCGAGATGGCCTTGATCAGCTCGCACGGAAAGCGCGGCGACTGTGCCACGGTCGGCATGGGGCGGCCGCAGCCGACGCCGATG
>JBILEB010000079.1:0-31149 GCA_044352295.1 Myxococcaceae bacterium
AAGACGCAGTCGGCGCTGCTCGAGGCCATGCAGGAGCGCAGCGTCACGGTGCTCGGCACCACCCACCCGCTCCCCGCGCCGTTCTTCGTGCTCGCGACGCAGAACCCCATCGAGCTCGAGGGCACCTACCCCCTGCCTGAGGCGCAGCTCGACCGCTTCCTCTTCCGGGTCCTCGTGCCGGCCGTCGGGGCGAAGACGCTCGCGTTGATTCTCACCCAGCGCGTCCGTGGCGCGCCCCCGGCGCTCGACGCCGTCGTCACCGCGAGCTCCCTCGACGCGCTCTTCGCCACGGTGGACCGCGTGCACCTGCCGGTCCCCGTCGCCGAGTACATCGGACGCCTCGTCGAGGCCTCGCACCCGCAGTCACCGTCGGCGGCCCCGGCCGTGAAGCGCTTCGTCAAGTATGGAGGCTCACCCCGCGCCGCCCTCGCGCTGGCGGCGTCGAGCCGGGCCTGGTCCTTGTCGAAGGGAAAACCCAACGTCGGCTTCGACGAGGTGCGCGAGCTCGCCAGCGCGGTGCTGAACCACCGCCTGGTGCTCTCCTACGAGGCCGGGCTCGAGAAGGTCGGGCCCCAGACGGTGGTGGAGTCGCTGTTGGCCCACGTGCCCGAGGTCGCGCGGTGAGGACGCTGCTCGTCGCCCTCGTCGCGATGCTGGGGGCGGCGCCCGCACAGGCCCGGCGTCCCCGCACGGTCGCGCCGTCGTCGTCGCAGATGCCGAGGCTCCAGACCGTCGGACAGCAGGGCCCGCTCGATTACCAGTTCTCCCAGACGGAGCGCGCCGAGGTGGCGTCAGGCCCGACGCTCGTCTCTGTGATGAACCGGCACCACACGCCGCTGATGGGCTGGTTCCCGCTGCGTGTCTCCATCGACAACACGCAGGGGCCGAAGCAGGCGGTGCGCCTCACCTTCCGCAGCACCAACAACGGCCTCACCGAGGTCTCGCGGGTCGTCGACGTCGAAGCGGGTGAGCGCCGCGCCGTCACCTTGAGCGTCCCCGCGGAGCTGCACTGGGGGCAGTTCGAGGCCACCAGCCCCGTCATCGGCCGGCAGTCGCAGAGCGTGTCCTACACGAGCCTCTACGAGCCGGGCCGGCTCTTCCTCGCCTATGGCACGCCCGACGCCTTCGAGGCCTTCGTGCACAAGAAGCCGGACAACACCGAGGCCCAGGACCAGGTGCTGACCATGACGCTCGAGGAGGCGCCCACCGAGCTCGCGGCGTACCTGGGCTTTCACGCGGTGGTGCTGGTCGATCCGCGTGGGCTCGAGGCGATGAACGAGGCGCAGCGTCGTGCGCTCGAAGGGTGGGTCGCTTCGGGTGGCTCGCTCGTGCTCGGCGCGCGCCCCACCACCGCGGGACTGTTGCCGATGCTGCGGGACGACGGCCCGGTGCACGCCTACGGGTTGGGCTTCGTCACGGTGGTGAACGAGGACGCCGCGTTCTCGAGCGTGCCGGTGGCGAAGCTGCCCATCGAGCCGCTGGGCCAGCTGCAGGGCTCCACCACGCGGCGGGTAACCACCGACGGCACCTCGGTGTTCGACGGGCTGCTCCCGCAGGCCATCGTGCCCGTCGCGCGCTTCCTCATCATCATCACGCTCTTCACGCTCCTCATCGGCCCGGGCAGCGTCTTCCTCGCGCGCCGCCGCGGACCGGCCGTGTTGCTCGCCACCATTCCCATCACCGCGTTCGTCACCTGCGTCGTCATTCTCGGCTCGTCGGTGCTGCTCGACGGCTTCCGCGTGCACGCCTCGACGTACGGCTACACGTTGCTCGATCGCGAGCGAAACCGCGCCATCACGCTGGGGCTGTCAGCCTGGTACGCGAACCTCGCGCCGCGCACCGCCTCGTTCGATGCGACCACCGCCGTCCTGAGTCCGCGACGCAATGGAGAAGCGACGCCGGTCTCGCTCGAATGGAAGGACGGCGCGCGGTTCGGCGCTGGCTTCGTGCCCTCGCGCACGTACCGGGAATGGGGGCTCGTCTCCATCACGCCCTCGCGCGCGCGGCTCGTGGCTCGCGCGAAGGGTGACGGCGTGGTGCTCCAGAACGCGCTGGGGGAGCGCATCGACAGTGTGTGGGTCCGGTCCGGGGGCACGCTGTACGTCGCGCGGGACGTGCGCGACGGCGCGGAGGTGACGATGGTGGCCGACGATCGGGTCGACGAATCGGGGCTGTCGCTCGAGGCCGCGCGCCGCTTCGTCGAGGCCTACACCCGCCCGCTCGTGATGGCGCCGCTGGAAGAGGGCCAGTTCCTCGCGCGCGTCTCCGGGCGCTCGTTCGTCCCGTCCGGTGGCGTGTCGGTGGACCTGTACGCCGCGCAACATCTCGTGCGGGGAGAGGTCGAGCGATGAGCCTGCTCGAGGTGAAGAACCTGTCGCGGCACTACGGCACGCTCAAGGCGGTGGACGACGTGTCGTTCTCGGTCGAAGCCGGCACCATTCTCGGCTTCATCGGCCCCAACGGCGCGGGCAAGTCGACGACGATGCGCATCCTCGCGACGCTCGACGTGCCCACCGCGGGTGAGGTTCGACTCGACGGCCACTCGGTGGTGGAGCGCCCGGACCAGGCGCGGCCCCTCATCGGGTACATGCCCGACCGCTACGGCACCTACGACGACATGACGGTGTTCGAGTTCCTCGACTTCTTCGCGCGCGCGTATGGACAGAAGGGGCAGCGCCGGCTCGAGCGCGTCGACTCGGTGATGGACTTCACGGGCCTGTTGCCGCTGAAGGACAAGCTCACCAGCGAGCTGTCGAAGGGCATGAAGCAGCGCGTGGCGCTCGGCCGAACGCTCTTGCACGACCCGAAGCTGCTCATCCTCGACGAGCCGGCCGATGGGCTCGATCCCCGGGCGCGCATCGAGCTGCGAGAGCTCCTCCGGGCCCTGGCCGCGCAGGGCAAGGCGGTGCTCATCTCGAGCCACATCCTCACCGAGCTCAGTGAGATCTGTGACACCTGCGCCATCATCGAACAGGGCCGGCTGCTCGCGACCGGGCCCGTCGCGGAGATCCTCCATCGGTCCGCCGGCGCCGCGCCCTCGACCGAGGTGCAGCTCAAGCTCTTCGTGCCAGCGGGCGCGAGCCTCTCGGAGGCCGTCAGCCACGCCGAGAAGGTGCTCCTCGTGCAGCCGCTGGTGAAGAACGTCTCGTTCGCGCAGGACGTGGTGCGGTTGCGGCTCGAGGTCGACGCGGGCGCCGAGGCGAAGCCCGCCTGGGTCGACGAGGCGTGCGCCCGTCTGCTGGGAGCGCTCGTGCGCGAGGGCGTGCCGGTCTGCAACTTCCAGACGCGCCAGCTCGATCTCGAAGACGCCTTCCTGCACGTGACGAAGGGGAGGGTGCAGTGAGCACGCCCGAGGTCGCGCTCCCCTCGCTGGCCCCGGCGCCGCCACCCGACTGGATGGACCGGCTGGGTGCCCATCTCGCCGAGCGGGTCAACCCCATCGTCGTCAAGGAGCTCCGGCAGCACCTGCGCACGAAGACGTTCTGGGTCTTCTTCAGCCTGATGCTCATCGGCTGCCTCGTCATCGCGATGGTGGCGTCGCTCGCCGCGCAGGAGTCCGACAAGGCCGGCTTCGGCAGCTTCATCGCCTTCTTCGTCGCGCTCTCGGCCGTGCAGCACTTCGTCATTCCGTACACCGCGTTCCGCTCGATGGCGCGCGAGCAGGAGGACGAGACGTGGGTGCTGTTGTCCCTCACGGGCCTGGGGCCGCGGCGAATCCTCGCGGGGAAGCTGACGAGCTTCGTCCTGCAGGGCGCGCTGTACGCCTCGGCCGCCGCGCCGTTCCTGATCTTCAGCTACTACCTCAACGGCATCGATCTGCCGACCATCGCCATCGCGGTCACGCTGGGCGCCATCTTCCAGGTGTTCCTCGTCTCGGTGTCGGTGAGCCTCGCGACGCTGGCCGAGTCGCGCCTGGTGCGTGGCCTGTTGCACTTCGTGGTGTTGGGCCTGCTGGGCACCGCGTTCTTCAGCGGCATCGGCGTGTCGCTCGGGCTCGCGGAGGAGGCGCCCCGCAAGGTGGGTGACCCCGAGTTCTGGGTGGCCCTCGGTGGGGGCGCCTTCGCCCTCGTCACCACCGCGCTGCTCCTCTTCGAAGCGGCGGCGGCCCGGCTGTCCATGCCGACCGAACCGTACGCCGTGGGCACGCGCGTGCTCTTCGTCATCCAGGCGCTCGGCGGCCTCGGCGTGTTCCTGACGGCGTGGGTCCTCAACGGCGACGACGACATTCTCACCGTTGGCCTGGTGTCGTTCACCCTCTACGTCGCCTTCGTCGGCCTCTTCATCGCCTCGGACCGTGACTCGATGGCGAAGAACCACTGGGCCCGGCATGGGCGCTTTTCGCTGCTGGCCCCCGGAGGCCTGCGTGGCTTCGTGGTGGTGCTGCTCGTGCTGGTGGTCGGCGTCTCGCTGCTGATCGGCTGCTTCGCGCAAGAAGATCCCCGCGAGCCGCGGCTGCTCAACGTGATGCTGGCCGCGCCCGCCTACCTGCTCCTCTACCTGGGCGCCGCGCTCGTCCTCGCCCGGTGGATTCCGCACCCGCCCTGGCAGACGCCCGCGATGGTGCGCCTCGTCGCCCTGGGCCTCTTCACCGTCGGCGCGGGCGTGCCGCCGCTGGTGGGCGCGGTGGTGAGCGAGGGTGACGATCGAACGCTCAACCTGCTCAACCCCATCGTGGGCCTGGTGAACCTGGGGCGCGATGGGGACACCGCCTTCGCGCAGGTGTTGGTGGTGGTGTCGCTCGCCGCGGTGATGACGCTGGCCGCCTTCGTCGCGCTCTGGCGGAGGGACACCCGGTGGGCCTGAACGAGGCCACGTTGCCTGCGCCAGGGCCGGCCTGGACGGAGCGGCTTGGCGAGTGGGCCGGTCCGCTCGTGGTGAAGGAGCTTCGCCAGGGCCTGGCGTCGAAGGCCTTCGCGGCGACGTTCGGCCTCATGCTGACGGCGGCGTTCATCGTCACGGCGACGATGGGGGCGCGCGCGCTCCAGTCCTCGGGCCCGCTGGGCGGCTGGGCCTTCTGGCTGAGCTGTTCGGTGTTCGCGGTCTACGGGCAGCTCTTCATTCCCTTCCTGGCGTACCGCGCCCTGGTGCGGGAGCGGGAGGAAGACACCTGGTTGTTGTTGGTCCTCACCGGGCTCGGCGCCGAGGGCATCGTGCGGGGCAAGCACCTCTCGGCGGTGATGCTGCTGGGCCTGGGCCTGTGTGCCACCGCGCCGTTCATGCTGTTCAGCTACCTCTTGTCGGGCGTGTCCCTGCCGAGCCTCGGGCTCGCGCTCTGGTGGGAGCTCGGCGTGTCATTCCTCCTCGTGACCGCCGCGGTGGGGCTCGCGGCCCAGGCCCACCTGCGCCTCGAGCGCGCGGGCGGACACTTCATCGTGGTGGGGCTCGGCGTGCTGCTGGGCGGCCCGTCGCTGGCGCTCACCTGGGCGGTCACCTTCGAAGGCGAGAAGCTCATCGGCAAAGGCGAGGTGCTGGGACTGCTGGCGCTGCTCCCCGTCGCGATGGCCCTGGTGGCGATGTGCATTCCACCCGCAGGCGCGGCCGCGCTCGCCTTGCCGTCGGAGTCGCGACCGGGCCCCGCGCGACGCACGGTGGCGGGCACCTTCTTCCTGGGCGTACTGACGACGTCGTTGCTCGTCGTCGTCTTCGAAGGACACGCGTACCTCTTGGTCATCCTCTCGGTCTTGAACGCGCTCGCGCTCCTCGCGGTGGGGTACTTCTCGGTCTCGTCGAGGGCCCCGGTGCGTCACCCGGACCCACGCTCCTTCCTGGACCGTCCCGGAGCGCTCCCGAGCGTGGTGGTGAGCTTTGGGCTCCTCGTCTTCTCGGCCGCCGTCTTCTCCGTCACCACGGAGCTCCGCGAGGGCCGCCACGGCGCAGCCACCATCGCGGGCCCGGCCTTCGTGCTGCTCTACCTGTCGCTCGCGGTGATCGTCAGGCGACTGACGCCGCTTGGGCGCCTTGGCCCGGTGCAGGGGACCCGGGCGGGCTTCGTGGTGATGACGACGCTTGGCATCACGGTGCCGTCGGGGCTCGCGCTGGTGGCTGACGATCGTCTCCATCGCGGGCCGGGGTGGCGCTTCAACCCGCTGTTCGGGATGATTCGTTTCATCGAGCGCAGCGGCCTCGAAGAAGAGGTCGTCCTGCTCGCTGGGGCGGCAGTGCTCGCGGGCCTCGTGGCGTTGATGATCCTCGCGGCCGAGGCACAGGAGGAAGGTGCGTGAGCTTCGACGCGCCTCCCGACATCGCCATGGTCGAGCGCGCGGCCGCGGGGCGGAGCTTGCGTCTGCCGCGGGTGCCACACCGCGGAAGGGTGGGCGACGTGCGCGCTGCGTCGGTGGGCAGCTCGATGGAGCTCCACGACTTCCGCACGTACCACCCGGGCGACGACCTGCGGCACGTCGACTGGAACGCGGTGGCGCGCACCGGTGAGCTGGTGGTGCGGGTGCGGCAGGACGAAGTGTCTCCGCGAGTCGAGGTGGTGCTCGATGCCTCGGCGTCGATGGCGGTCTCGGCCGAAAAGTCGTCGCGCGCGAAGGAGCTGGCGCTCTGGGTGTGCGAGCTCGCCCGGCACGGAGGCTTGGAGCCGGTGCTGCTCGTCGCCGGCAAGGACGGACGGCGCGTCCCGGGTCCCGAGGCCCGCACGGCGCTGCTGCAGACGTCGGCCGATGGCCGGGAGCCGTTCGACGTGGCGCTCGGTCGGCTGCCCCCGCTGCGGGCGTGTGGCCTGCGCGTGGTGGTGAGCGACTTTCTCGTCGAGGCGAGCCCGGGTCCTTTGTCGGAGCGGCTGTCACGCGAGGCCGCCGGCACCGTGTTGCTCCAGGTACTGGATGCCGACGACGTCGACCCTCCCGGAGGCGCAGGGGCCCGGCTCACCGACGCCGAGTCCGGTGAGGTGCTCGAGCGCCTGCTGTCGGAGGGGGTGCTCTCGGAGTACCGCGAGCGGCTGTCGGCGCACGTGGCGGGCTGGCAGGGGGCGGCACGACGCGTCTCGGCGCGGTGGCTGCAGGTGGTGGCGAGCGAGCCATTGGACGCTCTCGTTCGGCGGGAGCTCTCGGTGCTCGTGGAGGCCGCGTGACCTTCGCCGCACCGCTCGGCCTGCTGGCGCTGCTGGCGGTGGTGCCCGTGGTGGCGGCGTACTTCTTGCGCCGCAAACAACCGCCGCGCGTGGTGAGCGCGCTCTTCCTCTGGCGCTCGCGTGATCAACGGGCCGAGGCGGGGCCCCGGTTCGAGCGCTTTTCACGCGAGCTGTCGCTGCTCCTCGAAGCGCTCGCCATCGTCGCCGCGGCGCTGTTCCTCGCCGACGCCCGTTGCGGCGAGTCGCAGTCCCGGGCGCACGTCATCGTCGTCATCGATGGGAGCCTCTCGATGCGCGCCGTCTCGGATGGAACGAGCGCGGCGGACCGCGCGAAGAGCCTGGTGGCGCAGCTCGCCCGCGAGGAAGGCGCCTCGGCGCTCACCCTCATCGAGACGGGGCTCAAGCCTCGACTCCTCGCCGGGCCTCAGCTCGAGGTGGCGCGGGCGCTGTCGGCCCTCGAGTCGTGGACTCCCTCGCAGCCCACCCACGACGTCACGCCGGCGGTGCGGCTCGCGAAGGAGCTCTCGTCGCAGCCTGGTCAGCGGATCTTCTTCGTCACCGATGGTCCGCCCGGCGCGATCGCCCTCCCGGCGGAGGTGGAGGGTCGGTCGGTCGGAAAGCGCCTCACCAACCTCGCGTTCCTCTCGGCGCAGCGTCGCGACGAGGGCGGGGTGGCGACGGTGACGGTGCGGGTGGGGAGCTTCAGCGACGCCGAGGCCAGCGTGAAGGTTCGTTTCACGGCGAGTGACGCGCCCCCGCAGGAGCCGACGGTGACGGTGGCTGCGGGCGCGACGGCGGTGGTGCGCGTGGGCGTGCGCACGGCCGGGGCGATCGACGTCCGGCTGCCCGACGATGCGCTGACCGATGATGGCGCGCTGACGTTGCTGCCCTCGCCGGTGACGACCCTGCAGGTGGGGCTCCTCGAGGGGCTGGACGCGGCGAGCAGCACAGCGGTCACGCGGGCCCTGTCGGTCATCGAGCAGGTCGCCTTCGACGGGACGCCAGAGCTGACGGTCGGACCCATCGGCTCGTCCGCCTCGGTTCGGCTGGGTGCCACCGAGCCGCTCCAGTCCTTCGTGGGCCCGTTCTTCGCGCAGAAGACGAGCGCGGTCCTCGACGACGTGCAGCTCGGCGGCGTGGTGTGGACGGCGGGAACGACGTCACCCCCGGGCCAGCCGTTGTTGAGCGCGGGGCCGGTGGTGCTCGCGAGCGAAGACGACGATGGCGTGGTGCACCTCAACCTCGAGCTCTCGCGCAGCAACGTGCAGCGATCGCTGGCGTGGCCCGTGTTGTGGGGGAACCTCACGCGCCGCGCTCGCACGCTGCGTCAGGGGTTCCCCCGTCGCCTGGTTCACGTCGGAGAGGACGTCGCCGTGGTGACGACGGCCGGCCCGTCGTGGCGGCTCGATGGGCCACAGGGCATGAGCCGTCCGGTGCTCGGCGTGGGCGCCCTCTCCGTCCCGGCGCTCGCGCCGCCGGGCACGTGGAAGCTGATGGCCGATGGCGCCGAGGTCGATCGGCTCGAGGTGGTGGCGCTCGACGCGGCCGAGTCCGACCTGCGCACGAGGGGGGAATGGTCCGTCGAGGCGGCCCGCACGAGCGCGCTCGCCACCTTCGCCTCGGCCCGGCCCCGCGCCTGGGCGTTCATCGCCGTGGTGCTCGCGCTCCTGCT
The DNA here is from genome assembly GCA_044352295.1 of Myxococcaceae bacterium. Lineage (GTDB taxonomy): Bacteria > Myxococcota > Myxococcia > Myxococcales > Myxococcaceae > Xiheimicrobium. Next base: position 8,748 of record JBILEB010000079.1, read on the forward strand.
CCTGGACTTCTGGCTCACCACCCGGAGGCGCGCATGAGCTTCGTCGCGCCCCAGGCGCTGCTCCTGCTCGTGCCTGCGGCCCTGCTCCTCTGGCGGACGGGGCGCGTCGCGGGGCCGCCGATGTGGTTGCGAGGCGGGCTCGTCGTCACGCTCGTCCTCGCGCTCGCGCAGCCCGAGTGGCGCCTCGACAGCGCGGGCCGCGACGTGGTGGTCGTCGTCGACCGCTCCCGCTCGATGCCGCCAGGCAGCCTCGATCGAGCGACCGAGCTCATCCGCCTCGTGGAGCAGGAGCGCGGGCCGGGCGACCGGGTGGGCGTCGTCTCTTTCGGCCGTGACGTGCGCCTCGAGGCGCCGCTCTCGGCCGAGGCGCGCTTTGGTGGGTTCTCCGAAGGCATCGACGGCGAGGCGTCGAACCTGTCGCTCGCCCTCGACGTGGCGGCCGACCTCATCTCCGACGACCGCGTGGGCCGGGTGCTGGTGTTGTCCGACGGCCGCGCCACTGGACTCGATGCGCGCGCGGCGGCGCGACGCCTGGCCGCGCGGGGCGTGAGCGTCGACGTGCGCCCCATCGTTCGGGAAGACGCCGAGCTCGACGTCGCCATCACCACCCTCGAAGCACCGGCCGCCGTGGCCGAACGGGAACCCTTTCTCCTGACGGCCACCGTCAGGGCCAACGCGCCGACGCCGGCGAAGCTGACGCTGTTTCGCGACGGCAAGGCCATCGTCACCCTCGAGCGCTCGCTGACCGCGGGGTCCACGGTGGTGACGCTGAAGGACCTCGTCGAAGCACCGGGCCTGGTGGCCTACCAGCTCCAGGTGTCAGCGGCGGGTGATGGGCTCGCCGAGAACGACGTGGGCCGCGCGGTGGTGCGCGTCGAGGGGCCGCTGCGCGTGGTGGTGGTGACGGACAAACCGTCGGGCGTCCTCGCGCAGACCCTTGAGCGTGCCGGCCTCGCGGTGACGGTGCGCGCGCCGGGGCCCATCGGCATGGACACGCTCGAGAACGTGGGCGCCGTGGTGCTGGAAGACGTCGAGGCCTCGCGGCTGTCAGAGGCAGGCCTCGGCGTGCTCGCGCAGTTCGTCCGCGAAGCGGGTGGTGGGCTGGTCATGACTGGCGGCCGCAACGCGTTCGCCGAAGGTGGGTACCGGAAGTCGGCGCTCGAGGCGGTGCTGCCGGTGTCGCTCGAGGTTCGTGAGGAGCAGCGCAAGGCCGCGGTCGCGCTGTCCATCATCATGGACTGCAGCTGCTCGATGGGCGCCACCGTGCCCGATGGCCGCACCAAGATGGAGCTCGCCGCCGAGGGCGTGGTGGGCGCGCTCCAGCTGCTCGATCAACGCGACGAAGCCTCGGTGCACATGGTCGACACCAGCGACCATGCGCTCTTCGGCCTCACGCCGGTGAGTGACGGACTGCCGCTCGCTCGCGTGGCGCGCGGCTTCTCGGGCGGTGGCGGCATCTACGTGGGCGAGGGGCTGCGGGTGGCGAAGAAGGAGATCCTCCGCTCGAAGAAGGCCACCCGCCACGTGCTGCTGTTCTCAGACGCGGCGGACTCCGAGGAGCCCGATGACTACCGACAGACGTTGAACGCGCTGAGCGCCGCGGGCGTGACGGTGTCGGTCATCGGCATGGGCACGCGCGCCGACTCGGACGCGCAGTTGCTCGAGGAGATCGCCGCCCTGGGCGGTGGGCGCATCTACTTCGCACAAGACGCGCTGAGCCTGCCCCGCATCTTCTCGCAAGAGACCGTCGCCGTGGCTCGCGCGAGCTTCGTCGATGACGAGACGCCGCTCGCGCCGGGGGCCGATCTCGCGATGCTGGGGCGCATTCCCACCGAGGGGCTCTCGAGCTGCGGCGGCTACAGCGTCACGTACCTCAAGACCAACGCGAGCGTGGGTGTCCGCACCACCGACGACAACAAGGCGCCGCTCGTCGCCTTCTGGCCTCATGGCCTGGGTCGCTCCGCCGCCATCACGGCCGAGGTCGACGGGAAGTTCACGGGCTCCCTTTCGAGCTGGGCTGGCTATCGGGCCACGCTCGAGCAGACGGTGCGCTGGGTGATGCCGCCGTTGGCCACCTCGGTCGACGCCGTCGCGCGCGCGCGGCTCACGGGTGACGACTTGCACGTCACCCTCGACTTCGACCCGAGCGCGCCCCCGCCCGCGGGGCAGGCGACGCTGGTGCTCCTCTCGGGTGACGCGAAGGTGAAGCCGATCGAGCTGCCGATGCGCTGGGAAGAGGAGGATCGGCAAGGCGCGCACTTCGTGCTGCCCGGCACCGGCACGTGGCACCCGGTGGTGCGGTTGGGCAACCGGGTGTTCCGCGCGCCGCCGGTGACGTTGCCATGGGTGCCGGAGTTCGAACCTGCGCCCGCGAAGGAGGGCCGCGCGTTTCTGGTGAACGTGGCGAAGGCGGGGGCGGGGCTCGAGCGGCTCGCGATGACGGGCCTGTTCGAAGGCGGGCGACAGTCGACCGAGCGGCTGCCCCTCGCGCCCGCGCTGGTGACGCTCGCGTTGGTGCTGTTGGTCGCCGAGGTCGTCGTGCGCCGGTTCTTCGCCGGACCGAAGGTGAAGCGGCCGAGGCCGATGGCTCCAGTCGTGGCGAGTGAGGCGGCGGCGCCCGTCATGACGGCCCCGGCGACAGCGGCTCCGCCTGGCGAATCACCGAAGCCCCCGGCGTCAGAGCCGGCGAAAGACCCGCTCGCCGCCGCCCGGGATCGGGCACGTCGTCGCACGGAGCGGTGACACCGACCGGGACCGTCGTTCCATCAAGCCAGGCCCAGGTGCGGCGCGGAGGACCGCGAACGACCCCGCTCCTCCGCCCCACGGGACGGAGTGTTCTTTCCCGTGAGGCTGTTCCCCGCGCCCAACGACGCTATGGACAGGCCGATGCTGTCTTCCCCGGCCTCAAACGCGCACCGGCTCCTGCTGCTTGGAGCGTTGGTCGTCGTGGGCTGCCCCAGGAAAGAGGTCTCCTCCATGATGACGCTCCGGCCCCAGGCCACCCTCCCGGCGACGACGTTGCCCTGGCTGTCGCTGCGAGATCACTTCGTGGCCACGGTGGGCGCGAACGCCGGGCAGGGCCAGCCGCTGGGGCCGCTCCTGGTGCTCGCCGACGCCACCTTCGCGGCAGGGTCCCGCTTTCCGCTCCACAGCCACCGCGAGATGGAGATCCTCTCGGTCGTGCTCTCCGGCGAGCTGAGTCACCATGGCGACCAGGCCAACGGCGCCCTCGTCCGCCCCCGCGGCGCGCAGCTCATCTCGTCACGCGACGGCATGCGGCACGCCGAGGGCAATGACACCGACGCCCCGGTGCACATGCTGCAGATCTGGCTCGAGCCCACCACGCACGGCGGACCGGCGCAGGCCTTCGCCAGGCAGCTCCCCGAGACACCGGGCGTCCACCTCGTCGCAGGAGATGAAGGCATGCCGCTGCGCTGCGCCGCGAAGGTCTGGTGGGTCGACGTGCAGGGCGAGCGGACTCTCACGGCGAAGACGAAGGGCTACCTCGTGGGGCTCTTTGGGGCAGTGACAGTACCGGCCGGCGCGTTGAACCCCGGCGATGGGGCCACGGTCGACCCTGGTGCACTCCACTTCTCTGGGAACGGGGCCGTCCTCCTCATCGAGCTGGGCTGACGAGCGGCCACCCCGGTACCGAGGAACGGCCATCACGTGGGGGCGTCACCCCTCCTCGAGAACCCCTCATGGGTTCTCGAAGGGGTGGTCGGGGGGTCAAGTCGAGGTGGTCGGGGGGTCAAGTCGAGGTGGTCGGGGGGTCAAGTCGAGGTGGTCGGGGGCTCCTGAAGACCACCCACGCTCGGAGTCGGAATTCCTGAGAACTTCAGGGCACTTGCGCGTCTCTGAGAGGCGGCAGGGATGCGTTTCAGGGAAGAAATCTCGAGAAACCGCTCACGATTCAGAGAAAACCGCGCGGATCAGTATCGATGAACGTGCGCGAAGAGCACACTTTCGTGAGGACCGAACGCGTTCTTCAGAGAAGTCCCCACCGCGCGGGACTGGATTTCAAAGCAGATCCACGCGCGGCGCTCGCCGACGAGCTCGAAGGCCCGCCTACTGCACCTCGTCGCAGCCGATGTCGGGCGGTGAGCCCAAGGGGTTCGGTCTGCGCTGGGCGTCGATGTCGTCGAGGGGCGCGCCCGTCGCCTTGCCCGCGCCGCGGAGTCCCGACGTCGGCCCCAGACGATAGCCGCCGACGAAGCCCGGATCCTGCGAGAGGTTGTTCACCGTCACCACCAGCGGCAGCAGCGTGCCGAGGTTGTTGATCTGCCCCGCGCCCGTCAGCGCAGGGGTCACGCCCTCGTTCACGTACAGCGGCGTCTGGGTTCCCACCGGTCCGCCACCGCCCGTCCAGAAGTCGTTGTTCTCGAGCACGGCTGGGTCACTCAGGCCGTCGTCTTCACGGAAAGCCGCGCGCGACTGCGCCTGCCCGAACGCGGTGATGATGTTGTTCCGGTACGTGCCCAGCGGTGGCGGCAGAATGGTCGGGCCTCCGGCGGTCGGCGTTCGCACGAGCACCCCCGCGACGCTCAGGCCGACGCTGCTGACGGTCGGCGGGACCGGAATGATGGTGTTGCTGTGCACGTCGGGCGCGGGGAACGAGCTGTCCCCCGTGCGGCGCACGTTCACCTGCTCGAGCCCGACGGTGCGCGAGCAGGTGCCGCCGACGACGAGGTTGTTCTCGACCCGCGAGGACGAGCCGTCGAGGTGCAGGCCGATGAGCTGGTTCTGGATGGCGCCCGACGAGAACCCGCACGACGCACCATCAGCGCCGAGCGTGTTGCGCGCCACGCGCGGTGAGGACTGGGAGATCCACACGTGGGCCGTGTTCGGTCCTTCGCCACTGGAGACGACGTTGTTGAGGACCTCGGTGCACGAGCCCGGGCAGGCCGCGTTGCCCGTGCCGCAGTTGCCGATGCAGGCGATGCCGAAGGAGTTGGTGAGCGCGCGGCCCGCCGAGATGCCGCCGCCGCCGGACGACGAACGCGCGTTGTTGGCGACTCGGCACGCCGCGTTGGTGCCCGCCACGCCCGGGCTCGACTCATGGCTGCACCACACGCCGGCGGCCAGGATGGGGAGGATGGTGACCGCATTGCTCCCGACGATGCTGGCGTTGTTCTCGATCTGCAGTGCGCACCCGTCGGCCGCGAGCACGCCGACCGCGAAGCTGTTGGCGCCCTGCGCGACGCCGCCGCTGGCCGTGCTGCCCGTGACGCGAGGGCTCGTCAGACCTGCGCTCGTGGTGCACGCCGTGAAGGCGATGCCGGCGGTCTGGTTCGGGTTGGGCTGACCGCCACCAGGTCCCCGCGTGCAGCCGGCCGCCTCGACGCCGGTGATCGTCACGCCGCTCGCGTCACCGCGCGACAACACGCCCGCGCAGAGAATGGACTGGCCCGACGTCGCCGTGCTGTTCCGAACGGCCGTTCCGACCGCGCCGTTGAGGAGAATGCCGGCGCTGCTGCTCCCCGTGTTGAGGGACGTGCCTCCAGTCGCGGTGGTCTGCTCGATCTCGGCGGCGGCGTTGGTGACGCTGATGCCAAGGCTGCTGCCGGTGGCCGGCCCCGCCTCGATGCTGGAGCGCAGGCCCGTCGAACTCCCGGTGATGAGCGGGGTGGGGCGCACCATCACCGCGTTGGTGCCCAGAATGGTGACGCCCGCGGCGATGGCGGGTTGCGGCAGGTTGCCGCTCGGTGGGTCGACCTCGACGTCGCGCAGCGTCGGGGAGGCGTCGACGATGGTGATGGCCGAGACGGCGGTCGCGCCCGCGATGGAGCCCGAGCTCTGCACCCGCACTCCGTCCAGCCCTGCCGAGCGGGTGACGCCGACGGCGAACTTCACGCCGGTGACGGCCGTGTTGATGAGGAGGGTGCGCGTGCCTCCAGTGGGTCGGCTCCAGGTGCCGTTGCTGACGCTCCACCGGCCCTGCACCGTGACGCCCGCCGGGATCGTCACGTCCTCGACGTAGGTCGTCTGCTGGCCCGCCTGCCCACCCACGAAGACGGTGGGCCGGCCGAGCGTGACGGCCTGCTGAATGCCGCGATTGATGGTGCGCAGCGGGCTCACCTGCGTACCGGGGTTGGTGTCGAGCGAGCCGGCGCAAGTGACGCACACGTAGGTGCCTTGCATCACCGCTCCGCCACCCGCGGATCCGCCAGCCATGCCGCCCGCGGAGCCACCGGCCGTCATGCCACCTGCTGTCCCGCCCGCCGTCATGCCGCCTGCAGCGCCACCGGCCGTCATGCCACCCGCCGTCATGCCACCCGCGGTACCGCCCGCCGTCATGCCGCCTGCAGCGCCACCGGCCGTCATGCCACCCGCGGAGCCACCGGCCGTCATGCCACCCGCCGTCATGCCACCCGCCGTCATGCCGCCCGCCGTCATGCCACCCGCCGTCATGCCGCCCGCCGTCATGCCGCCCGCCGTCATGCCGCCCGCCGTCATGCCGCCCGCCGTCATGCCGCCCGCGGAGCCACCCGCCGTCATGCCGCCCGCGGAGCCACCCGCCGTCATGCCGCCCGCGGAGCCACCCGCCGTCATGCCGCCCGCGGAGCCTCCGGCCGTCATGCCACCCGCGGAGCCGCCGGCCGTCATGCCACCAGCCGAGCCACCGGCCGTCATGCCACCAGCCGAGCCACCGGCCGTCGTGCCACCCGCATTCCCACCCGCGGTGCCGCCACCCGTCATCATCGAGCCGCCAGCGACGCCGCCGCCAAGTCCCGCGTCGAAGTCTTCGACAGGCGTGACCGCGCAGTTACACCCCGAGCCAACCAGCGCCACACAGGCGAGCAGTCCAGCGAGCTTCTTCATGGAAGACGTCCTCATCCGCGACAGGGCACGCTCCGATGCGTGCGACAGGAACTCCGGCCTCGCTCAGCTTGCGCACAGGCGCTGGCCGTCGGCAACGACGGACTCGATCTCATGGAGCCACGAATGAATGCGCTCCTGCTCGTGCTCGAAGGGGCGTGGGTGGTGACCAACACCGCCTGGCTCGTGGCGCAGCGCCGCAGTCCAGTGGCCACGCTCGCCTGGGCGCTCGTCCTCTCGTTGCTCCCGCTCGTGGGGCTCCCGCTTCGGCCCGCGGCGGGTGCAGCGCCGGCGCTTGCGCTCCTCACGATCCCGCGAGCGCGTCCTCGATGAGCCACCGGTCCGCGCGCTGCTGTCGGCCGGCAGCGCCTTGCCGGGCCCGGCGCACGAGGTCACCGCGACGTTGCTCGACGAGCCCTCCGTGGCGCGGGTCGCCGAGCGCCTCGCGCGGGATCTCGCCAGCGCGACCCCCCTCAGCGCCTCCCCCGGGGTGCTGCCCCGGGGCGAGCGCCTGGCGCAGGGCGGTGCCCGCCTGCTCGCGCCGCTGCTCTGACGTGAGGGTCGCAGGGACGCCCACATGTCGAGTACGGTTCGCGCCGTGGAGACGCCCGTTCCGGTTCGGCCCGTTCTCGTGGAGCCCCTGGGCCTGCTGTTGCCGAAGGTGCGCGCGCTGCTCGAAGACGCGCGCGTTCCCGTGGTGAGTGAGATGACGTCGGCGGTGGACGTGGTGGTGTGCGACTTCACGACACCCGAGGGGCTCGAGCGCAAACGCGAGCTGACGCGCCAATCGCCGCGCCTCGGCGTGCTGGCCATCGCCGCGGGAGACCTCGCCTTCGAGAGCACCGTGCTCGAGGTGGTGGCGCCGCAGTCCATCGACAGTGAGCTGATTCCGCGCCTGGGCCGCCTGAGGGCCCGCCTCGTCAGCCAGCAAGACGCGGTGGCCCGGCAGCGAGACCTCAAGGTGCTGCTCGAGCTGACGGCCCGCTACGCCGAGGCCACCAACATCGAGGAGCTGCTCCACGACGTCACGCGCAAGCTCGCCGAGGACTTCGACATCGAGCGCGCCACCCTCGTGGTCGTCGACGTCGAGAAGCAGCAGGGCACCGTCATCGCCGCCTCCGATGACGCCGCGCTCAAGGATCTGCGCATCGAGCTGGTGCGTTACCCGGAGATCCGCGAGGCCGTGCGCACGGGCAAGCCGGTCATCCTCGAAGACGCGCCGAGCCACCCGCTCCTGGAGGACGTCAAGGAGTCGGTGAAGGCCCGCAACATCCGCAACATCGCCGCGTTCCCACTCATGGTGGGCGGCAAGGTGCTCAGCGTGCTGCTCGTGCGCCGCTCGTCTGCGCGCGGCGCGTTCAACCCGAGGGAGATCGACTTCCTCACCACCGTCGCGCACGCCACCGCCATCGCGTTCCGCAACATCCGCCAGCTCGATCGGGAGCGCGGCAAGCGGGAGCTCGAAAAGACGGCCCGCCTCGCCGCCGAGGAGCGCCTCGAGGAGCTCGGCCGCTACGCCTCGTACTTCGCGCACCTCTCCGACGGCGTCGCGATTCTCGACTCCCGCGCCTGCGTGTTGTCGCTCAACCCCGCTGGCGAGAAGCAGCTCGATCTCACCGCTGGCGAAGCCGTCGGCCGCCACATCAACGCGCTCACCAACCCCACCGATGACGGCCTGCTGCTCGACGTCCTCTACTCGGTGTCGAAGGGCCAGACGCGCACCGACGTCGATCTGCACGCGCGCACCGGGATCGGTCGACGGCTCATCGTCTCCATCTCGGCGGCGCCGCTGACGGGCGACGCAGGCGAGGGGGTGGCCATTCTCACGATGCGCGACGTCACCCGGCAGCGGCAGATGGCCGACGAGCTCCAGCGCACCAAGGAGTACCTCGAGCGCCTCATCGACTCGAGCGTCGACGCCATCATCGCGGCCGACACCCGCGGCACGGTGACGCTCTTCAACAAGGCCGCCGAGCGCGTCACCGGCTGGAAGGCCGACGAGGTGGTGGCGAAGCTGCACGTCACGAACCTGTACCCCGACGGAATCGCCAACGAGGTGATGCAGCGGCTGCGCTCGGGAGAACATGGCGGGCCCGGCCGCCTGGCGACCTCGCGCTATGAGATCGTCAGCAAGACCGGCGAGTGCATTCCGGTCAACATGACCGCGAGCATCATCTTCGACGGCACCCGGGAGGTGGGCACCGTCGGGCTGTTCACCGACCTCCGCGACCGCCTCAACCTCGAGCGCAAGCTCACCGACGTGGAGGCCCGTCTGCTCGAGAGTGAGAAGAACGCCGTCATCGTCGCACTCGCCGGCACCACCGCCCACGAGCTCAACCAGCCGCTGACGTCGGTCATGGGTTACGCGGAGCTGCTCAAGCGGAAACTCAAAGGTGACGATCCGTCGGCGCGCGCCATCGACATCATCTACCGGGAGGCCGAGCGCATGGCCGAGATCGTCCGGAAGATTGGGAAGATCACGCGGTACGAGACCATGAACTACGTGGGCAACTCGCAGATCGTCGATCTCGACAAGGCGTCCTCCCATGACGAGTGACCCGGGCGCGCAGAAGGTGTTCGAGCCCGCCGGGCCTGCCGGAGATGCCTTCCAGGCCTTCTTCGACATGGTCGATGCGCCCGCGGCCCTCTGCGACCTGTCCCTCGTCGTGCTGACGGCCAACTCACCGTTCGAGGTGCTCGCGGGCCAGAAGCACCTGGAGGGCCGCACGCTGGCCGAGTGCCTGGGCACCTCACCCATCGCCGCGCCCGACGAAGTGAAGCCGGTCGACCTCGACGTGGTGCTCAAGAGCGGCCAGCACGTGACCCTGACCGTGAGCCGGCGCGGGCAGACCGTGGCGGTGGTGGCGCGCCGGCTCTCGCCGATGCTCGACTCCCTGGCCGCTGCCGGTCGGGCGCTCATCGAGCAGGCTCGGGTCGAGTCGCAGCTGCTCGAGATCGGCCGCAACGTGGCCGGCGCCACCGGAGAAGAAGAGCTGGTGGCGACCGTCGCGCGCGGCGTGAAGGGCCTGTTCCCCGGGCGTACCTTCGTGGTGCGCATCGTCGACCCCCGCACCTGCGCGCTCACCTCGCTCTATGCCGAAGGCCGCCTGCGGGACGGCCCGCGCGACGTGTTCCACCTGCGGCGGTCGATGGTCGAGAAGACGCACCTCGACCCCGCCCACCTCGCCCGCGAGAAGGTCATCGTCACCACGGGCGATCTCCCGCTCGTCTTCACCGGCTCGGTGCGCGGCATCGCGGCGCCGCTGGTGGCCTCGGGCCAGCTGGTCGGCGCCATCAACGTCGAGTACCCCTCGGGCCTCACCGCCGACGTCGTGGCCGACGAGCGCATTCTCATTCAGCTCGCCAACCAGGTCGCCGTCGCGGTGCGAAACGCCAAGCTCATCGACGAGCTGACCTTCGTGCGGAAGTACCTCGAGGAGCTCATCGAGAACGCCAACGCCCTCATCGTCGTCACCAACCGCGATGGGCAGGTGGTGGTGTTCAACCGCGCGCTCCACCACCTCACTGGCTGGTCCAAGGCCGAGGTGCTGGGGAAGGACCTGCACGCGCTCGTCGGTCCCCAGATGAAGCTCAAGGTGATGCGGGTCTTCAACGAGGCGCTGGTGGGCCAGGCGCAGAGCGCCTTCGAGACGACGCTCCTCACGAAGGACGGTCGCGAGGTGCGCGTCACCATGGCCTCGAGCGCCGCCGTGAGCCAGTCGGGCGACATCGAGGGCGTCATCGCCATCGGCCAGGACCTCTCGCGCATGCGCGACCTCGAGCGCCGCGTGGTGCAGGCCGAGAAGCTCGCCTCGCTCGGCCAGCTGGCGGCGTCGGTGGTGCACGAGATCAACAACCCGATGACGGCCGTCGCCACCTACGCCGATGCGCTGTTGACGCGCGCCTCGACCTCGCTCACCGCGGACCCGAACGACGTCTCGAAGTACCGGAAGATCGTCGAGAACACCGACCGCGTGCTGCGCTTCACCCGCGACCTCGTCAGCTACGCCCGCCCCGCCCAGGACACGCCCGAAGAGGTCGAGCTTCACGCCACCATCGAGCGCGCCGTCGGCTTCTGCGAGCACGTGTTGCACAAGCACCGGGTGACGGTCGAGCGGGCCTTCGGCGAGGTGCCCCGCTTCCTCGCGGTGCGGCAGAACCTCGTGCAGGTGTTCGTCAACCTCATCACCAACGCCTGTCACGCCACCCCGCCCGGCGGCCACATCACCATCTCGACCGGCGTGCAGGATGGCCAGGTGCTGGTCCAGCTCTCGGACACCGGGTCTGGCATTCCCGAGCCGCTCCAGCGGCAGATCTTCGAGCCCTTCTTCACCACCAAGGCCGACGGGAAGGGCACCGGCCTGGGGCTGTCGATCGTCCAGGGCATCGTCGAGAACCACGGCGGGCAGATCTCGGTGCAGAGCGAGGCCGGCAAGGGCTCGACGTTTCGCATCGTGCTCCCGCTGGTCGTCAAGGGGTGACCCTCGTCACGGCGCCGTGAAGTTCCGCGAGCGGCCAGCGTCTTCGGCCATGATCTCGGGCACAAGGCCCGTTAGAAGGCCCCGCATGCGATTGCTCCTTCTGTGCACTGCCATGGTGTCGCTGCTCGCGTCGGGCTGCGCGCTTCGTCCCCGCTACCGAGACTTCGTCAGCGCGAAGACCGAGAGCAAGCAGCTGCAGCTCCAGCTCACCGATGGCGACGGTGTCCCCCTGCCCAACGCGAAGGTCGAGTTCAGCGAGTTCAAGAACCGGGTGCAGCTGAGCACTGCGGCGGATGGCACCTTCACCGTGCCGGTCGAGAAGAAGTACCTCGACGAGAACCCGGTGTTCGTCGTCCAGGTGCCGCCAGGCGTCACCTCGTACCGGGTCGCCGTCTGGACGCCGCCCCCGCTGGTGCTGCCGCCCCCCGCCTCCCCGCCCGCGGTCGAGCCCACGCCAGCCCCTGCCAGCCCGGCGCCTGCTGCTGGAAGCACTCCATGAACACCGTCGCGAAGACCCTCCTCCTGGCCTCGCTGGTGTCGTTGCCCGCGCTCGCCGAGACCGACGTCTTTCACGGGTGGTCGAAAGATGGCTCCTGGCTGGCGTTCCAGCGCCCGGGTCTCAACGACATCGTCGAGCTCTATTTCTGCCAGACGAGTGAAGCGGCGCCGAAGTGGCCGGCCCTGCTCAACGAGCAGGACAAGATGACCGAGGCGGGCCTCGAGTGCGTGCGCTTCCTCGACATCAACAAGGCGCCGTACCAGTGGCAGAAGCTGGTGAGCCCCGGAGATGTCGGCACCGCGGTGAAGGGCCTGGCCATTGCCGCCGAGCTCGTCACCGATGGCGAGACGCCCGGCTGGACCATCGAGGGCAGCGGGAAGACGCAGACCTGTTACGCGTCGGGCCTGCGGGAGTCCTCGAAGCTGCAGAAGGCGTTCTGGCACCCCTCGCTCAAGTTCTCCGCCGTGCTCATCGACGGGAACTTCCACCACTGCCTGGTGACGGTGAAGCCCGGCAAGGCCCCCGCGCCGGCGAAGAAGAAGTGACGTCGAAGGCGCTCCTGCTCGAGGTCGCGCGCAGCGACTCCACCTTCGAGCCCACCACGGTCGACGGGCGCCGCGCGTGGAAAGGTCGCTGCCTGCACTGCAACCGGCCGCTCGTTCTCCTCGAGGACGGCACAGCGGTGTCCGCCATCACCCTCGAGCACATCGTCCCCCGTACCGCCGGAGGCACCGACGACCTCGGCAACCTCGGGCTCGCCTGCCCGCGCTGCAACCATGGCAAGGGCGTGCGGCATGACAAGCGGGCGCTGAAGAACGCGCGCAGCGCCGAGGTCATCGAGCAGTTGCTGGAGCGCCGTCGCGCGCGGTGGCGTGAGCCGATGGCACCGTGAGGCGCCCGGCCGGCTACCCGGCGATCCACAGCTCGTCGAAGCGCACCTGCGGCGGCGTCTGGTGGAGTCGCAGCCCCTGCACCGAGGCCGTCGCCACCGCGTGAAACCGCTCGTGGTACAGCGGCACCAGCACGCAGTCTTCACGCACCAGGTGCTCGACCTTCCGGTACAGCTGCTCCCGGAGGCCGGGGTCGATGGTGACACGCGCCTCTTCGGTGAGCCGGTCGAGCTCGTCGTTGCGGTACCCCAGGCCGTAGTAGCTCTGCGCCTTCGAGTTCAGCAGCAGGTGCAGGAAGTTGTCCGGGTCTGCGACGTCGGCGATCCAGTTGCCGCGGAAGATGCCCAGGCGCCCTTCGCGAACCTTGTCCCAGAAGCCGTCGTGGACCGGCTGGTGGTCGAGGTCGACGAGCCCCGCCTCGATGAGCGGGCCGAAGAGCGCGCGGTCTTCCTCACGGGTGTCCCGGTCGGGCGGGAAGGGCAGGGTGATGCGCAGCCGCGAATGGCCGGCTTCGGCGAGCAGGCGACGCGCGAAGGTGACGTCGGTGCGCGGCTCGTGCACGCGGTCGACCTCGAGCAGGTTGGGAGGCGTCAGGCTTCGGGCGACGCGGGCGCCGGGGTGAAACCGGTCGACGACGGCGCGCACGTCGAGGCCTCCGCGAATCGCCCGTCGCACCTTCGGGTCGTCGAACGGCGCGGTGCCGGCGTGGAACCCGAGGAACCACACGTTGGGCGTGTTCACCATCGACGCGTCGGTGGGCTCCAGGCCGTGGGCGGAGAGGTCCTTCGCGTGCAGGTTCGAGACGAGCTGCACCTCACCGGCCGCGTAGGCGGCCACCGCCGTGTTGCGATCGGCGAGCTGCTTGAACTCGACGCGACCGAGCAGCGGCAGGCCGGGTTTATAGAAGGCCGGGTTGCGCTCGAGCACGAGGTTCGACGCGCTGGCGGCGTCGTCGATGCGGAACGGGCCCGTGCCCAGCACCCGGCCGCCCACCACGCGGGTGATGCCCGTCGACGGGAGCGCGAGCAGGCGCAGGAAGAAGGCCCGGGGCTCCTCGAGGCGAACGTCGAGGGTGTGCGAGTCGAGCACCTCGAAGCCGGCCAGCTCCTTCGTCTCGCCGGCCATCACCTTCGCCGCGCCCGCCACGTCCTTGAAGAGGCTGGCGTCGGCGGCGCGGGTGGTGGGGTCGAGCATGCGCTCGAAGTGTTGTTTGACGTGCGTGGCGGTCAGCTGCACCCCGTCAGGGAACATGACGCCGCGGCGCAGGCTGAAGCGGTAGCGCCGGCCGGTGAGGTCCGACTCCCACGACTCGGCGAGGTCGGCCACCAGCATGCCGTCTTCGAGGCGCACGAGCGTCGAGTAGAGCGCCGACGAGACCTCGGCGAGCTGGAGCGCGATGACGAAGAGCGGGTCGAGGCCCCGCGTGCGGTCCCAGGCGAGCGGCTGGTGGAGGCCCACCGTCAACGTGCCTCCGGCCCGCGGCTGGGGCAGCTTGAAGCGGAAGACCTCGGCATCGAGCGTCTCGGCCTCGTGCCCCAGCTGCTCCACGGTGCGAGAGAGCGCGTCGCCGATGCGCACCACCGTGCGGGCATCTTCGCGCACCTCGGCCACCTCTTCGCCGATGGCCGCGTCGCCCTGGGTCAGCACGAGGTGGGCCGCGCGGATCTCGTCGATGGCGGCGGTCAGCCGGAGCACCGAGTCCGACAGATCTCGCCCGACGTCGACCTGCCCCTGGGCCCGGCGCGTGGACTGTCGCGCGCTGCGCGACATCTCGCTCATCTGGCGCGCGAGCTCCTTGCCCTGAAGGGCCTGCTCTTGCGCGAGCCGCACCACCTGGGCCACGCGGTCGGCGGTCTGGCGGCTGGACTCGACGACGACCTGCCCCTGCTGCTCCAGGCGCTGCGTCTCGGCGCGCGTCGCCTCCACCGCGGCCAGGGAGCGCGTCGAGATGCCTCGAATGTCGGTGAGCGCCTGCGCGGCCTTCTCGCCCAGCACCACGCCCGCCGCCGCCTCGTCGCGGCCCTTGTTGACGAGCCCGACGGCGCGCTCGGTGCCGTCGCGCACGGCTTTCACCTTCTGGGCGATCTCCCGCGTCGAGCGCGCCGTCTTCTCGGCGAGGTTGCGGATCTCACTGGCCACCACCGCGAAGGCCTTGCCGCTCTCGCCGGCCTGCGAGGCGATGATGGCGGCGTTGAGGGCGAGCAGGTTCGTCTGGTCGGCGATCTCCTGGATGACGTCGACGACGCGGCCGATCTCCATCGACGAGGCGCCGAGGGCATCGACGAGGCGCGCCGCGGTGCGCACGGTGTCGTCGATGCGCTGCAGCCCGCGCAGGTTGTCGTTCACCAGGGCCACGCCGCGCTCGGCCATGGCCGTCACCTCGATGGCCAGCTCGCCGGTCTCGTCCGAGCGCCGCCGTACGGCGTTGATGGCGCCCTCGGCCGACGAGACGGCCTCGCGCGTCTGGGTCGACAGCTTCACCAGCGCGTCGCCCTCGGTGGACACGGTGGTGGCGCGCTGGCTCAAGGCGTCGGCGCGCTCGGCGAGCTTGAGCGTCGTCTGGTCGAGCCCCTCGAGGGTCGCGGCCACCTGCTCGATGCTCTCGGTCATCTCGGACAACGCGCTGGTCGTCTCGCGCGCGAACGTCTCGAGCTGGCTGATGCGCTTGCCCGCGCCGGCGAGGGACTCACCCATCGAGTTGACGGCGGTCTGGCTGCGTTCGACGGCGCCCGTCTGGCGGCGCGCGGCCTCCAGCAGCGAGCTGGCCCGGCCTTCGACGTCACGGCTGGTCCGGTGGAGGCTCGCCGTCACGCGTTGCACCTGCCAGATGGCGCGGCGTAGCGAGAGGGCGAGCTGCTGGAGCTCTGGATCCGCAGGGTCGGCTGGGAGAGAGGTCAGGTCGCCCGCCGCGAGCCGGGCCATCTCGGCGCGCCGCGTCTCGGCGTGTCGGTCGAACACCTGCCAGATGGTGGCCCACAAGGTGACCGCGCCGCCCACCGTCGTCGTCGCCAGCAGGAGCAGCCACGCGCCCACGCTCGAGGGGTGACCCGTCACGGCGAGCAGCACCAGCCCGACGAGGGTGCCGGTCAGCAGGCCGCCGAACGGCCCAGCGAGGACGAGAGAACGACGGCTCTCCATGGAGGCGTCACACCGTAGCGCGACTGGAGGCCTGCGCCACGGACTCGACGCGCGGGGGACTGGAGCCCAGACTTGGGCTCGTTCCCGTGCTCGTCGCGCCGCTCGCCACCCTCGTCGTGCTCTCCGCGCCGCCCGTGCGGTTGGTGCAGTCCGTCGGCGGCGTCCCCGTGGGGGTGGTGGAGGCCTTCGTGGACGCCGACACGTATAACTACCGAGTCCGGCACGTCTTCCGGCAGCAGACGCAGCGCTTCGAGGTGCACTGGCGCGTCGACGCGGACGGGAAGGACGCGCAGGGGCTGCGCGCGGAGCTGTTCGTGCTCGGCCGAAGGCCCGCGCCGGGGTGCCAGGTCGTCCGGGAAGAGCGCACCGGGGTGCCCGAGCGGCTGTGCGTGGACGTCGATGGCCGCTCCGCGACGCTCGACGGGGCGCCGCTGCGGCTCTCGTATGACGCCTCGGGCGCGCTCGAGGTGGCCGAGCTTCTCGACCACCGCGGTGGTGTCTTGAGCCGGTTCGACGCGAAAGGGCCGCCGCCGGTCCCCGGAGCAGATCCGTTCGCCGACGGCTTTCCCATCGCGGGTGAGCCGGGACGGTCACTGGGGATGACGCCCCGCGGGCCCGCGACCCAGGTTGCGGTGCTGGGCGTGGAGACGCCGAGCGATGACGTCTGCTTGCCGGCCGCGAGAGCGCTCGTGGAGAAGGCGCCGGGCGCCTCGGTGCAGGTGGGCCTGGTGGTGGAGGACGGGCGGGCGTGGCCGCATGCGTGGGTCCGCCGGGGCGATGGAACGCAGGTCGACCCGACGCGCACCACGAACGAGGCGGGTCAGCGGGTGTACCTCGCCTTCCCCGCCGCGCAGGCAGGCCGGTGGTTCCTCGAGCTGGCCTCGGGGGCGCGCACGCTGACCTGGCGGCGGTGATGGGGCCGGTGCTGCTGACGCTGGGGGTCGTCATGATCGTCGTGGCGGCGGGCCTCATCGCGCGCGTGCACGTCTTCGGGCGCCGCCCGGCCTCGTTGGCGCCCCGCGAGGCGATCGTGGTGCTCGGCGCGCGCGTGTTGCCAGACGGCTCCGCGTCCGAAGCGTTGTCGGCGCGGGTCGACCACGCGGTTCGACTCCACCGCCAGGGGGTGGGGCCCATGGTGGTGTTCTCGGGCGCGGGAGCGGCGGCGCAGTCCGAAGCGGAGGTCGCCAGGCAGCTCGCCCTGGCCGCAGGCGTGGCCCCACAGGCCTGTGTGCTCGAGGGCCAGAGCCACTCCACCTTCGAGAACGCGACGCGGTGCGCGGCGTTGTTGGCTGCGCGAGGGCTTCGACGGGTGTGGGTCGTCACCGACGACTTCCACGCCCTGCGGGCCTTCGCTCACTTTCGTCGCGCCGGACTCGACGTCGAGATGGCCCCGGTTCGTCGAGCGCTCCCGCCGCTGTGCCGGCTGCTCTGGACGGCCCGCGAGGCGCTGGCGCTCGTCCGACGTCCGTGGCTCCTTCGTTGACGGGGGACTGTCGTACACCCAACGACACGCATCGGATGAACGGCCGCAATCGGCGGACGCCTCGGCGGGAGGGGGTAGAATGACGCGCGATGCGTCTCCAATGGCTCTTCCTGGTCGTGCTGGTGTCGACGTCGGCCTGTACCTGCGGGGGTGGAATGCCCGCCGGCACCCCGTGCCAGACGGACAGTGAGTGCTCCGGGACCGAGGTGTGCGGCCCGCAGCGTGTGTGCATGGCGCGGTCGTCGTGCCCGGAGTCGCCCTGTGCCGAGGGGCAGGCCTGTCTCTCGGGCCGTTGCTACGCGCGCACGTGCTCGAACCGCACGTGTGGTGCGAACCAGGTGTGCACGTCAGGCGTCTGCACCGACGAGGCGTGTGTCGGAAAGTCCTGCAGTGGCGGGAACGTGTGTGTCCGCGGCGGTTGTTACGTACGCGGCTGCGAGCTCGAGCAGTGCGGTCAGGCCGAGGTGTGCGTCGCGCAGGAGTGCGTCTCGAAGAACTGCCTCGGGGTGACGTGTCCTGGGGACAAGCGGTGCGCGGCCGACGGCCAGTGCTACGACCGTGGTGGCGTCGGCGGCGGTCCTGGCACCGGCCCCGGCCCCGACAAGGTGCCTCAAGCCACCGGCGGCGGCTCTGCGGGAACCGGCGGCTCTGGCGCGGGCACGGGCGGCTCTGGCGCGGGCACCGGTGGGCCGGGAACGATGGCGTGCGGCGGGCGCTGTTCTCCGGTGCAAGTCTGCGTGGCGAGCCAGTGCGTCGAGGCGCGCTGCGTCGGCGTGCAGTGCCCGATGGGACAGACCTGTTCACAAGGCGCCTGCGTGCCGTCCTCGTGTGGCCCCAACGGCGGCCCGTGTCCTGCTGGCCAGGCATGCGGCGCGCTCGGCACCTGCGTGAATACCGAGTGCGCCACCGTGCAGTGTCCGACAGGGTACGGCTGCGCGGTCGGCCTTTGCATTCCGTCCTTGCCTGATGGAGGCCTCCCGCGGCTTCCCGATGGTGGGCTCGCCGTGGTGCTCGGGCCCGATGGCGGCGTCATCGGCGTTCCGGGTCCGGGACCCGGCGGCGTGGCAACCCTGCCCGACGGCGGCCCCATCGGAGGCCCCTGCCTGCCCAGCGCCTGCACCGAGATCGCCTGCGACAACGGCGTCGACGACAACAACAACGGTCTGCCTGATTGCGCTGACCCGTCCTGCGGCTCGCAGCGCTGCAACGACGGCGACAGCTGCACCTTCAACGAGACCTGCCGGGGCTCGACCTGCACGCCGGCCCAGACACTCACCTGCACCTCTCCCCCGGCCGGGCCCTGCTGGCAGGCGCGCGGGACGTGTCAGGCCGACGCCACCTGCAGCTACCAACCCGACTTCCAGGGCAGCTGCCCCACGGCCGGAGAGGTCTGCCGCGCCGACGGCTCGTGTGGACCGCGGCCCGGCATGGCGTTCGGCTTCATGCCCGCGAACGTGAACCCGGCGATGCTGCCCATGCCGGCGCCGACCACCATCACCATCAACGGCCAGGCCGGGTTCAACAGCACCACCAACACCATCAGCGGCGGGTGGTCGTCGATGCCGACGGTGGCCACGGTGATGACGTCGACGGGACCGGCCTCGGTGGTGCTCTTCGACCAGCTGTCGATGAACGCCGGCAGCACCCTGCGCCTCACCGGCGACAAGCCCGTCATCCTCGTGGCCTACACCGCGATGCTGCTCAACAACGCCACCATCGACGCTTCGGGGCGTGGGCAGACACCGGGCCCGGGTGGCCACCTCGGGTGCGGCACGTCGAATGGCGGCGCCGGCAGCAGCATGAACACGGCGTCGGGCGGTGGCGGCGGTGGGAGCTTCCACTCGGCGGGCGCGCCCGGAGGCGGAGGCAGCACGTTCCTCACCGGCGGCACGGCCGGCACGATTCGCACGCGTGGACGGTTCGACCTCATCGGCGGGTGCTCGGGCGGACGGGGCGGCGGCTCGCAGGGCGGCGAGGGCGGCGCCGGCGGAGGCGCGATTCAGCTCGTCGCGCGCTACGGCATCCTGGCTGACGCCTCTCGCATCCTCGTCAACGGCGCCGGCGGCGAAGGCGCGGGTGGCATGAGCGGCATGACGGGGCCCGGAGGCGGCGGTGGTGGTGGGAGCGGCGGCGTGGCCTTCATTCAGGCGCCGTACGTCACGCTGACGCGGTCGGTGTTGCTCTCCAATGGCGGCGGCGGCGGCGAAGGCGCGGGCATCGTCGACCTGGCCTTCGTCTTCGGAGGCGGGCGCAACGGTGAAGGCGGCAACGTCGCTCCCGGCAGCGTCGGCGCCAACGGTGGCGCGGGGGGCTCCTTCAACGGCGGCAACGGAGGCTCTGGCGGCGCGCTCTTTGGCGCCCCGGCGGCGGGTCTGCCCGGGACCACCTACACCGACTCCCAGAACAACAGCCTGTACCAGGCCGGCGGTGGCGGTGGCGGCGGCGCGGGCGGCAAGGTGCTGGTCGACATCATCACCGGCGGGGCCTTCGGCTTCAGCAGCTGCGAGATCGATCCGAGCGACACCGTGTTGAGCCCGGCGCGCGACGTGCCCCTCACCTGCCGCTGAAGCGTCGAGTCAGCGGGTCGACTCGGTCTCTTCGTCGAGGAACAGCCGCACGGCGTGGCGGCCGGGGTGGTCATCGCCGGCCAACTCGAGGAAGCGCCGATAGCTGACGATGCCTCGATCGCGCTGGTCGAGCTTGATGAAGGCCTCGCCTTCGAGCCGGAAGCACTCGGGCACCGGGCGGGTCTCCTTGAGGCACGACTCGATGACCGGCAGCACCTCGGCGAAGCGCTCGGAGCGCATGAGCTCGCGCGCCCTCTTCACCGCGGGCATCGAGAGGGACTCGGTGTAGCCGAGCACGGCGATCGCCTTCGGCTTGCCGACGCGCTCGACGGAGCCCGAGGGGCCGGTGTTTTCGTCGATGACGTCGAGGGTGAGCGCCGTGCTTCCGCGGTTGTCCGAGATGGTCTGATCGAGGAATCCCACCTCGAGGAACACCGCGCCCTCCAGCGTCACCTCCCCACCCGGCTCGAGCGACCCGGTCGAGAACGCACCGTCCTTGAGACGCGCGCGCCAGGCCACCCGCAGGGGGACCCCGTCACCGAGGGACACGTCGCCGGCGTCGGCGAGGGCGAGGCGGAAGCGCCGCTCGTGGTCGATCTCCAGGCCCTTGGCCTGTTCGAAGTCGAGGCACAGCCGCGGGTCGATGAGGAGCCGGGTGGCGCGGCCATTCGAAGGCGTCAACTGGAGTGTCGCGTTCTCTTCGGGCGCGGCCCGGCGTCCGGCGTCGCAGCGTACGCCGATGCTGCGCTTGCCTTTCGCCTCGAGCGTCTCTCCGTCCTTGATGGGCACGGCCTGCGTGTTTCCACCGGTGTCCTCGAGCTCGACGACGACGTTCGCGAGCACCGGGCCCGGCTGCACCAGCGTGATGCGCCATGACTGCCGCTCGTCGAGCGTCTTCCACTGGGACCGCGCTGGCCGTCGGCTGATGACGTGCCTGTCGGCCACCAGCTTGATGGTGCGGTGTCGATCGTCGCTTGGCGCCACCACCGGCTGCGTCGGCGTCGGAACGGGCGTCGGAACGGGCGTCGTCGGTGGCGGTTTCGGTCGCGTCGGCGCGTCGGGCAACGCGATGGGCGCGAGGACGGACGGGTCGTTCCCGCTCGGCGGCGGCGCGGAGAGCGCGAAGTACGTGAGGCCCCCACCCACGGCCACGGTGAGCGCAACGGCAGCCACCGCGAGCAGCTTGAGCGGGCCACCTGCCGAGCCTTCCTTGACCGGCGCGAGCTCGGCCATGGTGCTGTCGGTGCGCCACTTCTCGGAGCGCCGCCGCGGCCGGTCGGTGGTGGG
The DNA here is from genome assembly GCA_044352295.1 of Myxococcaceae bacterium. Classification (GTDB taxonomy): domain Bacteria; phylum Myxococcota; class Myxococcia; order Myxococcales; family Myxococcaceae; genus Xiheimicrobium. The sequence continues at coordinate 29,912 of JBILEB010000079.1, forward strand.
GCTCCAGGCGGCGAGCTGATCGCGCTCAGTTTCCGAGAAGGGCGCCTTGATGCCCTCGGCGGTGAGCTCCTTGTCGTAGAGGAAATCGAGGAGCAGCTTGAGCCGTTGGCCGGAGAAGCTGGGCGCGTTCTCCGACAGGAACGAGGTGAGCGCCTCGAGCATCTGGAGCGCCGTGCGGTACCGGACCGTCAGGTCCTTCGCCATGGCGCGGTCGACGATCTCTTCGAGCGCCTCGGGCACCTCGGGGTTGAGCTCGCGCAGCGGCCGCTTCTCGCCGGCCACCAGCTTCGGCATCACCTGCAGGAAGGGCCCCTCGAAGGGGAGCTGGCCTGTGAGCATCTGGTACAGACACGCGCCCACCGCGTACACGTCCGTGCGGGCGTCGACCTGCTTACCGGTGGCCTGCTCGGGCGAGAAGTAGAGGAACTTGCCCTTCACCACGCCGACTTGCGTCTCCTTGCGCCCGGTGAGCCTCGCTTTGGCGATGCCGAAGTCGGCGACCTTCACTTCGCCCTCGAACGAGAGCAGCACGTTGTCGGGCGTGACGTCGCGGTGCACCAGGTGGAGCGGCCGCCCATCGGTCCCCTTGCGCTGGTGGGCGTGGTGGAGCCCCTTGAGCATCTCGGCGGCGATGAACGTCGCGACGGGGTAGGGCAGGTGCCAGTAGCCCCTCTGGTCGGCGCGCTTGAGGACCTGGGCGAGGCTCTTGCCGTTCACCCACTCCATGGCGAGGTAGTACTCGCCGTCGAACTCACCGAACTCGAACACCTGGGCGATGTTGCCGTGCGAGAGGGTCGCCGAGATCTTCGCCTCGGAGACGAAGGACTCGATGAGCTCGGTGTTCTGCGCGAGCTCGGGCAGCACCTTCTTGATGACGACCGAGCGCGTGACGCCGGCCGCGCCGCGCGCGTTGGCAAGCCAGGCCTCGGCCATGCCCCCGTGCCCGAGCGAGCGGACGAGCTCGTATTTCCCAAACCAGGACCCCATGCGCTTCGGGGACGGAGGATGGTCAAGGACGCGCCCTGCTGCAAGATGACGGGTGAGGACGCCTTGGCCAGCCGTGCGGGCCACGATTTTGACCGCCCGTCAGGGAGCGGGTGTGGCTACAGTCCCCTCGTCGTGAGCTCCAGCGGCATGTCGTTGCTCCGTGTGACGTTCCTGGGCACGTCGGCCGCCATGCCGACGCTGCACCGCAACGTCTCCGGCATCGCAGTGAAGGCAGACGCCGATCTGCTCCT
>JBILEB010000335.1:0-2808 GCA_044352295.1 Myxococcaceae bacterium
CATTGAAGCTTCAAGAGTTCCGTGAGGCTGGAAAGAATCTCGGACTCACGTGAAGCGGTAAACGCCCGAACTCAGGGCTTGATGCGGGGGCTCGCGCTCAGTTCTCCGCTTTGAATCCCTTATCCCTATCACGGGGTCACCGCGAACGATGACCTTCTCGGGGGTCAACAGCACGGACTCCGATGGCATCACGCTGGGTCAACCAACCGAGTACCGCTTTCAGCTGCTCCCGCCCATTCCCGCTGGAGCGACCGCCGCCAACCTCTCACCGAACGTTCGAGGCACTCCTCGCAGCGCGGTGCTGGTGCTCCCCTCCACTGGGCTCTACCGAGTCAACATGCAGTGCTACGACTCGCGCGGCCAGGCTGGGCAACCGGCGTCGCTCAACGTCAACGTCTTGCCGTAGCGCACCTCGAGGACATCGATGGCTCGGCCGTTGACGACGCAGGGCGGCGCTGGCCTCGGGCGAAGGAATCATCTCGGTCGCGCCGGGTGCCACCGAAGCGCTCGCGATGGAGCTGCGCTTCTCGCGCTGAAGCCGACGTCGAGGGCCTTTCACTCAGAGCCGACGCACGAACGCGCCTCTGCCGATGCGGCGCGCGAGCGTCTGCGCGACCTTCAGGTCGAGAAACGCGCCGACGAACACCCGGTGGCGCTCTCCGTCGCTGGAGACGTGCGCCGAGGCGTTCAAGCCGGGAAAGCCGCCGACCTGGAAGAACGCGGACGGGTGCTCGTGCCTGACGTCGTCCACCTCGAGCGCGACCTTCTCGGCCGCGGCCCGTGTACGGAAGGCACCTGCCTGCACCACGAAGGCGGGCGTCTCAAGTGAGCGGGCGCGGCGAAGCGCGGTCTTTGGGGCACGCAGCACGCGCGCGAGGGCGCCCAGCTCGTCTCGCTCCCCCACGAGGGAGTACTCAACGCCACCATCGAGGACCACTGACATCCGGTCGCCGACGGCGATGAGCTGTGCGTGGTCGGGCAGCAGCGCGTTGAGGCGCCCGAGCCGCTGAGCGTTGGCCTTGATGAGGTGTGGTGCCCACTCATTCGACGGGCCGCGGGCGTCGGCGTTACCGACGACGGCGTGGAAGCCGTCCCAGCACGCGAGCGCGGGTGCCGCGAGCAACACGAGTGTGAGGGCGAAGAGCCGCATCACCACGAGCACAGCAAGACCTGGACCGTGTCGGGAGACCGATTCCTCGAGCTTCCATTCCCGCGACGGAGTCGGTCGCTTCACGATCGAGAGCGAGGCTACGGCTGGTCGAGGCGCGCACGAGTTGGTCCCGAAGACCTCGGCTTGAAGCGCTGGCGCTGAGTGAAGCCGACGTCGCGAGCCACTGTGGACATCGCTGCGCGACTCGATGCTGGTCGGGCGCCGCGGGCTCAGGGTTTGTGGCACATCTCGTACATCTGCCACGAGGAGGAGCCACGCGTGATGCGAACGCAGGGCTTCCCCCGCCAGACGTACCCCCCAAGACTCACACCCGCGTCGAGGTCGGCTGGCCGAGCTGAAGCAGGCGCTCCTCGGCCGTCTTGCGGGTGGAGTGAATGGCGTGAATGCGGCGGCCACCACAAGGGCAGCGCAAGACGTCGACGCCGAAGGTGTGCTGATGAAGGGAGGCCCAGTCCAGTCTTCGTGTCGTGCGGGCCTTCGTCTTCTTCGTCTTCTTCGACGGTGACGGCGGCGCGGGCGGAGCAGGTGGCGGAGGCATCGTCACCCGTAGTTCAGCTTCTGGCGCACGAGGCGGTCGGAGCACGGGACGTTCGAAGTTCGCGTTCACCTGCGCGTGCGCCCACGTCAGGAGCAGCCCGAAGTCTTCGCTGCTCATCGAGGACGCACCGAGGGCCTCTTCCAGCGCCGGCAGGTAGGATTGGAGCGGCCCACCCGGCCGAATGCCGATGGTGTACCCGAAGTCCCGCAGCGCGGCGACTTGGGGCGAGCTCATGAGCGGAGGCAGGTTGTTCGGGTCCTCTGGTGGCCCGCGCAGGAGGAGGCGCACCGGGCCCGCCGCACCCCATGTGTCCGTCCCTTGAAGCTTCAAGAGTTCCGTGAGGCTGGAAAGAATCTCGGAGCTGCGTGAAGCGGTAAACACCCGAACTCAGGGCTTGATGCGGGGTCTCGTGCTCGGTTTCCCGCTTTGAATCCCTTATCCCTCGGAGCAGGCAGTCGGACAGAGGGCGACGTCCAAGGCGAGAGTTTCTGGGTGTCACGCAGGCCTGTCTCAACGCGCCACGTCCACTGCCACGTCTGCGTCAGTGAAGCAGTTGGTACTGGAGGTCGGCCGTCAGCGGGTGAAGACGTAGACGGCGCCGGCAAAAGAGGCGGTGTTGTCGGCTTGGTTGCCGTTGACGCCGGTGACGTTGCTGTCCTCGAAGGGCGCCCCCGCGGCGAGGGTGCTCCCGTCGCCGCTCAGCGCCACGCTCCAGCCAAAGCCGTCGTCAGCGCCGGTGTTGGAGGCCTTCACGTAGACCTGCTGGGCCCACGTGCTGCCGGTGCGGGTAAAGACGTAGACGGCGCCGGAGGCAGAGGCGCTGTTATCGGCCTGGGTGCCGTTGACGCCGGTGGCGTTGCTGTCCTCTTCCCGTGCCCCCACGGGAAGGGTGCTGCCGTCGCCGCTCAGCGCCACGCGGGAGCCGAACTTGTCTCCGGCGCCGGTGTTGGAGGCCTTCAAATAGGCCTGCTGAGCCCACGTACTGCCGGTGCGGGTTGTAGCGCATCCGGTTTTTGAGACACCAGTTTGACTGCATTCAGGCCGCTTTCGCCTCCTTGGCTTCGAGAGCACGCCGGGCCTGGATCGGCGTGATGAAGCC
>JBILEB010000215.1:0-9904 GCA_044352295.1 Myxococcaceae bacterium
GAAGGCGGTGCGCTCGGTCTCGAGCAGCTCGGGCCGCGTCATCAAGATGAGCTGGCAGAAGTCGGGAACGCCCCAGTCCTTGAGCGCGAAGAAGTCGGCCGAGAGGCCCCGGTGCGCGGCCTCGACCAGCTCGAAGTTCCAGAACGCGAGCGTGGCCACGTCGGCCTTTCCCTCGGCGAGCGCGTTGGTGTGGAAGAAGCCGTGGTTCACCGGGGTGAGGCGGTGCGGCTCGAAGGCGCCGCCGTCGGCCTTCACCATGGTGGCGACGATGGCGGGGCCTCCGGGGCCGGGTGCGCCGGGGTACTGGACGCGGGCGTTCGCCATGTCGCGCGGCCGCTGGATGCCTTTGCCGGTGAGGTACATCACGCCGCCGTTGGTGTGCAGGAAGCGCGCGAAGCCCACCACCGACCGGCCGGCCGCGAGGTCCTGCACGAGGTGAATCGGCTCGGTGATGGCGACCTCGAGCTCACCCCGCGCCAGCGCATCGGCCGCGTCGACGTGTGCTGTCGGCTCGATGAGCTCGAGCTCGAGGCCGGCGTCCTTGAACCAGCCGCGCTCCAGGCCGATGAGGAACGGGACGTGGTCGGGATTGAGGAACCACTCGAGGGCGAGGCGAAGTCGGGTCATGGGCGCTGCCTTCTGGCGACCTCTCCGCGGCGAGGCAAGCGCTTCGAACGCCCTGAAACCGCTCGGGTTTTCGAAGTGCGTTAACGGTCTTTCGGCCGCTGGCTCCTCTTTCCTGACCGTCGCCGGACCCGGGAGACACCACATGCTGAAGGGAAAGACGCCGCTGTTCATCGCCGTCACGCTGGGCCTCGTCGCCGGGCTCATCGCCTGGTCGGCGGTGAAGAAGAAGGAAGCCGACGTGCGCAAGGGGTGGAACCTGGTGCCGGTGGTGGTGGCGGCGGTCGACCTCTCCGAGGGCAGCGTGGTGACGATGGAGATGGTGAGCCAGCGCTCGATTCCCGAGCAGTTCATCACCTCGTCGGTGGTGAAGCCCGACTCGGCCTCGTACATCGTGAACCAGAAGGTGCTGGTGCCGGTGCAGGCCGGAGACCCGCTCCTGTGGAGCCAGTTCGAGACGACGCGGGCGGCCGAGCGGTTGTCGACGAAGGTCATGAAGAAGGCGCGCGCGCTGACGGTGGACGTGAAGGGCTCGAACGCGGTGGGCGGGTGGATTCGTCCCAACGACCACGTCGACCTCATCGGTACGTTCAAGGACCCGACGCTCGGCGACCAGGTGGCCATCACGCTGATGCAGAACGTCATCGTGCTGGCGACGGGGAAGATCACCGGCACCACCAACGTGAACCTCCTGCCGGAGAACCAGCGCGAGTACAGCACCGTCACGTTGCTCGTCATTCCCGAAGAGGCCGAGGTGCTCGCGCTCGCGCAGGAGCTCGGTACGTTGACCTTGTCGCTGCGCAACGAAGAGGACATCGAGATGGGCGTGGAGCGCACGTCCCACACCTCGATTCGCACGCTCTTCGATGGCCAGCGCATGGCGTTGCTGCAGAACCAGCGACGCAACTCCATCGTGCTGATCCGCGGCAGCGTCTCGCACACGGAGAACGTCGAATGATGGCGCTCCTCGTGGCGGTGCTCACCACCAGCTCGGCGGTCGCGGCGCTGTGGCCGCTGGTGACGCCGGTGGCGACCCGCCAGCTCGTCTTCGAAGACTGGAGCGAGGGACCACGGGTGGTGAAGCGACGCCATGGCCGCCGCCCCTTCACCATCATCAAGCGGAGGCCCGGCGAGGTGCACCGGGGGTGCTCGTCGCAGCGCAAGCGGCCGTGCGCGAAGCGCCGCCACTGGTGAGGCCTGCGCAAAGGGCCAGACTCAGCCGGTGCGGCGGTTGAGCGTCTCGACCATCAAGCCACACGAAGCGAGGGCGAGCTGAAAGCGCCGCATCAGCTGCGGGTCGTCCTGCAGGGCCAGCACGAGGTCGTGCCGGTGCGCGACGGACTTGAGGACGCTCGCCGCCGCTTCCGTCATCTCCACGAAGCCCAGGGGGAAGGGCGCCCAGTCGGGTCGGCGCTCCTCGACGGGTGGCGCGGGCTTCGGCTTGGGGCTCGACGCCGGCGGACTCTGAAAGGAGACCGCAGGGCCCGCCATCATCGTCGCGTTCGGCCGCGAGCGCTGCGAGGTGGTGGCGATGAAGTCGACCGAGTGAATCTCTGACGTGCAGGCGGTGCCCACTGCCAGGCGCTTGCCAATCCAATCGAGCGGCGAGTGGCTGTACAGGCTCTGCCCGTCGAGCTGCGGAGCGGAGTCCTCGAAGCGCTCTCCGGCGGGCTCGATGCGCGTCAAGACGGCGCAGCGCCGCTCGGCCCCTTCCGTCTGCACTTCGAGCTCGTAGGTGCTGTTGGCCGTGCGAATTCGGTACACCCGCCACTTTTCGGCGCGCCTCATCGTGGCGCCAAACACCATCGTCTCGCCTGCCATCGTGTCGTCTCCCGGTGTGTGGCCAGCCCGAGCGCTGGCCTGCTGCCGAGCTGTGCAAGCCTCGCACCCCTCCCGGGCCTTTCAGGACGCCGTGCGCTTCAGCACCCCCTTCAAACCCGAACCCACCCTGAGACGGCCGAAGCCCGCCTCACCCGCCACGTCGCCGATGGTCGGCTTCCACCGCTCGACCTGAGGGCCGCGGCCCTCTCCCTCGTGGCCCCGGTCGTGATGTCGCTGCTTCATCAAGACACGTTCGGCGGCATCGTCACGCGGCCGCTCGACGTCGAGGCCTTCGTGGTGCTTCACGCGGCGTGGTGCGCACGCGCCTTCGCCCAGGGTGCCAACGCCAGTGGCACCGCGGCTGTGTCGAGCCTCGAGTCTCTCGACTCAACGGACCCCCACGACGTGCGGCGCGCGGCCGCCGCATGACGCCCAGCGGCTCGAGCGGTGCTCAGCGGTCGGCCAACGAGGGGACAGGAGTTCCGCCACCTTGCCCGCGCATGTCAGCCCCATCAGGTATGAGGCGCACCTCATGGCGAAAGCGGCGAAGACCCAATTTACCTGCCAGTCCTGCGGCTACAGCTCGCCCAAATGGCTCGGCCGCTGTACCGAGTGCGGCACCTGGGGCTCGCTCGTCGAAGAGGTCGAGGTGTCGAAGGCCTCCCAGTCCCGGCCCGCGTGGGGTGCGTCGACTGGCCAGGCCAGGCCGGTGCTCCTCAAGGAGGTGGATGGCGAAAAAGAGGCCCGGCGCCTCACCGGCATCGCCGAGCTCGACCGAGTCCTCGGCGGCGGCGTGGTGCAGGGCTCGCTCGTGCTCCTCGGCGGAGACCCCGGCATCGGCAAGTCGACGCTCCTGCTGGCGATGATGGACCGGCTCTCGCGCGACCGGCCGGGGTTGTACGTGTCGGGTGAAGAGTCGCTCCAGCAGACGAAGATGCGCGCCGAGCGGCTGGGCGTGCGCAGTGAGCTGATGCACCTGTTCGCCGAGACCGACCTCGAGAAGGTGCTCGCCGCCACCGAGAAGCTCGCGCCGGGCAGCCTCGTGGTGGATTCGATTCAGACGATGTTCCTGCCCGAGCTCGGCAGCGCGCCCGGCAGCGTCTCGCAGGTGCGCGAGTGTGCGGGCCGGCTGATGGCGTGGGCGAAGAAGACCGGCGTTCCCACCTTCCTGGTGGGCCACGTGACGAAGGAGGGCTCCATCGCCGGCCCCCGCGTGCTCGAGCACATGGTGGACACCGTCCTCTACTTCGAGGGCGAGCGCGGGCACCCGTTCCGCCTGTTGCGCGCGCACAAGAACCGCTTCGGCTCCACCAACGAGATTGGCGTCTTCGAGATGAAGGGCGCCGGTCTCGTCGAGGTGCCCGACCCGAGCGCTCTGTTCCTTTCGGAGCGCCCGAAGAACGCCTCGGGCAGCGTGGTGACGTCCACCCTCAACGGCACGCGCCCCATCCTCGTCGAGGTGCAGGCCCTCGTGGCGCCCACTGGGTACGGCACCGCCCGGCGCACGGCGATGGGCGTCGATTCGCAGCGCGTGGCCCTCCTCGCGGCGGTGCTGGAGAAGAAGGAAGACGTGCAGCTCGTCGGGTGCGACCTCTTCGTCAACGTGGCCGGAGGCATGAGCCTCACCGAGCCCGCCAGCGACCTCGCCGTCTGCGCCGCGCTGGTGTCGTCGCTGCAGAACCGGCCGGTGGATGCGCAGACCCTGATTCTGGGTGAGGTGGGCCTCGCCGGAGAGGTGCGCGCCGTCGGTCAGGTCGAGCCCCGCCTCGCCGAGGCCCAGAAGATGGGCTTTCGGCGCGTGGTGTTGCCGAAGTCGTCGGCCAAGCGGCTCGACTTCGCCCTGACGATGGAGGTGCTGCCGGTCGAGACGCTCCGGGAGGCGCTGGCGTTGCTGTTCTGACGCAGCGACCGTCGACCCGAGGTCGAGGCTTCGGGCCCCGGAACCCCTGGCGCGCTGAGCGCCGGTCTGGAGCTTCGCCGTGCCCCGCGTGCGGGGAAGACGACGTCGTCCAGGAGGTCATCGGCGGCTCATGGCCGCGCCGACAGCGCCGGGCCTTCCCGCAGGTACACCGCGCACGGCGACGAACGGCAGTCGAACAGCTTCCGCCAAAAGTCCGGTGAGAGCAGCGAGGCGCGCGGGGGAGACACGGCCAGGACACGCACCCGCTTCTCCACCACCCAGCGCTCCAGCCGCTCGGCGTTGACGTCCTTCGGCACCGAGAACACCGGGTACTCGAGCGTCGGCGACCAGAGCAGTCCCGGAAACTCGAAGCCCTCGTCGAACGCCGCCGCTTCGCCGCGACTCACCGCGTCCCACACCCGCGGATAGTCGGTCGGCCGCCCGTGCGGGCCCACCGCCACCCGCCGCTGCTCGTCGGACAGCGCCCACAGCGTCGACAACGGCGGCCCGTCACCGGTGAGGCCGGGAAGGCTCCAGCTCAACTGCACCGCCATCACGCCCGCCGCCGCGCCCGCCATCAGCCACCGCGGGGCCTTCAGGTGCTCCAGCTCTGCCACCGCCAGGGCGAGCACCATCGCCGCGAAGGCGAGCACGTACCGGCCCAGCGATGGGTCTGGAGACAACAGCGTCGCGAGCACCACCACGCCCAGCAGCAGGCTCCGTCGCCGCACCAGCGCCAGCACCGCGAAGGGCAACGCCACCAACAACGGTAGCCCCAGCCCACCCACCTTCATGTCGAACGACGGCGAGCTCGTCACCGCGAGCCACGAGACGGAGAGCCGCTCCAGCAGCGAGCCCTGCGCCGAGGGGAGCGCCGCGCCGGCCGCCAACAGCTCCGTCACCGCGTGCGTACCCGGGAGCGTCCACGGCCCCACCTTCACCGCCACCGGCCACACCGGGTTCCCGTGCCGCACCAGCATCAGCAGGTACATCTCGGCGCCGAACAGCAGCACGACGCCCGCCAAAAGCGCGATGGCCCAGCGCTGCTTCGCGTGCCAGCTCCGCCACGCCACGAGCGCGCCCATCACCACCGTGGCCATCGGCGCCGACGGCTTGCTGCCGAGGAAGAGGCCGAGCGCGAGGCTCCCCAGCAGCACCGTTCGCCAGGACACCGGCGACAGCGCCAGGAAGTACACCGCGCCCAGCAACGCTGCCGCCGTGCCCACGTCCACGTAGTTCGTCGGCAGCTGGAGGAAGACGCACGGCACCACCAGCCACAGCGCGCCCGCCAGCAGCGCGTACTGCCGGTCCATGCGCGGCGGGTCACCCTCTTGTCTCGGAGGCAGCAGCCGACTGGCTGGCTCGAGCTTCCGCGCGATGGCCGCCGTCAACACCGCGCCCACCAGCCCGTACGGCACCTGCGCGAGGTCGACCAGCCGGTCGTCGGGGAGCAGCAGCCGCAGCGCAATCATCCCCAGCTCGATGTCGTGCGGGTACGTCGAGATGTAGTGCAGGTCCGACGGCACCTCGGCGAAGCCCTTCGCCTGGATGACGAAGTGCACGAAGGGCAGGTGGTAGCCGATGGAGTCCCACTGCCACACCGGCACCAGCCGCGCCGTCACCACCGCGAGCGCGAGCGGCACCAGCGCGAGCGCCACCGCGAAGGGATGCCGCTTGAGCACCCGCCACCACCCCGACAGCGGCAGCTCTCGCGTCAGCAACAGGGCCACCACCGTCACCAGCAGCAGGGCTCCCAGCAGCGCGTTCGTCGTCAGCACGCCCAGCGCCCCCAGCGTGGCCACCAGCGCGTGCACCAGCGCCATGCCCACCACGCCAAGGCCTGCCAGCCGGTCCAGCCGCGTCCCGTCTCCCAGCAGGAGATGCGTGAGCCGGTGCGAGGCAATGAGCAGCAACGGCAGCCCCAACGGCAACACCCCCAAGGGCTCGAGCGCGTCGATGATCACAATGGCGTCACACCAGTCGATCCCCGCGGCGCGCGTGCGGCGGCTTCGTCACGGTTCCGTGTGGCACCGACATGTCACGCGATGCTTCCCAGTCGTCACGGTGTGCAGGGCCGCCAGACCCGTACCGTATTGATCATGATCCTCTCTCTGGCCCTCTCGGTGCTCGCGCAGGTGAACGCGCCGTCCGACTCGCCGGTGAAGAACGTGGTGCTCATCGTCAGCGACGGCGTGCGCGCGCGCGAGGTGTTCGAGGGTGGTGAGCGGGCGCTGATGGGCCTCGGCGGTGGGGTGGAGAATGAAGAAGGCTGCGTGGCGAAGTTCCATCGGCCCGACGTGGCGGCGCGGCGCGAGGTGTTGATGCCGTTCCTCTGGAAGACGGTGGTGAAGCAGGGCCAGCTGTTCGGGCTTTCCCGCGTCGGCAGCCCGATGCGCGTGTCGAACCGCTTCCGCGTCTCGTACCCCGGCTACAACGAGCTCTTCACCGGCTGGGCCGATCCGCGCATCGACTCCAACGGGCTGGGCGAGAACCCGAACGTCACCGTCTTCGAGCACCTCGCGAAGCAGCGCGGCTTCGAGGGCGGCGTGCAGGCGTTCGCCACGTGGGAGACCTTCTTCCGCATCTTCGCCGTCAGCCGCTCGAAGCTCGACGTGCGCGCCGGGTGGAACCCGCCGTTCGCGAACGACCCCGTGCGCACGCCCGGGAAGGACGTCATCGACGCCATACACCGCGGCACCACGCCGATGTTCGGCGGCAACGCGCTCGACGCGATGACGTACGCGGCGCTCAAGGAATCGCTCAAGACGACGCGGCCGCGGCTCCTCTTCCTCGGGCTCGGCGAGACGGACGAGTGGATGCACGCGGGCCGCTACGACCTGGCGCTCGAGGCGCTCCAGCGCGCCGACGCCACCATCGCCGACCTGTGGAACACCATGCAGTCGATGGACGAGTACCGGGGCTCGACGGTGTTCCTCATCACCACCGACCACGGCCGCGGCGGGCTGCCGTGGGACTGGAAGCACCACGGCGCCAACGTGCTCGGCGCCGAGGACATCTGGCTGGCGGCGTTGGGGCCTGGCGTCCCGGCGCTCGGGGTGCGGCGCGACACGGGGCTGGTGACGCAGGCGCAGGTGGCCAGCACCATCGCGTCGCTCCTCGGCCATGACTGGGTGGCGGTCAACCCGAAGGCCGCGCCGCCGTTGCCGCTTCGCCCGGTGACGGCGCTCGCGGCCGGATCTCGCTGAAGAGGCTTCAGGGAGCAGCGGGCCCAAGGGAAGGGTCGCGCTCCGGGCCTCGAGATGCGTACGTGACCTCGAATGGCCTCGGGCCTCGTCGCCCACTCACCGCTGAGGTGCAGGGCGGGTCGCTCTCCCGGGGGGTGTGAAACAAGGGGTAAAATATAGTGAAACAAGGTGACACTTTTCGTCACCCTGGTTGACACCCCTGGGAGACCGCCCCTCACCCCCGGCTTCGCGCTCGGCTCCTGGCTCTCACCTGCGTACCCGTTTGGCGATCATCGTCGGGCTCGGGCTGGACCTGAGCCGAGCTCGCGACGGCTGGCCGGAAAGCCAAGATCGAGTGTCACCGGTCGGTGCCCATTGGCATGGAGCTGCGCGATGACGCGCCAGGACGGCAAGAGGCACAGCAGCTCGCGCAGGCACGCGGAGGGCTGGAGCCCGTGCATGGGGCAGCTGGCCAGCAGAGAGACGAGCGTCGCGTTGGTGGTGCCGACGTCACTGTGAGCGCTGGTCGTCGGGGCCCTTCGGGTCGCTCGGCCCGGCGAAGGGCGCAGATGGTCCAGCGCTTGTGCGGCCATGGCGTTACGTGGCGGTCCATGAAAACCGCGCTCGTCTTTGGCGCCGCCGGAGGCATCGGCCGCGCTGTCCTTCAGACCTTCTCCCAGCGTGACTTCCGCGTACTCGGCGTGGCGCGCGACGAGGCCCGCGTCGAAGGAGCCGCCGCCGCCACCTCCGCTGACCTCTCCCGCGAGTCCGAGGTCGCCGCGGCCTGCCTCTGGGCCGCACAGCAGGGAGGCCCCGCCGACGCGCTCGTCTTCGCCGCCGGCGGCATGTTCAGCGCACCCCTCGCCACCACGTCGACCGACGACCTCACCCGGGTCTTCGCCGATAACGTGTTCTCCGCGCAGCTCGTCCTGCGCCACGCCGCGCCGCTACTGCACGAGGGCTCCCACCGCGTGTTGCTCGGCGCCTACCCCGACAAGCTCTTCTTCCCGAAGCTCGGCGCCTACGCGATGGCCAAGGCCGCCTTCGACGCCTGGGCGCGCGTGCTGCTCAAGGAGGAGCGCGGGGTGAAGACGACGCTGCTGCGCCTGCCGGCCGTCGACACGCCGTTCTGGAAGAAGGCTCCGTTTCCACTCCCGAAGGGCGCGCTCACCGCCACCGCGGTCGCCGAGGCCGTGCACGCCGTCGTGCTCGAGGGGAAGACCGGCGTCGTCGACCTCTGACCGCCGGCTTCAGCGCCACGAGACGAGAAACGTCGTCCCCTTCTCGTCCTTCGCCGTCACCGTCACCGTCGGCTCCACCGCGCCGGCATGTCGCAGGCCCGCCTGCACCACCGCCGCGCTGAACGTCGGCAGGTCGACCTCGTTCATCCACAGCTCGAAGGTGTTGCCCTCGAGGTGCGTCACCGTCGCCTCCGCGTAGTTGTTGGTGGTGCGGAAGTTCCGCGCGGTGCGGTCGAGCGCCCGGCGCGGGCCCAGCACCTTGAGCACGCCAAACAGCGCCTTGCCGACGAGCCCCTCGCCATAGGAGTCGACGATGCGCGCGCCGAGCTGGGTGAGAGCGTCGTCCTCGGAGGCGCCTGGCGCGAACAGCGGGAGCATCGCCCGCACCACCTTCACCCACGTCGTCATCGGATAGGCGGGGTTGAGATGGTGTGGGTCGATGCCCTCGGCGCGCAGCGTCGGCAAGAGCGCCGTCAACGCTTCGGGCGCGAGCACGCGGAAGAGCGACTCGAAGGTCGCTGAGAAGATGACCCGCTCGGACATGGCCACCCCGCGTCGTAGCCGGGCCCTGCGCGCCTGTCAGCCGCGGGTGTGCCAGGACACCAGCGCTCGCTGATGAACGTCCTTGAACGGCACCCCGTTCGCCTCGGCCAGCGCGCGGCAGTCTTCGAACTCGGGGGCCACGTTGACGACGGCCCCCGCCCGCACGCCCACCTTCACCCGCACCGGCCCCCAGGGCGTCTGCACGGTGTCGAAGCGGCGCTCGAGGGCGGTGCGCGTGACGGAGTGTTCCCGCACGCCGAGCGAGGTCGACTCCCGTAGCAGCACGTCCACCATCGTCGCGCGCGCGCCTGGCTCACACAGCACGCCCAGCAGGTGCCCGGGCCGGCCCTTCTTCATCACCACCGGCGCCACCCACACGTCGAGCGCCCCGCGGTCGAGCAGCGTCTGGAGCAGGGCGCCCACCAACTGCGGCGAGGCGTCGTCGACGTTGCACTCCAGCACCGTCAGCGTCGAGGTGACGTCGGTGGAGCGCCGGCCCAGAGACGCTCGCAGCACGTTCGCGCGGTCGGGCCAGTCCTTGGTGCCCACGCCGTAGCCGATGCGCTCGATGATGAGCTCCGGCGGCGGCT
>JBILEB010000216.1:0-9875 GCA_044352295.1 Myxococcaceae bacterium
ATGGCGGCGGGTTGAACGGTCTCTCCCGTCGGTGTCAGGCCCGGCACCGTGCGTGACAGGTCGCTCGCGGCGCGGACGTGGGTGTCCACCAGGCCCAGCGGCCGGGCGAGGCGGGTCTGCACCAGCGCCTCGAAGTCCACGCCCGCCTGGTCCGCCAGCGCGAGGCCGAGCAGGCCCGGGCTCAGGTTCGAATAGACATACGTGCCCCGCTGCGATGGGGCGACCGAGCAGTCCGGACGGGACAGACAGAGCGCGAGGCGCTCCCGGGTGTAGGCCGCGGCGGGTTGGGTCGGCATCGTCGCGACGTCGAGGTTGCGCGGGTTGGCGAGGTAGCCGGCGGTGTGACTGGCCAGCTCGACGAGCGTGCGGTCTCCCGCCAGACCAGAGAGGTCTGCCGCCAGCAGCGTCGAGGCCGGCATCGTGGCCTGAAAGCGCCCCTCGACGATTCCCTTCGCGGCGATCAGCCCCGTCACGGCTTTACTGATGCTGCTGAGCGGGAGCACGGTCGTGCGGTTCAGCGTCGGCGCTCCGGGCCTCGAGCGGCTGGCGACCTCGACGGCGCCACGCCGGATGACCCCCACCACGACGGCTGGGAGCTGGTCGACCATCTCGACGCCGCCGGGGAACGCCACCGTGACGCCGCCGTCGCCGACGTAGCGGAGCAGCACGCCGTCCAGCTCGCTCACCACAGCGCCCGCGTCGATGACGGCGCCTCCATCGAACGGACCCGCAGAGACCGGCGCCGGGGCGGTGCACCCCATCAACACACCCAACACCAGGACTCGCAGCGCCATATGGCTCATCACCCCCGAGCGGAGAAAAGGTCAAGGCGGGCCCCAGGCCTCACTCGCCCCAGAGGTCGTCCTCGCTTGAAAGAGTTCGATGGCATGTCCGAAGTCTGCCTCACCGGCGACGGAGCGCGAGCACGAGCGGCAGCCCGACGGCCGGGAGCAGCCCCCACCTGGCCAGGGCCGGCTGACCGCGAACATGCGCTTCTTCCCGCGCGAGCAGTGACCCGGCCAGACAGCAGGCCACGAAGTCGAACGACATCACGAACGGAAACTGCTGCGTGCGGAACAGCGCCACGAAGCCGCCGACGTCCTGCGTGACGAACAGCCCCACCAACGCCAGCGCGGCGCCGCAGAGGGCGAAGGCCAACCAGCGGCTCCCCAGCCCACGGAGCCACCACGACGTCGCCTCCCGCCGAGGCAGGTTCCACTGACGAAGGACGAGGTAGGGCAACAGCACGAAGGCGCCGAGCGCGAAGCTGCCCAGCACGAACGGCCACTTCGGCACCTTCTGCGACGGCGCGTCGAAGGCGAGCAGCGCGAGGAACGCCAGGGGGAACACGCCCATGAGATTGAACAGCGCGAACAAGGGCAGGTTCACGCCCTCGAGCCGCCCCGTCATCATCTTCACGATGACGTCGTTCGTGTCCGGACTCGACGGCGGCGCGAACCCGAACGCCACGCCGAGCAAGAGGAGCCACACCGCGAGAGCCGCCAGCCGTTCGAATGCCATGCGGGGCTTGTTAACCCGGCGACGACGGACCAGCCGCACGAGTCTCATCACGGGCGAGGAGCATGCGCTGCGACGGAGGATCAGAAGAAGATCATCTCTCAGCGGCTCACGCGCCGGCGGGCGACGGTGACGCGCTCGAGCGCACCGGTGCTCCGGCGAACCTCGAGCAGCACCTGGCTGTCCTCCACGCCGCGGATCCGCTCGATGCTCCCGCCGAACCCAAGCGCGACCGTCTCACGACCGTCGATGGAGACGATGACGTCACCTGGGACCAGCCCGGCCTCGGCCGCGCCGCTTCCTGGCATCACCGCGTCGAGGACGAGTCCATCGCGCACGGCCTCGAGCACGGCGCCGATGCCGACGAGCTCGAGCTGCGCGGCGCCTCCATCGGGTCCTGGCGCCAGGTCGAGCTCGATCGGCCCCACGGTGCCGCGCGGTGGAAGGTCGACGGAGCGCAGCCGGGCATCGTGGCCGTCGGCGATGACCAGCACCGAGTGGCGCCCAGCCGGAAGTCCCGAGAGGCTGAACCGGCCGTCGACGTCGGTCCGCGCAAGGGCGTCCGCGGCCAGCGCTGCGTCTTCAGCGCGCTCGAGCGACACCCGCGCACCGGGGAGCGGCCGACCGCTGAGTCGGTCGATCACCCGGCCCGTGAGCGTCGCACCAGGCACGAGCTCCACCTCGAGGCGGGTCGGCGTCGAGGCCGAGAGGCGAACGCGCGCGCCGAGAGAAGGCGCGAACCCGGGGGCCGCGACCACCACCTCGGCGGGTCCCTCGGGCAAGCCGGTGAGCACGAATTGGCCCTCGGGGCTGATGACGTGACGCGGGGCGAGCTCGTCTCGCTCGAGCGCCCCGAGCGCGCGGCTGATCAGCACTGCGAAGCTCTGCACCGGACGTCCATCGGCAGTGAAGACCCGGCCCTCGAGCCGCGAGCCCCGGACGAGCCGGAGCACCACGGGCGCTCCGTCGGAGACCACGGGCTCGGAGAGCAGGAGGCCTCGCGACGCGTCGATGCGCCAACGACCTGGAGCCTCGACCTCCACGCCAAACGCGCCGTTCTCGGCGGTGTCGATCGTCGCTTCGAGGTGACGGACGTCGTCGGCCACTCGCTGAACTCGAACCTGGGCGCCGGCGACGCCCGCGTCCGTCTCGTCGAGGACCACGCCGCGCAGTTGGAGGCGTTCGACGCCACCATCCGCCTCGCGCGCCACGAGGGTGATGGAGAGCTCCCGAGTCGCCAGCACCCGCGCGTCGATGGGCACCAGGGCCGGCCGGAAGCGCGGGTGCGTCACGAGGAGCGAGGCCCCGTCCCGAACCTCGAGATGGAAGCGTCCTTCGTCGTCGCTTTTCACGCCCGGCGCCGGGTCCTCGTCAGTCGAGCGGACGACCACCGACGCGCGCGCGATGGGCTCTCCCGCCACGTCGACCACGAGCCCTGACACGGTCATCAGCGGCGTCAGGGACAGCACGAGGTCGGTCGCGCAGATGCCCTCGATGAGCTGGATCTCCACGGCGTTGCGCTCGAGGCCGGGACGAAAGGCACCGAAGCCCGGCGCGACCACCTCGGCGAGTGAGACCGGTCCGTCGGCGGGCGCGGTGAGCTCGAAGGTGCCGTCCGTCACGGTTCGCGCGGTGAGCACGCCGGCGAAGGTCGAGAGGCTGACGGTGGCTGCAGGAACGGGCGCGCCGGTCCACCCGTTGACGACGCGGCCCTTGATGCACGCGCGGCCCAGCGTCGGCGTGACGAGGGCCGTGGGGAACGGCCGGCCACGGGCCACCAACGTCGTGCGCGGCGCGGACCACGCGACCAGACCCGCGTCGGGAAGCTTCAGCTTCGGCAGCACCACGTCAGGCGGCGGCGAGTCGAGCAGCCACAGCGCTCCGAGCAGGAGCAGCATGAGGATCGCACCGAGTGCCAGCCACCGGCGAAGCGGAGTCACGCGAGGGAGTGTCTCCGAACCTTCACGCTCGGCGAACCCCGTTCTGTGGGTCGAGACGAGTCTCGCGCCAGGCGAATCACCTCACGACCTGGGCTTCGACAGCTCCTCGATGATGTCGAGCACCTGCCCGTAGTTCGACAGGATGCGCGTCGGCTTCACCGTTTGCGCGCCCGACTCGAACACGCTCGCCGCGTGCCTCCGGGTGATGACGTTCGACGAGATGATGTCGAGGCGCTCTCGGTACTCGGGCGGCACGTAGGTGCCGTACTCGGCCCACGCGTCGTGACAGCCGACCTCCTTCGCGATGGCGATGTCCTTCTTCACCGAGTCGCCGATGACGAGCACCTCGTCGGGCCGCATGCCGTAGGTGGTGAGGATCTTCTTGAGGCCCGCGGCGTTGGGCTTCTCGTAGTCGCGCGGCAGCTCCACCACCGCGCAGGCCGCCTGGTACACGCCCTTCTCCTGCTTGAGCTTGATGTCCGGCGCGACCAGCGCCTCACCGTCGGGGCCCGCTGGGAAGGTGAAGCCCGGCATCGTGTACATCGAGGTGAGCAGCGCGTCGAAGCCCAGCCGGCGGGCGCGCTGCTCGGCCGGGTTCCGCGGCGCGTCGGTGAGCGCCACCACCGGAATGCGCCGCTCCTTGAGCGTGGTGAGCGTCTCGGACACGCCCTTGTAGGGCTTCAAGTACTTCCGCCGGGCCTCGCCGAAGGCCGCGCGCGCCGGCTCGATGATCAACTTGTCGAAGGAGCCGAAGTCGTTGAACTCCTGGAAGATGGACGATTCCTGGAGCGCGAACGGGTACTCGTTGGATTCGTACTTCGTGTAGACGGCCTTGAGCGACTGGACGACGCGAATGCGAGGCCACTGCGTCGCCGTCACCACCGCCTCCACCATCGACTCGACGGCGGGCACGATGTAGTCGATCCACGAGTACAACGTGTTGTCCATGTCGGTGACGACGAGACGGATGCCCATGAGGCGAGCCTCAAAGCGCAGCCGGTGGGCGTTGTCACCCGCGACGAGGAGGCGGCGATGTTCGCGCGGCTGGGTGCCTTCGCGCTCCTCTTCGTGACGGTCTTCATCGTCTTCGCGGCGCCAGACCTCGACCTCGTGGTGCGCCTCGCCATCTTCGCGGTGGGCCTCGTGGTGACGGTGGTGTTCGCCGCTTCTGGCCCGAGCTGGCCGACTTCCTCGAGCGCGCCCCGGCGGCCTGACGGCGCCTGCCAGAAACCACCCCCTCGCGAAAAGTCCCCCCACCCGCTGCGCCTTGGTGGCCCCTCAGGTGTCCGGGCGAGGTGACATTCCTTTCGCCACGGTTTTCAGCGACAAACGCGCACATGTCGCGCGTCCTCGCACTCGGCCTCCTCGCCCTCGTCCTCGCTCCAGCGTGCACCTGCCAGCCCCGCCGCCCCGTCATGGAGACGCTCAAGGACGAAGGCGAGGCCTGCATGTCCGACGACATCTGCAAGACGGGCCTGTGTGACGGCCTGCCCTCGGTGTGCGTGCGCAAGTGCTCCACCGGCTGCCTCGCCGAAGAGGTCTGCACCCAGCTCACCCCCGGCCGCTTCAGCTGCCAGCCCGACCAGCGCCGCCTCTGCCAGTCGTGCCAGGTGGACTCCGACTGCCCGTACCCGGCCGACAAGTGCCTCGTCGTCAACGGCGAGCAGGTGTGCGGCCGTGACTGCGCCTTCGACCAGTCGTGTCCCTCGGGGTACGTGTGCGTGAACGGGCGCGGCTCCGATGGCCTGGCGAAGGTGCAGCAATGCTCGCCGATGGTGGCCAGCTGCGCCTGCCTCGCGCGCGGAGACTTGATGCAGCCCTGCGGCACCGCCAACGACGCGGGCCTGTGCCTCGGCGTGAAGACCTGCGACCTGGTGGCCAACGCCGTCACCTGCAACGCGCGCACGCCGGCTCCCGAGGCCTGCAACGGCATCGACGACGACTGCGACGGCACCACCGACGAAGACGCCCGTATCGAGACGTGCGGCGTGGGCGCCTGCCAACGCATGGTGAACACCTGCACCGACGGCGGCAGCGTCATGTGCATGCCCGGCCAGCCCTCGATGGAGCTGTGCAACAACGTCGACGATGACTGCGACGGCACCGTCGACAACGGCTTCCAGGTCGACGACGACGTCAACAACTGCGGCGGCTGCGGCGTGGTGTGCGCGCTGCCCAACGCCTCGGCCACCTGCTCGACGCGCATGTGCCGCGTGGGCCAGTGCAACGCGGGCTTCGGGAACTGCGACGGCCTCGACCCCAACGGCTGCGAGGTGAACACCCAGACGAGCGCGATGCACTGCGGACGGTGCGGGAACTCGTGCATGCGGCCCAACTCCACTGCGACCTGCGTCGCCGGTGCGTGCCAGTTCCAGTGCGCGCCCAACTTCTTCGACTTGAACGGCGACCCCTCGGACGGGTGTGAATACGCCTGCACCTTCACCTCGATGACCGACCTGCCGGACCTCGGCTTCGTCGACGCGAACTGCGACGGCATCGACGGCGAGGTGATGCGCGGCGTCTTCGTCGCTCCGTCCGGGAACGACGCCAACCCCGGCACGCGGCAACAGCCCAAGGCCACCCTCGCCTCGGCCCTCACCGCCGCCGCCACCACGGGCAAGCGTGACGTCTACGTGGCCACCGGGACGTTCACCGGGCCCTTGCAGCTCCTCGGCGTCTCGGGCCTCAACGTGGCCGGCGCGTACCACCCGATGACGTGGCAGCGGGCGAACTCCAACCAGGTCGTCGTGCAGGGCGGCGCGAAGGCGCTCGAGGTGGATGGCTCGAGCGCGGTGCTGGTGCAGTCGATGCGGTTCGAAGGTGGGCCGGGCACTCCGTCGGCCTATGGCGGCTTCATCGTCGAGTCGCAGAACGTTCGCCTCGAGGCGGTCGACCTGCAGGCCGGTGCGGGCGCGCCAGGCTCGGACGGAGCGCCAGGCCAACCCGGAGCGCCTGGGAGTGTCGGCGGTGAAGGACGTCGGGGCTGCTCCCGCGACATCGCCGCCAACGTCTTCGAGTGCGCCATCGCGTTCGGGTTCTGCTCCACTCCGAGCGCGGGTGCGGGCGGCACGAGCAACTGCGGCTTCCCGGGCGGGAATGGCGGGACGCCCACCCAGGGCGCGGGGGCACCGGCTGGCACGGCAGGGAGCAATGCGCCCAGCGGAACGGGCCTCGGTGGCTCCGGCGTCGGCGGCCAGACCGGAGGCTCCACGCCGGCCAACGTCCACAGCGGCACGGGCGGAGCCCCGGGCACGTCGGGCAGCAATGGCGTGGGCGCGGCCTCGGCGACGTTCTCGAACCAGGGCTTCGTCCCCGCGGCCGGCACCAACGGCGCGCCAGGCACGGCGGGGCGAGGTGGCGGGGGCGGCGGCGGTGGGTGCGGCGGTGAGTTCACCTTCGTCAACGCGACACGGTGCTCGGCCTTCGGCAGCGCAGGTGGCGGCGGGGGCGGCGGCGGGTGCGGCGGAGCGCCCGGCCAGGGCGGCGGCGGGGGCGGCGCGTCCATCGGGCTGTTCCTCTTCAACGCCACCGTCACCAGTGACAACTCGGCCTTCCGCTCAAGCACGGGCGGGCGCGGCGGAAACGGCGGCAGCGGCGGCGCCGGCGGCATGGGCGGCGCCGGAGGCCAGTCGCCCTACGGCGGCAACAGCCCCTTCAGCGGCACCGGCCAGGGCAACGCGTGCCGCGGCGGTGTCGGCGGCGCGGGCGGGACGGGCGGCATGGCGGGGAACGGCGGCGGTGGCAGCGGCGGCGCGTCGTACGGAGTGGTGCGCAACGCCGGGTCGACGCTGAATCGGACCGGCGGTTCCGTCATGGGTGGCACCGGCGGCGCGGCCGGCACGGCGCCCGGCGCCAACGGCCAGCCAGGCGGGCAAGGCGTTCAGCTGACCTTCTGAGCCCGGTCGGTCCCAAGAGGCGGGCGAGGCTTCAGGCGCAGGGCGGGGCGCTCTCCGAAGGGGTGTAAACAGGGGTGACGCTTTTCGTCACTCTGCTTTCACCCCGTCGTGCGGACCTTCCCCCTCGGCTCCTGAAGGCCTTCACGCGGTGCACCCTCATGGGCCACCGTGCAGTTGGCTCAGTGGCTCGAGAAGGAGTGACGCGTCGAAGGCGCCTGGGGCGGTGCTTCAACGCGCCGCGGCCGTGCGCCACGCCTCGAACTCCGACGGCCGAAGTCCGTACCGGGCGAGGTTCCCGTCGTGCAGCGCCGCCAACTCGCTCTCCAGCATCGCGACGAAACGCAAGCGATGGTCGGGCTCCAGACGCTCGGCGGCGATCGCCAGGAGACGCGTCTCCACGTCCTGGGGTGGCACCTTCTGACGAACGATGAGCGCCACCACCTCCCGCAACACGTCGCGGTATCGAAGCCGAAACGGATCCGGCTCACCCACCGACGCCTGCACCTGACCCAGACGTGCCACGGAGCGCTCGTAGGCCCAGACGAAGACGTCGCGCAGCGGCTCGATGCGCCGCAGCTCGTACAGCGCGAGGTACGCGCGGACGAAGAGCGCTCTCGGTACGTCGGTGAACGACAAGGGCACCAGGTTCTCCTGGACGAAGGGAAGGTTCGCCGCGAGTCGCGCGGTGCGCTTGTTTCCATCGATGAAGGGCTGCAGATACGGAAGCTGCGCGAGGAGGAAGAAGGCGCGCTCGAAGGCGTCGTCGATGGCGCGCGCGGTGAGGACGATTTGCCGAAAGCACTCGTCGATGAGCTGAGGGTTCGCCGACGGCAGAAACGCGCTCTCGCCGATGCTGACCGGCACCGTCCGCAGCCGCCCTTCATCCACACGAGTGCCGAGGAGGTTCTCCATCAGCAACGCATGAAACGCCTGCAACGTGCGGGGCTCGAGAGGAGGAACCGGGTCAGCCACGAGGTACTCGATCGCCGCCTTGTGGTTCACCAGCATCTGCGTCTCGACGAGGCTCGCGCCCGACGCCGACTCTCCCGCGGCGAGCAACCGCTGGGCGTCGAGCAATGAATAGGTGTTGCCCTCCAGCCGGGCCGAGTTCCAGGAGAGGTCCAGGAGGAAGCGCTCGAAGATGTGCCGCGCGTAAGTGCCTGCCGGCTGTTGGTGAGTGCCCGTCGTCCCGAGGTTGCGCAGCCGCTGCGCCGTCAGCGGAGGAATCCATCGGGTGCGCGCGGGCTGGTAGTCGTCGAGGAACGCGCGTTGGTACGTCACCGGCGGGCGGGCCGCGAGCGGCCGCTCCAGCGTGGCCAAGACCTCTCGGGCTTCGGAGGAGAGCGGCACCGCATCCGGTGGTGGAGGTGCGGCGGTTGCGGGGGTGACGGCGAAGTACCGTCGCGCTCGGGTGTTTCCCTCGAACCGGACGAGCCCCGCCGATTCCATCGCACGCAGGGCGCGATTCACGGGTTGGGGGTCTCCTGCGTGCCCAATCTCCTGGGCGGGCTCTGCACGACTTAGCCCAACTCCTTGATTTCGAAGCACTTCGAGAATGCGCTCGGCGAGCGAGTCCATTCATTCATTCATTCATTCTGCAAGTTGCCGCGGCTTCACTCCTTGGGGAGCGCGCGCAGCACGGCCTTGCCGTCTTTGATGACGACCTTGAACTCCACGCTCTTCGCGTTGTGCTGCTTCATGAGCGTGGGCACCTGGGAGCGCAGCGTCGAGGCCACCGAGTCGAGGGACAGCTTCGAGGTGTCTTCGCCGCAGCGCTTCTTCGCCATCACGTAGGCGTCGTAGATGGCCTTGATCTTCCCGTCGTTGAGCCCGCCGTCGGACCCGACCGGCGTCGGCGGCTTCGAGGGCGTGCCGGTCGACTTCGCAACCACCGGCGGGAGCGACCCGCTGCCGGGCCTCAGCGCGGGGTTCGAGCCGGTCGACCCGGCGGGCTTGAGGGCCGCAGCCACCAGCGGCGCGCCAGTGACGGCACGCCCGCTGCCCGCAGGAGCGACCGGCGGCGCCGAGATGGGACCGGTCTTCGCGCCCACGGGCTTGAGGGGCGCCACGCCAGGCACGGTGGGCGCGATGGTGGGCACGAGCGGCGCGACGGTCGGAATGCCCGGCGGGGCTTTGGGCTTCTCCACCGCCGAGACCGCCGCCTGCATGGCGCTCGCGAGGTCGTCGGTGCTCTCGTCGAGGTCGGACAGGTCGAGGTCCTCGTCGATGTGCAGGTCGTCGAGCCCATCCGCCGTGGTGGTGGCTCCGGCCTTCTGCCGCTTCTTGCGCTCATCGGCATGGCGCCGGGCCTTGAGGACGTCACGCTTGTACGTGCCGTTCTCGATCTCCATCAGCGTGCGCTCCCACAGCCGCTCGAACGTCGACAGGCGCTGCTGCAGGTTCTGAACGCGGAACTTCACCGTCGTCGAGTTGACGAACGTGCCGCGCAGCTCGTTCATCAGCTTCTTCACTGCGGTGTGCTTCGTGGTGGGCGGCCGACGCTCCATGCCCAGGAAGTACT
>JBILEB010000080.1:0-30972 GCA_044352295.1 Myxococcaceae bacterium
TCGGGTTCGACACCATCACCCCATCTGTGAATTCGCGGATGATGGCCGCCACCGCCCAGCAGTTGGTGGTGGCTTCCAGTGCAACCTTGTCTTTCGCGCTGCCTGAACTCAGGGCTTGATGCGGGGTCTATCGCTCGGTTTCCCGCTTTGTTTCTCTTGTCCGTTGTCCGTCCCGCCTCGCGTTCGCCCGGTGCGCCGCCACCACGGGGCGCTGCTTCGAGACCGACCCCGTCCGCGTTCGGAGCGCGACGCTCGAGGTCGTTGGCGACGGCGTGCGCCTCGCGCCGGCCTTCGTCTTCGGTCCCGGCAGCGAGCGGCTCACCCTCGAGGTCAACGGCGCCGTGCAGAGGGTGGGCCGGAGTGGTGCCGTGCCCCGCTCCGCCTTCATCGCCGGCCGCAACCGCGTCACCTGGCGCATCGGCGCTCGCCGGCCATGGGAGGCCTTCGTGGTGTTGCCCGACACCGGCCTGGCGCCCACCGCGGCCGCCCCGCTCCGCCTCAACGACGCCTTCACCCTCCGGTGGGCCGAGACGCGCTGGGCCACGCGGTTTCAGGTCGACCTCTCGCCCGTCGATGTGCCGTGGACGCGCGCCCTGTACCCCTCGTTCACGACGACCCAGTCACCGCTGACCGCGCGCTTCGAGGGCTTCCCGAGCGGCACCGGCCAGGTGGTGACCGGCACCCGCGCGGGCGTGACGCTGACGGCGACGCGGCAGGATGGCTCGTTCACGATGCAGCAGCGGGAGTTCATCGAGGCGCCCATCACCCGCTGAAGCGGCTGGGCCGTCGGGTCGAGTGTCCCATCGCGCGGAAGGAACCAACCGATGTCGCGCATGGGCGACGACGATGTACGTGTCCCTGGCCGTGGCCTTCACGGATCAGTGCAATCTCGAACTGAGTCCAGAGTTCATCTCGGCGTTCGCGCGACGGGGAATCACGCTCACGATGTCGTGTTTCGAAACCGACTGACGCGAACTACTTCGCCGGCTTCGCGACGAACCCGCACAGCTTTGCGTTCGTGCGTGTGGCCTTCGCGATGCGGGCGAAGACGTCTTCGAACGACGGCTCGTAGCCAATGGGCTCTCCGGGCGGAGCGTCGCGATACTCGGCGAGTGGCTCGAGGTGTCTTGTATTATGGTACGAGCGGCTTCGCGCTCATCGAGCTCGATCTCGACGGCGGCGTCCTCGGTCAAACTCGCGAGTCGATCGCCGCGCTCGCCGTAACGCCCGACGGTCTCACCGCCTACGCCGCCTTCGTAGGAAATCCGGTTCGTCTCACCCGCACGAACCCCGACGCAGGGTTCTCCCGCGACGCGACCTTCGTTCCGCCACCCCTGTCGTTCGTCAACGCGCTCGCGACCCGCGCAGGTCAGGTGTTCGCGATGGGCAGCGCCAACGTCAGCTCACCCCATTACATCCATGTGCTCGGATTGGATGGTGGGCTGGCTGCGACGTGGGGCTCGATGAATGCCTTCGACCCCGACGGCTTCTGCACGTTCAGCGACGCCGTTCTGTGCGGCGCCCAGTCGCAGGACGTGTGCATCGTTGACCAGAACTGCCCAGCCTTCAGTCAGTGGACCAGCCAGGGCCAGCAGCGCGCGCGGCTTCGGTTCTCAGGGTCCGGCGTTCAGCCGTTCGCCGTCGCAGCGGCGACCAACCGGCGTGCCTGGGTCCTTCGTGGAACACCAGGCCGGGGTCGAACGCTTGGGCTCGTGTCGGGACTCTGAAAGGACCTGCGGCGGGTTCGTCGGGTCGCTTCGGGCTTCGGCTCACCTCACGCCTCGGCGTGCGCCTTCTCGAGCGCGGCCACATCGAACTTCACCATCTTCATCATCGCGGCCATCACCGCCTGCGACTTCTTCGGGTTCGGGTCGGCGATGAGCTTCATGAACTGCCGGGGCACGATCTGCCACGAGAGCCCGAAGGGGTCGGTGAGCCACCCGCACTGCACCGGCTTTGAGCCGGCCTTCACGAGCGCGTCCCAGTAGCGGTCGACCTCTTTCTGATCCTCGCAGTCGATGAAGATGGAGAACGCCTGGCTGAACGTGAAGTGCGCGCCGCCGTTGTAGGCCATGAAGCGCTGGCCCCCGACGATGAACTCGGCCGACATGATGGGGCCGTCCTTTCCCTGCTTCGAGAGGTCGATCACCTTCGAGTCGGGGAAGATCGACGTGTACAGCTCGACTGCGGGGCCGAGCTGATCATTGAACATCAGAAACGGAGACGCCTTCGGGGTCATGAGCTTCTTTCGGTGAGTCGTTGGTTCAGCGAGTGAGGTGCTTCACGAGCTTGTCGAGCTCCATCGTCCAGCCGGGCCGTGGCGCGCTCGGTCGACGGCGCGTCGTGCATGCGCCAGCGGGCCGAGGGGCTCACCACCGGAAGGTCGCGAGGTTCAGCACGTTGGGCGACTTCATGAACGCTTCGCCATGCGGCGTCTGGTTGAGCGCGTTGACGGCGCCCGGAAACGAGTTCCAGGCCAGGACGTAGGCGAACGGCCGCTGGGCGTGGAGCGCGAGCACCGTCCTGAAGTCATACGTGCCCTGGCGCTGAAGGGGTCCATTGTTGGCGGGACCGAGCTCACACACGGCCAGCGGTTTGCCCAGGCGCGCCAGGCGCGACCAGCTCTCGTTGCGGTCGAAGTCGTCGAAGGTGTCGGCGTACAGGTCTTGCCCCACCAGGTCGACCACGTCGTCACCCGGGTAATAGAAGTCGGTCGCAGGCATGCCGTCGGCGAAGGTGGCGTTGGGGCTGTAGACCCACACCAGGTTGTCGAGCTTCCGCTCCACGGTCAGCGTCTGGTGGAGCGCGCGCCACAGCGTCCGGAAGCGCTCGGCCGAGGGGGGCTCTTTCTCCGAGCCCCACCAGAACCAGCCCCCATTCATCTCGTGCAGTGGCCGGAACAACACGATGACGCCGTCGTCCTTGAGCCGCTGCAGGTGGTTGCCGAGGTTCGACACGTACGTCGCCCACCGTCGGCCCACCTGAGACGACGGGTCGGCGAGAGCGTCGTAGTCGCTCGCGGTGAAGCGGGTGTCCTTCGCGTCTCCGAGCGTGGCCGGGTTCCTCGGGGTGACATTCACGGTGACGAGCCCGCCCCGGCGGAAGTGCGCCGTGAGCTGGTCGAGGGCGTCGTCCCTCACCGAGCTGAGGTCCTCGTAGCCGAAGTCCATGCCAATGAGGGCCACCTCCACGCTGCCCACCTGCTTGAGGCTCGAGTCGCGCAGCCAACCCCCTTCCGGCGAGTCCGCCACGCCGAGTTGTTGGCCGACGAGGAGCTGACCCTCGCGCTGGACCCGCGTGAGCGCGGCGAGGAGCCGTTGGCGGGCCTCGAGGTGTTTCGGGTCCTCGGGCGTCACCGCCCGCACTGGCAGGAGCACGGGCTCCGGTGGCGCGCAGCCGAGCGTGACCGCGACCCAGCCCAGGACACCCAGCTCGAAGACGAAACGCATCCCGATATCCTCTCGCGTAGAGAAGGGACGAACAACCCGGTGAATTCGAGAGGAGGCAGGGTGGCACGAGGGGTGCCCCGAGCGCACAGGCCTCGATTACCAGGGCTTCGGTCGTGAGGGTGCCCCGCGAGTCAGCCTCGCCCGACAGCCCGCAGCGTCACATTGACAACGAGCTCTGGGGTGGCGACTGGCCGGCGGCCCTCGGAGTCGGCGCGCCAGCCAGGCAGGCACCTGCTCGACGGTCGATGGCGGTTTGCCGGTCAACGCATCGTCACCCACGCCCTCGGAGCCGAACGTCACGGAGTGACCTGGTGAACGGGGCGCTCCTTCGCCGGTTTGCCCTCGCGCTTCTTCGGGGTGACGGTCTGCCGCAGCGTCGAGGCGCCCTCCGACGTCTGGAAGGTGACGCTGATGAGCTTCACCACGCCGTCTCGGCCCAGTTCGATGACGGTGGCCTCGCGCTCGCTCTTCCACGACAGGCGGGTGCCATCCTTCAGCGGCTCGACCGTGCCGGTCGCGGGCGCGTCACCGAGGGCCATGCGCACGTCGACCCCGGCCAGCAGGTCGACCGAGAAAGGCGTGAGGTTGAGCGACGAGCGCGCCATGGCCTGATTGCGCGAGGTGACGTCGGCGGGCGGGCGGGCGAAGGGCGCCGGCAGGCCGGTCGTCGAGAACTGCCTGCCGTTCCAGGTCTCCACCACAGGGCCCTTCACGACCTGACCGCCCAGCACGAGGTCGGTGCCAGTGATGGTGAACGCGGCCTTCTCGAGGCTCAGCTCGAAGCGGCTGGTGGTGGCCGGGCGGCCGGCGACCTCCGAGACGTTCTCGATGGATGCCACCAGCGCGGCGCGGCGGGTCGCGGCGTCACGGGCCGCGTCGAGGGCCTTCTCGACCTCGGCGAACGGAACCGGCCTGGCCCGCGACACGACGGACAGACAGAGCAGCGCGAGCATGTGGGAAACTCCCAGAGGTGACGACAACGCGGACAGCGTCGCGCGTTGCGAGGCCGCCAACGTGTTGATGTTCCAGTTGTTCGCGGCCGAGAGACGGAGAAGTGAAAGAACGCAGGAAACGGGGTGCGCAACGCGGTCGACCACGGCATCGAGGCCTCGGCCGCGCGCGTGGCCTCTGGCAAGTCGGAGCAGGGGCGGCTGCGGCTCTCGTCGGCGCGGGTGGGTGACGAGGTGCTGGTGAGCATCGAAGACGATGGCGCGGGCATCGATTGGGACAGGCTCGCCGAGGCCGCGCGACGACGGGGGCTCAACGCCGATTCGCACGACGAGCGGGTCGCTGCGCTGTTCGCCGACGGCGTGACGACGCGGCACGAGGTGTCCGGCCGTGGCGTGGGCATGGGCAGCCTCGCCCACGAGGTGCGCGCGCTCGGCGGGCGGCTCGAGGTCGAGAGCCAGCGGGGCCGGGGCACCACCTTCAAGCTGTGGCTGCCATGGCGGGCGCTGCAGGGTCCGATGCCGGGAGTCCTCGCGGCGGCGTGAGCCTTCGCGCTCGAGCTCAGCGGTGGTTGACCCACGGGCTCCGACTTCCGTCACCACGATGTGGAATGGCCTCTCCGTCGCCGACTCGAGCGTCTTCCCGACGAACACCGGGGTCACTCCGATGGTCAGCATCATGGCGATGGCGCACCTGTGCGGCGAGCGGGTGGCGCGGCGCTGACGCTCGACGGGACGTGCTCCGAGCGCTACCCGCCGCGTCGATGCATCTCGAGCTGCGGCATCACCTTGAGCTGCTCCGCGTCGGCGAGAGGGCCACGCTTCAGCAGCTCCGCGCGGGCCTCGGCGCCGCGATCGACCCGCCGATTCCAGACGCGCTCGAGCGTCGCCTCGACGGCCGCGTCGTCGGCGCCACCTCGGAGCAGGGAGCGCAGGTCGGTGCTCTCGGTCCCATACAGACACGTGAAGAGCTGCCCATCGGCGCTCACCCGGGCTCGATCGCACGCGCCACAGAACGGTTGCGTCGTCGACGCGACGATGCCGACGATCTGTCCACCCGGCAGCGCGAACCGTTCGGCAGGCGCGCTGCCTCGGCTCGGCAGGGCGTGAGGCACCCCGCGCGACGAGGTGAGGCGTGAGAGGAGCTCCGCGCGCGTCACCACCTGATCACGATCCCACCGGGTGGCGCCGCCGACGTCCATGTACTCGATGAAGCGCAGCTCGGCGCCGAGGCGGGCGGCGAAGTCGACCAGCGCGTCGAGCTCGTGATCGTTCACGCCCCGCAGGAGCACGGTGTCGAGCTTGAGCTGTGAGAAGCCCGCCGTCCGCGCTGCGTCGAGGCCGTCGAGCACCCGGTCAAGCTCATCTCGCCGCGCCAGTCGCACGAAGGTCGTTCGCGAGAGCGTGTCGAGACTCACCGTGAGCTGCCGCAGGCCGGCGTCGAACAACGGCCGTGCGAGCGTGAGGAGCAAGACGCCATTCGTCGTCAGCGCGAGCTCCTCGAGCGCCTTGCCCGCGAGCGTCTTCACCAGCGCGGGCAGCTCGGCCCGCAACAACGGCTCACCACCGGTGAGGCGCACCTTCCGAACCCCGAGCGCGATGAACCGGTCGACCACGCGAGAGAGCTCCTCGAAGGTGAGCAGCTCGCTGCGGGGCACCCAGTCGTACTTCGACTCCGGCATGCAGTACTGGCAGCGCAGGTTGCAGCGATCGGTCACCGACAGGCGCAGGGCGCGCAACGGACGGGAGCGACGGTCGAGAGGCATGAGCACCCTCGAGAGCCATCGGGGCGTTGCGAGGTTCGCCCTGGCTCCAAGTCCCTGGAACTCTTGACTCCATCAGGCCTCTGAATCGTCTTCAGCAGCGTTGGCTCCCAGCGGTCGACGTGTCCGGTTCGTCACCCAGGAGTCCCCATGACCCGCGTGTTGTTGCTCGCCGCACTTTGTTCGGCCCCTGCCTTCGCGCAGGACGCCTTCATCAGCGCCGATGACGCGCTCAAGCTGGTCGGGAAAGACGGCGTTCGGTTCGTCGCCTCTGACACCGAGAAGGACTTCGAGAAGGGCCACCTACCGGGCGCGGTCGAGGCCTTCGCGCACGACCTGCAGTTCCTCGACGACGTGCGCAAGTGCAAGGGCCTGCCGATGTGCGAGGCCACCGCGTTCGACTTCATCGGCAAGACGCTGGGCATCGACGCGGCGACGCAGGTCGTCGTCTACGACGCGGGCATGGGCGTGAACGCCAGCGGCACCTGGTTTTTTCTCGCGCTCTACGGCCACAAGAACGTGCGCATTCTCGATGGCGGCCTCGCGGCGTGGAAGGCGAAGGGCGGGGCCATCGAAGAGGGGAAGGGCAAGCCTCCGGCGGCGAAGAGCTTCAAGGGGGAAGTGCAGACCTCGATGATCGCCACCCGCGCCGAGGTCGAGGCCGCGTCGAAGGATCCCTCGAAGGCGCTCATCCTCGACTCGCGCCACAAGCTCGAGGAGTACACCGGCAAGGAGCTGCTCGGTGGGCTCACCGGCCCGGGCAAGGAGCTCACGGTCGCGCGTGGTGGCTTCATTCCCGGCGCCGTCTTCTCGCCGTGGACCAAGTACGCCGGTAACAAGGACGCCGAGGCCGGCAAGCCGACGCTGAAGGACGCGAAGGACCTGCAGAAGCAGCTCGGGAAGCTGAAGAAGAATGGCTACGAGGCCGGCAAGCCCATCATCACGTACTGCCATGTCGGCCTCGGTCGCGGCTCGTTCCAGTACCTCGCGATGCTGAAGGCCGGGCACACCAACACCAAGCTGTACGTCGGCGGCTGGAGCGAGTGGGGCAATACGCCAGAGCTCCCCCTCGGCACGCAGCAGTGAGAGGGCCCCCATGATCCCCAGCCTTGGCGGGCTCCTCACTGGCGCAGCGTTCGGCATCGTCCTCTACAAGGTGGGCGCGAGCCGGTTCTCGCGCGTCATCGGCATGCTGACGCTGCGGGACACGAAGGTGATGAAGTTCGCCTTCACCGCGATCGCGACGGCCTCGACGCTGTACGGGCTGGCCTCGCTGTTCGGCGTCGCGGAGCAGTGGCACCTGGTGCCGCGCGTGATGCCGTTCCTCGGCTCGGCGCACGTGCTCGGCGGCATCATCTTCGGCGTCGCGATGGGCACGACCGGCACCTGCCCGGGCACGTGCGTCGCGAAGGCTGGCGGGCGTGGTGGAGATAAACGCTTCGCGACGCTCTTCAGCATCTTCGGGCTCGCGCTGGGAATCCTCGCCTACTCGGCGCTCAAGACGCCGCTCACGGACGCAGGCGTCATCGCGACGAACCAGAAACCGATGACGCTGCACGGCCTGCTCGGCTTGCCGTACGGCGTCGTAGCGCTGGGCTGGGGCGCGCTGTTCTTCACCATCACGATGGTGGTCGACCGCTTCCTGCCAGAGAAACACTTCGCGCCCTCGAAGGAGTCGCGCACGTTGCTCGACGTGGTGCGCGGTGAGTGGAGCTGGCTCGCCGGCGGCGTTCTGGGCGGCACCGTCATCGTCCTGGCCACCGCGCAGAATGGCTACCTGGGCTTCTCGGGCGCAGCGCTCGCAGTCGTCGGGGGCGTCGCGCACCTCGTCGGTCACCCGATGGAGTTGGTGCCGAAGATCAATGACGACATTCTCTGGCGGGCGATGTTGATCGTCGGCGTCTTCCCCGGCGCCTACCTCGCGAGCCTCTTCTCGACGAAGTCGGAGGCCGCGACGCACCCGACGGTGCAGCACACGTTCAGCCTCAAGGCGTCGTCGAAGGCGCTGGCTGGCGGCTTCGGGCTCTCGCTCGGCGCGATGATCGGCGGCGGCTGCACCACGGGCGCCTTCATCGCCGCGTGGCCGACGCTCTCGGTGGGGAGCCTCGCGATGGGCGGCACGTTCTTCGTCGCCTCGATGGCCACCTCGAACCTGTTGCTGCTGACCCGGCGCCTCGACTTCGCGAAGGCCCAGGCGGTCGGTGACGAGGTGTACGACTGATGAAGCGCTCGCCGCGGATCATGTTCCTGGTGTTGATCGCCTCGCTCACCGCGGGGCTCATCGCGCTGCGTTCGCAGAACCAGGCGCGAGAGACACGTCTTCCTCAAGCGGCGGCGGTGACGCCATGAAGCGCTTCGAGGAACTCATCTACGTCGCGGCGATGGCGCTCCTGGCGGTGCTGCTGGTCTCGGAAGGCCGTCGCAGCGCCGCGCTCGACGCGAGAGAGGGCCTCACGCCGAAGGCGCTCTATGCGCTCTTGTCGAACCCGCAGGTGAAGGTGCAGCTCGTCGACCTGCGCGCGTACGACGACGACCACTACCTCGACGTGCACGTGCCTGGAGCGGTGCCCTGGCCCGACTGCGACGCCGCCAAAGCGCCCGAGGCGGCGCGTGAGCGCGTCTACCCGTACGTGACGACGGTGCTCATCACCGACGACGGCACCAGCCCTGTGCTCGAGGCCTGCCGGGGTTCGTTCGCCAACGCGCGGGTGCTCGCCGGCGGAATGGCGGCGTGGAGCGACGCGAACCTTCCCGAAGACACGGGCGACTACTCACCGCCAAAGAACGCTGCCGGCGGCGGCTGTCTCTAAGACTCACTTCTTCTCCGACAGGTCCGCATGTCCATCTCACGTCGTGATGCGCTGAAGAACCTCGTCGCCGCTGGAGTCGTCGCGAAGACGGCGAGCGCGGCCGAGCCGAAGGTCGCCCCGGTGCGGGTGGACGACCCGCGCAAGGCCTACCCCGACACGAAGTCGACCGAAGACTTCTACCGGGCCGAGTTCCGCTCCACGCGCGGCGACGGAGAGGAGCGCGGCTTCGCGTACCACTGCGTCAACTGCCAGGGGAACTGTGCCTTCGAGGTGTGGGCGAAGGACGGGAAGGTGATGCGCGAGAACCAGTCGGCGGCGTACCCGCAGCTGGCGCCGAACCTGCCCGACGCGAACCCGCGCGGCTGCAACAAGGGCACCCAGCACAGCCAGGTCATGTACGAGGCGGATCGGCTCCTCTACCCGATGAAGCGCGTCGGCGAGCGCGGCTCGGGCCAGTGGAAGCGCATCTCGTGGGACGAGGCGGCGACCGAGGTGGCGCAGCACCTCTACGACGGGATGCGCGAGAAGGGCCCGGCGTCGAACTACGTGCACGTCGGCGCAGGCATTCTGACCGAGGCGCGCGCGGCGAGCATCAAGCGGCTCGGCTCCCTGCTCGGCGCGGTGCGGCCGTACATCGCCAGCTACGTCGGAGACATGTTCCCCGGCGTCAGCGCCGTCTACGGCGAGGGCAACATCGGCTGCACCTACGACTTCGTCTTCACCACCAACGTCGCCGTCTTCTGGGGCTGCAACCCGAACACCTCCCGCATCCCCGACGCGCACTACCTGTGGGAGGGCAAGTACAACGGCTCGAAGATCATCGTCATCACGCCCGAGTTCAGCTCGACGGCGATTCACGCAGACCTCTGGGTGCCGGTGAAGGCGGGCTACGACGGCCACCTCGCGCTCTCCATCGTTCACCGCATCGTCGAGAAGAAGCTCTACAAGCCCGAGTTCCTCAAGGAGTACACCGACCTCCCGTTCCTCGTTCGCACCGACACGAAGGAGCTCGTGCGCCTGTCGGACATCGACCCGAAGGCGAAGGACGTCGACGCGAAGTCGGTCGAGCTGTTCGCGAAGCCCGATCATCCCCACGACTGCTTCCTCGCCTTCAACACGCGCACGAAGAAGTTCACCGTCATGCCCGGCAGCGAGGGCAGCACCGTCGAGACGCTGCGCCTGGCCGACCTCGACTGGGACATCGACCCGGCGCTGAACGGGCGTTGGCAGATCACCCTGAAGGACGGAACGAAGGTGAAGGTCACCACCGCGTTCGAGCTCTTCAAGCAGGAGCTCGCCGCGTTCTCGCCCGAGAAGATGAAGGCGCTCACCGGCGTGCATCCGGTCGTCGTCGACGAGCTCGCGAAGGACCTCACGCAGGCGAAGGTGGCGCTCATCACGATGGGCTTCGCCGTCGGCAAACACTTCAACGGCATGCTCTCGCAGCGGGCCATCGCGGCGCTGACGGCGATGATGGGCAAGCTCGGCCCCAACGGCGGCATGAACACCGAGAACGAGTGGAACATCACCGGGCTCGAAGGGCTGTCCGGGTTCTCGGGCAAGTACGTGCACCGCTTCGCGTCGGGCTTCGTGAGTGAGTTCGTCCTCGGTGACGGGCTCAACGACGCCGACGCGCTGTACTCCGACGAGGACTTCAAGCGCGGCACCGGCGACAGCAAGGCCGACTACCGGAAGAAGGTCGAAGCCGCGCTCCAGCAGGGCAAGAACGACGCCGGCTACAAAGAAGGCAAGCCGTACTGGACGACGGTCGAGAACTTCCTGCTGTTCGCCGACTCACGCTTCCGCCGCAACAAGGGCCACTACCAGAAGGCGTTCCTCGAGAAGGCGAAGTTCATCGCGTACGGCGACTTCCGCATGAGCGACTTCGGCGTCTACGCCGACGTGCTGCTGCCCTGTAAGACGCCCTACGAGTGTTGGGACCTGCGGGTGAACCCGGGCTACCACCGCTACGCGAACATCGCGTACCCCTCGCCGACGCTGAAGCCGGTGGGTGAGTCGAAGAGCGAGTGGGAGATCGCCACGCTCCTCGTCGAGAAGCTCGAGGCACTCGCGAAGGCGCGCCACCAGAAGACGAAAGACGAGAAGGACCTCGCCATCGTCGACACCACGCACACGCAGACGGGCGTGCGGCGGCTCGACGAGCTGGTGAAGGAGTTCACCAAGGGCGGCACGCTCCGCACCGACAAGGACGCCGTCGAGTACGCGCTCGAGCACGTCGACCAGTTCAAGCCGAACACCACGAAGACGATGTACGAGCGCGGCGGCTTCCTGCAGCTCAACGAGAAGGCCGGCAAGAGCTCTCCGCTGTACGCCGACAAGCCGTACAACACCTTCGAGAACCAGCTCTACCTGCACCAGCGCTTCGAAACGCTCACGGGCCGGCTGACCTTCTACGTCGATCACCCCGCGTGGATTGCGTCGAACGCCCACGTGCCGACGGCGAAGCAGCCGATTCGTCCGAGCCGTCACCCGTTCGTGCTGATGACGCCGCACGCGCGCTGGTCGATTCACTCCACGTACAAGACTTCGCCGATCCTCCTTCGCCTGCAGCGTGGGCAGCCGCTGCTCTCCATCAATCCCGAGGTCGCGAAGCAGCGCGGCATCGCCGATGGCGACCTGGTGAAGATGTTCAACGAACTCGGAGAGGTGAAGCTGATGGCCAAGCTCTCTCCCACGGTGCCGCCCGACGCGCTGGTGATGGAGCACGGCTGGGAGCCCTTCATGTACGCCAGGAAGCAGGGCCACAACCTGCTCGTGGGCGACATGCTCAACCTGCTGGAGCTCTCCGATGGCTGGGGCCACCTGAAGTTCGGCACCAACTGGGACGGCAACCAGCACGCGTACGAGACCACCGTCGAACTGGCGAAGGCCTGAGGACACCGATGTCGACCCGACAGCTCGCGATGGTGATGGACCTCAACAAGTGTATCGGCTGCCAGACGTGCACGGTGGCCTGCAAGACGCAGTGGACGAACCGCAACGGCCGCGAAGGCATGTACTGGAACAACGTCGAGACGAAGCCGGGCATGGGCTTCCCGAAGAAGTGGGAAGAGCTCGGCGGTGGCTTCGACGAAGGCGGCAACCTGAAAGAGGGCGTCGTGCCCTCGCGCTACGGCGATTACGGCGTGCCCTGGGACTACAACGGCGCCGAGATCATGAAGGGCGCCGAGTTCAAGGCGCAGACCGAGCCGCGCGTCGGGCCGAACTGGGATGAAGACGTGGGCGCTGGCGAGTTCCCCAACTCGCACTTCTTCTACCTGCCGCGCATCTGCAACCACTGCTCGAACCCGAGCTGTCTCGCGGCGTGTCCCCGAGAGGCCATCTTCAAGCGCGACCAGGACGGCATCGTGCTGGTCGACCTGAACCGCTGCGAAGGCAACCGCATGTGCATCGCGGCGTGCCCGTACAAGAAGATCTATTTCAACCCGAAGCTCTCGAAGTCCGAGAAGTGCATCTTCTGTTTCCCGCGCATCGAGCAGGGCCTGCCGCCGGCGTGTGCAGACCAGTGCGTCGGGCGCATTCGCTTCGTCGGCTACCTCGACGACGTCGACAGCCAGGTCTACAAGCTGGTGCACACGTACAAGGTCGCGCTGCCGTTGCACGCCGAGTACGGCACGCAGCCCAACGTCTACTACGTGCCGCCGATGACGGGCCCGCGCCGCTTCGACAAGACCGGCAAGCCCATCGAAGGCAGCGAGCGCATTCCCTCTGCGTACCTCGAGAGCCTGTTCGGGCCGCCGGTGCATGACGTGCTCAAGCGCATGAACGCCGAAGTCGAGAAGCGCAAGCAGGGCCAGCCGTCGGAGCTGCTCGATCTGCTCATCGCCTACAAGCACGCCGACATGTTCCGTCTGGGCAAGCCGCGCCCGGGCTTCAAGCTTCCGGTGCTGAAGTGAACGCGCGCGCAACGGCAGTCCTGGTGGCGGTTGCGTCCGTCGCGTCGGCGAACGAGGCGTTCTTCAAGGCCGAGGTGGTCGACGCAGTGGCGCTGCCACAAGCGCCGAAGAGCACCACCGACGTGGCGTGGACTGGGGTGACGGGGAAGACGTTCTCCCTCGTCCCTCAGCGCACCATCAGGCTGAACGACAAGCTCGCGAACGAGAAGCTCACGACCCCGGGTTCTACCGAGGTGCTGGTGCGCGCGGCGCTGGCCGGCACCGAGCTCGTCCTGCTGCTCGAGTGGAGCGACGAGACGCCCGACGTCGTCCGCGAAGACGAGGTGAACACGTACGCCGACTCCGCCGCGGTGCAGGTGCCCTCGTCCTACGGGAACGGCCAGCGCCTGCCCGCCATCTCGATGGGCGATGAAGGCCAGCCCGTGTGGCTGTGGCTCCAGCGCGCGACGAAGACCGGCTCACAGCTCAGCGCGCTCGTCGCGGCCGGCTTCGGCAGCTCGACCCGTCAGGCGCCGGGGGCTCCGAAGCAGGGCACCATGACGTACGACGCGGCCGCAAAGCGCTGGCGCGCGCAGTTCTCGGTGCCGGTGCCCGCCACGGCGTCACTCGTGCCGGTGTCGTTCGCGTTGTGGGACGGCGGACGCCTCGAGCGCGCGGGGTACAAGCGGCTGTCGGCGTGGCGCTTCGTGCGCGTGCCAGGACGTCCCTCTGACGCGGAGTACGTGAAGGCGATGGCGTGGGGCTGGGGCCCCGGTGAGCTCGGCGACGTGCAGAGAGGCAAGGTGCTCGCCGAGGCCGTGTGCGTGTCGTGTCATCACCTGCCGGGCCGCGCCGTCGCGCCCGCGGGCCTCGCGCCCAGCATGGAGGACGTCGGCGCCATCGCGACGGCAGGCTACCTGCGCGACAGCATCGTCAACCCGAGCGAGGTGGTGCTCTACGGCCCCAACCCCAACCAGCATTACGACAAGAGCCAGCCGAGGGACTCGAACGGCGCGTACCCGAACAACGACGGGCTGCGCTGGTTCACCGTCGCGCCCGACGGCAAGCGCACCTCGAAGATGCCCTCGTTCGCCGGCTTCTCGGCGGAGCAGCTCGGCGACCTCGTCGCCTTCCTCAAGACCCTCGATGGAAAAGGAGCCACGCCATGAGCGCGCGCCTCGTTCTCGTTGCAGTCGTGTTCTCCAGCGTCGCCTTCGCGGCGGAGCCCGGTGAAGAGGTCGAGCTCTCCAGCGCGCCTGTCACCGGCCTGGCCTGCGCGAAGAAGGCCATCGAGACCGGCAAGCTCGATCTGCTCTCGACGTGTCCGCTCGACGAGGCGCCGAAGGGCATCGTCGTCTTCGACGTCGCCGAGATGCAGTACTACCAGCTCGACGCGAAGAGCATTCGCCTCTCGCAGCTCGAGCGCGCATACGGCGGCGGCTCCATCGACGTCACTGGCACCGTGAAGGCCGTCGACAAGAAGACCGGCCTCGTCACCGTGAAGGTCACCGAGTACCGCGTCACTCCGAAGCCGAAGGCTGGCGCCTTCAAGGGCTGCCTCTGACGCCTCACTTCGTCATCTTCTCCACGAGCTTCGCCACGCGCGCGAGCGTCGCGTCCGGGGCGTCGAGGTCGATGCGGGGCTTGCCCAGCGGGAAGCCGTCGGCGTCGACCAGCACCAGCGTGGGCGTCACCTCGACGCCGTACCGCGTGACGAGCGCTTCGTCGGCGAAGACGTCGACCTTCTCCAGACGAAGCCCCGGCAGCCGCGAAGTGATGGCCGCCGGGACACCTGCTTCTTCGAGGCGGCGGCACGACGCACAGGCGTCGGAGCGGAAATACAGCAGCCGCACGTTCGCGACCGTGCGCCCGGTCCGCGGGACTCCGGCGTCAGGCGTCGACGCCAGCGCGGGGCCCATCATCAGCAGCACTCCCAGGCTCCAGACGCGCATGCGCGCTGAGAGCCGAACGGGCCGCCGATGATTCACGGCGTCTCAACCGATGAGATTCACCTGCTTGACGCGGTGCAGCCCGAACCCGGGTGAACCGCGCGCCACCACCGACGGCTCTCAGGAGCCCCCGGGTTTGTCTTCACGCTCTCGAAAGGGCATCCGTATGCGGCTCGGTTTCCTCGTCGACCTCGACAACTGCATGGGCTGCAAGGCCTGTGAGGTGGCCTGCAAGGCCGAGAACGACGTGCCGGTGGGCAGCTGGCGCCTGCGCGTGAAGTACGTCGACTCAGGGCTGTATCCCGAGGCGAAGCGCTCCTTCACGCCGATGCGCTGCAACCACTGCGAGAACGCGCCCTGCGAGAAGGTGTGCCCGGTCAGCGCGCTGCACAACCTGCCCAACGGCATCGTCAACATCGACAAGGACCGCTGCATCGGCTGCGCGGCCTGCATGATGGCCTGCCCCTACGGCGCCATCTACATGGACCCGGTCACCAACACGGCCGACAAGTGCACCTACTGCGCGCATCGGGTCGAAGGTGGCCTTGAGCCAGCGTGCGTCGTCGCCTGCCCGACGGAAGCGAACATCTTCGGAGACCTCGACGAGGCGGGCTCGAAGATCAGCCAGTACATCGCGAACAACCGCGACGTGCGCGTGCGCAAACCCGAGAAGGGCACCAAGCCGAAGCACTTCTACACGGGCGGCGGCGCGAGCCACCTCGAGCCGCTCGCGAGCAAACGCGAAGAGGGCCCCGGGCTGTTCAACCACATCGGCAAGCTCGACAAGATCGGAGGCGACTGATGGACCCGATGACGGCGGACGCGCCGATGCTCCAGTCGGCCACCGTCACCCTCGACGTGCTCCACAGCGGTGTCTTGTGGGGCTGGTACGTCACGATGAACATGTGGGCGAAGAGCGTCGGCACCGGCGTGCTCCTCGTCGGCGTGGCGATGATGTTGCGCTACGGCCAGAGTCGCGCGTTCTACCGACGGTGGATGCCGCTGGTCGGCTTCGCGTTCATTCAGGTGACGCTGCTCTTCACCGTGCTCGACCTGCACCAGATGCTCCGGTTCTGGCACATCTTCTTTTTTCCCCACCGCACCTCGGCCATCAACATCGGGGCCTGGCTGCTCACCGCGTACACGGGCTTGCTGACGCTGATGATCTTCGCGTGGTGGAAGAAGCGCGACGGGCTCTACGACAAGCTCCTGGTGCCCACCGTCGTGCTCGCGTTCTTCGCGACGATCTACACCGCCGCGCTCATGGGCCAGGCGAACGCGCGCGAGATCTGGAGCATGCCGACCGAGACGGCGCAGATGCTGCTCGCCGCGACGCTGTCCGGGAGCGCCACCTTTCTGCTCCTGGGCGCGCCGACGAATGAAGAGTCCGTCTCGTTGGGCTGGGTCCTGTCGTTGTCGGCGGTGGTGGCGCTGATCATCTTCCTGGGTGAGGTCGTCTTCGCGCCCGGGAAGTCCGAGGAGGCCGAGTACGTCATTCACACGCTGCTCTCGGGCCGCCTCGGCGTGTTGTTCGCGAGCGGCCTCGTCATCGGCTTCGTCATTCCGGCGACGCTCGGCTTCGTCTCGGCAAAGGTGAACCGGCCGGTCGCGCTCCGCTTCGCGGCGGTCGCAGGCCTTGCCGGGTTGTGGATGGTGAAGCACGCGTGGCTCATCGCCCCGCAGTTGCTCCCGCTGTCGTGAGGGACTGCCAATGACCGTGAATCGCCGCGACTTCCTCAAGGCTGCAGCCGTGACGACCGGAGCCACCGCCGCGGCCGTGGGCGCCATTCGTTCCTTCATCCCAGAAGCGCGCGCGGGCCAATCGCTCGCCGCCACCTTCGACACGGTGCCCGTCGTCGACGGCAACTTCGCGAGCTACCCACCGTTCGAGAAGTGGAACGGCTGGCGCGAGCTCAGCGGTGACGACTGGAAGCGCGGCGGCATCGGGCGCGCCGACATCGCGGTGCACGAGCACGTGCTGGTGCCCACCATCTGCAACAACTGCGAAGCCGTCTGCGGGCTCACGGCGTGGGTCGACAAAGAGACGCTCGTCGTCCGCAAGTTCATGGGCAACCCGCTCCACACCGGCAGCCTCGGCCGCAACTGCGCCAAGGGCTACGCGGTGCAGAGCCAGATGTACGATCCCGATCGCATTCCCTTCCCGCTCAAGCGCGCGCCGGGCACGAAGCGCGGCGACGGCAAGTGGGTCCGCACCACGTGGGACGAGGCGCTGTCGACGATCGGCGCGAAGATGCGCCAGACGCTTAAGCGCGGCGATGAGGCCTCGAAGAAGGCGATCATGCATCACGTCGGTCGCCCCAACGAGTCGGGCTTCACGCCGCGGGTGTGGGCCAGCCTCGGGCAAGACTGCCAGAGCTCGCACACCAACATCTGTTCGGCGGGCGCACGCACGGCGAGCCTGCTCTGGCTCAACGACGATCGCAGCGCGCCCGACTGGCAGAACAGCCGCCTCATCTTCCTGCAGAGTTCGCACGCCGCCGACGCCGGTCACTACTTCCAGCAGTCGGCCGGGCAGATCGCGAAGGCCCGCAAGAAGGGCGCGAAGCTGGTGGTGATGGACCCGCGCCTCTCGAACTCTGCGGGCATCGCCGACCTGTGGATTCCCGTGTGGCCAGGCACCGAGTCGGCGATCTACCTCGCGATGTCGGCGCGGCTGCTCAAGGAGAAGAAGTACGACCGCGAGTTCATTCGCGAGTGGTGGAACTGGCACGACCTGCTCGACGATGCCGACGAGCTGAAGCTGTTGCTCGACCGCGGGCTCATCAAGGCGCTGCCGAAGGGGAACGCCTTCGAAGACTTCGAGGCGCTGCTGCTCGATCTCTACGGCGACTACACGTTCGAGTGGGCAGCCGCCGAGTGTCGGGTGCCGGTCGAGAAGCTCGAGAAGCTGTACGGGTACATCCTCTACGCCGGCAACCGCATCACCTCGTTCTTCTGGAGAGCTTCTGGCGCGGGCAACCGCGGCGGGTGGATGTCGTCGGGTCGCACCGGCATCCTGCTCCTCTCGCTCACCGGCAACTTCAACGGGGTCGGCGCGCTGGGGCAGGAAGAGGGCCGCATGATCGCGCTCGCAGGCAAAGGCGGCGCGTCGACGGTTGGTGAGAAGCCCGCGAAGGTCGACGCGTGGAACGATCTCTCGTACCCGCCGGAGTGGCCGCTCGCGAGCTACGAACTCTCGTACCTGCTGCCGCACCTGCTCTCGGACACCGCGTGGCAGGACAAGTGGCGCGCGAAGGGCCTCACCGTGCCGCAGAAGCTCTCGGTGTGGATTCCGCGTCAGTACAACCCGGTGTGGATCAACCCGGACGGCTTCCGGTGGATCGAGGTGCTGCGAGACGAGACGAAGCTCGAGCTCACCTTCAACCCGTCGCCGACCTGGTCCGAGACGAACTGGTTCATGGACTACATCCTGCCGGTCGGGCTCTCGGGCGAGCGGCACGACCAGCACTCCGAGCCGACCAACACCGAAGCGTGGATTGGCTTTCGCCAGCCGGTCTTGCGCGTCGCCCTCGAGAAGTCGGGCTGGGAGCCGAAGGACCCGGCGCGCGCCACGCTCGAAGCGCACGTCAAGGCGGGCCTGGGCGAGGTGTGGGAAGAGAACGAGCTGTGGATCAACCTGCTCTTCCACCACGTCGACCCTGACGGGAGCCTCGGCGTCCGGAAGTTCTGGGAGAGCCGCGCCAACCCCGGCAAGCCCGTCACCATCGCCGAGTACTACGACGCTGCCTTCGCCACGTTGCCGAAGCTGAAGGCTGCCGCGCTCGAGGCGGCGCAACAGAAGTCAGCGACCGCGAAGAGCGACCTCGAGAAGAAGCTCGCGGCGCAGGCGCTGAAGTACCCGAACTACGATCTGCTCCGTGACCGCGGCG
The DNA here is from genome assembly GCA_044352295.1 of Myxococcaceae bacterium. Taxonomy (GTDB): domain Bacteria; phylum Myxococcota; class Myxococcia; order Myxococcales; family Myxococcaceae; genus Xiheimicrobium. The sequence goes on from JBILEB010000080.1 coordinate 18,705, forward strand.
CCTGGACCGAGCGGGTCGACGTCTACGCGCAGCACGAAGAAGAGCTGCACATCGACGAAGAGAAGAAGTCGCTCAAGGCGAAGGAGCCCCAGTTCTGGGGCGGCATGGTCGAGGTGCCGCTGGCGAGCCTGAAGACCGACGAACGCACGCGCCAGCTCTACCTCGAGACGAAAGACGGCCGGCAGAACGTCGGCGTGAAGCGCCCCGATGGAAAGCTCGCGCTCGGCTTCAGCACGCCGAGCCGCAAGCTCGAGTTCTACGCCCGATGGTTCAAGGACTGGGGCTGGGCGGAGTACGCGATTCCCATCTACCCGCGCACCCAGGCCCAGCGAGACGCGATGGTGCACGTCGTCTCCCAGGTGCATCACCAGTACATGACCGAGCCGAACGCCTTCGCGCTCAACCCGATCTTCCGACTGCCGTACAACATCCACACGCGCTCGGTGAACTCGAAGTGGCTGATGGAGATCAGCCAGAACCACAACCCGCTGTGGATCAACACGAAGGACGCCGCCCGGCTCGGCTTCAAGAAGGGCCAGCCCGTGAAGGTGCGCGTCGTCGACACCATGTCGAAGCTCGAGTCGGGCTACTTCATCGCGATGGCCATGCCGACCGAAGGCGTCGCGCCGGGAACGCTCGCGTGCTCCCATCATGCGGGCCGCTGGCGTGTCGTGAAGTCCGTCGACATCGCTGGCTTCGAGAAGCCGCTCGGCATCATGGGCCTCGGGGCGCCTGTCGCCGCGCTGAAGGAAGAGGGCTCGCGCAAGAGCCTCACCAACGTCGAGGGCATCTCGAAGATGCACGTCACGCCGACGAAGGAGTTCGGTGAGCGCGGCTGGCCCTTCGCCGACTTCAACAAGGACCTCGACAACATCAGCTGGGATGGCCTGTCGGGGGTCTGGCAGAACGCCGTGCATCACCCGCACCCCGACCCGGTCTCGGGCATGCACTGCTGGCATCAGAAGGTGCTGCTCGAGGCGACGGGCCCGGGCGAGAAGATCGGCGATCTGCAGGTCGACATCGCCGCCACCTTGAAGACGTACCAGGTGTGGCGTGACGAGCTGACACGGCCAGCGCCGGGTCCTGGAGGGCTGCGGAGACCCGAGCACCTGAAGCGGCCGTGGGTGCCGATTACGCGCGCGGCGTACAAGATGCCGGTCTCCTGACCTCCGATGGACCCTCGCGCCCGCGCCCGCCTGTACACGTTCTTCTCCCGGCTCTGGGTGCGGGAGCTCGACGACGCTTTCGTCGAGGTGCTCCGTGGCGAGCAGGGGCGCGCGGTGTTGCCGGCGTTCGCGTCGTCGCCAGAGGTCGATCTGCTGACGCCAGCGGTGCGGCGTGAGGCCACCTTCGACGTCGACTTCGCGCACCTGACGATGGTGAACGTGGTGCCGTACGAGTCGTTCTACCGGCGCGAGGACGCGATGATCGAGTCGGGCGGCGCCAACCCGCTGGCCACGTTCCTCACGAAGTATGGCTTCGAGGCCGACCTCGCGGCTGCGCGCTCCTTGTCGCCCGATCACCTCGGCATCGAGCTCGAGCTGATGGCCGTGCTGTGTTCGAAAGAGGCCGACGCCGAGACGGCTGAGGTCGCCCGCCAGGTGAAGCGAGTCGAGCTCGAGCTGCTGACGGAGCACCTGCTCTCGTGGGCGCCCGTGTTCCTGATCGCCGCGAAGCGCAACGCGCGCACCACGCTGTACGGAGAAGGGGCCGACGCACTCCTCCACTTCCTCCACCAGCACCACGAGGCGCTCTCGGCATGACGCTCTCGCTCGACTGGGCCGCGTGTGTCCGAACCCGTTCGCGTGCCGCGGCGTGCAAGGCCTGTGTCGACGTGTGTCCCGCTGGCGCCATCAGCCTCGGTGGGCCTCGTGACTCGGTGAAGGTGGACCTCGCGACGTGCACGTCGTGTGGCCAGTGTCAGCCGGTGTGCCCGACGAATGCGTTCAGCGGCGTCGTCGACGTGGGCGCGTTCGTCGCGGCGTCGGGACCTGGGCTCGCCTGTGCGCCTTCGTTCTGTCTGGCGTCGCTCTCGACGGAGGACTTCGTCTCGCTGGCGCTGAAGCACGGCGCGGTCACCGTCGACGGCGCGGGCTGTGAGGCGTGCCGGGCGACCCGAGCCGTCGTGGCGGAGCGGGTCGAACAGGCCAACGCCTTCGTCTCGGCCGCCGGGTTCAGCGGTCGCCTCGTGGTGTCGGTGAAGCCGAAGGCCCGCGAGCCCTTGCCTCCGCCGCCGCCACCACCACCCGTTGCGGCGTCACGTCGCGCGCTGCTGCGTCGCTTCGTGCCGGGCATCGTCGAAGAAGCCGTCACGAAGGCGCCGCTCGCGCTCACGCCGATGGGCAAGGGGACTGTCGAGCCCGCGAAGCTGAAGGAGCGGCCCGTCCCGGCGCACCGCGCGCGACTCCTGACGGAGCTCGCTCGGGCCACACCGGTCCGTCCTCCCGATGCGCTCGACGCGGCCCAGGTCGACTTCTCGTCGTCGAAGGTGCTGAACCTGACGACCTGCACCGGCTGCATGCAGTGCGTGAGCGCGTGCCCCACCGCGGCGCTTACGGCCTCTCGCGCGCAGGACACCATCCACTTCGACACTTCGCGCTGCGTGAAGTGCCGCACCTGTCACGACGTCTGCGAGCCCGGCGCGCTCACGGTGAATCGACGTTTCGAGACGACTGACTTCGTGTCGCTGAAGTCCGTGGTGCTGGGCCAGTTCACGGTGAAGGACTGCGCCGAGTGCGGAGCGCGCTTCAAGTACGACGGCGGCGACGCGCTCTGCCCTCGCTGTCAGGGACACGATGACGAGGCGAGAGAACTCCACGGCCTGCCGCCGAGAGACCCCGGAGCTTCCGCGTGATTCGGCCCACGACGCGCGTGTTCGGGTTGCTCACCGCCGACACCGACGACGGCTGGCTGGCGCGGCTCTACAACGCGCTGTTCGGCTTCAACGGCCTCGACGCGGCGTACGTCGTCTTCGTCGTGCAGCCCGCGCACGTCGCCGCGGTGCTCGACGGGCTCCTTGCCGGCAAGCGGGCGCATCACGTGCACGTCGCGCCGTCGTTGTGGGCCGCGGCTGCCACGGCGCTGAAGTCGAGCGAGCCTTTCGTCGACGCGGTCGACCTCGCTTCGGGCCCTCGCTTCGAACACGCCGCGCGCCTCGTCTCGTTCGCCGACCCGTCGACGCTCCGACTCCTCGAGCCCGCGCCCTCTGGAACGCCCGGTGAGATGCTCGAACGGCAGTTGCTCTCCCTGGGCGTGATGACTGACTCGGGAGACCTGGCCCTCGACACCTCGTTCGCTGGCGAGCCGCTGCGGCCAGTCACCTCGTCTCCTCCCGAGGTCTGGAGCGCGACCTCCTGGGCCTGGCAGCACCCGCGTCGACGCGCGTTCGCCGAAGCGACGCAGCTCGGACCGCCATTCGCGCTCTGGGTACGCCGCGCCGGTGACGAGCTCACCTCGCAGTTCGGCTTCGAGCCGCGCGTGCCGAACGATCTGGCCGACGCGCTCTCCGCCACCACCTTCAGGCCCTGCCAGCTCACCGACGACGCCTTCCGCACCGCCTACCCACACATGGAGCGCCGCCCGTGACGACCCGCGACGACGGCCCGTTCGAAGCGCTCGCCCGCAGCTTCATGACGCCGTCTCGCAGCGGCGTGTACCTCACGCGCAACGAGCTGCTGGTGCTGGCGCGGCTCACCGAGGCGAGCGTGCGCATCAACGAGCGGCCGCGAATGCTGGTCGACATCTTGCGCTCGGCCCAGACGGCCGATGAGCTGGTCGCGATGATGGAGCAGCTGCTCACCTTCACGCGCGTGAGCCTGGAGCAGTACGAGGCCCTGGTGACGACGTACCCAGCAAGCGCGAGCGTGTGGAAACCGTGGCTCGAACGCGCCCGCCGAACCTGCGTTCTCCTCGAAGACACGAAGCGCGACATCCGCTTGTGAACCCGTTGACCGCGCCTCAGGCTCTGGAGCCCCATGGGATGGTTCTCGAAGCTGCTGGGTCTCGAAGCCGAAGCGCATGACGTGGTGTCCCTGACGGACGAGAACTTCCGCAAGGAGGTGCTCGAGAGTCCGACGCCCGTGCTGGTGGATGTCTGGAGCCAGGGCTGTGGGCCCTGCAAGCTGCTCGAGCCCATCGTGATGCAGCTGTCGCGCGACTTCCGCGGCCGCCTCAAGGTGGGCGAGCTCGACGTCGCGCGGGCGCCGAAGATGGCCGCGAAGTTCCGCGTGAGCGGCACGCCAACCGTCCTCTACTTCCGCAAGGGCCGCGAGTTCGAGCGCGTGGTGGGCTTTCGCGCCGCGCACTACCACCGCGAGCTCATCGAGAAGGAGCTGCTGCCTCCGCTCCCGGCAGCCTCAGCTTCCCCGTCGCGATGAGGCCGTCGACGATGCGCTCGAACGGCGCCTTCTGCGCGGGCGTGCCTGAGATCATCACCGGCGTGCCGGCGTCACCCGAGAGGCGCACGCCGAGGTCGAACGGCACCTGTGCGAGCAGCGGCAGCGTGTAGTGGTCCGCCAGCCACCGGCCGCCACCTTCACCGAAGAGCGCGTACGTCACTCCGGTGTCGGGAGCCGTGAACGGGCTCATGTTCTCCACCAATCCGCCGATCGGCACGTTCACGTCCTGCAGCATGCGAATCGCGCGGCGCACGTCGTCGGTGGCCACCAACTGCGGGGTGGTGACGACGAGCGCGGCGGTGACACGAAGCTCTTGCGCCATCGTCAGCTGGGTGTCGCCCGTGCCCGGAGGCATGTCGATGATGAGCACGTCGAGTTCGCCCCAGTCGACGTCGTCGATGAGCTGAATCATCGCGCTGGTCGCCACCGACGAGCGCCACACCAGGGGCGTGTCGGGCGTCGGCGTCGTCATGCCCACGCTCATCACCTTGACGCCGAAGTTCTCGGCGCAGACGATGCGGTCGGCGTCATTCCACTCGAGGCGCGCGTCCTCGAGCTGGAGCATGCGGGGAATCGACGGCCCGTAGACGTCGGCGTCGAGCAGGCCCACCGCCCAGTCCCGCTGCGCGAAGGCCGACGCGACGTTGACGGCCACCGTACTCTTGCCGACGCCGCCCTTGCCGCTGGTGACGATGATGACGTTCTTCGCGAACGGCGCGCGGTCGTTGGGGCGGGCGCTGGTGCCGAAGGTGTGTTGGCCCTTCTTTGCGAACAGCTTCGCGCGGGCGTCGTCTGCGTCGCTCATGTGCCTGGTTCGCCTCGAGACCGCGGGGACCGGTTGGAGCCTCGCACGTCCCAGAGGGTTCAGCGGAATCGCACTGGCCACCGCCTGGCTCTCTCGGGCGGAGGCGGGCGATGCGTCTTGTCATGGTGGCGGTGGTGGTCGCGACGATGGGGTGCCCGGCGCCGGTGACGGTCGATGGCGGCGTCGAGGCGGTCAGCGATGGCGGCGGTTCGAGCGGAGGCGGTTCGAGCGGCGGGGGAGACGCTGACGCGGGCCTTCCGCCGGCCCACGCACCTCTGGCCGTCGGCGTGTCGATCCAGCACGACGTCTTCGCGACCGGAAGGGTGTGCGCCGACTGTCACAGCGCATCGGCGACCTCGACCGCGAACCGCGACGAGCAGGGCCGCTCGGTCGACCTCTACGAATGGTGGAGCACCTCGGCCATGGCCAACTCGGCCAGAGACCCACTGTTCCGCGCCGTGCTCGCGAGCGAGATGGCCCGCGCCCCGGCGGCTGCCGACGCCATCTCGACGGTTTGTCTCACCTGCCACTCGCCGATGGCGAAGCTCGCGCTGGAGCACGCCAACGCGCTCCCGGCGACGCTGGCGAACACCGTCTACGCGGCCGGCGCGCTGGGCTCACTCGCGCGCGATGGCATCTCGTGCACGCTCTGCCACCAGATTCAGCCGACCGGCCTTGGCATGGAGTCGAGCTACAGCGCAGGCTTCGTCATCGGCGCTGGCCGCCAGATGTACGGGCCGTACGCCGCGCCGTTCGCCAACCCGATGGTGGGTCGCACCAACTTCACGCCAACCCAGGGGCTGCACGTGCAGCAGTCGGCGATGTGCGGCAGTTGCCACGTGCTGGTGACCGAGTCGCTGACCCCCGGCGGCGTCGGGACCGGCCATCGCATGGGCGAGCAGCTGACGTACCTCGAGTGGCGCGCTTCGGCGTTCTCGACGGAGGGTGGTGGGACGACACCCGCGAGCTGTCAGGACTGCCACATGCCCGATCGCCAGGACGACGGTCAGCCGTTGTCGACGCGGCTGGCGCATCGACCCGAAGGCGGTGAGTTTCCTCCCGTTGGCACCCGCAGCCCGTTCTCGCGCCATGGGTTTGCGGGAGCCAACACGCTGCTCCCGAAGTTGTTGAGGCAGGGCCGCGCGCTGCTGCAGCCTGACGCGAGCGACGCCGCGTTGACGGCCGCAGAGCAGCGCAGCCGCGACCTGTTGCGCCGTCAGACGGCGACCGTCACGGTGTCGGGGCTGACGCGGGTTGGAGACCGAGTCGAGCTGACGGCGCGCGTGGAGAGCCGAGTGGGCCACAAGCTGCCGTCCGGGTACCCCAGCCGCCGCGCGTTCCTCGAGGTCGTCGTGCGGGACGCCGCTGGCGCCATCGTCAGCCAGACCGGTGCTGTCGATGCCGAAGGCCGGCTGCTCGGCCAGAATGGCCAGCCGCTCCCGGCAGAGCTCGTCGGCGGGCCGACGCACCCGCACCGAACGCGCGTGACCTCGGCTGACGAGCCCGTCGTCTGGGAGTCGGTGATGAGCGATGGCCATGGCGCCGCGTCGTTCTCGCTGCTGGGCGCCGAGGGGTTCATCAAGGACAACCGCCTGCTTCCTCGCGGCCACCGCGACATCACCACCGGGCCGCTCTCCACGGCGTCCGTCGGCGTCACCGACGCTGACTTCCTCGCGGGCAGCGACTCGGTGGCGATCTCCCTGCCCGCGCCATCGACCCCCGGCCGCGTCGAGGTACGCGTGCGCTACCAGACGTTCCACCCGAGGTACCTCGACGAGCAGCTCGTGCGGCCGTCACCCGAAGCGACGGCACTCCGAAGTTTGCGAACGCCCGGGCTGCTCAGCCCCGAGCTCATCGACGAAGTGGTGGTGCCCTTCAACTGACGCTCAACCCGCCCGAGGCTGGAGCACGAGCGTCACCGCCAGCACCTGCTGCCACTCGTCCGGCGGGTTGAGCCCCGTCATCCACCGCTCGAGGAACGCGACGTCGAGGCTCACCTGCGGCGTCAGGCGCCAGACGACGCCGAGCTGCAGGCGCTGCTGCTCGAGGCCCGCGCGAGCTCTCACCCCGTCATGCAGCTGCACGAAGCCCTCGATCAGGCCGTACAGCTCGAGGCGCTCCGACAAAGGTCCACCGAGCCGCCCCTGCACGCGCAGCCGATGGAGCGTCTCGTCTGCCACGAAGCGATGCTCCAGCCGCGTTCTCAGGGCGAAGGTGAGCCCTCCTTGATGCTGCGACCACAGCAGCTGCTCGAAGACCCGCAGCTCCGTGACGTCGAGCAGGCTGCGGTCGGTGTGACGGGCCACCCACGCGCCGCCGAGGCCGGCCTGCAGCGCTCCCGCCAGGCGGACGTTGGCAGACAGCGCGCTCACGGCGCGGTCCCAGCCGGTCGCTCCACCGAGGAGGGTCACGCGCGTCGAGGTCTCGGCCTGCAGCGTGAGCCGTGCACCGACTGGAACTTCGACTCGCAGCTGAGGCCACACCCGCGCGCTCGCGACCGGCTCCGCGGCCGCCGCCACCGACACCACGAGCGTCAGCCACGCAGCCATCGGAGCCTGAGAGCCCAGCCCGCCCCCCGACGGTTCAGATGACGAAGTCGTCGTCGTCGAACACCGACGCTCCGCTGCTGCGCGGCCGCACGTCGTTCTTCCGCGTCACCACCGAGTTCGCCGGCACCGAGCTCGTCACGAAGGCGTTGCCCGCGACGATGGAGTGGTGCCCGGAATGCGGCGGTGGCCACCGGCGTCACCCGGCGCGAATTCGCCCATCAGGAAGGAGGTCGCGCGCGAGCCCGTCAGCTGCATGGCCAGCTGTTGGACGAACTGCTGGAAGCTCCCCATGCCTTCGGTGCTGGCCTCACGAGCCATCGCGCGAAAGGAATCGACGAAGACGAAGGCCGGCGACGACGCCTTCAGCTCGGCGGTGATGCGGGCGAGCACGCGGCGCCGGCCGAGGCGATTGTGCGCGCAGCCGAAGGGGGCCCTCCATCGGTTGGTGGCCCGGCGTCGGAGACGGCACCAGCGTCACGCACCAGCCCTGGGGCGAAGGCGCCCATGCCACCCTCTTCGAGCATGCGCAGACCGCTCCGCGCGCACGGCGGCCGGCTGGTGGCGCATCACTCGGCGTCAGCGACCCTGAGCTGGGCGTGGTGTTCTCCGCCGTCGCCTGAGCCACGGAAGCGCGACGAGCCACGCGAGGGACGTTGCGTCCACGCCCGGGGAGGCACACCCGCAGCCGGAGGAGCCATCGCCGGAGGAGCCGCCCCCTGCGGAGCCCCCAGCCGACGCGCCTCCTGCGGCCGAGCCACTGGCGGCTGAGCCACCCGCGGCTGAGCCACCCGCGGCCGAGCCACCTGCAGCTGAGCCACCCGCGGCCGAGCCACCTGCGGCCGAGCCACCCGCGGCCGAGCCACCCGCGGCCGAGCCACCCGCGGCCGAGCCACCCGCGGCCGAGCCACCACCCGCCGAGCCACCGCCCGCGTCAGTCCTTCCCGCGTCAGTCGTTCCCGCGTCAGTCCTTCCCGCGTCGGGACCACCCGCGTCAGGCCGCGTTCCGCCGTCGATGACGAATCCCGGTACGCCACCGTCTCGCAGCCCCCCCCGTCGGGCAACAGCACCTCCCAGAAGTCCGCGATGACGCCGGCGTCGGAAGCTCCGAAGTACACCGGGACGTTCCAGAAGTCCCTGAGCTGGACTGGGCTTGCGCTCCCCTGAGTGCAGGCAATTCCAACATTGTACACTCCGACGGGGATCACTTCGGTCGCGTTCGGGTTGGAACTGAAAACACCAAACGTAATGGGAGGAATATTGAAGATGAGCCCGGGCCCCCCGGGCATCGTCTTGACCGCCGTGAGCTGCGAGGTGAGCGTTCGGTAGTTTGGAGGAGCGCCGTAGAGCGGCACCCGAAAGGTCTCCCAGGGTTCGCCGTAGTGGTACGGAATGGGCCCGGTGAAGCCGAAGGCCATCTTCACCAGGTCGAAATTCGCCGCGACCCAGTAGCCCCTCCAGCGAAAGTTGTCGTCCTGGCTGTCCCCATCGCAGCCAGCCTGCGCGGGGAGTCTGATGCTCACAATATCAGCCAGGCTCCCGGAGTACTGGGGCGCCGAGCCGTTCCCGTTATTGATCTCTGCGCCCGCATGGTTCGCCCCGGGGATGCGCGAGAAGATGCCTGAGCCGGGGCCTGGCACAGGAACTCCGGCGTCGCTGGGCGTCCCAACAAACCACGTCATGCCAGGCCTGCCAGCGCCCCCATCGATGAAGGTGACCTGGGTGTTCCAGAAGTCCCGCGTCTGCACTTCGCCAAAAGGACGAAAGACAGAACCCCCGTCGGGCCCTGGATCCTCCTGTCTGCAGACAATTCCCAGATTGTACGTTCCCGGTGGGAGCTCGCCCGGGTCGTAGGCGCCGAAGTACAGCGGCGGGATGTTGAGGATGGTGGCGGTGGGCACAATGATGTCGTTGCCGAACGGGTCGACCCCCTCGATGTAGTTTGGCTGGTTGCTGATCCGAAGCCTCCTCGAAAACCACTCAGCTCAGTGGGCGTATGCAGCGGCTGTTGAAAGGCGTCGAGCGGCGCGCCCCAGGTGGGGACAATTGGCCCGTCCTGCCTGTGAAGGGTGAGCGTCGCCGGGTCCCGGTTGCCAGACACCAGGTAGGTGCCCCAGCTGTAGCGCATCGAGGAATCACCCGAGCAGCCTGCGTCTGGAGGCAGCCGCAACGTGAAGACGGTCGCGCTGTCACCCACCAGGAGGAGTTGCCCACCATCGGCGGTGAAGATCTCCACTAGCCCCCGGTAGGTGCCCAGCGCTTGCCGCTGGGTCGCGGGCTCTGCCCTGTGTTGCCCATCGCTGGTGCTGAGCCCAGGCTCGGCAGGGGCACATGCCGTCACGACGACGAGTCCAACGTGAGCCATCAGCGACACCGGGATGACGGCCCTCTTGCCGGCGCGCAGACTTCATCGAGGTGGATGGAGGTCGCGCGCACATGGCAGGCCGAAAAGTCTTCAACAAGTTCGACGCAGAGCGGTGCCTCGCGGCGGTGAGGCGCTCTGGGGCCCCGCTCGGCGCCTGGGCTCGGGCCCACGGCATCGACGGGCGCTCGCTGAATCTCTGGCGAGCCAACCTCGCGCGCCGAGGGCAGCGGCGGGCCAGGCCGACGCCCGCGCAGGTCATCGAGTTGGTGCCAGTCGCCTCGCGCACCGCCGTCACTGGCGCTCCCTTCATCATTCGCGTCGCCGGTGCCGAGCTCGAGGTGGGCGCTGACTTCGATGATGAGTCCCTCGGCCGGCTCGTGAGGCTCCTCAAGTCGTGCTGAGCCTCTCGCCAGCCGTCCGCGTCTTCATCGTCGTCGAGCCCTTCGACATGCGCGGCAGCTTCGACTCCGCGGCGGGCGCCGTTCGCAGGCTGGGCCTCGACCCCATCGACGGGCACCTCTACCTCTTCCTCAACAAGCGCCGTCGCCTCGCCAAGGCCCTCTGGTTCGACGGCTCCGGCTGGTGCCTCCTCGCCAAGCGCCTCGAGGCTGGCAGCTTCCAGCTCCCCGCCTTCGACGACTCCGCGACTCGCCTCGAAGTCGACACCACCACCTTTGCCGCCATCATCGCTGGCATCGACTTCACCGCCTCCAGGCGCGGGTGGTTTCGTCGCACCTCCGCACGGGGGGGATCGACAGCACCCCCGCCGGCATGATCTTCCTCGGCGCGTGCTCGACACCGCCGCGCTTCAGCAAGAGAACGCCGCGCTGCGCGCGCAACTGGCGGCCCTGACGACGCAGCTTTCAGAGTCGCTCGCCAGTATCGCCCGACTCAACGACCGCGTCACCGAGTTGCTGGCCGTCGCCGGCCGCAAGTACCGCAAGCCGCCAGCCCCGAAGGAGCCGAAACCACCGCCCTCGCTCGAGGGCGAGGCGCAGGAAGCCTTCGAGACGCGACCCAAGCCGCCAGTGTTGCCATCGAAAGCGAAGGACAAGAAGCCTCGCCCGCCGCCGACGGGCCGCAAGGCGCTGCCGAAGCACCTGCCCGTCGACGGCCATCACCTCGAGCCCGACGCGTGCGCGCATTGCGGCAGCGCAGCCCTCGAAGCGGCCGACGTCATCGAGGAAGAGAAGCTGGACGTCGTCAAAGAGCACCAGCGCCGCCGCGTGGTGACGCGCATCACCTGCAGATGTCGCGACTGCGGGAAGCGGACGACGCCACGCTCGCTGCCCGCCCCGTACGCGCGCTCGAAGGTGACGTGCGAGTGGCTGGCCTGGCTGGTGATGACGAAGTTCTCCCTGCTGGTGCCGCTCGACAGGACGCGCCGAGACTTGAAGCAACGCGGCATCCCGATGGCGATGGGCAGCCTGGTGTCCTTCATTGAGCGCGCCGCAGACTTGCTGGCCCCCATCGACGCGCTGCACTGGAAGCAGCTGCTGGCCTCGGCGTGGATGGCCACCGACGGCACGGGCCTCAAGGTGCTCGTCCCAGGCCTGCCCGAGGCTCACGACGGGTACATCGAGCTGTACCGGAACCTCTCCTGCGCCGTCTTCCAGTACGCCGCCACCAAGGCCAGCGAAGACCTCGAAGCGAAGCTCAAGCCCTTCTCCGGCACCCTCACCGCAGATGCGGAACACCGCCTCAATGGCGTCTACCTCGACGGCCGCGTCATCGAGGCCGGCTGCAACGCCCACGGCGTGCGGAAGTTCGAAGACGCCGAGGCGACGCAGCCGACGCTGGCCGCGGAAGGGCGAGGCTTCCTCTCGGCGATGTACCTCCACGAGAACGAAGCCCAGCGGCTGGGCCTCGTCGGTGACGCGCTCGTCGAGCACCGTCGTCGCCTCATCGGCCCGCTCGCCGAGCAACTCAAGAAGTGGTGCGCCGCCGTTGCCCCGTCGCTGCTGCCTTCGGAACCGTTGATGGTTGCCGTGCGGTACTACGAGCGCCACCACAAGGCCCTCTTCCGCTTCATCGACGATGCCAATGTCCCCATCGACAACTCGCCCACCGAGCGCGAGTTCCAGAACGTCGCCAAGCTGCGCCTCAACGTCCTCTTCGCCGGCAGCACCGAGGGCGCCCACCGTGCGTGCGTGCT
>JBILEB010000081.1:0-30629 GCA_044352295.1 Myxococcaceae bacterium
TGCCCTCCGAGTGGGCCGACCTTCCCTTCCGACAAGCCGACTCGCGCTGGGGACAGGAGGTGCTCTGGCGGCGCGAGGCGGTGCTGCGCGCCGATGCCGAGCTGAATGGGCATGACCCCGCGCATGGAGCGACCCTCGTGCGCGCGTTCGACGACGGAAACACGATCGCCAATGAAGGGTGTCTTTTGACGTGCCTGGCGATGGTGCTCCGGCTGTTCGAGCCGACGGCGAGTCCGCCGTGGACGCCCAGTCGGCTGCGGCGCGAGCTCGACGAGGCGCATGTCTCGACGACGTCGGGGCTGTCCCTGGCGCCGTTGACGCTCGACGTGGTGTCGGACCTCACGACGGGTGCCGTGCAGCTGACGATGAAAGAGGAGTACCTCCCGGGCGAGGCGGGACATCCACCGGTGTTCGCGCGCACCTCGGCGCTGGTGCGGGCCTTTCGGGCGCTCCCGCTGGAGGCGCGACGAGACGCAGTGCTGATGGTGAAGACGGGGACGTGGGACGACACCGTGGCCTCGCACTACCTGCTCGTTCATCCCGCCTGGGCCGGGAAGGACGATGACCTCGACGTGCTCGATCCCGCGATGCCGGCTGGCCTGACAGGGCGGTGGCGGCTGACCGACTCGGCGAAGGTCATTCTGCGGGACGAGGCCATTGCGCGGGCGTGGCGGGAGGCATCGATTCGACCGACGCAGCTCGCGGGGGTCTGGGCCTTCACGCGGACGAGCAGCCCCGGCCAGACACGCCTGGCGCAGGCCTGGGCGGACGCGTTGGCCACAGGTCGACGGCGCTGACGCTCGAGCGCCGCGCGCGCGCCGGGCCTCGAGACGGGCCCTCACCTCAACGAAGACCTCGGCGAGCACCACCGCGCTCGCCACGGCCGCCTGCACCACGTCATGGCTCAACGACGTCCCCCCTCTCCTACCCCTCCCAGCGCTCCAGCGCGCCGCGCACCCGCTTGTACCGCTCGAGGAGCTCGGCCTTCTTCGTCGTCACCACCACCATGAAGGCCACCACGGCGAGGCCCAGGCCCGAGAGGAACAGCGCCCCCAGCCGCGGCTCCCGCACGCCCCAGCGCACCAGCGTGGCGACGACGGTGGTGACGAGGAACACGCTGCCCAGGGTGACGAAGCTGCGCACCCGCATCGCCACGCCCGCGCCCACGCCCGCCACGCAGAGCGCGACGCAGAGGAAGAAGGCCCACGGGGCATCGATGGCGAGGGGACGGAAGGCCGCCGCCGCGTAGACGATGCCGATGGCCAGCGCGCGCAATCGAGCGGCCCACGCGGCGCCGAGCTCGTCCGCGAAGACGTGCACCAGCACCAGCCCCGACAGGCCCGCGGGCACGAGCAGGTATTGCGGCTCGCTCCAGCCCAGGCCCACCCACTGCACCACCACCGCGGCGTTGAAGGCGACCGCCGCCAGCACCGGCGCAACGCCCTTCCTGTCGCCCACCTGCGCCACCACGACGTAGTGCGCGGCCATCGCCACCAGGAGCACGGACAGCTGCGTCGGTGAGGCCCACGGGGCTCCCAGGAGCCCCAGCAGGGGCCACCCCATCGCGATGCGGCGCAGCGCCGTCGCGACGTCCGGGAGCTCCTCGGCCACGCGGCCTGACAGCACCGAGGCCACGAAGCCCATCCCCAGCGCCGCCACCGACTCGGGGAGCCCCAGCTCGGCGCCCCACAGCACCCGCGCAAGCACGAAGCCCGCCGTCACCGTCCACGCGCCGAACCACACGCCGGTCGGCTCGTCGTCCTTCCCGTCGCGAAGCGCCAGCCAGAGCGAGACCCCGACGGCCGCCACCACCGCCAGCGCTTCCCGCTCGTGGCCGCCCGGGCAGACGAGCGCGCCGAGGGCCAGTTCGACGAGGCCCAGCACGCGGAAGGTGAGGCCGAGCGGAACGTGCTGCGCCACCCACGGCCGCGTCGCGGGCACTGTTGCCACCAGCATCGACGCGAGCGCGAACCACGGGAGGATGAGCGCCTTCGGCGCCCCCGTCGACAAGGTGATTCCAGCCCAGGCCAGCACGGCGTGCGAGGCCGCCCAGACGGCGCTCCAGGCCACCCAGCGCGTCTTCGGGAAACGGCGTTGCACCGCCCACGCCGTCGTCGCGGCGAGCACCCAGGACACGGGCATGCCCCACGCGTGGAGGTCCGCCGAGAGGACGAGCGACCCCACGGCCAACACCCACCCCGAATGCAGCCACCCGGCCGCGGGCTCCTCGTCGGGCCTCAGCGCTCCCGCCCACGCAAGCCCAGCCCCCAGCGTGGCAATGAGCGCGCCAGCCACGGGGAGGGGCAACGCCACCGCGACGACCAGCGAGGTCAACAGCGCGGCCGCCGCGGCCTCGGACACGCGCGGCGTCACGAGCAACCCAAGGGCCGGGAGGGCCCACCCCAGGCGCTGCTCCGGCAGGGCCAGCACCACCAGGAACGCCCCGCTCAACCACACCCAGGACGCCAGGTGCCGTCCACCGCTGCCCACCGTCGAGAGGAGGGCCTCGGCCCTCGCTTCCAGACGTGCGTGGCGCAGCGCGGCCGCTCCCACGACGACGCCCAGCGCGAGCGCGGGGGCCAGGGGCCCCAGCGCGAGCGCGGGGGCCAGGGGCCACAGCGCGAGCTCTCCTGACTCGACGAGCCGCGGAAGCTGCACGCCCGCCAGCACCAGGCCCGCCGTGAGGAGCGGCAACGCCCCGGTGAGGAGCGCCGAGGCCAGAAGCGACGCCACGAGGACGCCCTGGGCCACGGCCGACGGCTCGCGGAGCAGGACGACACCCGCCAGACCCACGGCGCTCGCCGCCGCCGACCAGACGGCCCACTCCACCGAGCGCGCACCGAGCACCCGCGCCGTCACCTGCGGCGCATGACGGAGCGCGAAGCCCACCAGGAGCAGCACGCCAACGAAGGGCAGCGCCAACGGCGACGCCGACAGCGTACCGGTCGACAGCATCGTCAGCACCGCCGCCGAGAGTCCCAACCGCACGGCGAGCGCGCCCACCGGCACCACGAGGAGCGCGAGGGCCCACGGGAGCATCCAGATCGGCGCCACGTGCTCGGCGGTCGAGAACATCACCGAGCCACAGCTCGCCAGCGTGATGACGACGAGCATCACCCGGTCGAAGACGAGGTCGCGCGGCGCAGAACCGCGGGGCTTCCAGGTGAAGGCCACTGCCAACGCCACCAGCGGCGGCGCCACGAAGAGCGACTGAGCGGACGCCCACACGCCCCAGCCAGCCCCCCACGCCGCGAGCGGAACGGACAGGGTGGCGAGCCAGCGACGCGACGCCGACAGGCTCCAGAGCTGCGGCACCACCACGCCGAGCGCGAGCGGTGCCCACAGCACCTGCGGGTCGAGCCCCATCGCGGGCAGCAGGAGGACGGCGCTCGACGCCACCGCGGGCCAGGCCCCTGGCGACTCGTTGAAGGCGATGCGCCGCGCGGCCGGCACCCGCTCGAGCAGCCCCAGCAGCGCCATGGCGAGCGCGACGATGGAGAACGCGGTGCCTTGTGCCTGCGGTGGGAAGCCCGTCACGACGAACAGGCTGGCCAACACGCCCGCCAGCGGCAGCGTCACGACGGGGACGAGCGCCGGGGTCGCGAGCAGGCTGATGACGACGGCGATGGGGAGCCGCATGGGCGTCACGTCCACCGTGTCGAGGAGCGCGACGAAGAGCGCCACCGAGGCCAGCCACGACCAGCGGAACCGACGGCCCTGCAGCACGCTCATCACCGACCCGAAGGTGACGAGCGCGCCGGCGAGGAGCTGAGGCTCCAGCGGGGACGGCCAGGGGAAACAGCCCTCACGCACCAGCGTGCCGACCGCGAGGACGGTGGCGACGGCCTCCAGGGTGCTGCGCGCGAGTCCCTGGGAGACGCGCGACACCAGCCCCACCGCCACCGCCGCGAGCAGCATGGTGACGCCCGGCCAGGTGACCGGCGCCAGCACCAGGAAGTGCCACGCGACGGCGCTCACGGCCGCCACCGTCGTCATCGTGCGCAGCGTCTTCCACCGGCCATCCCGCTGCATCAGCACGCCCGCGACGACGGCCGCGCTGGCCAGCACCACCGGCTCGAGACCCACCGCGAGCCAGCGAGAGCCGACGACGATGGCCAGCACCGGGCCCACCCACGCCAGCTCGAGCCACTCGGCCTCGTCGACGTTGCGCGCGACGAGGAGGACCGCCGCGGCCGAGAGCCCTGCCGTCAGGGTCGCTGCGAGCGAAGGTTCGGCCAGCAGCGCGACGGTAAGGCCGATGGCGGCGAGGAGCACCGCGCCCGTCGACAGCACCTGACGATGCGGTTTCAGCGCGGGCACGGAGGCGACCGCGAGCCCCAGCGCCACGAGGCCCCACCACGCCGGCGAAGCCAGGCCTACCGCGAGCGCGGCCGCCGCGCACAGGACCCCCACCACACCGCCGAGGGTCAACAGGAAGCGACCCGAGGCCAGCGCCAGCCCCAACGTCACCACGCCGAGCAGCGGCGTCGCCAGCAGCGCGGGCCGGGCGTCTTCTCCGAGCGAGGCCACGGCCAACAGCGAGGACAGCCCCGAGGCCACGGCTGTCGTGTCGAGCAGCACGTGCCCTTCATGGGCGCTCATCGCGTCACGGCGGCGCGAGCGCAGCAGGGCCAGCACGCCGACGACGACGATGAAGAGGGCCGCGTACACCGAGCCGTAGCTGGCCGGCAGCGGCGCGGTGGAGTACCCGAGCGACGACTTCAGCTGCACGTACCAGTCGCGCACCCCCTGCGGCACCACCTGGTCGATGCGCTGGTACGCCAGGTACGCGAAGACGTAGGCGACGGGGAGCCACCGGGCCGAGGCGAGCGACACGCGCTCCTTCGCGAGCGACCAGGCCGTCCACGCGCCGAGCAGCGCCGTCACCACGAAGGCGGGCCGTGGGGTGAAGACATCGATGGACAGGCAAAGCATCGCCACCTGCACCACCACCACCAGCACGGACCACGCGTCGGCGGCCTTCGTCGGAGGCTTCGAAAGCCACCGGGCCGAGGCCACCGCGGCCGCCAGCATCGGGGCCAGCAGAGTGAGGGTGAGCGGCGCGCCGACGTGCAGCAGGGCCACTTCGAGGCGCGCGGAGAAGAGGACCAGGACCCAGCCAAAGGCCGCGAGGAGGAAGCGCTCCGCGTCGGGCGTCTGCCGGGGGCCCGCCGAGAAGGCCCAGGCCGCGAGCGCTACCGGGAGCGCCACCAGCCACGTCGCGTGCACGCCGACACTCGCGACGAGGGGCGCGGTGCCCATCACGAGCGCAGTGAGGCCGGAGGCGAGCGCGAGCGGCGTGGCGCCGGCCTCGTCGACCCGCCGCGCCGGGAGCCGCATCAGCCACGCCGTCACCCCGCTCCAGCCCAGCACCAGCGGCCAGAAGACGAGCGGGCTGTCCTGCGCGGGGCCCATGGCGACCGTGGCCAGCGGCGCCATCGCAGCAGCGAGGCGCTCCAACATGCGGGCGGCCGGCGTGGTGGCCTCGCGTCGGAAGAGGAACCGCGCCCAGGCGGCGAAGGCGAGCGTCCACCCCGCGGCGAGCCCGAACACCGTCACCGCGCGCACCGTCGACGTCATGCCGGCCCAGGCGTCTGCGACGAACCAGAACGTCCCCGCGAGGATGAGGAAACCGCCGACGAACCAGCCCACGCTGTCGGTGAGGAAGGGCTTCCAGACGCGGCTCCAGGCGGACGCGGCTTCGACGACGCGGGTCTCCGGTGTCGGCGGCTCGGTGGCCTCGAGCGGGTGCGCGCTGGGCGGCGGCGCGGGCTCGGCGGGGACTTCCGGGGCTGGCTCTGCCACCAGCGTCGGTGCTGCCTCGATGCGGGGTGCTGCCTCGATGCGGGGTGCGACCCCCTCGGCCTGCGACGGCTTCACCTCTTCACCGGGCGTCAGCGACATGACGGGGAGCGGCTCGACGGACGGGGGTTCGGCGAGGACCGGCTGGGTCCGCTCCACCCCTGCCAGCTCCGACCGCAGCCACTGGGCCTGCTGGCTGTAGAACTGAACGAGTCGTCGGGCGTCGGCGCGGCCAACCAACGTCACGTCCCAACGCGCGCTCTCGGCGATCAGCCACTCAACACGCGACAACTCCTGCGTGATCTCGCCGTCGTCCCGTCGGACCAGACGACCTCCGCACACCACGCAGAACCGCGACCCAGGGGGTCGCTGACGATTACAGGCGGGACAATACATGGCGACGGTCAACTCCACGGCAGGTGCCACGTTGAACCGGTTGGATCGTCTTGATCCACCAGTGGTTTTGCGCAGCCCCTTGCGCAATGAGGGCAAGGTACAGTCAGACCTGTGAATTGGATCGTTCGATGCAAGGCTCCTCGGGCGTGAGCGCTGCACCCGTCATCCTGCCTGCCCGACCTCGGGTCCTCGTCGCCGAAGACGAGGCCGTGACGCGTCTGCTGCTGACCTCGACCCTCACACGGTACGGTTACGACGTGGTGGCGGTCGAAGACGGAGCGCAAGCCTGGGACATCCTCGAGGGACCGTGTCCCCCGGGTCTGGCCGTGCTCGACTGGAGCATGCCGGGGCTCGATGGGCCGCAGATCTGCGAGCGCATTCGGGCGCGGAACAGCGGCTCCTACACGTACCTGCTGCTGGTGACCGCGCGCTCGTCGAAGTCCGACGTGGTGGCAGGGCTGTCGGCGGGCGCAGACGACTTCATCTCGAAGCCAGTCGACCCCGAAGAGATCCGCGCGCGGCTGCGGGTCGGTGAGCGGGTGCTCAAGCTCGAGCAGTCGCTGGCCGAGCAGATCAACAGACTCCAGGAAGAGAAGGCCCACGTGCAGGAGCTCCAGGGGATGATTCCCATCTGCATGCACTGCAAGCGCATTCGCAGCCAGGAGCAGATCTGGGAGCGCGTCGAGACGTACATCGAGCAGCGCAGCGACGCGAAGTTCAGCCACGCGCTCTGCCAGGACTGCCTCGAGAAGCACTACCCGGACAACGAGCAGGGCTGAGGGCTGCCTGGTCACAGCTGCGGTTTGAGCGGGTCGTGCTCCGCGATGAGGCGGCTGACCCGTGCGTCATCGATGCGCTGCTTGAGGCTGGTCGTCTCGTGCTGGTCGCGCACCGTCTTGGCGAGCGAGAAGGTCGAGCCGACCGAGAAGAGCAGCCCCATCGCCATGAAGGCCTTCACCCAGACGTCGACGGGCAAGAACCAGATGCCCATGGCGGTGACGCCGGTGGCGACGACGAACGAAATCCAGGTCTGCGCGACCCACGCGCTGGAGTGTGGAACGGACGGCTGAGGCAGGCTGGCCATGTGGTGCTCCCGGGGTTGGGGTGACGTGAGCCATGATGCCGCCAGCGCGCGCTGCGTTCCCGAACATGGGGTCTGACCATCAATCACGACGGGTTATCGACATGAGACGATTCATTTCCGGGCTGATTGTGTTGCTGGGGCTCGCGCTGGTGGGGTGCACGAAGCCGCCGCGTCCGCCAGCCCAGCCCCAGGCCCCCAGCGTGCGAGAAGACGGGCTGGTGACGCAGGTGCTGGCGCCCGGTGACGGCGATGAGGCGAAGAAGGGCGACAAGATTCAGGTTCACTTCGTGGGCACGCTGCTCGACGGCGGCGTCTTCGACAGCTCCCGGGCCCGCGGCGCGCCGTTCAGTTTCTGGGTGGGCGAAGGCCAGGTGGTGCCGGGGCTCGACCAGGGGCTGCTCGGCATGCGGGAAGGCGAGCTGCGGCGCCTGACGATTCCGCCAGCGCTGGGGTACGGGCTGGAGGCGAAGCCGAAGATTCCTCCCAACTCGACGCTGGTGTTCGAGGTCGAGCTGCTCGACGTGCGGTAGCGGTCTTTCGTCCTCGCCACGAGAGCGTTACACAGCGGCACCCTGTGGTTGGAGGTCTGCCCGTGCGCGTCTCATTCCTGCTCCTCGTCCTCGCCCTGGCGCTGTCGAGCGCGTGCGGCACCCGGCCGACGACGTGTCGTCCTGACACCTGCAATGGCTGCTGCACGATGGACGACCGCTGTCTGGCGGGCACCAGCTCGGCCTCGTGTGGACGCAACGGCTCGACGTGCGACACGTGCGTGAGCAGCCAGGTGTGCGGCGTGGCAGGCCGGTGCGAGGCGGCGCCGGTGGTGGTGGTGGACGCGGGGGTGGAGCCCGACGCCGGCACGATGATGGACGCCGGCGTTCCCACCACGGGCCCCATCACCGCGCCCGCCGAGCGGTGGACGTGGGTCGACTTCCCCCAGAGCGCGTGTGGAAACGGGAGCCCGACCGGCCTCGGCGTGAACCTCACCACCCGCTCGACCGACGTCATCATCTACCTCCAGGGCGGCGGCGCGTGCTGGAGCCAGGTGACGTGCAGCCTGGGCTTCGCGAGCGACCTCGACGGCTACGATGGAGCGCAGTTCGCCGGCGACCCCACCAGGGGGCAGGGGCCGTTCAACCGGGGCATGACGACCAACCCGTTCCGCGACGCGAGCTACGTCTTCATCCCCTACTGCACCGGCGACGTGCACGCGGGCGACACGGTGGCGCCGTACGGCATTCACCACAAGGGCGCAGCGAACGTGCGCGTCTTCCTCGACCGGCTCAAAGAGACCTTCCCCGGCCAGCGCCGCATCTTCGTCGTCGGCGTCAGCGCGGGCGGCTACGGGGTGCAGTTCAACTACTTCCGCTTCGCCGAGGCGTTCCCGCAGGCCGAGGTGCACGCGCTGGCCGACTCCGCGCAGATGATCAACCCGACTGGGACGCTCCTCACGCAGTTCATCTCGGCCTGGGGCACCTCGACGCCGCCCGGCTGCACCGGCTGCCTGCAGGACTTCACCCGGGTGCCCGGCTGGCTCTCGACGACGTACCCGAACCGGCGCTTCGCGCTGCTGGCCTTCAGCCGCGACAACGTCCTCACGCCGTTCCTCGGCTACGACGACATGGGCTTTCAGATGGCGACGACCGGCCTGCTGATGAGCCAGTACCAGGGCAAGGCGAACCTGAAGGCCTACGTGGTCGACCCGCCGATGCCCTCGCACGTGATGCTGACGGGGCTGTTTTCCCGCACGGTGATGGGCGTGCCGCTGACGACGTGGCTCAACCAGTTCGCGACTGGCGCTCCCGGCTGGGACAACGTGCGCGGGCCCTGAGGGCTACGCTCCGACGCGCCAACGGGCGTGCGCGCGGGCGACCACCTCACCGGCCTCGTTGGTGAGCTCGGCGTGCACCTCGAGATCCTGCTTCTCCGTCGAGGTGACGGCCGGGCACGTGCACGTGGCGGTGATGGGGCCGCGCGCCTTCTTCAGGTAGTCCATCGACAGCTGCGTGATGATGCCGCGCACACCGGCCGGGAGCGCCGAGAGGACGGCCATTCCGGTCGACACCTCGCCCAGGTTCATCAGGGCGATGGCGTGCACCGAGTTGAGGTGGTTGCGCACGCGGCGACGGTCACGCATCAGCACGCGGACCGCGCCGGGCTCGAGGCTGAGGACTTCAGGGCGAATCGTGCCGGTGTACGGGGCCATGCGACCGGCCAGGCGCCCCAGCATGCGGCCGCCTCCGGGCAGGTGCTTGAGGAGCCCCCAGAGCGGAAGCAGCTGTGAGGGCGAAACGAGGGCAGCGAGCGTGCGCATCGAGGGGGCCATGACACGGCGCTCTACCGCAGGTCGTGGCGAGGCGTCGAAGTCAGACCAGCCGGTGTCGAGGTCCTACGACGAGCGACGCTGCTCCAGATCGTTCAGCCTGGCTTCGTGCTCATCCAAGCGCTTCTCGACGGCCCGCCCTCGACTCGATGGCCGCCTTCAGGGCGCGAGACTGCATCACGAGCTGTTCGGCCATGTCGCGGAGCGAGGTTTCGATGACTTCGAAGCGCAGGTTGGCTTGCTCGAAGCGTTGGTCGACTTGCTCGAAGCCGCGGTCCACATGGGCCTGCAGCGCGGCGAAGCGCTCTGCGTTCTCGCGGTTCGACTGTTGGAGGTCGTTCCGGATGCCCTGCAGAATCTGGATGGTGAGGTCGTTCTCGGTCATCCCGCCTCAGTATCACGCAGGGCTGACATCACCGTCCACTGCCCCCTCGCAGCACGCCGAGCACGAGCCACGCGAGAACCCACACGAACTGCACGGCGGTGCCAACCAGGCGCACCCGTTCTTCCACCCCCTGCGGGACGAGGCGCAGCAGGGCGAGGGTGACGCCGTTGCTCGGCAGCGGCACCAGGTTCATCGCCACCACCCGCGCGCCCACGGCTCACGCCAAGCAGCACGGCCCATGGCGTCACGGTGATGAACGCGAGGGTCCGCGCGCGAAGGAGCCGCTCCTCGGCGGGCTCGAGCTTCAGAAAGGACCCCAGCGGCCCTCACCCCACCGCGAGGAGCGCCGCGCCGACCAGCCCGCTGTCGTCTCCCAGCTCGGCGAGCTGCACGCGCAGGTGCTGTCGGGACGCCGCCGACGCGCGCGTCATCACCACGTCGGTGATGCGCGTCACCATGCCGGGGCAGCGCATCAACACGCCGCCGCCCAGCACCAGCACCTCGGGGTTGAGCACGGTCACCTGGTTGGCGATGGCGAGCGCGAGGTGGCCGACCGCAAAGTCGTAGAGGCCCTTGGCCACCGCTTCCCCTTCGAGGGCGAGTCGCTCGAGGTCCGACGGGGTGCCGGCAATGCCCGACTCCGCCATCCACGCCTGGAGGTTCGCGCCGCCCATGTAGGCCTCGAGGCAACCGAACTCGCCGCAGCCGCAGGCCCGGCCACCCTCGGCGACGAGCTTCACGTGGCCGAACTCGCCGGCCACGCCGGTCGCACCCGACAGCAGCTTCCCCGCCGCGACGATGGCGCTGCCGACGCCCGTGCCCACGAAGACGGTGAAGGAGTCGCCCGCCCCTCTGGCCGCCCCACCCTTCAGCTCGCCCCACGCCGCGGCGGCCAAGTCGTTCACCAGGCGTACGGGACGACCGAGTCGCTGCGCGAGCGGGCCACCGAACGGCACGTCACGCCAGCCGAGGTTCGGCGCATTCACCACCACGTCGTCGCGAATCATCCCCGCGAAGCCGATGCCCACGGGCGCGCCCGCCACCGGGTGTCCCCGCCCGACGCGCTCCACCAGCGAGTGGATGACGGCCGCGACGCCGTCGGGTGTCCGGTCCGAGAGCGTCTCCTTCACCGACACGACGAGCTGGCCGGTCGCCTGGTCCACCACGGCCGCGCGCGCGTTGGTGCCGCCGATGTCGACGCCGAGGGCGAACATGTCAGCGGCTCCTCAGCTTCAGCTCGTCGACGAAGCGGTCGAGGAAGGAGTCGAGGTTCTTCTGCTGCGTCTCTTCCTTGAGGCGCCCGTCGGCCACGGCCTCGGTGAAGCGCGAGACGGTGAAGGCGCCGGGCAACGTGAGGCAGCCCAGGCCCGAGAGCACGTGCCGCAGCATCACCTGCGCCTGGAGCGTTCCACCCGGCCCGTTCGTCGCGCCGAGCTGCGCCGTCACCTTGCCGCGAAACGGGTTCTCCTTTGGCGGCCGCGAGGCGGCGTCGAAGAGGTTCTTCAGCGCGCCAGGGTAGCTGGAGTTGTACTCCGGGCAGGCGATGAGGAGCCCCGTGGATGCGCGCACCCGGGCCTTGAAGTCCACCACGCCGGCCGCCGGGTTCGTGTCGGAGGTGTCCGGGTCGTAGATGGGCACGTTGGCGGCCTTGAAGCTCCACGCGTCGACCTCGAGGCCGCGCGTGACGAGGCCCTTCACC
Source organism: Myxococcaceae bacterium (assembly GCA_044352295.1). GTDB lineage: Bacteria > Myxococcota > Myxococcia > Myxococcales > Myxococcaceae > Xiheimicrobium. The sequence goes on from JBILEB010000081.1 coordinate 11,687, forward strand.
GCGAGGGCCAGCAACTGCTCGTTCCACGAGCCGGTGCGCAGGCTGCCTGAGAACGCGAGGACCTTCATCCGCCGATCTCCTTCTTCGCCTCGGCGATGGTGCCGTCGATGAGCGCGCGAATCTCGTCGAGCCGCTCCTTCGTCTTCGCCTCGTACCGCACCACCAGGATGGGCGTGGTGTTCGACGAGCGGATGAGGCCCCAGCCATCGGGCCAGGTGGCGCGCACGCCGTCGACCTCGATGAGCGAGAGGCCCTTCGCGCGCAGCTTCTCGGTGCAGCGCTTCACCAACGCCACCTTCTTCTCCTCCACCGTGTCAAAGCGCAGCTCGGGGCTCGAGTACGTCACCGGCACGTCGGCGAGCAGCTGCGACAGCGGCGCCTGCTCGTTCGACAGAATCTCGAGGAGCCGCGCGGCGGTGTACGGCGCGTCGTCGAAGCCGAAGAAGCGGTGCTTGTAGAAGATGTGCCCGCTCATCTCGCCGGCGAGCTGGGCGTGGGTCTCCTTCATCCTGGCCTTGATGAGCGAGTGCCCCGTCTTCCACATGATGGGCACGCCGCCGTGCTTCTCGATGTCGTCGTACATGGTGAAGCTGCACTTCACCTCACCGACGATGGACGCCCCCGGCACGGCCTTCAGCACCGCGCGCGAGAGCAGGATCATCAGCTTGTCACCCCAGAGGATGTCGCCGCGCTCGTCGACGACCCCGATGCGGTCGGCGTCTCCGTCGTAGGCGACGCCGAGGTCGGCCTTCTCCTTCTTCACCGCGGCGATGAGGAGCTCGAGGTTCTTCGCCACCGTGGGGTCTGCGTGGTGGTTCGGGAAGCGGCCATCGGGCTCGCAGTACAGGGGCACGACGTCGTACCCGAGCTTCTCCAGCATCGGCACCGAGACGATGCCGCCCACGCCGTTGCCCGCGTCCACCACGACCTTGAGTCGCTTCGGGCCGCGGGTGACGGTGGAGTTGACGAAGTGCAGGTACGGCGTCACCGCGTCGAACGTCGTCACCGTGCCGGTGGGGCCCTGCTCGAAGTCCTTCGCCTCGATGAGGGCACGCAGCTGCTGAATCGTCTCGCCGAAGAAGGTGGTCTTGCCGACGCCCATCTTGAAGCCGTTGTACTCGGGCGGGTTGTGACTGCCGGTGATGACGGCGAGGCCATCGACGGGCAGCGTGTTGGCCGCGAAGTAGACGACCGGCGTGGGGACGACGCCGACGTCGATGACGTGAATCCCCGTGGACGTCGCGCCGCGCACGAAGGCCGTCTGGAAGCGGGGGCCCGACTCGCGGGCATCACGGCCCACCACCAGGGTGCTGCCGTGGGCGCGCTTGACCATGGTGGCCAGGCCCCGGCCGAGGTTCTCCACCACGGCGTCGGTCAGGTCGGTGTCGACCAGCCCACGCACGTCATACTCGCGGAAGATGTGTGGATTCATGATGGTGCCGCGTAGCAGACGCGCCGGCCATCGACACCGGCAAGGCGACCTTGCGCCTGAGCGGCTGCGTCAGAGGCAGCGGCCGCCACCGCCGAGGGTCGAGCGCCGGCACTGCATGCCGGTGCAGACGACGCATCGCCCACCGAGGTTGCCGCACGCCACGTTCTCGAGCCCCGGAAGGCACGCGTCGCTTGCGTCGCAGCAGCCGTCACACGTCGCCGAGCAGCCCTCGCCGCCGTCAGCGCTCATGCCGCCGTCGACCTCGACGCACTGGCTGGCGACGCAGCCCTGGCCGGTGGGACAGAACGTGCACGCCGCTCCACCGCGGCCACACGCCTGCTTGGTGGTCTCGGTGATGCACTCGTTGTTGCGGCAGCAGCCCTGGCAGTTCGACGGCCCGCACGTGACGCGGCAGGCGCCCGCGGTGCAGAGGCGGTTGCCGACGGTGCAGTCATCACAGACGCCGCCGTCGGTGCCGCAGGCGTTGGTGAGGTTCCCGGTGCGGCAGACGCCGTTCTGGCAGCAGCCACGGCAGCCCGCGCACGCACCTGCGTCCATCCCCGTCGTGCCGGCGTCGAAGGGCACGCAGGCGCCGTTGACGCACGAGTCGCTGCGGGTGCAGGTGCTGCAGCTCGCGCCGCCGGTTCCACACGCGGTGATGCTGGACGCCGTCACGCATGCGCCCATCGCGTCGCAACAGCCGTCGCAGGCGCCAGGGCCACAACGGCTGGTGGGGCCACAGCTCGCGAGAAAGGAGAGGACCGCAGCGACGACGAAGGCGGCGACGGTGGCGAGGCGCGTGGACATGGAGGCGCGCTTCGCCGTGCCGTGCGCGACGTGCAAGGACAATCGGTCAGCGGGTGACGTCGATGGCGAGGTGCGCCGTCACTCGCCGCGCAGCCAGCCCAGGAAGCGCCCGAGCGACGAGCGAGCCGCCACGGCCTCGGGCGCCTCGGGGACCGACGTCTTCGCGGCGCAGGCGGCGCAGACGAGGCCCGTCACGGTAGTGGTGGCCTCGCTGAAGGGCTTGCGGGTGTGGCAGGCCTCGCACTCGAACCCGCTGCCACCCGCAGTTCGGTACGTCGTGCGCTGCTGGGCGAGGCCTTCGACGTCGCGGCCGTCGAGGAAGACGCCCTGACACGACTTGCAGCGCTCCACGTCGATGCGCCCGTCGAGGACCGCGGCTTCGAGCGGCACCCGGCACTCGGGGCAGTGACGTGACGAGGCGCCCTGGCGGCGGCGAACGGTGCGTCCGAGGGCCTGCTCGACTTCGCCGCCGTTGAACCAGAGCGCGCTGCACTGGGCGCAGCGGTCGAGCTCGACCTCTCCGTCGGCGACCCGCGAGGCCACGTAGAAGGCCTGCATGTGTCGGCGGCAATCGGGGCACGTCGTCACGAGGCCCTCCCGACGTCGGCGAAGGCACTGAGGCGCGCGATGATGGCGTCGGCGCCGTGGAGCAACACGGTGCCGTCCCACAACGCAGGGGCCTCGCTGCCGCCTCGCGCCGAGAGGTCGGCCTGCACCTCGGGGTAGGTGACGTTGCGGAAGCGCACGTGCTCGCCGAAGTCGTGGTCGACGACCCACCGGCGAACCTTCGCGCTGCCGGGGTCGGTGATGGAATGGAAGAGCTCGAACGCGGGGGGAGCGGAGTCAGCCACGAGGGACCTCGGAGAGATTCGGAGCGGCAGCTCTTACCCCGTCTCTGCGCCCGGGGCTCCGGCCGATCGCATGGAAACGGGCTCTCGCAGGCCTGAGAGACCCTGACCTTCCCCGAGGAATCAGGTCGATCGCATTAATTCTGGCCTCCGAGAGCCCCAAACTCGCCGGGTGGCCTCGAAATCCAGCCAATCGCCCGAGTCCCCTGCGCACGGTGTTGGGCGCGAACTGGGTCTCGAGGTCCGTTCCCGGCGCCGGGCGCTGCACCTCACCCAGGCGACGCTGGCACAGCTCGCTGGCTGCGGCCCCGACTTCGTCTACGACCTGGAGCGCGGCAAGCCCACAGTTCGCCTCGACAAGCTCATCGAGGTCCTCGCGGTGCTCGGTCTCGAGCTGAAGGTGGTTTCTCGTGGCGGCACGTCGCACGCCTGACCTCCGCAGCCTCGAGCGGCTCGAGGTGTTCCACAACCACGAGCGCGTCGGCGCGTTGACGCGCACCACCCGCGGGGCGCGCTTCGAGTACGAGCAGGCGTTCTTCGAGGCCCACCGCACGCGCGAGGGTGGGCTCGTCTCCTCGCTGCCCTTTCGGAACCGCGTCGTCGAGGTGAGCGGCGTCAACCTGCCGACCTACTTCGCGGGCCTGCTGCCAGAAGGGCTGCGGCCCGACGCTCGATCTGGAGCCCGAGGCGCAACTCGCCCTCGACCAGGTCTCCTTCGATGACCTCTTCCGCAGGAGCCTCGACGTGGGGGCCGAGCCGACGGTGCCGGGGGTGCAGGAGAAGCTCTCGCCCAGCGTCATCTCCTTCCCCTTCGCGACGCGGGGGCGGCGCTTTCTGCTGAAGCTCGACCCACCGGACAAACCGGGGATGGTGCGTAACGAGCACTTCTTCATGTCGATGGCGCAGGCGTGCGGGCTTCGCGTGGCCCGGACGAGCCTGGTGACGGACGCGACTGGCGCCCCGGGGCTGCTCGTCGAGCGCTTCGACCGTCGACGCGTCGGCCGCCGGTGCGCGTCGACCGGTCAACCCGCGTGGAGCGTCTTCCTCGCCCTCGACGAGGTGGTGGCCGAGGTGGCGAAGGAGGCCGACACGCGGCTCGCGTGGCAGGGACAGTTCAGCGTGGAGAGGCGACCGACCGCCGCTGAGCCCACGCTCAGCGCCTCACGCTTTTGCGGCAGCCCGACGTTGAGCCGATGCAAACGAGGCGATTGCGACTCCGAAGACGCCCGCCCAGGCAGAGAGTGTGAGCACTGTCGGCTCCAGGTCGAAACGCACGAAGCGGTCTCCGATGGACACCAGCGCAAAGGCTGCGGCTCCGAGGAGAAACAGTTGACCTGGGAATCGGCGACGTGGCGCCAGCCACATCAGCGCCATCGCCACCGCGCCGAAGCCCGCGACCAGATACAACTGCGTTGGATGGAGGGGCACCTCATGCAGTGACTCCGGAACCCGTCCACCCGGCGGAAAAGCAACCCCCCACGGCAGCGTTGTCGGCTTGCCGAAACAGCATCCAGCGAGGAAGCAACCGATGCGCCCCACAGACACGGCGCTGGAAGCACCGATGACCGTCACATCGAGTGCCTGCGCCACCTGCTTCTCGAACGCCACGCCCACGACAGCGGCGACCACGAAGCAGGCGACAAGCCCCGGCGTCAAGGCGAGCCCGCCTTCGCTCCACGGCAGGACTCCGACCTTGTCGAAATTCGAAAGCCACCACCCCGCTCTCGCTCCAGCGTAGAGCGCCCCCGGAAGCAGAGCGCAGAGAAGCCCAGCCATCACGAGAGAGGTGCGCGTTCGATGGGCAGCCACCAGCAGCGTGGTCGCGCCGACAGACAAGGCAACCAACACCATCACCCCGAAGCCGTAGACCGGAAGCGGGCCGAGCATGAACAGGACAGGACGCACGACCACCGATGTAGCAGGCCTGAGGCGGCCCAGCAGACCAGTCACCAGACGATGCGCTCGAAGTCGCGCCCCAGCTTCGCGCCACGCGCGGGACTCATCGCCGCCACCCGGGCAGCACGGCCCTCGAGCTCGGCCTTGAACGCCTCGAGGCTCGTGCGCGACTGACTCAACGGCCCCTTGCGGAAGCACCGCAGGAGCGCTTTGAGTGAATCGAACTCAACCCTCGGCACATTGAGACGCTGATTGACCATCACGCCGGCCACCACCTGCCGCTCGTGCGCGCGCATCACCCGCGTCTTCGAGACGTTCACGCGAAAGCCCTCTTCCTCCACCACGCATCGCACCAGTCGGCAGAGTTGACCGACGCCGCCTTCCCGATTCGACGAGAACACGACGTCGTCGGCGTAGCGCGAGTACGTCCACCCATGCGCGCGTCCGAGTCCACGCAGCCGTGCGTCGAGGCGGTGGCAGGTGAGGTTCGCGAGCGCGGGTGACGTCGGCGCGCCCTGGGGGAGGTGCCAGTCGGCGAGCTTGCGCTGGAGGAAGAAGCGCTCGTTCGACTGCCCTTCCGGCGCGGGCGCGAGGCGAAGGCCAGACTCCGGAGTTCGTGTCGTACACGGCCCCAACAGCGTGGCGGCGACGGGCGACCGGTACCCCAGCGCGCGAAACAGCTCCATCGCGCGGAACGTCTGCACGTTCGTGAAGAAGGCCTCGAGGTCGAAGCGAACGACCCAGCGCTGGCGGACGTGGAGCCGCGCGAACCGCAACGTGGGGACGAACGCGTCAGCGACGCATGTGTTGCGGTGGAGTGCGTCCACGAAGTGGTTGGGGAATCCTCCGCGACGGAATGCATGACGCTCCTCACGACACCCCGGGGCACCCCCGGAGCCGATGCCTCGCCGAAGCGAAGACACCCAAACGCCTGACGCGCCGCCCCCAACGAGCGCCATCTTATCCAGTGGCCGCGTGGGCTGCACGCGTGACCGGGTTTCCCGTAGAAGCGCCTCGTGGCCACCACCCCTGAAATCCTCGCGCCCGCAGGCGACGCCGAGAGCCTCGACGCCGCGCTCGCAGCTGGCGCCGACGCCGTCTACTTCGGACTCGACGAAGGGCTGAACGCCCGCGCTCGCGCCACCAACTTCTCCGTCGCCGAGCTGCCTCGCACCCTCGACCACATCCACCGGGCGGGCGCGCGGGCCTACGTGACGCTCAACACGCTCGTCTTCGAGAACGAACTGCCTGCCGTGGAGACGCTCGTGCGCGCGTGCGCGAAGGCTGGCGTCGACGGCATCATCGTGCAGGACCCGGCGGTCGCGTTGCTGGCGCGCGCCGTCGCGCCCACGCTCGAGGTGCACGCCTCGACGCAGATGACCGTCTCGAGCGCCGAGGCTGCGCGCTTCGCTGAAGGCCTCGGCGTCACCCGCATCGTCGTGCCACGCGAGCTGTCGGTGGACGAGATCCGCACCTTCGCGAAGGGCACCCCGCTCGAGCTCGAGGTCTTCATTCATGGCGCGCTCTGCATGTCGTGGAGCGGCCAATGTCTCACCAGCGAGGCCTGGGGCGGGCGCTCGGCCAACCGCGGCCAGTGCGCGCAGTCGTGCCGCCTTCCCTACGAGCTCGTCGTCGACGGTGACGTTCGTCCCTTGGGTGACGTGGCGTACCTGCTCAGCCCCCTCGATCTCGCCGGCGCGCGCGCGTTCGAAGCCCTCGCCGACATCGGCGTCGCCAGCCTCAAGATTGAAGGCCGGCTCAAGGGCCCGGCGTACGTGATGAGCGCGGTCGAGGGCTACCGTCGGTGGCGCGAGGCCGTGCTCTCGAAGCAGCAGACGTCGCAGGCGGCGCAGGCGCAGCTCCAGAAGGACCTCGGGCGCATGGCAGTGGCGTACTCGCGTGGGTTCTCCGATGGCTTCTTCGCGGGCTCGGACCACCAGACGCTCGTCGAGGGACGGTTTCCGAAACATCGTGGCGCGCTGTTGGGCGTCGTGGCTGAGGTGAAACCAGGCGCGGTGCGCGTCGAGCGCTCCGAGCGTCGTCCGTCTGGCGCAATCGGACTCGGCCAGGTGCAGCCCGCGGCCGGCGCGACGAAGGTGGCGCTCCCCGTCATCAGCGGCGCCTCGGCCAGCGACGCGCGCGGCGTTCCGTTGGACGTGCCGGAGCCCATTCCCGGCTGCGGCGTCGGCTTCGACACGGGCCGGCCGCACGAGGAGGAGCCGGGTGGCCCGCTCTTTGGGGTCGAGCCAGCGCCGAAGGGGTGGTGGCTCCGCTTCGGCAAGCCCGGGCCCGACCTCACGCGCGTCAAGCCTGGACATCAGGTGTTCCTGTCCTCCGACCCGCGGCTGAGCGCTGACGCGAAGAGCGCGGTCGAGTCCGGCGCGAAGGGCGTGTCTGGTCGCATTCCCGTCACGGTGGTGGTGTCAGGGGCGGCGGGCGCACCGATGCACGTGCGGCTCACCGCCGCGGGCCCCGTCGGACGAAACGTCAGCGTCGACGGGAACACGGACGAGCCGCTCAGCCAGTCGACGGGCCCGGGCCTCGGCGTCGAGGTGCTGTCGGACAAGCTCGGCGCGTTCGGTGGAACGCCCTTCCGGCTCGCGGCCATCGACCTCGACGGATTGCCAGCGGGACTGCACGTGCCGGTCTCTGCGCTCAAAGCGCTGCGCCGTCGCCTCGTCGTCGACCTCGAACAGCGCGTGCTCGCGCGGGCCCGTCACGCGGTCGTGGAGACCCCCGTCGCCGCGCAGGTGAAGACGAACGCAGCGCAGCGAGCGCCCGAGCGCCGATGGACGCCTCCCGCCTCACCGACCGTCGTGCCGCTCGTGCGCATGCCGGCGCAGCTCGAGGCGGTCATCGCGATGGGCTTTGGCGAGGTCGAGCTCGACTGGATGGAGCTCGTCGGCCTCGAGAAGGCCGTTCGGCGCGCGCGCGAAGCGGGACTCTTCGTCACCATCGCCACCACGCGGGTGCAGAAGCCCGGCGAAGAAGGCATCGACTCCCGCCTCACCCGGCTCGCACCCGACGCGGTGCTGGTCCGGCACTGGGGCGGGCTGGTGCACTTCTCGACGCTCGCCGAGCGCCCCGTCGTCCACGGCGACTTCTCGCTCAACGTCACCAACTCCGTGACGGCGCACGAGCTGCTCGCGCTCGGGTGCGACTCCCTCACTGCGGCGCACGACCTCGACGAGACCCAGCTCCACGAGGTGCTGCGGCACGTCCCCGCGGACCGCCTCACCATCGTCGGCCACCACCACATCGCCACCTTCCACACCGAGCACTGCGTGTACTCGCACACGCTGTCGAATGGCCGCGACTTCCGCACCTGCGGGCGGCCCTGTGAACAGCACCGCGTCGCACTGAAGGACCGCGAGGACCAGGAGCACCCGGTGGTGGTGGACGTCGGCTGCCGCAACACCGTCTTCAACGCGAAGGCGCAGACGGCGGCGCGCGCGGTGCCGAGGTTGGTGAGCGCCGGGGTGCGACGGTTCCGCGTCGAGTTCGTGTGGGAAGACGAGGCGACGACGGCGTCGGTGCTCGAGGCGTGGCGCGGGCTGGTCGACGGCCGGGTGGCTCCCGCAGAGGTGGTGAAGCGGCTGGCCGTTCACGAGCAGTTCGGCGTGACGGCGGGCACGATGCGGGTCCTGACTCCGGTGGAAGCCACCCGCTGAACCCGTGTCGCGCAGGTCACGGAAACGACGGGTCTGTTTCAGGCCCTGCCCGGCTTCGTCATGATGCGCGGTGCGAAAGCCCTTCGTTCTGCTCAGCTTTTTTCGTTTTGTTTTTCTAAGGCCACATCCCGACCGACGCATCGGCAGCGCCGCAATCCGTGATCGGACCAACGACGTTGTGGGTCCCGCCCACACCGTCGGCTTCCAGCGGCTCAGTGCTCGAAGCACGCAAGGTCGGTGACGGCGCCTGGCCCGCATCCAACGCTCCTCCGTCCAATTCGCCTGCATCGGTGATGGTCCCCCCGTCGAAAGGCGCGTGAAACGCGTAGCGGTAGGTTTGCGTTGAATTGAGCGGAATGCAGGCCGCCGCCGTCCACAGGCCAGCGTCACGGAGGCGAGTGAGCGGAACGCCGTTTCCAGCCAGCGGTCCATACGAGCCGAGGATGCGGCCTTGCACGTCAGCCGCTTCGAGGTCAGTGATGGTGAAGATCAGGTTGCAGCAGCGTCTGTCGACCACCACCTCGCCAGCATCCTCGTTCATGGGCTCCAGCGGCAAAGAGTCAGGGAGCGCGCCGCCCGCAGTCTCGCCCTCGTACGAGACTTCGTCCTTGTCCTCGTCCTCGATGCCAGAGTCCGTCTTCGTTTGCGGCACGGGACAGGCGAACAGCACCATCGTCACGCATGACGTGAAGAGTGCTCTGTTCACGGCGTCACCGTGGTCCCTGGTCGGCCTTCGGCAGGAAGGTTTGGAGCCGTGATGCCAGGCTCGAACGCGTTGCCCAGCAGTGGCGCCAGTGCCGCAGACATCTCATCAGCGGGCAGGTGCTCTGCGATGAGTGAGTAAAGGCCGGAGCGCTGCTCGAGCTCGATGGGCGCCTGAGCCAGCAGCGCACCACGAGCGCTGGGTGAGGTCTTCACCACCGTCGCCAGGAGCTTGATCAACGTCTGCCGCGTGAGCACCGGGTGCTGGGCGCGCAGGTCCTTGACCGCCACAGGAATGAAGCGCTCAGGGAGCGGCAACTGCTCATCCAGTAACTGCTTGTCGAGCACGTGCCAGAGCTCACGCTTCACATCCGGCGACGTTTCGCGTTGCAGCCAGGCGAGCTCGAAGTCACCGGCTTGAGCCAAGGGCATTCGCCGCAGCGCCAGGGGCGCGTCTTCGCGCTTGTCGATGTCAGGCTCGCGGGACCAACGCTCGAGGAGCTCGAGGTCCTTCACCTCACCGAGGTTTCCCAAGGTGGCAAAGGCCGCCTCCCTCAGGAGCGCATCGGAAGTACTGAGCAGAGGCTCCACCTCGTCTCGAACGGCTTGCGCGATGAGCTCATTGCGTCGCATGCCCGCGAGCATTCCCGCCGCCAACAGCGCATTGCGCCCGTACATTTTCGCCGCCGGGTCTGAAGCCTCCAGGCCGACTTTGGCCTGCGCCAGCAATTCCGTAGCTTCCCGCATCCCCACGTCGTTGCGACCGGCAAGCGCCACTGCGCTGCGAATTCGGTCCATGGGAGGCAACGAGGTGTCTGCCGCCATCGCTCTCAATGCATCGCGCGGTTCAGGGCCGCGGGCCTTGCCCAGCGAGAGGTACACCACGTCCTGCACCTTGCTCGGGAACTCCTGAGAGCGAAGCGCCTGCTGAATGGCCGGCACCTGCTCGGGTCGAGCCTCGAGGAAGAGCGTGAGGTCCTTCCATTGCGCGTCGATGTTGGTGGTCGACTCCATCGTCCCCGCGAGGAGGTCCATGGCCTCGGAGAACGACTGTTTGGCCAGGAAGCGCTGGCGCTCCAGCTCCGGTTCGCTTCGGGCCACGTCCTTCGCCGGTGCGACCGGCGCTTGCGGCAACAGGTCGACCCACACGTAGTCGGCCTCCGTGATGGAAACGCCGTCCCACACCTGGGCCTCGAGCGTGCCCGGCTCAGCCTGCTGGGTACTGTCGCTGCTGAACGCGCCGGGGACTGTCACCTGGTGGCGCCCCTCGAAGCCGTCGAACCACGGCCCTTCACTGGCGCGCACCGTCAAGCGATTGGTGCCCAGCTGCACCTGCTCCGCTTTCACCCTTCCGCCCCAGACCTGGCGGAACGCAGTGATGGTTCTCTGGACAAACGGTCCCTTCTCATCTGAGCCCAGCGCCAGGCTCGCGCTGAATTCACCGAACCCAGTGGCGGCGATGAAGGCCTCGCCATTGGCCAGCGGAGCCCGGAAGCCGAAGTCAGCGATGGACGCTTGCTGCGCGCGCGCCGAGCTCATGTCAGTGGTGGCCAGTCGACCGAAACGACGCACCCCACAGCGGCGATCGAGCTCGAGCAAGAAGGCTGACTCCATGCCCTCGCCACCTTTGCGAGCGTCTTCGCTGAGCTGCGTCCACCGAGCGAGCCACACCGCACTCCCGTCGACGGAGGTCCGCAGCACTCGGCCGCTGAGCGTGCCCTCAAATCGAACCTGCGACACCGGCGACGCACCATGGCCTGCCAGACCCAAACCCGCGGCATCGAGGGTCAGCTCGGTGGTGGTGCGCATCTTCCACGCCCGGCTTTGTCCAACTCGCCACGCGCAGTGGTCCGGGGAGGGCAAGCGCTCCGCCAGCGTGGAGCTTGCTGAAGCCCTCGTCGCTGGGTCAGCCTGAACTGGCGAGGCCCACGGAGCGCGGGGCAGGACCTCAGAGAGCAGCCTGGGCTTCACCAAGGTACTGACTCCGGTCACCAACACGACGGTGGTCGCCCCCGCCGCCGTCAACTTCAACTTGAGCGATTTCATTGGATGTCCTTCACGGTGGGCCAGTCGAGCTTGAGCAGCGTTCCGGAGAACTTCGCTTTCACCTCGGGGTCGAGGAGCGACTGGATGCCTTCGAACTTCACGATGTCCCATTCGAGGTCGGTGAGGACCATGCGCAGCTGAGCGGTGATGGCGCCGGTCAGCAGCCGCACCGCCCAATCGAACTTGAGCTGAAGGTTGGACCGCGTACCCAACAGCGCGCCCGACACGTTGTAGAGCTTGGTGTTGGTCCAGGTCAGCCTGCCGGTAATCTCCGCGCTCACCACCCGCAGACTCGCCTGCAGGCAGAAGCCGAAGATGTGGCTGGGCACGCAGACTGCCAGGGTCGCGCCCGCTGAAACGTCGACCGTGGGCCCTCCGCCAATCTGCAGCGTTCGAGCCGAGGCGGCAGGTCTGAACTCACACAGCGAGTGGTACTTGGTCGTGGTGTCCCGCGGCGCAGAGCCGAAGCGATCGCTGCTGGCGGTGTAGATGACGCCGGCCTGAGCCGGCTGCAACGTGCGCACCGCCGAGACCATGTTGGTGGCCGCGCTCACCCCCGCACTCACATTGCCGGGGGTGGCGGTGATCGAGCCGTTGCCAACCTGGGTCGCGAACTCATTGCCGGTGTGCATCCAGCGCCAGCGGGTGGTGGTCGAGTCGCGACAGCCGCTCGCCGTCTCTTGCCGAGCGCAGGTCTCGTTGGAGTACGTGTACCCGAGCTGCGCTCCGACCCAGTGCGCATTGGTGTCGGTGCCGATGGCGCTGCGCAGCGCTGCATAGGCGCCGCTGCGTTCCATTTCCGCGAGGCGACCACCCTGCACCGCGCATTCGGTCATGGCCTCGTCCAAAGTGCGCGTCATCGTATCTCGCTTCACGCAGGTCGAGGTCTCGCCGGCGCAGGGGTAGGCGCTGTTGCTGATGCCAACGTTGATGGTGAGCGAGATGCCGAAGCCCACGGTGGCGCTGACCTCAACCGCAATGGGGACGGGCAAAATCATGATGTAGAACTCGCGCCCCACGCCGACCCCCAGGCCAATGCGCCCCTTGGTGGTTTCGGTGGCCTGAATCTTCTCGAACTTCGGCTTGAGCGGGGCCACGGGCGGGGTGAAGACGCTGCCGGTCTTGAGCAGGGTGATGATGTTGTCGATGTTCGGCGTGAGGTTGATCTCGAAGCGCTGCCACCCGGTGGTGATGGGGCCCTCGCTGGCCTTGTCATCGCCCGCGCTGAGCACGGTGTAGCCGAGGATTTCGGTGCGCGAGCCGACCGAGGCGCGGGAGGTCCCTCCGGTCGTGCCTGCAGCGGCAGAGCGGGTGTTGGTGGTGGTGGTCGACGAGTACAGCGAGCGCCCGATGGCGCCCGTCGAGCCCATGTCGTTGCGGTCGATTGACGCACAGGACACGGCGGTCTCGACCCCAGAGCAGAAGCCCACTCGGCCACCGACGCCATTGCAGGTCTGGCCTGAGACGCAGTCAGCGTTGACGGTGCAAGAGCGGCCGCACTGAGACTGGTTGCCGAGATCGTTGCCCGAGCCGATGTACGAGCCGTCGCCCTGGTTCCGAGTGGTGCCTTGCCCCGACGACTCCTCGGACTGGCTCTTGCGAGGGAAGGGGCGCTTCTCGAGGTCGCGGCGAATGATGAGCAGTTGGTCCGACACGACGCACCGCTTTCCAGCGAGGAAACCGGCGGTGTACGTGGTGGGTCCGCGGCTGGCGCTGAGCGCGGTGACATCGTTGTTACTGCTGCTGGTTCGATCCAGCCCATCAAGCTCGAGACAGGCGCGCACACGGTACGAGCGGAGCTCTTCGCCGAAGGTGCGTCGCCAGCCATTGCCACCCACCTTGAGGATGCGGTCCTTGAGGGTATCGTTGAACGGCGCCACCACGCGAATGGTCTGACCGGTGGCCTGCCCGCTGCCGACCTTGGTCACGCTCGGCTTGCTCACCACCATGTGCTTGTCGAAGGCCACCCAGCCCGTGCTGGGCTGCGAGCTGCTGGTGAAGTCCTCGGCAGGTGTAAGCTCCAGGGTCACCGCGAGGTTGCGCTGAGTGAGAGTGGCGACCGACGGAGTGACGGGCGGGCCGGTCGGCGAGAACGGGTTCACTCCGGGGGCATCGCCGCGCATCAGCCAGTCGACGTCGACCTCCAGCGAAGGGGTGATGAACGAATCGTACAGAGAGACCTCGAGCTCATTGGAGCGAAGGGTGGCTTTGGTGGCCGCCAGGCGGATGTCGCGGCTGGGCGTGAAGGCGACGTTGGGCACCTCGTGCACACTGGTTTGGTCGTAGTAGCTGTACGAGTCCACCCACAGCAGGTTGGGTTTGTAGAAGAACCCGATGGGGTTGGGCACGAACGCGGTGTCCGTGGTCCCAGGGGCGCCGCGGAAGGCCACCGTCTTGCCTTCAGGGTCGTAAGACACCACGAGGGTGGAGCTCCCGCTGAGGTTGTAGTCCTTTCGGAAGTCGGCCTCGGTCATGGCCTTTCGTTTGGCCGCGTCGCGCCAGGAGTTGATGCGGTTACCGAAGCACAGCGGGGAAATGGTCTGGCCCACCATGCCGCCCACCAGCGCTGCGTTGGCAGCGAACGTCGTACCCGCTTGAAGGGGATCTCCTGCGGCCAGCCCTCGCAAGCCCGCCGTGGTCACCACGCAGCGGAAGCCCTTCACCCTGGTGCCGGTGCTTCGCGAGGTGAACTCGTCGTACGCCCACACCGTTGCTGTGGCCGACGACTGAGCCGTCGTCACGCAGGAAGCACAGGGGGTGTCGTGCTGGAAGCTGGCGACGACGGTGTAGGGGATGTCTTCCTGCAGCGCCAAGGTCTCCCGGTTCTGCTCCACATCAACGAGGCTCAGCTTCGCCAAGCGCTGGGTGGGCATCACCCGCAGTGACGAGTCGGTCACGCACGCGAGGTCCAGGCCGCGACGCTGAGTCCCAATGCAGTTGGTCGGTACGCATTTCTTGACGCTCTGGGCAGGTGACTCGGTTGGGCAGGACAGTGTCACTTGCGTTCCTGCAGCCTCGGCCCCGACCGCGGCCTTCTGAATGGCTGGATTTGCCCCACACACGTAGTCGACCGAGAAGTCGCCGCGACACGCCGGCCAGAAGAGGCGCTTGCTCGTGTCGAGAAGGACCAGACGATTGGTCGACTGGTCGAAGTTCAACGTGGCGTTGATGGCGGGAATCGAGTTGGTGGCCGAGGACCAGCGAACTTCGTTGCCGGAGCCAAAGACCACGAGGTTGCCGTCGCCCTGCATCGTGACGTTGGCCACGTCGACCACCTGGGTGCCCGTGGCGAAGAGCACCACATTGTTGCGGGACAGCACGAGGTTGCCGTCAGTCTGCAACGCGAACCGACAGCTGTCGCCGCACGGCACCTGCTGACCCTTGGTGAGTTTGGCGTTGGCGGCCATCAAGGTCACCGTGGGGGCCCACAGCTCGCGGCCATCGGTGGCTCGCACCACCAGGCGGCCCTCTGCATTCAGACCCAGCACCGCGTCGTTGTTCCCTGAAGTCCCTGTCGACCAAAGCACCGTGCTGCCTCGGGAGAGCACCAGGTTCCCGTCGCTCTGCATCGCCAGCACCGTGGCCGGCATGGTCGCGTTCTCGGTGCCCGAGGTCCACCGCATCACCCCGTTGCGGGAGAAAACAATCTCACCGGTGCGCGTGAGCTCGAAGGTACCGGTGCCGCCCGCGACCGAAAGACGCTCGCCCGGCGTGAGCTGGCCATTGACCGGGAGCACCACCTCACTGGGCCGAGCCGGAACGGTGTAGACGCAGCTGCCTCGCTTGCCGCCGCAGCTCTGCGTGAGACCTGCGCTGGCGTTGCCCTGGGCAAGCCCGCAGGTGCCGCCGTAGGTCGCGCGCAGCACGCGAATCGGCGGGGAACAGGTCAGCTTCAGCGACTTGCCTTGCGCTTCCCCAGCCACGTCTACGGTCTCGACGGTCGGGTCTTCGCCACAGCGGTACTTGGCCTGGAGTGGTTTGGGGCAATTGGGTGCCACGTCTCGCCCGATGCCAGGGAACGTCAGCTCGCAGGTGTCCCTGCCGTTGCAGCTGGAAAGCTGGGCGTAGGCGTTGTTCTTGAGGTTGGTCTCTGCCCCTGCGCAGCCCGTGCCCCAGGTGGCCTCGAGGAGCTGGATGCCTTTGCTGAATTCGGGCCGAACCGGTTCCAACGGACATTCGAAGACCTTCACCTCGTCTTCGCCTGCGCTCGCGCGGAACTCCTGATCCCCCGAGCTTCCGCAGGTGTACCTGACCTCGTGGTCCTTCCGGCAGAACGGCGCGGGGTCGCCTAGGGAATGCACCACGTTTCGGCCAATCACGCAGTCGCGGTTGGCGTTGCAGTTCTGGCGGTAGATCTCAGTCGCATTGCCCAGGTTCTTGGGGTCACAGTTCGAGCCATACGAAGCCTGCACCACGTTGATGCGCTGGCCACAGCGGAGCGTGACGGTTTTTCCACCGGCTTCTGCGGGGACGAGGATGACCTTGGAGTCGATGCCGCAGCGGTACTCGCCAAACAGCGACTTGGCGCAGCCAGGGGCGGGATCACCGAGGCTGACCGTGAAGGTGCACTCGCCCTTTCCGTTGCACAGTTGCGCGAGCGCGCTGGTGGCGTTGTTGCGAGCCGAAGGGCCACAGTTCGCCCCATATGAGGCGAAGGAGATGGTGATGCGGGCCTCGGGTGGCGGCGTGGCTTGTCGAATGGGGCAGGCAAAGCGCATCGGCGTTTCTTCGTCGAAAACCGCCGAATATTCCGCCGCGCCGGCCCCGACGCAGCCGTAGGTGACCTTCGTCTCTTTGCGGCAGAACGGCGCAGGGTCGCTGCCCAGCACTTGAGCCCCCGTGCCCAGGTCACAGCGGCGCGCCCCGTTGCACTGCTCGATGACCGAGGTGGTGAGGTTGCTGCGAATGCTGGCGTTGCAGTTCTGGCCGTAGGTGACGTCGCGAATGATGAGCTTGTCGCCGCACTCGATGCTCACCGCGGTGCCGCCTGCCTCCCCCCCGTAGCGCTGCTCATAGACCCGACCCTCATTTCCACAGGTGTAGCGAAGCAGGAAATCCTTCGGGCAGCCCGGCGCTGGGTCCCCGATGCCCTCGTTGACCTTGCGCTGGCAGCTCAAGCGGCCGTTGCATGCTGAAGCGAAGGCGGCGTTGACGTTGTCCGGGGCCACCCCGCTGCAGTTGGTGCCGTAAGAGGCCTCCACGATGCGAATCTCACTCGAGAGCGTTGAGTCGCGGACCGCTTCATCGAAGTTGCCGCCGGTGGAAAAGTCCCACCCAATCTCTCCCGGTTTGCACTGAATCGACGGGTCGACGGCATTGAAAAGCGGCAGCGGGGAATCGATCGGCGTACAGGCTGCGACAGACAGAGCCAGCAGCCAACCACTTCGCAGCGCGAACGAGAGTCGCATGGAGTTACCCTCAGTCATGGATTGAGACGACAGACGCCGTAGTCGGGGTTGAAGGGACCAATGGTGCCACCGGCAAGTATTCGTCCCTGACTGTCCCGCTTGATGAAGTTGGCCTGCGCAGTGATGCCGAACGAAGGCTGCACCACGCCACCCGTGCCGAACGTGGAGTCCAAAACAAGGCTCGAGGTGTAGCGCGCGATGAGCATGGTGAGCGCACTGCCTCCGGCCACGAAGACCCTTCCGTCGGGGAGCAGGTCCAAGGCCATGAAGAAGTCGTTGGTGCCCGAGCGGTCGAGCGTGACCGACTGCGCCACCTGGCCGGCGTTCGAGATGCGCAGCAGGAGCCCATCGAGGTTGCCGCTGGCGTTGGTGAGGCGACCTGCAGCCACCGCACTGGTGTCGCCTGGCTCGACGACGATGCGCCGGAGTTCATCAGGGCGGGTAGCTCCAGTGACGTCGGTGATGACCAGGCCCGTGGTGCCGAACGTGGTGTCGAGCGCGCCGCTTGGAGTCAGCCGCAGCATCAGGGTGTTCGCGTCGCTGCTCCCGACGGCCCAGATGCGCCCCGCGCCGTCGATGGCAACCGACCAGGCCATGTCGTCAGCGCCCGCGTTCCCGCCGATGAAAGAGCCGCCCGTTCCGAATGACGTGTCCAGCGCTCCAGTGGGCGTGAGTCGCGCGATGAGCACCTGCGCGTTGGTGCCGTCTCCGGTTGACCCCGCGATGACCATCCGCCCCGAGGAGTCGATGACCAACTGGCGCAGGTAGTCGTTGTTGCCGAAGTCGACGCTCACCCGGCCGTTGGTTCCGAACGTGTTGTCGAGGGCCCCGGCCAAGGTCAGCTTCTGCACGCCGACATCGAAGCCCGAGGCTTCGCGGAAGGTTCCGCCGATGACGTACCCAGTGCCCACACGCACGATGGCGCGCGCCGCCTCGCCGATCGCCGAGCCCCGGCTGATGCCCACGGAGCCGCCGGTGCCGAAGCTGGAGTCGAGCTGACCTCCTGCGGTGAGCTTGACGATGGCCCAGTCCTCATCGGCGCCGCCGACCTGGTTGCGCCCCACGAAGACCTGGCTGTCATCGGGGTTGATGGTCATGTCGAACCACTCGTTGTGGAAGCCCGTCGGCGCGAGGGTGAAGAAGCCGGTGCCGTTGAAGCTCGTGTCCAGAGTGCCCGAGAGAACGCACGCAACCAACACCGAGCTGACAGGAGCAGTCGCAGTGCCAACGCCGTTGGTGACTCGGCAGGTCGCTCCGCTCGGCTGGGTCTGCACGGCCACGGCGTAGCTGGTCACTGGGAGCGAGAAGGCGAAGGCCCCATTGGCGCTGAGCACGAGTGGATCCCCTCCGTTGTTGGTCAGGGTGACGGTGGTCGCTGCAGGCAGACCGCTGAGTGAGCCTCCGATGCCAAAGCCGCTGAGGCAGTTGATCTGCACCGAACTCACGTTGGTCGTCGCGGTCCCGCTGCCGTTGACCACCGCGCAGGCACCACCGATTGGCTGGGACGCGATGGTCACGTTGTATGCGCCCAACACGGCGGTGGAGAAGGTGAAGGGCCCGTTGGCAGAGACCACCAATGGGTCGCCTCCGTTGTTGAGCAGGGTGACCGAGGTGCTCGCGGGCAGACCAGCGACCGTGCCGCCGATTCGCCAGACCGGAGCGCAGCTGACTTGCAACGACGACACATCGCTCGTGGCGGTGCCGAAAGCGCCAGCGATGGAGCACCGCGCCGTACTGGGCTGCGTGCCGACTGAGACCGCATAGGCTCCGGTGACGCGCGTGGAGAAGACGAAGGGACCGTCGCTCAGGACCGTGACCGGGTCAGCGCCGGCGTTGAGCAGCGTCACGGTCTCGCCCACAGGGAGGCCGGTGACGGTGCCGCCCACTTGCCACGTCGCGACGCACGAGACCGTGATCAGCACCGCCGCGCCCGTCGCAGTCCCCGAACCGCCCGTCACGCTGCAGGTGGCCGTCAACGGTTGCGAGGTTACCGCTACGACGTACGGGCCCAGCACGGGCGATGTGAAACGAAAAGAGCCGTTCCCCGCCACCGTGAGCTCATCGGTGCCGTTGTTCTGTAACGTCACGCTGTCACCGGTCGGGAGCCCGCTCACCTCAACGCCAACCACCGAA
>JBILEB010000217.1:0-9733 GCA_044352295.1 Myxococcaceae bacterium
GCCACGCCGGACGGCGCGGCCCCGGGCACCCCGGGCGCCACCTGCGCGGCGATTCCCGTCGACGCCTCCATCGCGGGCCTGGGCTTCGCGATGCTGGCCCTGCTGCGCCGCCGCCGCTCGTAAGGACTGCGCCCGAGCGCGCTCGCGCTCACCCCGTGGAGTCAGGGGTGAGTCCAGGGTGAGCGCTGAACAGCTCTCGTGGTGCCCCGTGGCCCGGCCCGTCTTCATGACGCGCCGGGCCCGGTGCTGTTTGGGGATACAGTGCGGGCACATGCCCTGGGTGACGCGTCGCAACCTCCTGGTGCTGGCTTCCGGCGCCGCCCTCTTCAGCGGCTTTCGCTATGGCCATGCGCGCATCGCACGAGCGAGTCCTCCATCGGGGCCGCTGTCGGAGGGAGCCCTGTCTCTCATCGCCAGGGCCTGGAAGGGCCTCGACCCGGCGCGAGTCCTCGACACCCACGTGCACGTGGTGGGACTGGGCACGGGCGGCTCGGGCTGCACCGTCGGTTCGCGCATGCAGTCCGTCTCGAACCCCGCCGAGTACTTCAAGTTCAGCGTCTACCTGAACGCCTCGGGCGTGACCGAGCTCTCGCGCGCCGATCAACAGTACGTCGAGCGCCTGGCGGGGCTCGTCTCGGCGCAGCGGCCTCACGGCAAGTTGCTCCTGTTCGCCTTCGATCGCGCCTACGACGAGGCGGGTCAGCCGCTCCCCGACGACACCGAGTTCTTCACCCCCATCGAGTACGTCGCCTCGCTGGCCCGCGCGCAGCCGGAGCTCTTCCTCCCCTGTGCGTCGGTGCACCCAGCGCGGCCCGATGCCGTCGAGGCCCTCGAGCGTGCCGCTGCGCTGGGGTGCATCGCCGTCAAGTGGCTGCCGAATGCGATGAACATCGACCCATCGAGCCCGCGCTGCGACGCGTTCTACGAAGCGATGACACGCCTGGGCCTCACGCTCATCACCCACGCGGGCGAAGAGAAGGCCGTGCACTCCGAGGAGCGCCAGCGGCTGGGCAACCCCCTGTTGCTCCGGCGGGCTCTCGAGCACGGCGTCACCACCGTCGTCGCGCACTGTGCCTCGCTCGGCCAGAACCCCGATCTCGACGCACCCGAGCCGCGCCCGTGGGTCGACAACTTCGACCTCTTCGTGCGCCTCATGAAGGAGCCCCAGTGGCGCGGGAGACTCTTCGGTGAAACGTCGGCCCTGACCCTCGTGAACCGCGCCGGCCGGCCGCTCGAGACGGTGCTGTCGGACGAGGACCTGCAGCGGCGCTGCGTGAACGGCTCGGACTATCCCCTCCCCGCGATCAACGCGCTCATGCAGACGCGCGCGATCGTCAACCTGGGGCTCATCACCGAGGAGGAGCGCACGCTGCTCAACGAGATCGACCGGCACGACCCGCTGCTGTTCGACTTCGTCATGAAGCGCACGCTGCGCCTGCGCCGCGACGGCAAGGAGTTCCGCCTGGCCGACGAGGTCTTCATGCCCGGCCGCGAGGTGTTTCCACGGCTGGGGGCCTGAGGCTCACTCGTCGCTGGTGTTGATGCCGAGGCGCCGGAGCATGCGGTGCACCGACTGGCGCGGCAGCCCGGCCCGCTGGGCCGCGCGGGTCACCACGCCGTTGGCGGCCTTGAGGTGCTCGAGGAGATACGTCTTCTCGAAGCTCTCCAGCACCCGGTCCTTGGCCTCGTGGAACGGCAACGACAGCAGCTGCTGCGACATCTCGTTGCGCAGCTTCGCGCCGCTGTTCTCTTCACCGGTGTCGAGGCTCTTCCCGAGCGCGCGGGCGATCGCGCTGGCGCCGAGGTCGGGAAACGCGGCGAGGCGCTCGAGGACGCTGCGCAGCTCGCGGACGTTCCCCGGCCAGTCGTGGCGCGTGAGCATCTCGACGGTCTCGTCGGAGAGCGCCGTGCCGGAGCGGGCCTTCGTCTCGAAGTGCCGCACCAACTGGGGAATGTCGTCAGGCCGCTCACGCAGCGGAGGCACGCGCACGCGGAACACCGAGAGGCGGAAGGAGAGGTCTTCGCGGAAGCGGCCAGCCTTCACCTCGGCGTCGAGGTCCTTCTGCGTCGAGGCCACCACCCGAACGTCCACCTTCGCGACGCCGCCCTGCCCCGGCCGCTTGAACTCCTTCGTCTCGAGGGCGCGCAGGAGCCGCGCCTGCAGCGCGTTGGGGAGCTCCGTCACTTCATCGAGGTAGAGCGTGCCGCCTTCGGCCTCTTCGATGGCGCCGGGACGCGAGACGGGCCGCGCCGAGGAGACGTCATGGCCGAAGAGATCGGACTCCATGAGGGCCTCGTTCGAGGCGCCGAGGTCGACGACCACGAACGGTCCTTCGCGGCGGGGGCTGCGATCGTGAATGGCGCGCGCCAACACCTCTTTGCCAGTGCCCGCCTCGCCTTCGAGCACGATGGGGCTCTCGGTGGACGAGGCCCGTTCGAGGAGCGCGAAGACCCGTCGCATGACCAGGCTCTTGCCCAGCACGTCGCCGAACTTCTCGTGGACCGACAGCGGCCACTGCACCTCGCTGCGCTCGGGCTCGAAGCGGAGCTCGTTGCGCCCCACCGTGAAGCGCGTCTTGTCCGACAGGCGCGCGTCGAGCACCTGCACGCCTTCGATGAAGACGCCGTTGGTGCTGCGCAGATCGCGGAGCCGGTAGCCACCCGGTCCACCGGAGAGCTCGATGTGACGCCGGGACACCGAGGGATCGGCCAGCCGGAGCTGGCACGACTCGTCACTGCCAACGACGACCGTCTGGCCTTCGAGCAACACCTCGACGCCCTTGTCCGGGCCCTTCACCACCACCAGCTTCGCCCGGGGGAACCGCGCCACCTCGGCGTGCAGCACTTCCGTCATCTGATCCAGCGGAGCCATGACGACACGGTACTCCGAAACCCGCGAGTGAAGAGCCGCGCTTCACCAGGTGACGTCCTGGTCCTCCGCGACGCCCGGCAGGCCTGAGAAGCGCACCTCGCGGCCGTGATGGCGGAGCACGCCGCTCCATCGGCCCACGGGCTGTGCGAAGTGGCTGACGACGACCTTGAGATCGCGGTCCTCGCGGTGGACGGCGATGGGCTTGAACTCGAGCTCGAGCGCACCGTCGACCGTCTTCACCTGCCAGCGGTCGAGCAGATCGCTCCGATTCCACGAGAAGCGGGCGCGCCCGACGGGGATCAGCTCGCGGCCCAGCCAGACGGCGTTCTCGTTGACGTCCTCGCGCGCTTCGTTGAAGCCCTCGACGAGGTTGATGCCCAGCGGCGTGCCATCGTCGAGGCGCCCACAGACGAACGCCCAGCGCCACGCGGTGCGGCGCGCGAGCAACCCGAAGGTCGAGTCGAGGCCGCCCACGGCACCGTCGAGGTTGAAGGTCTTGCCGCCCGCGCGCAGGCGGCCGAAGCCGAGGAGCCCCGCCCACTTCTGCGTCACGTTGACGATGCCGCCCTCGACCGGCGCGATCACCGTGAGGGGCGGAGCGGCGCCCGCGGCGAGCAGGCTCCACTCCGCTTCGAGGGCCCGGCCGCCGGTCACGCGTGGAGGACCGACCCGGGTCTCGACGTGGTAGCGCTCGTCACCGAATGGCCGCTTCGCCCGCAGCTGACCGAGCGGGTGCATGAACCGCACGTCGAGGCCGGGTCCCGGGTGATCGCTCACGCGGGTGAGCGGCCGCGGCGGACCCATGAAGCTGGCGTCGCAGAGCACCTCATTCGTCGAGAGATCGACGGCCATCGCGAACGCATTGGAGGCGTAGGTGACGTCGACCACGGCGAAGAACGTGGCCACCTCGCGGGTGGCGACGAAGCCATAGAGCCACTTCTTGTGCGTGGTGACGCGCTCGACCGGGCCCGGTGCGTAGGCGCCCTTCAGATCCGCGAAGCGCACCACGTCGAGCGCGCCCTGCCAGGTGCCGTAGCGCGGAGCGCCTCCGGCGTCGGTGAGGGTGGTGGGACACGCTGGAAGTCCGCTGGTCATGGCTGCCAGCGTACTGCCACCTTGGCCGGAAACCGACGTTCACGCGTCGAGGTTGGACGAGACGAGCGCCAACAGGCCGAGGAGGAGCCCGATGCCGGCGAGGCCCAGGAACGGATGGACGAAGCCACCGATCACGCCGCACGCGCCGGCGACGAGGACGAGCGGACCCACCACCGGTCCCAGCCCTCGTCGCAGGGCGCGCACCGGACGGAACTCCACGAACGCCGGGCGTTCCCGCCAGCGGAGGTCGATCGGACGATGTCGATGGCCTCGAGGGCCGCCTCCGCCTTCTCGAGCCGCCCCTCGAAGCGGATCCGCTCCGCGCTCGTCAACGACGCCAGGGTTCGGGTCGCCATCACGGGCCCTGAACGCGCGAGGCCTTCTGCGCTTGCTCGAGGTGCGTCATCGGCGGCGCAGCGGCTTTCCCCGCAGCGCGAGCTCGGCGGTCTGAAGAAAGTCAGTCTCGGTCACCAGCCCGACGAGACGGCCTCTGGCGTCGACGACCGGCAGGCTCCCGAGCTTCTTCTGCCGCATCACGCGCGCGGCATCGGCGGCCAGGGCGTCTTCACGAATCGTCACCAGGCGCGTCGACATCGCCTCGCTGACGAGTCCTCCCGGGGCCCGCACCAGGGCCTTCGCGAGGTCGAAGGACGAGAGGATCCCGACGAGCCTGGCCTTCGCGTCCACCACCGGCAGGTGCCGCACCCGGCCCAGACGCATCTCGGACTGGCCTGCAGGAGCGGCGCCTGGGACGAAATGGTGAGGACATCGTTCGACATCAACTCCGAGACGAGCATGACCTGCCTCCCGCCTCCGACGATGCCACGACTCAGCCCACCCTGGCCCGTTCGAGGTGGCGCCCGGCCCACGCCACCAACGCGACGCACGCGAAGAGGCCGATGCCCGCGCTCGCGAAGAACGCCGACGATGCGCTCACCTGCTGCCACAACAGCCCAAACCCGACCCCCGCTGGGACCGCCATCGCGCCCTTGAGCCCGTTGAGCCACCCGAACGCGCGGCCGGTTCCTCCGCGTGGCGCGAGCTGAGCGACCATCGCCTTGAGCACGGGCTCCGACAGGCCCTGCCAGGCCCCTGCGACGAGGGCCAGGGCCCACACGTGCCAGGCCGTCGCGGAGGCTCCGAAGCCCAGCATCACCAGCACGAAGACCATCCACGCGCCCAGCAACACGCGATGCCGCTCGAAGCGGTCACCCCACCGGCCGCCGAGCGCCGCGAAGGTCATCTTCGACCCGTTCAACACCGTCCACAGCAGCGGAACGGCCCACAGCGGCGTCCCCAGGGCGCTGGCGCGAAGCAGCACGAACCCGTCCGTCGCCGCGCCGAGCGCGAAGAGGGCGCCGCACGCCAACAGGCCACGCAACGCGGGCGAGAGCGGCTCGGCGGCTGAAGGGCGCGCGCCCGCGACCTCACCCGGCGTCTCGCGAATGAGCGCGACGCTCCCGACGGCGAGAACCCCTGGCAGCGCCGTCATGAGGAAGATGACCGGCAGCTCGAGCCCGAACGCCAAAAGGCCCGCGCCCAGCAAAGGACCAACCACGGCGCCGGCGTGGTCCATGGCCTGATGGAACCCGAACGCGCGCGCTCGCTCGGACTCTGGCACGGCGCCGGCCAGCAGGGCGTCGCGCGGAGAGGTCCGCAGCCCCTTGCCGACGCGGTCGACCACCCGCAGTACGAAGACGTGGAGCGGCGCCGAGACGAACGCGAGGAAGGGGCGCGTCGCCGACGAGAGGCCGTAGCCGAGCAGGATGAGGGGCTTCTTGCCTGGAGCAAGATCGGACCAGCGGCCCGACTGGTATTTGAGCACCGCGGCCGTCGCGTCGGCGACGCCCTCGAGCAGCCCGAGGAACGCGGGGCCCGCGCCGAGGGAGGCCAGGAAGGCCGGCATCACCGAGAAGACCAGCTCGCTCGAGACATCGGTGAAGAAGCTGGTGAGGCCCAGCGCCACCACGGTGCGCGGCCACCTCATGGTGCGCCCAGGGCTTCTCGCAGCACCGGCATGGCGGATTCGCTTCCCTCGGCGAGGGCAACGGCCTCGAGCTCGGCCAGCAGCCCCTCGGAGATGGGCCCCACCGTCGCGACGATGCAGGCCCGCACCCGCGTCGCCGGCACCATCGAGCCGTACCAGGCCGCGATGCGCGTCAAACCGACGAGCTGCAGCGAGCGCCGGGTCTGGGGCGTGACGGGGAACCCGGGTTGGCCGTCGGTCGGAAGGGCTTCGAGCGTGAAGCCATGCTGAGCCGCGACGCGGGCCTTGACCTCGTTGCTGAAGTCGCGCTCCACGTCACCGGTGCGATCGAGGCGACGAACCCACGTCTGACAAAAGGCGCAGGCCCGCTCACGCTCACCCACCTCGAGGGTCATTCCAGCGCCACAGCGACCGCACGCCGTGGACACCTTCGGCAGCGTCGCCTCTGCGCTCCCACAGGGCTTGCGGAACATGCAGCCGGGACAGGTGTACTCCGTCACCATGCGCACCTGGAGCGACTGGAGCCCGCAGGCTGGGCACCGCCAGTCGAGGTACAGGCCGAGCACGTCGGGTTGACCCGTCTGTGCGGTCTGGTCGGACAGGGCGTCGCGGCCGTAGAGGCGCTCGAGCACGGTGCGTTGATCGTCTCGCCCGAGCAGGTGGAGGTACGCCGAGAGGAACTGCGAGAGCGCCACCTTCGCCCGCAGTGGCCATGGCAACCCGTCCGGATCCTCTGGTGGATCGAGCTGCGAGAGACGCGCGTGGGTCTGCTCGAGGTTGGCCACCGCCCGCTCGAGGTGTGGCAGGGGGTGCCGATAGTCGAACGACGCAAAGTCGCGTTGGAGCTCGGAGAAGAGCCGCGACAGCACCGGGTCGAGCAGCTGCTGCAGCATCGTGAAGCCGAGGTACCGGCGCCACCGGGCGCGGTAGGCGGGGTCCGTGGCCACCTCGTCGGGCGCGACGATGGGCGTCAGCGCCATCAACACTTCGGCGGCGGCCTCCATCTCGGCCAGCCCGCGCTCACCCAACCGCACCGCCGCCAGCCGGTGCGCCTCGTAGCCCCCCCACCTCTTCAGAATGTCGGGAGAAGCGGCCTCCCGGAGAAAGGCGGCGTACCGGGGTGACGAGAGCCAGGCCTGGAAGTCGAAGCCAATGACCGCGTCGCACTGCTGGCAGCGGACCCACCCGGTCGAGCCGGAGCCCTCCCGCGCGGCGCCGCAGTGATGACAGCGATGGTGGACGACGATCGACACGAGCCTCAGCGAAGCACCAGACCACTTCACCTGTCAGCGTCCACCGCTGGCCATCGCCTCCTGTCCGCGATGAAATACGACCCTCTCACCACTGGGGAGTTCCCATGCGTCTCGTCGTGCTCCTGCTCGCGCTCGCCGCCGGAAAAACCGACCCGAAGCTCGTCGGCACCTGGCTGCTGGCCGGCCAGCCGTTCTTGACGCTCAACGCCAACGGCAGCGGCGTGATGGAGGACGGCAAGGTGCGCTGGAGTGTCGAGGGCACCCAGCTCGTCATCGCCGACGACGAAGAGGGCACCGACAAGGTCCAGTACGCCCTCGCGGGCGACACGCTCACGCTCTCGATGGGCGGCGTCCCGTTGCAGCTCACGCGCGCGGGCAAGGGCGTCACGGTGCAGAAGGCCGGCAAGCTGTCGAAGGCGATGGAAAGGGAGACGAGCGCCGACGCCGACGCCGAGGCGCTCGCCGACGCGCAGCGGTACCTTCAGCAGCAACAGGGTCGCCCCACGACGCCGACGACGCCCGCCGCGCGCGGTCAGGTCGCCCCCACGCCAGCGGGAGCGGCTGGCAACGACCAATTGAGCCGGCTGCTCATGTCGAGCGCGTGGTGCTGGCTCAAGTACGCGAGCGGCAACACCTACACCGAGCGCATCGTCTTCTCGGCGAATGGCACCTGGTCGAGCAACAAGGAGTCCGAAATCTACGGCCGCAACGACTCCGCGGGAACGTCAGCGCACGCCGTGGGCGTGGGCGGCGAGACGGGTCAATGGGCGGTCAAGGGCGGACAGCTCCACATGTCGGATCCGCCCGAGACGCCGCAGCTGGTGGCGGTGCCGCTCCAGGTGACGCGCAACTCGAACGGGTACCCGATTCTCACTGCGGACGGCAAGGAGTACTCGCAGTGCAACTGAGGCGTCAGCGCTTGAAAGCAGCCTCGAGCGCCCTCGCCAGGGCGTCAGGCGCGAAGGGCTTCTGCAAGAAGCCCGCGAGATCGTCGCGGAGGACGCCCTGCAGCGCGTCCTGCTCCGAGTAGCCACTCATCAGCACCACCGGCATCTTCGCGCCGCGCTTGCGCAGCTCGAGGAAGGTCGAGGCGCCGTCGAGCCTGGGCATCGACACGTCCAGCAGAACGAGGTCCGGAGCAAGCCCCTTCATCAGCTCGAGCGCCTCGAGGCCATCGCGGGCCTCCTCGACCAGAAAGCCCTGACGGGTCAGCATGCGGCGGAGCGTCGAGCGCATCAGGGGTTCGTCGTCGACCACCAGGACGAGGCGACCTGGGCCTGAGGACGGGAGTCGCTCCGGGCGCTCGACCTCGAGGCTGCTGGCGGGCAGGACCTGGAAGAACAATCGCACCGTCGTCCCGCGGCCTGGCTCACTCGACACCTCGACTGCCGCCTGGTGGCCGCGCACCACGCCAAGCACCGCGGAGAGGCCCAGGCCCCGCCCCGGTCCGCGCGTCGACACGAACGGCTCGAACAACCGGTCCTTCACTTCTCCAGCGATGCCGCCACCGTCATCACGCACCGACAGCTCGACGTAGTCGCCCTCGGGGAGCGCCGGTGCCAGGTAGGTCTGGTCCAGCGCCGCGCGATCCAGGCGCACCCGGCGCGTGTTGACGGTGATCTGCCCTGCGCGATCGCCGATCGCCTCGCTCGCGTTCATCACCAGGTTCACCACCACCTGCGAGAGCTGGGAGGCGTCGACCAACACCCGGCCCAGCCCCTTCGGGAGGGCTGACGTGAGGGCATGGCGGCCGCCGAGGCTCGAGCGAACCAGGGTGAGGCTCGACGCGACGAGCTCCGACAGCTCGGCCGGCTTCATGACGAAGGCGCCGCGGCCCGAGAAGGCGAGCATCTGGCGGCACAACGCGGCGGCGCGGGTGGCCGACTCCTCGATGAGGTCGACCGTCTCGGAGGCACCCTCGCCGACCTCCGCGCGCAGCAGCGCGATGTTGCCGAGGACCCCCGTGAGCAGGTTGTTGAAGTCGTGGGCCACCCCGCCAGCGAGCACTCCGAGGGACTCGAGCCGCTGCGTCTCTCGCCGCCTGGACTCGTCGCGTTGACGATCGAGCTCGCGGGCCTTCCGCCCGGTGATGTCCATCAGCACCGCGACGGCGCCGTCGAACTGGCCCCTCGCGTCACGCAGCGGTGCGGACGAGGCGAGCACCCACGCCTCGCGTCCGTCCTTTCGGACGAGCCGTGTCTCGGAGGGCCCCCCGGTGGCACCATTCTCCCGCGCGCGCTTCTGGCGCTCGACCTCGGGCCCATCCTGTTGCCGGATGAACTCGGTCGGGGCGCGGCCGACGAGGTCGTCGACGGTCGTCCCCAGCAATCGCGCGAGCGCCGGGTTCGCGTACGTCGTCTTCCAGTCACGCCCCACCAACCACACCCCATCGTTGACCGTCTCGAGGACGGCCTTGAGGGTGCGCTCCTGGCGGTCGACGGCGCGTTGGGCGGACAAGCGCCCCGTCACGTCGAGAATGGCGCCGCCCACCGCCGTGGGTGACGCCGGAAACAGCGTGATGACGTA
>JBILEB010000082.1:0-30599 GCA_044352295.1 Myxococcaceae bacterium
TCGGGCGGCGCGTCGCGGTGATGAAGCAGTGAGCCGGCCTGGTACGGCATCACGAAGAGCGACTCGCGCGGCAACACGAGCTGGAGCAGCCGCCGCGCCGACTCGTTCCACAGGTACGACTGGTACTCGAACAGCATCAGCGCGCGGTACTTCGCGTCGATGGTGAGGAAGGCCTCGAGGAAGTTGCGCGAGGCGCGGCGCAGCACGTGGAGGATGCGGGCGTACTTCGTGTTCGCCGCCTGGAACGGGCAGTGCGCGCGCCAGTCGCCCCAGTTCTCGGCCCAGAAGGCCTTCACCTTCGCGTCGTCGGTGCGATCGAGCGGCGAGGGGACCGCCATGTAGTTGCGCAGCGCGCGCTCGAAGTCGCCCTTGAGCAGATCCTTCGCGATGAAGCCCTGCCCGTGCTTGAGCGCGCCGAAGCGCTGGTTGTCGAAGTAGTTCACCACGCCGAGCCGGCCGACCTCCGACACGGCCATCGTCACGTCCTGCAGCTCCTGCTCGCGCAGCTGTCGCACCGTCACGGCGAAGCGGTTGGACGTGGTGTTGGCGGCGGTGAGGGGCTCAGCGGCGCGGCCGAGGAATTTGAGCCGCAAGTCGGGATCCTGCATGTCGACGTCGATGCCCTCGACGGCGATGAGCTGCTCGGTGCGGCCCTGCTTGTCCTTGAGCCCGCAGAAGCTCACCGCGCCCGGCTTGAGGCCGAACTTCCTGGCGATGCGCGCGACAGCTTCGAAGGTGGACAGCTTCTGCTTGTCCATCAGGTAGACGCGGTAGCGCCCGTCGATGTCCTCGTCGAAGCGGTACGACTCCTTCACCGAGAAGTCTTCCGGCCGCTGCTTGAGCTTCATGGCTGGGCGTGTACCTCAGCGCGGCTGCATTTGCCTCACTGCACGACTTCGAGGGTGAAGTTGGGCAGGGTCTCCCACGTGTAGCGTCCCGGCAGGGCCTTCAAGGTGGCGCGCATGTTCCGCGCAGTGACCTGGTTGAGCTTGAGGCTCGCTCGCTGTCCGTCGACCGACACGGTGGGCTGATCGCCGGGCGCCAGCTCGAACTCGAAGCCCTCGGATCGAACCAGGAACGGGCGCTGGTGGCCGATGCGGCCCTTGAGGAGGCTGACGACGATCTCCGCGGACTCGGCGTCGAGCTTCCACGACACCTTGTCCTTGCCGCCGCTGGCGGTCGACACGCGCGCCTGCAGCACGCCCATCGAGGAACCTTCCTTCTCCACGCGGTGCTCGATCGCCAGGCGCGCACGCGGAGAGGCGAGGAGCGAAGGGCGATCGAGATCCGTCGAGAGGGTCGGGTCGAGATGGGAGAGCACGTCGAGGAGCGCGTGCGGGCTCCACTCGCGCACCAGCCGCTCCTCGTCTCCGGTGATGCCGACCGCCAGGAGCACAGGGACGCTGTCATGGGGCGTCGTGATGGTGCCGAAGGCCGGGTCGACGCCCACCGCGAACGCGCGCAGCTCGGTCTCGGCGGTTTCGCCAAAGGGCGAGGGCCAGCGCACGACCTGCCCGGCCGTCAACGCACCGTCGCGGGCGTGTGCGATGAGTCGTTCGAGGACCGCAGTGACCCACGCGGGCGCTTGCGCGTCCTCTTTCGCGCGTGGCACGCGGAGCGCGACCTCGAGGCCGGTCGTCAGCGCCAGCCCGTTCGTTCGAAGATGCCAGAAGGGCTTTGGCTGAGAGACCGCGGCGGTCTTGACCTCGACGCCGGCGACTGTCGAGGGCGTCACCGGCAGGGTCCCCCAGGCCTGGGACAGGTTGGCGGCGAGGGCCTGCTGGAGCCGCTGGCGACGCTCCGCAACGCTCACCTTGACCGGCGGTGGCGCGACCGGCGCGGTGGGCCGACGCGGCGTGCGACGGATGTCCCGGCGGGCTGCAACCTTCGTTTTCGAGGAAGTGCGGGCCTTTGCGGGCGTAGAGCGCTTGGCGGAGGTCGATTTGGGCATGTCACCTTGTGGGTAGCAACCAGGAGGGGGTCGATGCACGCCTCGTTTGCCTTCCTGTGAAGCCTGAAGCGACTGGCGACACCGTGGAACGAATAGACAGGGTTCGTCGTTGTCTGTCGTGCTGTCCGTCTCGTTCGTTTTGTGTCCCGGATCTCTCTGCTAGGGTCTCCAGCGCTTGGCCAATCAACCGATTCCCTTGACGAATGTGGCGGCGCAAACGCAGGGCGAGGCGAAGCCTGCGCAGGTCTACGCGCTTGGAACGCTCAAGGGCCCCCGCCTCAAGGGGAAGTTCGCGGACGGCAAAGAGGGCGAATTCCCGCTGGCGGAGCGCACCTCGCTGGGGCGTCACCCGAACAACACCCTGCGGCTGGTCGATCGCGAGGTCTCGAAAGAGCACTGCTTGATCGAGCGGGTCGGCGCGACCTTCCTGCTGCGCGACCTCAACTCGTCGAACGGGACCTTCGTCAACGGGCGGAAGGTGCGCGAGCTGCGGCTGCGTGACGGGGACGAGATCGCGCTGGGCAACAGCCGCCTCGTCTTCACCTCTGGCACGGACCACGCGGGGCAGACGCCGACCTCACAGGCGGGCGTCACCGTCGTGCAGTCGGCGCACTCGATGCCAGCGTTCCTCGCCACCGTCGCGCAGATGGAGTCCGCCGAGTTCCGGCCGGCCGACAAGCTGTCCGACATGGACACGCTGAAGCAGGACTACGAGAAGCTCCGCATCGCCAACGAGTTCCATCGGCTCGTCGGCATGGAGCGCGACCTGCCGTCACTGCTCGACAAGATCCTCGGGGTCGCCTTCCAGCTCCTGGCGGCCGACAACGCCGTCATCTTCCTCACCGATGACGACGGCGAGCTGAACCCGCAGGCCATCAAACGCCGCAAGCAGGACAACAGCGAGGTCACGGTTTCAGAGACCGTGCTCAAGCGCGTCGCCGAGACCCGCAGCGCCGTGCTGACCGCCGACGCCATTCTCGATTCGCGCTTCTCGTCGTCGGAGTCGATCGTCGCGCAGGGCATCCGCTCCGCCATGGCCGTGCCGCTGCTGTCCAAGGGGGTGCTCAAGGGCATTCTGTTCTGCGACACGCGAGAGCGCACCAACGCCTTCTCGGAGAAGGATCTCAAGGTGCTCGCGGGCATCGCCTCGCAGGCCGCCATCGCGCTCGAGAACGCGGATCTCGCGGGGAAGATCGAGAAGGAAGCCATCGCGCGCGCCGAGCTGTCCCGCTTCCTCGCGCCCGCCGTCGCCGAAGCGGTGGTGTCCGGCAAGGTCGAGCTGTTGCGTGTGGGCCGGCTCGCCGAGGTCAGCGTCATCTTCGCCGACATTCGTGGCTTCACCTCGATGGCCGAGGCCGACAGTCCGCAGGAGACCGTCGCGATGCTGAACACGTTCTTCACCGCGATGGCGAACGTGATCTTCAAGTACGAGGGTAACCTCGACAAGTTCATCGGCGACTGCGTCATGGCCACCTGGGGGCCGCCCATCACCCACCCGGACGACGCTTCGCGGGCGCTCAAGTGCGCGCTCGAGATGCTCGACGAGATCCACGCGATGAACCGCATGCGCGAGGACGAAGGGAAGAAGCCCATCGAGGTGGGTATCGGCGTCAACACCGGCTCCGCGGTCGTCGGCTACATCGGCTCGACGGAGCGACACGAGTTCACCGCCATCGGCGACTCGGTCAACGTCTCGTCGCGACTGTGCGGGTTGGCGAAGAGCGCCGAGATCCTCGCGACGGAGACGACCGTTCGGCGCGCGGGCCCCGGCTTCATCGTCGAGCCGGTCTCGGTGCTGCAGGTGAAGGGCAAGGAGAAGGGCGTGCCCACCTTCCGCATCCTGGGCTTCAAGGACGCGTGACGGGCCGTCGTGACGCGGCAGACCCGCCACTCGGTCTCGCAGAACTGCCCCAACTGTGGGCGCGCGCACGACACCTCGGTCTTCGTCAGCGGCCAGTTCATCACCTGTGAGTGCGGCATCCGCTTCGAGGTGTGTCGCACCGACGTGCGATCGATGCCGGGCGGAGAGGCGAAGACGACTCCCGCTCGTGTTGGCGCGCCAGGGCCCGCGCCCCCACCTCCGCCGCCACCGTCGGGCGTCGACGTGCCGTTGGGCTCGAGCGCGCCGGTCTTGACGGCCGAGACCGCCATCGCCGAGCCGAGCCCGACGATTCCCGGTTACGAGCTGGTCGAGCTGCTGGGCCGCGGCGGCATGGGAGAGGTGTGGCGCGCGCGGCAAGTGTCACTCGGACGACCGGTGGCGGTGAAGATCCTGCCCGCGAAGTTCGCGGCCGATCGCGAGTTCGTCGCGCGCTTCGAGAAAGAAGCCACCGCGCTCGCCGCGCTCAACCACCCGGGCATCGTCCAGATCATCGATCGCGGCCAGGCTGGCCAGCACTACTACTTCGCGATGGAGCTCGTGGCCGGGGTGAACCTGCGCGAGCTGCTCAACCGCCGGCGGCTGTCGACGAAGGAGGCCCTGCGCATCGTCGTGCAGCTCGCGCGCGCGCTCGACTACGCGCACGAGCAGAAGGTGGTGCATCGCGATCTGAAGCCCGAGAACGTGCTCGTCGATCCCCGTGGGCACGTGAAGATCGCCGACTTCGGCCTGGCGGGCATGAAGGACAGCGATCGGAACATCGCGCTGACGGCGACCGCGGTCGCGATGGGCACGGTGAATTACATGGCCCCGGAGCAGCGCCGTGACGCCAAGCACGTCGATCAGCGCGCCGATCTCTATTCGCTGGGCGTGCTGCTGTACGAACTCCTCACTGGCGAGCTGCCGCTGGGCCGCTTCAAGCTGCCGAGCGAGAAGGTGCCGGGCCTCTCACCGCGGTTGGATGAGGTGGTGGCGCAGCTCCTCGAGTCGGAGCCAGAGCAGCGTCCCTCGCGCGCGTTCGAAGTGGCCAACGCGCTCGAGCCGCTGATCGAGAGCGCCGGGAGCAGCGCGCCGGCGAAGGGCGCGTCGACCGTTCCCAACCGGGTGACGTCCTTCGTGCAGGAACCCGGGGGTGGGTGGAAGCTGGCGGTGCTGGTGCTGGGCGCGCTCCTCATCGTGGCCCTGGGCGCGCGCTCCTGGCCGTCCAACGAGCCGAAGGGCCCTCCGCCGCCGACCCGAGCCCCCGCCTGGTACCAGGACACCGACGAGTCGTTCTTCGCGTCGCGGAAGGAAGAGGGGCGAGCGGTGTCGGTGTCGTTTGGCGTCGCCAGCGCCGAGACGGGAGAAGCGATCAGCGCGCACGCGGGACACTGGGCGCTCGATGACGGCGCCCTCACCGCCATTCAGTACGGCGAGGTGACCGATCCCGACGGCGCCGTCACGGTGATCCCCCGCGCGTACCTGGCCGATCGCTACTTCGCGAGCGACGAGTTCGAGGCCGAGGTCGACGTGCAGTACGAGCCGCTGTCGCCCGAGTTTCCGCCGCTCGCCAACGACGCCCAGCGCTTCGTCGAGCTGTCGTTTCGCATCAAGGACACGCAGGTGAGCCTCTTCGCGATCCCCGACGTGCCGGGCCTGCCGCCGGTCGACGAGATGCGCCTCATGTGGCGCTACTTCACGCCCGACGGCACCGAGGTGGTGGGGAACAGCGCGAAGGATCAGGTCGATCAGATGATGGAGGATCACTCCAGCGTGCCGAAGGCGAAGTTCCGCATGCGGCTGATGCTGCAGGCGCAGCGCAACGGCCAGGTGAACGTCGAGGGCCTGGTCGACGGCAAGCGGGTTTCGCGAAAGTCCCTCGCCCAGCTCGGCGGCCGCACCGGAAAGGTGGCTCTCGGCTGTCGGAATCTGCAGTGCCGGTTCTCGAACTTCGTGGTTCGTGGCAAGCCCATGCCGAAGCCCGCGCAGAAGCCCGTGCCGGGTTCCAACTGAACGTCATCGGGTCCTTCGAGCCGCTCCGCCTGGGGCTCCTGAATCCTTCGCGGGGCCGTTTTACTCTCATCGGTCACTCACTGGAGGCTTCAACCATGTGCATGGCCGTGACGTGCCCGACGTGTGGAAAACCCGACTGGCGAGGCTGTGGCGCGCACGTCGAGCAGGTGCTGGGGCACGTGCCCCGGGCTGAGCGCTGCAAGTGCCGCGAGGCGCCCGTCAAGAAGTCCTCGGGGCCCGTCATGACGACGCCGGCATCGTCGCTGCGGTGAAGTCGAAGAATGGAGGTAGGCTGGCCTTCACGTGGAAGGCCGCCTGCTGCTGAAGGACTGCAGTCTGTTTCGTTCGGATGGACGGGTGCGCACGCGCATGGCCGTTCTCATGGACGGGCCCGTCATTCAGGAGGTGACGGACGACGATGCCCTCCCGGCGCGACCTGGTGACTGGGCCGTCGACTGCGATGGCCGGTTGGTGACGCCAGGGCTCGTCGATTGCCACACGCGGCTGGTGGGCGCGTCGCTGTCACCCTGGTCGGGCCATCATCTGCTGCGGCCGCTCGAAGAGCGGTACCAGGCCGAGGCCGTCATCGAGGCAACGCTGACCCCCGCCGAGGTCGAGGCGATCACCGCGGTGTCCATCGCGCGCGGACTTTTGCGAGGCACCACGTTCTTCGTCGAGCACCTCCACGCGCCCACCTGCGTCGAAGCCGCGCTGGCCACCCAGGCCCGGGTGGCGGAGCGGCTCGGCGCGAGGCTCCTCAACAGCCACGCATCGACGAGTCTGCTGCCGAAGGTGCCCGGCCCGGAGCAGGTCGACGCCAACGCCCGCTACGTCGCGGGGATGAAGGCGAAGCCCCTCGTGCGCGGGTGCCTCGGCGTGGCGGCGTCGTTCTGTGCCGATGACGAGCTGCTGCGTCGCGCGGGCCGGCTGAAGGAAGAGCTGGGGGTCGGCGCCCACTTCCGAATGGCCGAGAGCGGGGAAGACCTCGCGCTGACGTGGGATCGCCACCAGAGCCGGGTCGTCAACCGCTTCGAGGCGTTCGGACTCCTCGGCGGGGCTTCCATCGGCGCACACGCTCGGGCCATCGATCGCGCCGAGGCGGAGCGACTCGCGCGCAGCCGCACCCTCATCGCGCTCAGTCCCCGCTTGACCCAAACGCTCGAAGGCGGCTCGGCGCTCGGCATGGACGCGGTGCTCCTCAGCCAGAACCTGGTGGGTCTGGGCACTGGCGGGAGTGGCACGTTGTGGGAAGAGCTCGCCGCCAGCTTCACCGGCGTGATGACGCTCGCCCGCTCGGGTCGCATGCTCGATCCCGACAACCTGATGGCGAACTTCCTCGTCGGCGGGCCGGCCGAGCTGTGCACGATGGTGTTCGGTCAGCCCTCGGGCACCGTCGATCGCGGCGCGCTGGCGGATCTCGTCGTGCACGACTTCATCCCCGCGCAGGAGGCAGGCAACTTCACGCCGCATCTCCTCATGCAGCTGAGCCAGTCGCGGGCGGCGTGGACGATCGTGAACGGCCGCGTCGTGGTGCGGGAAGGGCAGTTGCTCGCGGCGCCGCACTTGTCACTCGAGCACGAGGCGGCCAGGGCCATCGAGGCGGTGTGGACGCGCTCCTGACGAGGTGTCTCGAGGCGCGTCGCGCGGCGCTTCCGGACGAGACGAGCTGCTTCCGCTGGGTGGACGGCGAGGTGCCTGGCGTCACGGTGGACGTCTTCGGGCCCGTTGGCGTGCTCTCGTTCTATCGGGACGCGGCCGAGGCCGAGCCCGTCAGGCTGGCAGAAGCGCTCGCGCGGCTGGGCGAGCTGTCGGCCGTCTACGTCAAGCACCGGCCCCGTGAGGCTAGGCGCGTTGCGAACGAACGGCCCGAGGCGCTGGCCCCACCTTCCCCCGTGGTGGGAACGCCCATCGACACCGTGGAGATCGTCGAGCGCGGCGCCCGCTTCCTCATTCGTCCTGCCAATGGGCTCTCCGTCGGACTGTATCTGGACGCGCGCGACGCCAGGGCCTGGGTGCAGTCCGTGTCGCGTGGCCGTCGGGTGTTGAACCTCTTCGCGTACACCTGCGGCTTTGGCATCGTCGCGCGGCGAGGGGGTGCGGCCCGAGCGGCGAACGTCGACGCGTCTCGCAAGGTGCTGGACTGGGGTGAAGAGAACCTGCGCCTCAATGGGCTTGTCCCCGACCGCTACGACTTCATCGCCGGGGATGCGGTCGAGTGGCTCGGACGCTTCGCGAAGAAGGGTGACGCGTTCGAGCTGGTCGTGCTCGATCCTCCCGGCTTTGCGACGACGAAGACGAGCCGGTTCACGGCCAGTCGCGACTACCATCAGCTCGTGTCGGCCGCGGCGAAGGTGGTGGCTCCGGGCGGGCTGCTGCTGTCGATGTGCAACGTCGAGGCGATGTCGATGGCCGACGTCCAGCTCCAGATCGATCGCGGGCTGGCAGGGCGGTCGAATCGCCAGGTGACGTCCTTCGGCGCCAGCGCGGTCGACTTCCTGCAGCCCTCGGCCCTCAAGTGCGTCGTCCACGAGCTGTCCTGAGGGCCCGCGCCACGAACGCATGACGGCGTCACCCGCCAGCCGTTCACCCAACCGCTGCGACCGTTCAGGGAGATCCGGTCCCGCCACCGCCCCGGCCGCTCTATCGTCGGCCGATGGACCGATGGAAAAAGCGCATGCTTGCCGTGGTGTGCGTCGGTGTGGTTCTCGGCCCCCTGCGCATCGTCCTCGCGGTGGGCCGAGAAGACCCGACCGCTCGGCTGAGATACCTCGGCGCTCGCCTCGAGGCGCACGATGGGCCCGGACTGGCTCCTGGCGCGCCCTTCGATGGCGAGTGGTGGCTCGTGGAGCACTCATTCACCATCGCGGCGGCGACGAACCTCGCCTTCCGTCAGCCGAGCGAGGCATCGAGGCGCCGGGAGGACATCGCGCGGTGGCTCGAGCTGATGCTGACCCCCGAGGTCCGGGCCTTCGATACCGCGCGCTGGAAAGAAGACGCGTTCACGGCGCTCGACGGGAACCACGGCCACATCGGCGTGCTGGGCCACGTGGGCTGGGCGATGGGAGCGTCGTGTCTGGTCGGCAACCCGCCGCACGCACTCGTCCCACCGCTCGCAGAGGGGCTGAGTCGACGCTTGCGGCGCGCGGAGGACTCGCTCCTCGAGACCTACCCGGGCGAGGTCTACGTGCCCGACAACCTCGTTGCGGTGGCGGCGCTGGCGCTGCTTCGTCGGTGCGAGGGCCAGGGAGACGATCCAGAAGTCCGTCGGTTCCTCGCTCGTCTCGACCGCTTTCACCGCGATCCGGTGAACGGACTCTTCGTGTTCTCGCCGGGTCAACCCGCGCGCGGGAGTGGCGCAGCCTGGACCGCGTACTTCCTCACGTTCGTCGACCCTGCGCTGGCGCGCGATCAATTCGATCGGCTCTTCGACGGCTTCGGCGCGTTCGGGGGCCTGGCCGTGCGGGAGTGGCCGGTGGGCGTGGATCGTCCGGGCGATGTGGACTCGGGTCCACTCGTGTTCGGGCTCTCCGCGAGCGCGACCGGCTTCGCGATGGCGGGGCCGGCGTTGGGGAACGATGAGGGTGTCGCTCGGAAGCTCCGACTCACGGCGGAGACGGTCGGGGTGTCGTGGGGTGGCCGATTCCTGTTCGCCCCCCTCGTCGGAGACGCCATCGTCCTCGCGACCTCGACCGCGACACCGTGGACGGACGTCTTCCTCAGCCCGCCGAGCGCACGGAGGTGACACGCCAGGGCAGTCCCGGCAGGGGATCGACGTTCAGACCACCATCTTCGTTCGCCGCGTGGGGGAGGGCGCCGAGCAGCACCACCGCCGTGTCTTCCAGTTGCTCGATTCGCAGTTGCTGCGCGCGGTGCGAGCGGACCTGTCGCCTCCGCCGAACGTACGCGAACGCCATCAGGATTCCCGAGACGGCCCACAGGGCGGTGCCGCTCCCGAGGAGCACGGGCCACCACGGGTACCGCAGCGCCACGTCGTCTCGCCAGTCGGCCTCCTCCACGGTGAGGCTCGAGTGAAAGGCGCGCGCGAAGGCCTCTTCGAAGACGACGCCCTGGCCCACGTGCTCGATGAGCTGTCCGAACGCGACGGGGCCGTGCCGCTTGAAGAGGAACGAGACGAATTCGGCGCTCTGCGCGTAGGCGACCTCGACGTCCTGGGGCCGCTCGGGAAACCCGTCACGCAGCACCTCGAAGTCGTAGAGGCGATCGGTCGCGATCGCGACGGCCATGGTCGAGTAGTGCTCGGTGCGGAACTGGCGCTCGTTGGTGACCATCTGCGCCACGCCTTCCTGGAACCACCTCGGCCAGTCAGTGCCGAGGCGTCCCAGCGCGATGTGAACGAGCTCGTGGCGCAGCGTCGTTTGGCCCTCGGGCGTGGCGATGGTTCGCGCGTCGACGAGCACCACATTGAGGCCGGGCCAGGCGAGCGCGACGGCCCAGCCAGGCGGATGTGAGCCGGGCACGGCCATCGCCTCGTATTCCTCACGGCCGAGGGCCACGCGAACCTCGGTTCGACCAGGCCAGTCGCGACCCATCAGCACGCGGACCTCGTCGCGAAGCTGCTCGAGCTCAGGGCCCAACGCGCGCGCCGGCGCTTCGGCCCGCTCGGAGGCCACGAGGTGAAAGCGCTCGGTGTCGAAGCTCACCGTCTTGACGGGTTCGGCGGTACGCACCTGGGCGGAGAACGAGGCCTCGACCGGCCCTCCCTCGGGTGGTGGCGAGCTCGCGAGGATGGCCATCAGCGCCGCGGCGAACATGGCCTCACCATCAGACGCCGAGCCCGGGTTGTCGACCAGCCCCTCCCCGAACAGGGCGGAGCCTCAGGCCCTCGACGGACTTCAGCCAGCTCACTCGCCGGTCTTCTTCACCAGGAACGCCAGCTCCCCACCGGCCTGCGTCTTGAACGTCTCGAGCAGCTTGCGGTGCGCCTCGATGACCTGCTCCACCTGGGTCTCGAATTGCACCTTCTGGCGCTTGAGCTCGGCGATGTCGCCCTTCAAGTCGACGACCCGGTTGTTGGCGGCCGCGACGATCTTCTCGGCCTGCAGCTCGGCCTCGGCCACCTTCACCTCGGCCTCCTTGCGTGCCTGGGCCTTCACGTCCTCGCTGATGCGCTGGGCGGTGACCATCGTCTCCTGGAGCGTCTTTTCACGCTCGAGGTGCGTCTCCAGCCGGGACTGGGTGCGCTTGAGCTCTTCCTTCAGCGAGATGTTCTCCCGCACGACCTCTTCGAACTCGCTCGCGGTGAGCTCGAGGAAGCCCTCGACCTCTTTCTTCGAGTAGCCGCGGAAGGCCACCTCGAAGCGCTTCTGGCGGATGTCGAGCGGGGTCATCTTCATGGTCGGTCCTCGTCAGGTGCGATGAACACACATCAGCGTGCCCGCGTTTCAGGGCTTTTCCAGAAAGCTGTCGCCGAGCTGTTGGGCGCGCCGGGTCGCGGACTCGACGGCGTCGATGAGGGTGGTGCGCAAGCCGCCGGCCTCGAGCGTGTGGAGGCCCGCGATGGCCGTCCCGCCAGGGCTGGTGACTTGATCCTTCAGCGTTCCGGGGTGCGCTCCGGTCTCGAGCAGCAACCGGGCCGAGCCGTAGACCGTCTGCGCGGCGAGCTTGAGGGCCACGTGCCGCGACAGCCCGACCTTCACGCCCGCGTCCGAGAGGGCCTCGATGATGAGGAAGATGTAGGCGGGGCCGCTCCCCGAGAGGCCGGTGACGGCGTCGAGCAGCGCTTCGTCGAGCACCACGGTGAGCCCCACCGCGTCGAAGATCAGCTTCGTGAGGTCGAGATCGCCGGGCGTGGCGTGTTCACCTCCCGAAATGGCCGTGGCGCCGAGGCCCACCAGCGCGGGCGTGTTCGGCATGGTGCGGACGATGCGGGCGCCGGCGCCGAGGCGACGCTCCAGCGCGGCGATGGGCACGCCGGCGGCCACCGAGATGACCAGCTTCTTCGGGTCCACCACGGGCGCGATCTGCGTCACCAGCTTGTTCATCGCCTGCGGCTTCACCGCGAGCACCACCACGTCGGCGTCCTTCGCGGCGGCCACGTTGTCGAAGCCCACCGAGATGCCATGCGCTTGCTCGAGCTCGGTCTTCTTCTCGGCGCGCTTGACGGTGGCGGTGATCGTCGACGGCTTCTGCCCGGAGCGGATGAGGCCCTTGATGATGGCGTTGGCCATGTTGCCCGCGCCGAGGAAGGTGATGCGTTGGTCGATCACTGCGTGCCTCCACGGCTCAGCGGGATCTCGAGGAGGATTCTCCGCGCGAGGTTCTGGACTGACAGGGGCACGGTGGGCGTGCGGGGCACCGAGGCGATGAAGCGCAGCGCGCCAGGGGTGTTCTG
The DNA here is from genome assembly GCA_044352295.1 of Myxococcaceae bacterium. Taxonomy (GTDB): domain Bacteria; phylum Myxococcota; class Myxococcia; order Myxococcales; family Myxococcaceae; genus Xiheimicrobium. Next base: position 12,175 of record JBILEB010000082.1, read on the forward strand.
AAACGGCAGGTACTCGAGCGCTTTGAGCTTGTGTCCTTCGCTCAGGGTGGGGTGGCGCACGATGTTCGAGAGGATCTCCTCGGCGCGGGGGTGGCGGATGGCGCCGATGGCGCGCAGGGCCGAACTCCAGACGGCGGGGTTGGGATCGAAGATCATCTGCGCCAGCACGTTGAGGGCGCGTGGGTCGCCCAGCAGGCCCAGATCCTCGATGGCCTGGATTCGGACCTCCATGGGGTTCGGCTCGGTCGCGAAGATCAGGCCCCGGAGCAGGCCGACATCAGGTCGAGCCGGGGCAAGCGCCGCCTTCTTCGGCTCCTCGTCGTCCTTCGTGTTGCCCAGGGAGACCCCTGGCCGGCGGGGTTGCGCCGCGACGGAACCGGCGACGAGGAGGGCGAGGAGGAGGGGCAGACGCATGGTGGCTCCCATGATGCCGGGTCGGAGGGCGACGATCGGCCAGAAAATTGCCCTCGGATCCCGCGGGGGTACAACCGGTCACAACCCTGTAGCACAGCCCTCTGGAGTCCCTGCCCGAATGCGCACCGCGAAGTCCGTCACCCTCGAAGGCGTCGATGTCGAGTGCACCCACTGCGGTGTGACGATGAGCTCCAGCACCGGCGGCGGAGGCACGATTCGCTACTACCAGTGCCCGAAGTGTCAGCGCTGGGTGTCCAGCATGTACACCGAGGTCTTCCGGGCCGACGCCAAGGTGCGCACGCGGTCGGCGAGCCAGGTCGAGACGGCGCCAGGCTCGTTCGGGGCCGTGAAGGATCGCGTGCACGCGTGGCTCCAGAGCCTCAGCGCCTCGAACCCGTACCGGGTGCTCGGGTGCGTCGAGACCGATTCGGACGAGGTCATCAAGGAGCGGTACCGCGCGCTCGCCCGCAAGCACCACCCGGACGCCGGCGGTGACGAGGCGACGATGCGGGCGCTCAACGAGGCCTGGGAGGCGATCGTCCTCGAGCGCCGGGCCCAGTCTCCGTTCGCCATTCGCCGCGCCTCACTCGCCTCATCGGCGGGGTGACGAATCCTCCCGTTGCGGCCGGTGGCCCTCCTCGCTACCCCTGACGCATGGCCAAAGTCGGTGAACGAGCTCCGGACGTGATTTTGAAGGGCAATGGCGGCGCCTCGGTGTCGCTGTCGAAGCACCTGGGACAAAAAACGCTCGTCCTCTATTTCTACCCGAAGGACGACACGCCGGGCTGCACCGTCGAGGCCTGCACCTTTCGCGATTCGTACCAGGACTTCACCGATGCCGGCGCCGAGGTGATCGGCGTCTCGGCGGATGGCGAAGGCAGCCACGCGGCGTTCAAGTCGAAGCACGGGTTGCCGTTCGTGCTCCTGTCGGATCCCGATGGCTCGGCCGCGAAGGCCTTCGGGGTGAAGAAGACGTTTGGTCTCATCGCGGGCCGGGTCACCTTCGTGATCGACCGCCAGGGCATCGTCCGCCACCGCTTCGATTCTCAGCTCAAGGTGAAGGAGCACGTGAAGGAAGCCCTCACGTTGGTGAAGCAGCTCGAGCAGAAGCGGGCGGCGTGAGGCGCTCCTGGCCTGCTCGGAGCAGGTAGCGCCAGAAGCCGAAGCCGGTCGAGAGCCCCAGCATCACCTTGAGCGGCCACGGGAAGAACGCCCCGGGGCTGACGAAGCCTTCCACGATGCCGATGGCGACGAGGAACGGCGCGCACCCGAGCACGAGCTGAATCGCCTTGCTGGCCTGCTCCCGGAGCACGGTGCCCCGGGGCCGCTCACCCGGAGAGATGATCGCGTGGCCCATCATCAGGCCCGCGCCGCCGGTCATCGCGATGATCGACAGCTCGACCGGCCCATGCGCCGCCATGAACGAGAGCATCGTGCCCGCGACGCCGTGCTGCGCGCAGGCCGCGAGGATCGCCCCGACGTGGACGCCGTTGACGATCAACAGCCCCACCGTGCCGACCCCCGCCGTGATGCCCGCGGCGAAGGCCGAGAACGAGACGCGCAAGTTGTTGGTGAAGATGGCGGTCGCGACCTCGGCCGGGTGGAGGCGCTCGAGGAGCAGATCGGTCCACAGCTCACGCCGGCGGATGTGATCCATCAGCATCGGGTCCAGCAGCACGTCGGCCCCACCCGGAGACAGCGCCACCGTCGTCGCGCCCAACACCGCTCCCAGCGCCATCAGCCCGCCCGCGACCTTCGTGTAGACGAGCGCGTCGCGGGCCACGCGGGGGAACGTCTGCCGATAGAAGGTGAGGATCCCGACGAGGCGCGCGCCGCTGCGCTGGTAGATCGCGCCGTATGCCTGCCCGCACAGTTGATTGAGGAAGCGGTGCACGTCGGAGCCGCCGAAGAAGCTCTGCGCGTGCGCCAGATCGCCGGAGGCCCGGCGGTACAGGCGATCGATCTGGCCGAGCTGCTCGAGCGAGAGCGTCCGGCCCCGCAGGCCTTCGAGGAGCCGCTCCAGCGTCCGCCAGTCCGCGATGCGACGTTGCACGAAGGTGGCGATCGCTCGCGGCGTGTCTCCGGACCCGAACGACGAGAGGAAGGCGGTGATGGTCGCTTCATCCCAGCTCGCCACGTCACCGGCGCCGTTCTTCGCGCAGAGCTGGCGGCCCAGCCGTAGCCGCGCGTCGGGATCGAGCGAGGGCATTCGTTCCAGGAACCCCGTGACGCTCTCGAGCTCCGCCGGTCCCAGGGTGCGTGCGGCGCGTGTGTGGGCCACTTCATGGCGGGAGAGATCGAACGCCTCTTCGCGCACGAGGATCGTCCCGGCCACGATGTCGCCGAGGCGCCGGTGCCGACGATCGACCAGCATCGTGATGAGCCCCACCGGGTAGCAGGTGGGCAGGAAGTCGACGAGCCGCAGCAGGTTTCGCACGGCGCTCTCGAACGGGCCCACCGGCGAGCCATCGAACCGCACGACTCGAATCCGCATCACGCGCTTGCCCAGCGTCTGCCCGCGCCAGGCCACCTCGAGGCCGGTCCAGTAGCCCCACAACACGAGAAAGAAGAGCAGCAGGGCGAACGCCCGCTCGAGGCTCGACCACGAGCGCAAGAGCTCGACCGTGTCGGTGTTCGTCAAGGAATACAGGAAGTAGAGGACGATGCCGGTGCCGAAGAGGACGCCAAGATCGATGGCGTACGCGAGCGCGCGGAAGCCGATGCCCGCGACGGGGAGCTCGACCGAGACACGCTCGGGCGTGGCCACGTCGAGGCTGGGGACGGCGACGTCGCTCACGGGAGCGACGAGGCTACTTCGCCTTGCGCTCGGGGATCGCGCCGAAGAACGCGTCCGTGCCGTGCCCGACACGAGGGGTGGTCCACTTGGCCAGGCGGACCCATCACTGGCACGTGAGGAAGTTCGCGCCATTTGGCGGGGAGCACTGCGTCGCGGCCGTACAACACTCGGACCGGTCGGAGCACCGGTTGGCTTCGGCCGTTCCAACCTGAGTGCAGAGGCGGCCATTCTCTACCCGTAGATCCGAGAACCGCATGCCGCCGCTCAAGCCGAATTGCGGGACCGCAGGTGGCAGCTCCATGAAGAAGATCCCGGCATCGAGGGCGGAGATCAGCAGTCCGAATCTCAGCGCGTCCGCACCTTGCTCGAAGGTGAGGGACGAGGCGGGCGTTCGAAGGGAACAGCTCCTGGTCAGGGTCCACCCCGAGGTCGCCGGAAGGTTGAACGTCACGTCCATGCCAACTTCGAGGAATCGTTGGGGCGGAGGGTTCGACCCACTCGGCCACGGGAGCGCACGACCAATCATCTCGACACACGCGGTGCCGCCATCGAAACGAAGGAGGCCGCCGCCGTCTTCCGGGAAGGCGGCCCAGCCGTAAGGGGCGGCGGTCAACGTTTCACTCGTCTTCTGGAGCGGTCCGAGCGAGGCCTGGATTCGATAGACGCCGACCCGCCGCGACCTGACGGCGACGTGTACGACTGACGCGTCAGCGGCGAACTGCGGGGGGCTGGCGTTGCTGCAGCTCGTTCCCAGCGAGACGCTCGGGCCGCCATCGGCTCCGGGCGCCAGGGCTCCGTTCTCGAGGAGGAGCTCCAGTCTAGGGGGCGTCGGTGTCGCGAAGACGAAGGGCTGACCACCGAGTCGCGCCTGCAGCGGAACGACGATGCAGTCTGGAAGGGTCTTGAGGTCCTGGCGCCAGCCACCGTCGGGCCAGAAGAGGTCGTCCGGCTCCAGAGCGCCCCCGCCGGCTGTCATTCCGCCCGCAGCCCCTCCGGCTGTCATTCCGCCCGCAACCCCGCCGGCTGTCATTCCGCCCGCAGCCCCGCCGGCTGTCATTCCACCCGCAGCGCCGCCTGCCGTCATTCCGCCCGCGACACCGCCCGCCGTCGTTCCGCCCGCAGCCCCACCGGCCGTCATTCCACCCGCAGCGCCACCAGCAGTCATTCCGCCCGCAGTGCCGCCCGCCGTCGCTCCACCTGCCGTCCCGCCGCCGGCCGGGCCGATGCCGCCATCGCAGCGTCCCGTCTCGTCACAGTACCTCTCGAACGCTCCGCCGAAGTCGCAGGACGCAAGCGCGAGGAGCAAACACACGCGGGACTTCACCAGACACCACCAATGCCGAGCCCGCTCGAGGTGGGGATCACGAACACCGCGGGAGTCGTCTGTTGAGAAACTCGGCTCCAGATCAGGGCTGCGGCTCCGGCGGCGACCCCGAGGGACAACAGCCCGACCCCGAGACCCAGGTGGAGCGGTCCGTCGACCGAGGCCCGCCGCGCGCGTTCGAACGTCGCGGTTTCGGTTCCCCGGCCCTGGAGCGCTCCCCAGGCGATGCCGCTGCTGATGAGGAAGGCGATCCCTCCGGCAGCTGCCGCCGCGCCCGCACTCCCGAGGATGAGGGGACCCGGCGTCGATGGCGGCGTGATGGCCCGGGCGATGTGTCTGGCGCACCGGGAGATCTCCTCGAGCAGGCCTGGATCATCGGTCGCCTCGCCGGTGAACGCCGTGGTAGCGATGCCCGTGGTGGCGTTCAACAGCTTCACGCTCAGTCTCAAGCGCTCACCGTTCTTCGCCAGCTGTCCGGCGATGATGGCGCCGGCGCCGAGCGCGCCGCTCAGCTCGGCAAGACACGACGCTCCCTCATCGCACCCAAGCAGCTGCTTCTGCCGCTCCAGGCCGAGGAGCGCGCGGATGTCCGACGGCGTCGTCACCACCAGTCCCTCGTTCAGCAGCGCGATGCCGAGCTGCTCCGTGGCATAGGCGGCGCGTTCGGCGGGGACGTCGATGGGCGAGAGCTCGAGCAGCGCCAACCGTGGGGTCGCAACGAGGGTGGTGGCAGCAATCAGGCCGATGACCATCGTCACAGTGTAGCGGTTCCGGGCGCACGCTCGTGTACGCGACCGGTCGTTACTTCGCCTTGCGCTCGAGGATCGCACCGAAAAAGGCATCGGTGCCGTGGCGGTGTGGGTACAGCCGCAGCATCCCATCGCGGCAGGTCTTCGCGGCGAGCTCCTTGCCGAGCGAGCGCTCCGCCGGCACCAGCTTGAACTCCGGGTGCCGCGACAGGAAGTCCTCCACGACGGCCTCGTTCTCGTCGCGGAAGTAGCTGCAGGTTCCGTAGATGAGGTGGCCGCCGGGCTTCACCAGCGGGAAGAACCGCTCCAGCAGGCGCTTCTGAATCGCCACGTGCTCCGTGAGCGAGGCTTCGGTGAGCCGGTAGCGCGCGTCGGGCTTTCGACGAAACGTGCCGGAGCCGCTGCAGGGCGCGTCGATCAACACCCGGTGTGACTGGCCGACCAGCGCCGTCACCGCCGTCAGCGCGTCGTCTCCGTCGGGGATCGCCTTCACCCGCACGTTGTGCACGTTCGCGCGGCGCGTGCGCTCCCGCAGCTCCTCGAGCCGTCGCTCGTCGACGTCGAGCGCGAACAGCTCGCCCCGGTTCTTCATCTGCGCCGCCAACTGGAGCGTCTTCCCGCCCGCGCCCGCGCACGCGTCCACCACCTTCGTCGGCGGCGCGTCGACCAGCATGCCCAGCAGTTGGCTGCCTTCGTCCTGCACCTCGAACAGCCCGTCCTTGAAGGCCTGGAGCGAGTACACGTTCGTGCGGGTCTCGAGCCGCACGCCGAACGGCGACAGCTCGGTGGGGAACACGCTCACCTCTTCGCGCTCCAGCGCGGTGAGGACCTGCTCTCGGGTGGCCTTGAGCGTGTTCGCGCGCCCGAACAGCGGCCCACGCACGTTCATCGCCTCGGCGGCCTCCATCGCTTCGTCGCCGACCTCTTCCACCAGCTTCTGCGCCGCGAAGTCCGGCATCGAGGCCTCGATGGCGAACCGCTCGAGCGACGAGAGCTTCTCGAGCTTCACGCGCGCATCGAAGACGTGCCGCAGCTTCTGGCCTTCTTCGCCCTTGAACGAGAGCCCGTCGGCGACCTCGTCCGCCGTGTCGCCCTCGAGCATGCGCGCGATGGCCAGGCGGATGAGATCCTGTTTGCTGGTGCTCAGCGTCGAGAAGCCCTTCCAGCCCTTCTCCGCGAGGAAATCGACCAGCCGCTGACGGCGGAGCAGGGCGTACACGCGCTCCGCCACCGCTCGTCGCTCGTTCGAGTAGAGCTGCTTGCGCTGCCGGAGCACGAAGTCGAGCGCGCGATCCGACAGCCGGCCGTCATGGCGCACGCTGCCGTACGCCTCGAGGCAGGCCTGGGCGATCAGATCTTCACGCAGGCGGCGGGGGCCCTGGGGCTTCACTGGTGGCTCCGTTCTTTCCGAAGAGGACGAACAGGCCGTACACCACCGCGAGGAGAATCGCTCCGATTCCGATGCTCAGCGCCACCGTCGTCGACACCCGGCCCATGCCCACGTCGATGGTCCCGCGAATCGGCTTCATGCGGCTACTCCGGAACGCCACCTCGAGCTGGTACTTGCCGGTCGCCGGCGGCACGAAGGTGGCCGACCAGGTCCGCGGCGGGCTGGCCGCTGGGGCGATGGTCTGCAGGTCGCGCCAGTCGCCGCTGAGCTGCTTGAGCGTCAGCGTCACCGGCCCGTTGAAGTCGTTGCCCTCGAACGAACCCACAGCGACCGACACCACGATCGGATCGCCCGACGACAGCTCTGACGGCGTGAGCGTGCCGCGCACCCGGTCTTCCGTGTCGGCCCAGTCGAACGTCCAGCCCCCGCTGCCCTGCTTGAGCGAGAACGTCATGTGTTCCGCCGTGTTCTGGGGCACGAAGCCATCCGGGACCGGCTGACTCACGACGAGGACGAGGTAAGCGCTCAGGAACATTGTGGTTCAGGGAAGCGATCTGCCGGTAGACTCGAAGGCCACCCCGTGACCCAGTCGTTCGGCAAATACCAGCTGCTCAAGAAGCTCGCTACCGGCGGCATGGCCGAGGTGTGGCTTGCGCGGCAGACGGGCATCGAGGGCTTCAACCGCCACATCGTGGTCAAGCGCATCCTCGCGCACCTGGCCGAGGACCCCGAGTTCGTCGCGATGTTCCTGCAGGAAGCGCGCATCGCCTCGCGTTTCAATCACCCCAACATCGCGCAGATCTACGACCTCGGTGAGAACAGCGGGACGTTCTTCATCGCGATGGAGTTCATCCACGGGGAGGACCTGGGCCGCATCATGCGCCGCGCCTGGGCGACAGGACAGTGGGTCGCGCGGCCATTGTCGATTCGCATCGTCGCCGACGCCGCCGCGGGGCTCTACTACGCGCACTCGCGGAGCGACGAGCAGGGGCGCCCGCTGCGCATCGTCCACCGCGACATCTCGCCGCAGAACATCCTCGTCAGCTTCGACGGCTCGGTGAAGCTGGTGGACTTCGGCATCGCCAAGGCGGCCGATCAGGTCTCGAACACGAAGTCGGGCGCCATCAAGGGCAAGTTCGCCTACATGGCGCCGGAGCAGGCCGGCGGAAAGCCGCTCGACGCGCGCACCGACATCTTCGCGCTGGGGTTGGTGCTCTACGAGCTCATCACCGGCGTGCGGCCGCTCAAGCGGGACAGCGAGATCGCCACCCTCCAGGCCTCGCTCGAGTGCGCCATCGAGAAGCCCTCGCAGGTCGCCGACGTTCCGTCCTCGCTCGACGACATCATCATGCGCGCGTTGGCGAAAGATCCCGAGGACCGCTACCGCGACGCACGAGGGCTGCAGATGGCGCTCGAGCAGTACCTCGTGCAGGAGGGGACGGTCGCCACCAGCGTGCAGGTGAGCGAGCTGATGGAGACGATCTTCGCCGATCGCCTCCGCGAGGAGGCCCGCCTCGGAGCCCCGGCTCCGTCCACCGAGAGCTCGGTCTCGAACCCCGTCGCCGAGCCCGCGCAGCCCCTCTACGAAGACAAGCCGTCCAACACCGATCTCGCGTCGAACCCCGGCGGTGCCCGGGCCGTGCCTCCAGCGCCAGCGCCTGGTCCGAGCATGACGCGCGACGAAGAGGAGGTGTACGACGAGCCGGCGCCTGGCGATTCGCAGGACGGCGATGACGGCCCAAGCGTCGGCGGCTTCCATTTGCCCGCGGGCACCGTGATGCCGTCCCGCAGCTACGCGACCTCCGTGGCGCGGCGCCCGACGAACGAGCAGCTCGAAGCCGCGAAGCCACCGAAGCGAAGCTCGACGCGCATGCCGCCGCGGACCGACATGACGGCGGAGGAGCTCGACAAGGTTCCAGACGTCGAGGCGCTCGACCGGCCGAAGCAGAAGAAGAAGCTGACCAACAGCGCGATGCCCGAGGCGCCGCCACGCAAGTCGCGCCCCTCGATGCCCGCGCCGAAGGCCTCGCCGCCACCGGCCGGAAAGAAGCGCCCCGTCGAGAAGAGCGAGGTCTCGAAGCTCGTCGACGTTCGCTCGATGAAGGAGAAGCAGGCCGGTCGGCTGAAGGCGCTCGTCGTGGTCGTGCTCCTCGGCGTCCTGATCACCCTGGGCGTGCTGTTCCGCGAGCCGCTGCTGCTGCTCTTCACCAAACGCTCGCTCGATCAGGGCACCCCGATTCTCCTCACCATCAGCACCAAGCCCCGCGTGCGGGTGCAGGTCGTTCCGCCGCCAGATGCCGTGGGCCGTCAGCGGCTCGATCTCGGCGAGACGCCCCTGGAGCGCGTCAGCGGCGCGTTCGTCAACGACACCATCGTGTTGCTCAACGAAGAGCGCTGCATCCGCTCGGAGGAGAGCTTCCAGTTCGGCGAGCCGAACGAGACGAAGTTCATCAACAAGGAGTTCGCCGAGGGGACGCTGATCGTCTCCACCACCCCGACGCTGAAGGGCGCGACGGTGTACTGCGGGAAGCAGGCGGTGGGGCAGGTCGGGCTGCCGCTCAAGCTCATGGAGGGCACTCACGAGAACCTCGAACTGCGGTCGGACAAGCTCGAGAAGCCGTTCCCGTTCCCGAAGCCGGTCATCATGAAGCCGCGCGGTGTGGAGAAGGTGCCGCTCGATCTGTCGACCGTGTACGAGAAAGGCTCTGGCGCGAAGTAGGCGTCAGTACCGCGACACCGACGGATCGATCTGCACGGACCACGCGTCGATCCCGCCGCGCAGGGACGTCGTCTCGTAACCGAGCTCGCGGAGGTACTCGGCGCCATAGAGGCTCCGCACCCCGTGGTGGCAGTAGACGACGATGGGGCGGTCCTTGAGCGACGTGAGCTCGTCGTGGCGGTCCTCAAGCTCTCCGAGCGGAATGAAGGTCGCGCCGGCCAGGCGCACCCACTGCCACTCGTCGTGATTGCGCACGTCGAGCAGCACCGGTGGCGGTCGGGTGCCGTCGTCGAGCCAGGCCTTCAGGTCGAGCACGCTCAGTTCGCGGGGCAGGGTCATCGATACCCGTTCTATCCACGTGGCGAGGCGGAGCCACCCTTGCCGTTCGGCCGGGCTCCGTGTCAGACCGCGCGCGATGGTTCGTGTCCTGTTCGTGCTGCTGGTCTTCGCGTCGACGTTCGCGCGCGCCGACTACATGGATCACTTCGCCACGCGCGACGACGTCGGCCCCCGGAAGGTCCCGTCGCTGGGCGACGTCACGGTGCTGTTGATTCCGGTCGAGGTGAAGGGCTTCCCGCCCATCGATCGGGCCCGGCTCGAGCGCTTCTTCTCGCCGGATGACGAGGCGGGCTTCGTCCAGTACTACGAGGTCGCGAGCCTGGGTCGCTATCGGCCACGCGTGATCATCGGTCCGACCATTGCGTACGACCGATGTCCGCTCCCTGAGGCGCAGTTCCCCGGGTGCAAGGTGGCGCGCGGTGACATCAACGCGTTCTCGGCCGGCATCGATCTGCTCCGCGAGGCCGTGCGCCGCACCGATGAGGCGGGCCTCGACTTCACCCAGTTCGACCGGTCCGGCCGGCAGGGGCAGCCGGATCGCTGGGCCGACGGCGTGATGTTGCTCACCAACGTGCCCTTCGGCGGCATCGCGTTTCCGATCGGCTTCTTCAACCGGGGCGACAACCTGATCAACCAGAGCGGCGGGCCCCTGGTGGTCGACGGTGTGCGCATTCCGCACGTCGCGGTCGCGGGAGACACCGACGTTCATGTGATGGTGCACGAGTTCGGCCACCTGCTCGGCCTGACCGATCTCTATGACGAGGCGGGGAAGTACGCGGGGCTCCACCTGTCGTTCATGGGCTCGTGGGCGTACGACGCGAAGATCGTCTTGCCCGACGCCGAGACCCGCTACCGGCTGCGATGGGCGAACGTGTTCCAGGCGCAGGGCACGCGGCGCTACCGGCTCAAGCCCGTCGAGACCAGCGGTGAGGTGATCCGCATCGGGGTGGGAGACGAGTACTTCCTGGTGGAGAACCGCGGCCCGGCTCGGTTCGATCAAGCGCTGCCCACGCGGGGCCTCGCCGTGTTCCACGTGGATCGCGCGGTCGAGAGCGTGACGGCCCAGGGCCGCTTCCCCAAGCTCGGCGCGAAGGAGGGCGACTTCGTCAACCGCATCCTCGACTGCGTGAACTGTGATGCCTGGCACCCCTACGTGCGCGTCGTGCAGGCCGACGGCGTGTTCGACGTCGAAGCGAACCGGCGTTTCAAGGCCGAGGACGATCTCTTCCGCGATGGAGACCGCCTGCTCAACGACTCGAGCCAGTCGGTGCGATCTCCGACCAGTCCCATCAACGGCTCGAACTTCTACTCGGGCCAGCCCTCGGGGTTCCTCCTCGACGACGTTCGGGTCCAGGCCGACGGCACCATCGACGTCGCCATCACCGCGCCGGCCTCAGGCCAGTGTGACGATCGCCTGTGCGCCGAGGGCGAGGGCTGCGCGCCCGTGGAGTGCGGGGCGCCGGAGCCGAAGATGGGGTGCACCACCGCGCCCGCCTGGCCACTGTTGGGACTCCTACTTCTTGAACAAGGCCTCCGCCGCCGACAGCGCCGCTGACTTCGACGCCTTGCCGCCGCGGTCCATGCCGTCGCCGATCTGGAAGAAGTCGCAGAAGTTCCCGGATTCCTTGTCGCCGGGCACTTCGGCGAAGGGCTCCTTGCATTCCTTGGCGACCGCCTCGTCGTAGTGGCGGCATTGCACACAGGCGTGCAGATCGGCGCCACACGAAGGGCAGGTATCCCGGCGGCCCACGGCCGCGATTCCGATGTCCAGCTTCGCTCCGCACTTCCCACAGCCCGGCATGGCTCGGGTATATCGCAGCCCCCTCCCGGAGGTCTTCTCACCGATGCGCCGTCTCGCCTTCGCCGTCTTCGCCCTCTCGCTCGTCCCGACCGCCGCCTTCTCGATGGAGAAGGTCGAGCTCACCGAGGAGGAGTTCAAGATGTTCAAGCACACGCGGCTCGCCCTCGAGGATCCGCGGGTGCAGGCGATGAAGCCCGAGGCGCGGCTGCCCGCCATCGCGAAGGACGCCGGCTTCAAGCTGAAGGATCTCCAGAAGGCCATGGAGCGGGGGGAGGCCGCGGGCGACGTGAAGGCCAAGTGCGACGCGAACCTCAAGGAGGCGCTCGAGGCCACCGACCTGAAGGGCAAGCTCGGCCGCGTCGAGGTCGACACCGACGCCGCGCACGCCGTCATCTACGTGCAGTGGTTCAACGAAGAGGCGAAGGATCTGGCCGTGCAGGCGTGCACCGCCGCCGTGGCCGCGCCGAACGCCTGCCCGTTCGCCTCGACCATCGCCGTCTACGCCCAGGACAAGGCGGCCCCCAAGGCGCGCGTCTTCCAGGCCCTCATCAGCGCGCAGGCCGCCCGCCGCATCAACGCCGACAAGGTGAAGGACTTCGCCGAGACCCGCTACGTCAAGCTCTTCGAGAAGGTGAAGAGCGTGGCGAACGGAGACGATCTCTCCGGTGAGAGCGCGCCGCCCGCCGCGAAGCCCTGATGGCGAACCGGCCGTACCAACCGAAGGACCGCTTCTTCAGGCAGGCGAAGGCCGAGGGCCTACGTGCGCGCTCGGCGTTCAAGATCGACGAGATCGCCCGTCGCTTCCGCCTCTTCCAGAAGGGCCAGACCGTGCTCGATCTCGGCGCGGCGCCCGGCGGCTTCCTGCAGATCCTCCTCGAAGAGGTCGGCCCGAAGGGCACCGTCATCGGCGTCGATCTGGTGCCGATTCGGCCGCTCAACCGGCCCAACGTGAAGACCGCCGTCGGCGACGTGCTCGATCCGGGCTTCGACGCGATGCTGGCGGCGCTGCATCGGGGCGCGTTCGACGTGGTGGTGTCGGATCTCGCGCCCAAGACGACGGGCATCAAGGTCACCGACGAGGCGCGCTCGCTCTCGCTGGCGGGAAAGGCGCTCGAGGTCTCGACCACGCGGGGCAAGCCCGGCGGGCACTTCGTCGCCAAGCTCTTCATGGGGCGGGACTTCGAGGCGTTCCGCGAAGACGTGCGGCGCAGCTATGGCGAGGTGAAGGTGGTGCGGCCCGAGGCGACCCGCGGCGGTTCGATGGAGATCTACCTCGTCGGCATCGGACGCCGCGCCGTCACGCCTTGACGATGGGCTGCTCGCCGGTGCGCCGCCGCTGGGCATAGGGCCCGCGCTCACGCCCCGGGTGGTGCTCCATGCCGGGTTGGTAGCCCGTCACCTTGTTCCGCCCGCCGCGCTTGGAGGCGTACAGCGCCGAGTCCGCCGCATCGACGAGCCGCGCCTGCTCCGAGCCATCGAGCGGCAGCGTCGCCACGCCCACCGAGATGGTCACCTTGCCGCCAGGCTGCACCCGGCCGACCTCGAAGGGGTGTTCCTCGACGGCGCGTCGCAGCTTCTCGGCCACCTCGAGGGCCTCGTCTCTCGCGACCTGGGGGAGCAGCACCACGAACTCCTCGCCGCCGTAGCGCGCCACCGTGTCGACCTTGCGGACGATGCGCCGCAGGTTCTGACAGACCTCCTTGAGCGCCACGTCACCCGCCTGGTGCCCCGCGGCGTCGTTGAGGTGCTTGAAGTGATCGATGTCGATCATCACCAGCGAGACCGGCGTGCCGTAGCGCTTCGACCTGCTCACCTCGGCCTCGATCTGCTGGAACAGGTAGCGCCGGTTGTAGACGCCGGTGAGCGGGTCGGTGACCGAGAGCGCGACCGTCTGCTGGTGGAGCCGCGCGTTCTGCACCGCGATGGCGGCCTGATCGGCGACGGCGCTGAAGTACTCGATCTCTTCGCGATCGAAGTCGGCCTTCTGCGTGCGCTCGAAGTTGAGCACCCCGAGCAGCTCGCTCCCGTGGAGCATGGGGATGGAGAGCAGGCAGCCGCGGCCGCGCATCACCGAGGGGTTGAGCACCTTGAAGCGCTGCTCCTGCTCGAGATCGGGCACGTAGACGCTCTTGCGGGAGAACGCCGCGTGCCCGGCGATGCCTTCTCCGAGTTCGAAGAGGAGCCCTTCGCTGCCCTCGTTCGCTGGGAACCCCTTGAGCACCTCGAGCTTCGCGTCCTGGTTGAGGAGCATGATCGAGAAGCGGTCGACCTTGAGGCGCGTCGGGAGCACCGCGGTGATCCGCGAGAGCACCTCGTCGAGATCGAGCGTCGAGGCGATGGTGCGCACGAAGTCGAAGACGACCTCGAGCTCATCCACCCGCGTGGCCAGCCGGCCGTTGACCGACTCGAGCTCGGCCTTGAGCTGCAGGTCGGCCCGCGCCCGATCGAGATCGCGCTGGGTGTCGATCTCGGTCACTTTGAACTCGGTGAGCTTCTCGAGCATGCCGTTGAACGAGCGCGCCAGCGACCCGAGCTCGTCGTCGCCCAGATCGGGCGCGCGAACGACGAAGTCTCCGCCCTCCGCCCGACGCATCGCGCGCGCCAGCCGCTTGAGCTTCTGGGTCAACAGCAGCCGCAGCGACAGGGCGACCGCCGCGACGAGTACGACCGTGAAGCCCAGGATGCTCCACAGCGCCGACAGGAACACGTCGGAGACCTGGGCTCGCAGGGAGGGCTCCTCGACCGTGAGGTGAATCACGCCTGTCTTGAGCGTCTCGGCGCCGGTGTGACAGCCACCACACGACACGCCACCGAGGGGATAGATGACTTCGCCACCGCCGCCCCGGCTCCAGGGCCACACCGAGTCGGGCGCCGCGAAGGACGCCTGGCCCGTGCGCGCGTCGAGCAGCCGCGCCGCCTCGGCGAACGGCTTGTCTTCTTCTTCGATGCGTCGCGACCAGCGCGTCACGCCGCTCGAGTCGAGCACGCGGATGTCGCTGGCCACCTTGAGGCCCGACCAATCGCTGCGGACGATCGCCGTGACCGACCGATGGGCGACGCGCGAGGTGGTGCCAGGGGGCGTCCGCTCGACGGAGCCGAAGCTCGTCGCGAGGAACGCCGCCAGGCCGAGCGCCTGCTGGCGGCTCTCCTCCCGAACGGCGCGATCGGTCTGCCGCCACAGCACGGCGACGCCCAGCACCGCGACGACGAGCGTCGGGAGCGCGATGGCGACGACGAGCTTGCGCCCGATGGTTCGGAGGGTCCCCACGGCCTGCGCAGATACGCGAGCCCCCCGGCCGGTCAATCTCGATCCGACTCCGGGGTGGGATACGGTTCGGCGCTCCCATGGAGCTTTTCCGCTCGAAGGTGATCAACGTCCCCCACGGCTTCCCCGCCCGGCATGGCGGCGTGTCTCAGGGGCCCTTCGCGTCGCTCAACGCGTCCGTGACGGTCGGGGACGCGCCTGACGCCGTCGCAGAGAACCTCCGGCGGTTGGCTCAAGCCGTCGGCGGGGCGCCGGGCGAGCTGGCGACCGTTCATCAGGTGCACGGCGTGACGGTGCTCGAGGCGACGAGCGCGGGGCAGGGGAGCGCACCTTTGCCGGTGGGCGAGGCCGACGCCGTCTGGACACGAACGACAGGACTCGTGGTGGGCGTGAAGACCGCCGATTGTCTGCCCATTCTCGTCGAGGACCCGGTTGGGCGGCAGGTCGCGGCGGTGCACGCCGGGTGGCGCGGCGTCATCGGCGACGTGTTGGGGCGCACGATTGACCGGCTCGTCGGAGGCGGCGCGACCGTCGACGCCCTGCGGGTGGCCATCGGGCCGGCCATTCAGGCCTGCTGCTTCGAGGTCGACGGAGACCTGCCCCAGCGGTTCGAGGCGGCCTTCGGGGCACGGGTGATCCGCCGCGTCGACGGCAAAGCGAAGGTCCACCTCGACCTCTCAGGGGCGGTGGCCGAGTCGCTGCGCAAGCGGGGCGTGCCAGACAGCCACGTGGACGTGTTGCCACACTGCACCCGCTGCGACGAGCGCTTCTTCTCGCATCGTCGCGATGCGGGGCTGACCGGGCGCCACCTCTCGCTGATCCGCTGTGTGTTCTGACACAGCGCTGTAGCACCTGCGCGCAGGGCCGATTTCTTGACCTGCGGAGAGCCCGGTCCGTATCTTCGAGGCATCATTCGTCTCCTCGTCGCCAGCATGTCGGCCGCGCTCTGCGCGTGCGCGACGGATCAGGTTTCACGTGCGGAGCACCAGGAGCTCCTCGCGTCTTTGCGCGCGCTCCGTGCCGAGAACGGCCGCATCGAGGCGCGACTCGACAAGCTCGAGTCCGAAGTGAAGGTGGTTGCGGCGCCGAGCGCTCGAACCACTCCGGTGGCGGCAAGTCCGGTGAGCCCGAAGTCAGCGCCCGAGGCTCAGGTCGTGAAGAAGGACGAGATGCCCGCGCTCACCGTGGTGAAGCTCAAGCCGAAGAAAGAGGCGCCCTCGCGGCTTTCGACCGAGGTCGACGTGGTCGAGCCCCCCGAAGGACTGCTCACGAACCTGTCCCCGGGCGACGACGAGCCGAAGGACACCGCCGACGAAGCACTGGTCGAGCAGCAGTTCCAGTCGGGCCTCGACGCGCTCAAGACCGGAAACCCCGAGGGCGGCGTCACGCAGTTGCAGCAGTTCGCGAGGGACTGGCCCAAACACCCCCGGGCTGACAACGCGCTCTACTACGCAGCGGTTGGCTTGATGGCCGCGCGCGAGTTCAAGGACGCCGAGAACCTGCTCGAGCAGGCCATTCGCCAGTACCCGGCTGGCGACGCCACCGTCGATTCGCTGCTCAAACTCGCCGAGTGCCGCACGCGCCTCAACCGCCAGGCTGACGCCCGCGCCACGTGGGAAAAAATCGTCTCCACCTATCCCGGCACCCAGGCCGCCACCACGGCCCAGGCCCGTCTCGCTGCTTCGCCCGCTTCACGGAAGGAATGATCATGCGCCGCCCCCTCTCGACCGTTGCCGCTGCCGGCCTCCTGCTCGCTGCTCCCGCGTGGGCCCAGACCGAAGATCAGGACGAAGACGCCGCGGGCATGGAGGGCGCCGCTACCGTCGAGAGCCCACCGAAGACGGGCTCCGAGCCGGCCCCCAAGGAGGCTCCGAACGCCTCGCACACCGTCGAGCGCGGCGACACGCTGTGGGACCTCTCGCGCAAGTACCTGGGCAGCCCGTGGTACTGGCCCAAGGTCTGGTCCTACAACCCCGCGATCGCCAACCCGCACTGGATCTACCCGGGCAACAACGTGCGGTTCTACGGGGCCGAGGACCAGCCGTCGCAGGTCGAGGTCGGCACCGAGGTCCCCGATGTCGAGCAGGGCGCGATGGTGGACGACGAGGGCGTGACGGTGGCCGGGACGATTCTCTTCCAGCCGAAGGACGCCTATCGCGCCTCCATTCCCGGGTTCGTCACGGTGAAGGAGCTCGAGGAGTCGCCCCGGATCATGGGGTCCTTCCGTGAAGAGACGTTCATCACGGCCCCTGGCACCGTGTACGTCGACGTCTCGGCGAAGAAGTCCCTCAAGGTCGGCGACTCATGCGTGATTTTCCGAGACGGGGGCGAGGTCTTTCACCCGGCCACCAACGAGTTCTACGGCTACCTGACCCGAATCGTGGCCGAGGGCAGTGTGCTGGCCATCGACACCAAGAAGAACGTCGCGACGCTCGCGCTGACGCACTCGTTCTTCGAGGTCACTCGGGGCGACTCCGTCAGCCCTGCCGGCGAGTCCGTGGTCCGGTCGGTGGCGCCCCGAACCAACGAGCGCGAGGTGAAGGGCGGCACGCTGATCAAGAGCGTCAACGGAACCGGCGCCCCGGGCGAGGCGTTCTTCGTCATCATCGACCGGGGAGCCGACGACGGCGTGAAGGTGGGCAACTTCTTCACCATTAGCCGCTCCGGCGACATGGGCGATACGCAGCGGTTCTTCAACCCCAACGCCAACGACCCTGCGTTCCCACGTGAGGCCGTCGGCCGCTGCATCGCCATGGACGTGAAGTCGAAGGCCACCACCTGCTTGGTGACCAACAGCTTGCGGGAGTTGGCCATCGGCGACGAAGCGGTGGTGCAGATGTCATCGGCCCGCACTGCCTCGCGCTAAGTACCATTAATTACATTCATTTTCGGCGCGAGCCGTGCCGATGTCAGCCCGACCTGATAGGGTGTTCAGTGTCGGGAGGCAGGCACGTGATTCGAACGATCAAGGTACGGCATTTCGGAGTGATGGATGAGGTGGAGGTCGAGCTCGGACCCGGGTTGACGGTGCTGACGGGTGAGACCGGGGCCGGCAAGTCGATGCTGATCGACGCCCTGGTGCTGCTGTCGGGCGGGCGCGCCGATGCGGGCATCATTCGGGCGGGGTGCGAGGAGGCGTCGGTCGAGGGGGTCTTCGTGGCCTCCAGCGGCCTTCGGCAGCGTCTCGAGGCGGCGGGCATCGAGGCCGGGGGCGAAGAGGTCCTCGTTCGGCGAACCGTTTCGACCAGTGGGCGGAGCCGCGCCTGGGTGAACGGCAGCCTGGTGACCGTCTCGGTCCTGCAGCAGGTGATGCGCGGGGTCATCGACATCGCCGGTCAGCTCGAGCACGCCACGCTGTACGACGAGATCCGGCACCGGGAGCTCGTCGACCGGTTCGGTGAGCTCGATGGTGACGGCGGTCCGCTGGCGCAATACCAGGCCAGACATCAGGCCCATCGCTCGCTCGAGCTGCGATTGGCCGAGCTCGGCGGCGACGAGCGTTCAGTGGCCGCCCGCACCGAGTTTCTGCGCTTCCAGGCCCATGAGCTGCGAGCGGCGAAGCTGGTCGCTGGCGAGGAGCCCCTGCTCGAGGCTGAGCGGCGCAAGCTCGCTGGCGCCGCACGACTA